>NC_019684.1:3337500-3937500 GCF_000316645.1 Nostoc sp. PCC 7524
TTGCCCCGGATTCTTCGATGATATTGGCGATCTTTTTCAGCAGAATCTTTTCCGTGACGATGACGAGCTTTTTGGCTGGCTTGGCCATGTTGGTTACCTCCTTACCGTAATTGATCTTATATATTGAGTCGCTTGGTCTGCCGGGTCAAGGGAGGACCGACAGAACGCGACCCGTCTGGGATTACCTACCGCCTATCGCCTGGGCGAGTCCGACGAAGAGCGGTATACACAAGCCGATCGCAACGGGCGTACCGATGGCTGTGGAGGCCCCGATGTAGGCGGAGGGATTGGCCGACGGGATACCGGCTCGCAACGTGGGCGGACCTGAGATGTCTGAACTAGAGGAGGCGATGACGGCCAGAACCACGACACCGCCCAGGCTGAATCCTGTGGTGTAGTGGGCAATCAGGCCGAGACCGAAGGCGATAAGCCCATGCACAAACGGTGCCACTACGCTATACACGACGTACCACTGAGCCACCTTACGTAGTTCGCCAAGTCTTGACCAAGCCTCCATACCCATGACCAGCATCAATATCGAAAGCAAGCCGCGAAAGGCGGGATCGTAGAAGCTTTTATAGACACTTTCCGGCCGGGCTAATATGCCAATAGCAATGCCGAGCAACATTGCCGATAGGGCAGGTCCCTGGAGGCTTTCCTTCACGATCGGCCATATTTTGACCCGATTATCCGCAGACTGCTGCTTGCTGAGATACTCTTGCCGGGTGCTGGGATAATCCTGCTGAGCGAGATAATCGCCTGCTGCAACGGGCTGCTTGCCGAGATACTCCTGCTTGCTGAGATACTCGTCTGCTGCACTACCCTTCTTTTTCTTTTTGAGATAAATGTTGGCTATCACAATCGCAGTTACGAGCGCTGGGATATCCATGAAGGGATAGAGTGCGCCAGCCCATGCCTCGTATTGCATTGTTTGTCCATCCAGTACCGTCAGGGCGGCGGCCATGGTAGAGCCACTCACAGCACCAAACAACCCCCCGGTCGCAATCGCATCCACAGTTTTGACCTTCGGCAGCTTGGCCAACGTATAGCGCGCGATGAATACAATGAGAATTCCTATTGCTATAGCAGACGCTACGGGTAACACCATCTCCGTTAGGTTGGAATTGCGGATCGCCTGACCACCGGTCAGACCGATTTTCATGAGCAGCATGAAGATGATGATCTGAGTAATCGCCTCTGGAATTATTAATTCGCTACCAAGGGCGGCAATGACCATACCACCAATCAGAAAGCTGAGTGTTGGGGACTGCAACTGCTTAACGAAGTCCATTAAGAACAAGGACAAAAAATCCATGAATACCTCCTTCTGCCTCCTCTAAAAAAGAGCGATTATTGTGATAAGTGAGCTTTAAGAAGTAAGGGTGCAGCGCTTCAACCCTGCCGACAGGTGTTATGCGAACACCTGTCGGCAGGGGGCTCAAAGATGGCCGCTCTCCGAATGGGCTGGAAGGTGTTGCTGTCCCACAGTAACTTCTATAGAGCAATATCTATCTAATGCGCAAAATTCTATGTACTTAAGTCATATACTTAAATTCGCACAAAGTTGCGATCGTTTTACATGGATATGCTAAGTAATTTCAAATTCAAATCATAAGTTTTCCTTTTATTTTCAGAAACCCCGTATATCTCTGGTCAGTGTAAATTGCGATCACAAAATTTTCTCTATACACGGATATTGCACCGAGGACGGTATGAAATCAGCCAAATCGGAAGAGTTGTGTGGACACCGCTCTTCTAGCCATGACTGAGCTAATCAATCCACATTTATTTCAGGGGGAGCTGTTGACGGTTCATAAATCGTGGATGGACTGTAACTGGCGAGGTTAAACCACCCCACCGCCAGTAGGAGACCGAACCCACAGCCCAACAAAAAAGTCCAGGCGTGAGACGACTCGAGTACGCAGAGTAGGCGGCGATCGCCACTATATACCTGCACTAGCCAGCCTTCGCTGGTGTTGTCAAATTTTGTCCGCGTTGAGTCAAACTTGTTCATTGTGTACGCTCCATGCTGATCGAATGTTTGTGGCGGTGGCGGGCACTTGCGCGCTGCGACGGAAACACCTGTCAGAAATTCACCTGTGAATGGAGAATGTCTCAAGGAGAGAAACTGGGTCGCTCAAACCTGATGTTGATGTCGAACAGAAGACAGACATCTATGCTTTCGCCTTGAACGATATTCTTAAAGTTTATATAAGCTCATCAAGAAATCGGACAAGAAATCCACGTTATAATTCCTCCTTGATTCAGATATTGGGGGTCAAAACAATTCAAAATTGCAATCATTAGGGGCTTATACCCAGAATTAATTCAAAATAAATCTTCTTCTTAATTTTGCCTTTTGCATTTTGCATTTTTAATTCAAAAAAGGTCAGAACGGCAGGCATTTGCTTAAGTTTATCTGAAAATTCGTACAAATTTGCGATCGCTTTACATGGTTCTGCTAAGTAATTTCAAATTCAAATCATAAGTTTTCCTTTTATTCTCAAAAAACCCGTATATCTCTGGTCAATGTAAATTGTGATCACAGAGTTTTCTCTATACGTTCTCAAAACCCCAGCAATTCTCATTTTGACAAGAAGCTGTTCAAGCACTGGAAATCTCGGTGGGGAATATGTCGCTATCATGGGTGCTTCGGGTTCGGGTAAATCTACACTCATGAATATTATGGGGTGTTTGGATCGTCCCACGACTGGACACTATATTTTTGAAGGTAGAAATCTGACTACTTATAACTACGAATTAATCGGTTATTTTTTTCAACTTCTGCTACTTGATTTCTGTACCTGAGCAATTGCGAAAGCCATTTTCTACCTTTCACTGCAATTTGAATTTTTTGCCTCTGAATGCTCTCAAATACCTATTTTTTCGTAGCTCACATAGCGATCTCCTATTGCATTCAAATTTCTCAACCCCAGTTACAGTAAGCATTTTTCATTTGCGGATGAGTCTAATCAAAGAATAGGTTTTGTATTTCAGCAATTTAACTTACTCTCAAGAGCCACGGCGTTAGAAAATGTTATGTTGCCAATGGTTTACGCTAATATACCCAAACGCAAACGCCGTCAGAGAGCCTTAGAAGCTTTAAAAAGAGTAGGATTAGGAGAACGTATTTCAACCGTCCCAGTCAACTTTCTGGTGGACAACAACAACGGGTAGCGAGGCCGGCATTAGTATTAGCGGACGAGCCTACAGGCGCTTTAGACACTGAAACCTCTCATGAAGTGATGAATTTACTCACAGAACTGAATTAGCAAGGAATCACCATTGTCATTGTCACCCATGAGCCAGATATTGCCGCCCAAACCAAAAGAGTTATTCACGTACAAGATGGTTTAATTGTCAAAGATCAGAATTCTACACTGCAAGTCTGAAGATGTATCCCGTAACACTAAACAAGCAAATAGCTCTCATAAAACCTCTGTGTGACTTTGCGTAAACCTCTGCGTGCCTCTGCGTTACAAAATCCTCATCATAGAGATATCACTACTCAGCACCTAGTTCACCCTGTTAGGTGAAGGCACATTCAATAAATCAAAGCTAGGATTATTGACATATCAGCAACACCACGAATAATTATTCGTCTAATTAGTTATTTAGTTTTATGGCAATTGCCATATAGATTAGGACATCAAGCAATCATACAATCGTTACAATAAACCGCTTTCAAGTCTGTAATTTGTAACCTGTCACCTGTAACCTGTCCCCTGTCCCCTGCTATAAATAAGTATTTATTTCTACAATATTCTTAATCATTGAGATTCCTCATCAGACTGCCAATACTTTTCATAGACCAAAACTTATGATTGCCTACATAGAAGTTCCCATTATTGGCAAAGTCAAGCACCCAACTAGATGGCTAGTGGGATTGTTAGCAGCTGGAGCTTTGGTTGTTGGTACAACGACAACCTATAGCCTTGTTAGTCAAAGAAATAATCAACAAGATGTCACGCAACTAACCGTTCCTGTAGAAGCAAAAAATGTGACTCTGCGGATTACTGCCAGTGGTAAAGTTGTGCCAGTTCAGAGTGTTAATATTAGTCCAAAAAACCCTGGTGTACTGGCACAGTTATATGTAGAACAGGGCGATCGCGTCCAGCAAGGACAAATTATTGCCCGGATGGATGTGGGTGATATTGAAGCCCAAATCCGCCAATACCGCGCTAATTTAGCCCAAGCCGAAGCCCAGTTAGCCCAAGCTCAAGCAGGGAATCGTCCCCAAGAAATTGCTCAAGCTAGAGCGCGACTAGCCCAAGCCGAAGCCCAATTAGCCGAATCGCGTGCAGGGAATCGTCCCCAAGAAATTGCTCAAGCCCAAGCCCAAGTCGATGCAGCTCGCGCCAGGGCAAATTATACATCTGAGCAAGTTAAGCGTTATCAATACCTCTACCAACAGGGAGCAGAGAGAAAACAATTACTCGATCAAGCCATTAGTGAAGATAAAAGTGCTAAAGCTAATTTGGCGGAAGCCCAAAAAAGGTTGTCACTACTGGAAAGTGGCACTCGTAGCGAGGTGATTACAGCCAGAGAAGCAGCCGTCATTGAAGCACGCGCCGCACTGGTATTGTTGGAAGAAGGTAGCCGCGTTGAGGAAATTGCCCAACGTCGAGCATCTGTGAAAGCGGCTCAAGCACAGGTAGCAGCCGCAGAAGTCAGACTCCAAGATACTGTAATTCGCGCGCCCTTTTCTGGCATTGTTACGCAAAAATACGCCAATATCGGCGCTTTTGTGACTCCTACTACTTCTGCCTCCACCAGTGCATCGGCAACTTCTAGTTCTATTGTGGCTGTAGCCAAGGGTTTGGAAGTATTAGCGCAAATCCCAGAGGCTGATATTGGTAGAATTCAACAGGGACAGCAGGTGGAAATTGTAGCTGATGCCTATCCTGATGAAGTCTTTAAAGGTAATGTGCGTTTGATCGCACCGGAAGCAGTGATTGAACAAGGTGTAACATCCTTTCAAGTGCGGGTGGCACTGGATACAGGTATAGAAAAGTTACGTTCTGGGTTAAATGTGGATTTGACATTTTTGGGCGATCGCGTCAATGATGCTTTGCTGGTGCCAACGGTGTCAATTTTGACTGAGAATGGTAAAACTGGCGTACTTGTACCAGATGCTAGGAATAAACCCCGATTTCAGGAAGTGACTGTAGGCGCACAAATCCAAGACCAAACGCAAATTTTATCAGGAATCACAGCAGGCGATCGCGTATTTGTTGATCTGCCCAAAGACTACAAACTAGAGAAGCAGAAACAAGAGGGTAATTAATGAACCTGCTAGAAAGTGTGCAAATGGCAGGTAAAACCCTGCTGTCTAATAAACTCCGTAGCGCCCTCACCATGCTGGGTATTGTTATCGGTAATGCTTCGGTGATTGCCATGATTGGCATTGGTGAAGGTGGACAAAAATTTGTGCAGCAACAGTTAGAGTCTTTGGGACCAAACGTACTATTTATTATTCCTGGTAATCAAGCAACTCAACGAATTTCCAGAGAAGTACCGAAGACTTTAGTATATGAAGATGCCAAAGCGATCGCTACTCAAGTCCCAACCATCGCCAATGTAACTGCGGAGTTAAATGGTAGGCAGGTTGTTACCTACAGTAATAAAAATACTGATGTCAATATTATTGGCACAACTCCCAGTTTCTTAATTGTGCGGGATTTTGAAGTCGCCCAAGGGCGATTTTTTAGCGACGTAGACATGAAGCGCAGCAATCAAGTTGCAGTGTTGGGGGGAAAATTAGCCAACAGACTATTTGGTAATAGTAACCCTGTAGGTCAACAATTAAGAATCAAGAATGCTAGCTTTCAGGTGATTGGAGTATTAGAAACCAAAGGCTCAAGCTTGGGTGTTGACTATGATGATGCAGCCTTGATACCTGTGTTCACTATGGCTAATCGGATTGTGGGGCGGACTTCTCCCTATGGACTGGAGTTAAGTTATATTGTGGCTTCCGCGAAAAATGCCGATAGCGTAGATGCAGCCGTCTTTCAAATCACCAATTTGCTGCGACAACGCCACAAACTGATCGGTGAAGATGACTTTACCATTCGGACTCAAAAGGATGCTTTGCAAACAGTAGGACAGATTTCTAGTGCATTGACAATTATGTTAGCGGCGATCGCTGGTATATCTCTGTTTGTCGGTGGTATCGGTATCATGAATATTATGCTAGTTTCCGTCACTGAACGCACTCAAGAAATTGGACTGCGTAAAGCAATTGGCGCGACAGAACAAGATATTTTGCTGCAATTCATCATTGAATCTGTGATTGTTTCAGCCATTGGCGGCTTAGTTGGGACTGCGGTTGGTGTCAGTGGGATTATGTTAGTAGCAGCTTTAACACCCTTAGAAGCAGCAGTTTCACCCGTAGCGATTATGACTGCTGTGGGTGTCTCTGGTGGAATTGGTTTATTTTTTGGTGTTGTTCCCGCCCGTCGTGCTGCAAAACTTGATCCGATTGTGGCTTTAAGAAGCGTTTAGTTAAATTCTTAACAGCTTTACGGCGATGTCTAATCAAATCTTTTTCAAACCGCAACCCAGCTAAAACCTGAACACAAGCTGATATATTCTGTCGCTCGTCTGTTTCTTCAAACATATCGAAAGCATAAAATTATTGTCATTCAGTTCGTAGTAAGGGCTAAAGCCCTTTTCTTAGAACTAAAGTCCTTACTACAAACCTTTAATTATTTACACCGCGTATTTAATGCTCCTTGTCTTATTTCTCGACTTGATTTTTCATCAGCCTTTGCACACTGACTAATGCCCGATTTAACTCATAATTCCGTCTTTGGGGATTTTGTAAATACGCCTGCTGTTCCTCCTCAATCATCTGTACATCTTGCACCACTAAACCATCAAGAAACTTTTGCGCTGCGCCAAACAAACTATCTTTGACAAACTGCCGAAACCATACAGGCAATTTATGTAATCGCCAAAAAGCATTTAATGAGGTGAAGTGAATTAAATAAGCTTTCGTTTGCGTTTCACTCACCGGACATAATAGACAATAAATTTTAAAATCTTTGCCTAATGTAGACATCCAATGAGGATAGATATAACTCACATCCAAAGGTTCGGGATGTAAGCGGCGTAATGCAGGGAAAAATAACTGTGAAATAGACCAAATTTTATCTATTTTGTAATAACTTTGCGCTTGGTAATGTGCGTCTACACGGTGATTATCTTCATCAATATCTTCTAGTGTTGCTTCTGCCCAAGCCTGCAAATCCTGATGTAAATGTCCGTGATACATATCCATCAGGTTTTCAATTAAATAAGAATAATGAGCCTGACAATTAATTACTGCAACTGTAGCAATATAGTTTAAATGCTCCCATTCTGGTAAGCCTAAAGGTTCTACAGATGGTTCACCATCGCCAGGAAATAACCAAATAAAACCGTCTTGTTCTTTAACTGGATAAAGTCGGATTGTGCAATTAGGTAGTTTCTGATTGGTGGCTAGATAAGGAACAGTTGCACATTCACCTTGATGATTGAAACGCCAACCGTGATAAGCACATTCTAATTCATCGTTGATGACTTGTCCGTGACTGAGTTTAACTTGACGATGGGGACAACGGTCTTCTAAAGCGTGAATTTGTCCTTGACTGTCTCGATAGAGTGCGATCGCCTGATGCCAAATTATAATTCCTAATGGCCTATTTGTGACTTCACTACTGCGCGCGACCACATACCAATGATTAGGGTTAATCCCCAATTGCCGAACATCACGACTTGGCACAATTTGAGACAGAGAGGACATAGGTTGATACATCCTTGGCGGCGTTACAATCGGAAATTGCTACACCATTGACTAATTACAGGTGCAGTAAAACATATATTACAAGTAATTACGCCAAAATGGAATGTAATATTTCTTACTAATATTTCATAATGAACCAAAGCAGATAACCACACCCTTGGTTTTTCTGTCACCTGTAACCTGTCACCTGTCACCTGTCACCTGTCACCTGTCCCCAATCCCCAGACTATTACTTAAGGAACTCAACCTAATTTTGCTTACAGGCTATAAAGTATTGTGTAGATAAAACAGCGAATATATTGAGAGAAAAATCTGTATGACAGGCTACAAAGAAACCCTAATTAACCCAGAATCTTTAGATGAAATGGTTGAGACAACCGGCATTAACCATGTGGAAGTGATTGAAAATGTCATCGACTCCCTAGAACAAGATGACACCGCAATGGTAAGCCATCCCGCAGAAGGTGGTTATCTGTGGAAGTTTAAATATGGCAGTGTGGAAGTATTCGTCCAGTTGACAGGGACAACGGATGAAGATACCATCACCGTTTGGTCTGCGGTTCTCCAGCTACCGGCTAAAGATGAACCAAAGTTAATGCGTCACCTGTTGGAAATGAATTGCTCTAGCACCTTTGAAGCTCGTTTTGGTATTATTGAGAACCGAGTAGTAGTCATCTCTACACGCACTTTAGCAGAATTATCGCCTGGGGAAGTTTCCCGACTAATTACCATTGTGGCAACGATCGCAGATGACAACGATGAAGCCTTACAATCTGAATTTGGTGCAGCTTAGATAATTCACAATTCTGAATGGGTAACAAGCAGGTTTGGCGACTAATTCCTTTTTTAGAAGCGTCTGGTAGTGTGCAGATGGCAATTGACCGATGGTTGTTAGCACAGCATCTATCAGGACAGCAACCTTCAACTCTACGATTTTATACTTGGTCGCCACCCGCTATTTCCCTTGGTTATCATCAAAGACAATATCCCCAACATTGGGAACATCTCACTTGGAAAAATCAAATATTAGATTTAGTCCGTCGTCCTACAGGTGGTAGGGCAGTGTTGCACCAAGGAGATTTGACTTATACTGTTGTCACTTCGGGATTAACTGGCAATCGTCTAGAGAATTATCAAAGGATTTGTGAATTTTTGATTACTGGATGGCGATCGCTCAATATTCACTTAGACTATGGTACAGCCGGACGCGGCTACATTCATAACCCCAACTGCTTCGGCACAGCTACAGGTGCAGATTTAGTATTAACAGATGGTGCTAAATTAATTGGTAGCGCCCAATTAAGACGAGGCGGTGCAATTTTGCAACATGGTTCGATGCGTTTGCAGCCAGATGCAGAATTATTTGTTCAAGTATTTGGTGCAGAATCCTTTCAGGCTGTGCAAATACCGCAAAGTTTGAGTTTAGACAAGATTATGACAGCTTTAATTGCTGCGGCTAGGGATTGTTTTGATGTCGAGATTGAAGCACAACCCCTTTGTCTATCCGAGTGGAATGAAATTTTAAGCTAGCGTTCACCTGATACTATGAATGCGCTTAGTAGCAATAGGATCAAAAGGCAGCAAAATTAGTAAGGATTTTTACTAGATTCGCTGCCTCAGTAATTAATTTCAGAGTTAATTTTAGCTCAAGCTTACGAAACTTTTGCTTCCAAAGATTTGAGCAATTCAGTATTGACACCAGACTCACGAGTTAGAGAAATTTTACCAGTGCGAGCGATTTCCCTCAGCCCAAATTTTTGTAGCACCTGGACGATCGCCACCATCTTACCAGGATCACCTACAACTTCCAAAGTGAGCGAGTCTTCTGCCACATCTACCACCCGCGCCCGAAAAATTTGAGCTAGTTCGATCACTTCTGAACGGTTACTGCTAGTAGCATTCACCTTCAACAGCATCAATTCTCGCTCTACGCAGGGAGTTTCTGTGATATCCTGCACCTTGAGAACGTTGACCAGCTTGTATAGTTGCTTAGTCAATTGCTCGATCACGCGATCGTCACCATGTACAACCATCGTTATTCGGGAAACTCCTCCCTGTTCAGCTGCACCAACCGCAAGGCTTTCTATATTAAAGCCACGACGAGCAAATAAACTAGCAATGCGGGATAGAACCCCGGCTTCATCTTCTACGAGAACTGAAAGGGTATGTTTCATCTTTGCCAACACAGGCTAAGACAGCATCTTGCTAAAGCAAATGTTAGCTAACAGCTGCCTTACACGTACTGTTTACTAGGTTAATTAATTATAAATCGTGTATTTTATTTTAAACTTAATACTCGCACTCTTCATACTCTCCAGCAAAAAGTTATGTCCAAATCATTCTGCAAGCAGAAGCTAACTAAGGTAAATATCTTTTGATCGGCAGATGTGGATGATTTAGCAAAATTTTATCCTGGGAACGTTGTCAACCTTAAATCAGGAGAACATATATGAGTTGGTTGAAAAGATTGTTTGGCATGGAAAAACCTCAAAATGCCCAAGTAAATCCTACTCCGCAAGTTACACAAGCTCCTGCTACCTCTACTGCATCTACTGCTACTCAATCAATTCCACCAGAGCGTTTAGGATTGAATGGCGAATATGACCAAAGTGGTTTAGCCAAGCGGGTAGCATTAGCATTTGATCAAGACCCCCAACTAGATGATATGAATTCTCTCTGGGTAGCTCAGACTGGCAGCACTGTAGTGTTAAAGGGTAAAGTTCCTAACCAAGAAATTCTGAACAAAATGATTTCGGTAGCGCGTTCTGTACATGGTACTGCCGCAGTTGACACTAATCAAGTCAATATTGGCTAAACAGTCCAAATGTTTGGCTCTCCTAGTAGATAAGCACTGTTAGGAATTTTCAAGACATTTGTTAATCCAATCTAAAATTGCTTGGTTCACCTGTTCTGGACATTCGTCATGAGGACAATGGCCTACATCTTCTAAGTTGAGCAATTGCAATTTCTCGTTGTATTGAGCAAATTGATTAGCCAACATGGGAGGAACAAAGCGGTCTTTCTGCCCCCAAATTAACAACATGGGAATTGTTATGGTTGGTAACAGTGCTTTCACACTAGGACTGAAATTAATCCCGATCGCAGCTTTAAACAAGGCACTAAAAGCACGGACAGCACCCCTATCTTGGGGAGGGCTAGCCAAAATCTCGATCAGTTCATCGGTGATTGCTTCGGGGTGAGCGTAAGCCAACCCAGCCCAACGCCGTAGCACACTAGGCCGACGCACAAAATGAAACACAGGCTTTAACAACAATGGCGAAGCCACTAGATTTTTGATTGTCCTGACAACAGGGCGCAAAAAAGGTGGAATCGCCTCTTCCTCCAGCGATGGGTCGGGTAGACTCATCATGACTATCCCCTGTACCATTTCTGGATGGGCGGCGGCGGCGGCCAAAGAAACTAGAGAACCATTGGAATTACCTACAAGTACCACTGGTTGGCGAATAAAAGTTTGCCAGAAATCATACACCTGCTCTACCCACAACTCTATACTATAGTTAGCTGGAGCTTTTTCCGAACCACCAAAACCCAGCATATCCAGGGCATAGACTGTATGATACTCCCCTAAAACTTCTAAATTATGTCGCCAATGCCCAATAGAAGCTCCAAATCCGTGGAGTAGAATCAGAGGTATTGTTTTCTGGGAATTTTGGCTAGGGCGAATGTAAGTGTAACGGGTTTGCCAACCACGCCACACCCAGTCTCTTTGATTACCCACTCTTTGCTGCCAATGTACCGTAGTGGTCACACTTGCCTCCGATTCCTTGTTGCAACTCTCATAACTTCTATCTTACAAAGTCAAAAAGAAGGGTGTGGGGTATGGGGGGTAGGGTGTAGGGGAAATCAGTGGGTGCTTGATCCCAGCACTGATTTTAGACCACCAAATCAGAGATTTTGGTGGGGGCTTTTACCCTATTGGTTTCGGGGCAGGGTGTAAAAATAATATAGTTTTCTCTTCTTCCCCCACACCCCACACCCTGCACCCTACACCCTGTTTTGGTCAGGAAAGCCGCTATTAACTATGGACTATTGACTATGAGCAAATGAGAAAATAATTGTTACAATAATTAATTCTTCTCTAGGTTATGTGATTTAAATTAACTATGGGAGAGAAATTCTCTCAGAATGAGTAGAATAACAAATACAGAGATAACTAATTACTCTGTGGACTAACTAAACCAAAACTATAGACTCTTAATGAAGTCCTCAGTTATTTTAGTGTTGTGCCTATGATGCACAAAAATCAAGTCCAAGTACATCAAGTCCAAACTAACTTCTTAAAAAAGAGCTCCCACAAATCATAATGCCTGTGATTGAGAAAAAAAGAACTCGCGATCTGCCCCAAATTAACGAAAGAATTCGCTTCCCGAAAATTCGAGTTATTGACACTGACGGCTCCCAGCTAGGAATCATGGCTCCCCAGGAAGCACTGCAACTAGCAGAAGAAAAGGAGCTGGATCTAGTGCTGCTCAGTGACAAGGCTGACCCGCCAGTTTGTCGGATTATGGACTACGGGAAATACAAGTTTGAACAAGAGAAAAAAGCGCGGGAAGCCAGGAAGAAGCAGCATACAGCTGATGTCAAAGAAGTCAAGATGCGCTACAAAATCGAAGAACACGACTATAACGTGCGTGTTAAGCAAGCAGAACGCTTCTTGAAGGATGGAGATAAAGTCAAAGCGACTGTTATGTTCCGGGGTCGAGAAATTCAACACAGTGATCTAGCAGAAACTTTGCTCAAGCGTATGGCAACTGATTTGGAGCCATTCGGTGAAGTACAGCAAGCACCTAAAAAAGAAGGGCGAAACATGATGATGTTGATATCGCCTAAAAAATAGTGTGCCATTAATCCACCACTAAAAATATGACAATGACTTGATAGTCGTTGAATTTGATTAAAAACTGATAGTCCTGAACGCTGAGTGGGAAACATAATACTCAGTTGTTCAGGGCTTTTGCCATTTTTAGGAGAGATTGAGGGTGAAGGGATGAGGAGGATGAGGGGGATGAGGAGGATGAGGGGGATGAGGAGGATGAGGAGGATTAAGTATAAGTTCTCCCCCATCTCCCCCCACTCCCTCATCTCCCCTCACTCCCCCACTCGCCACTCACCACTCCCTACTCCCTACTCCCATTTCTCCTAAATCCGGTGATGACACCAGAAAATAAACATGGAATCGAAAAATCACTCGTTGGCTGCAAATCAGGGCTGGCTAACACAACTGCTTAAGTGGGTGAATCTACGGCCAGAGGAAGGCGAACGGACTTGGATGATGTTTGCCTTTTACACCACGGTATCGGTAGGGTTGCGATGGGCGGAAGACAGTACAGTTGCATTGTTTTTAGATGAATATGGGGCTGGGCCACTACCGTGGATGTATATAGCTAGTGCTGCTATGGGTGTAGCACTGGTTTTTTTATATTCTTGGTTGCAAAAGATTTTTCCGTTGCGCTGGGTGGTGGTGGCGATCGCACCTTGTATGGTGATGCCGTTAGTTGCTTTAGTATTATTACGCTGGGGTGTACAGGTTGCTTTCTTTTCAGTGATTGTGGTGTTCTTGCTGCGGTTGTGGGTGGATTCCCTGTATGTGGTAAATGATCTCAACACCTCTATTGTTGCTAACCAACTATTTAATATTCGCGAAATTAAGCGCACTTACCCACTGGTAAGCAGTGGTTTATTAGTGGCTGATGTGATTAGTGGCTTTAGTTTGCCTTGGTTGTTGCAATTCGCCAGACTCAATCGGGTGATTATCATCGCCTGTGGTGTGATTATCTTGGGTTCGGCAATTCTGGCCTATCTCAGTTATCAGTATCGAGCCGCTTTTCCCGATGCACCGCAACGCATCATTCCCCAAGAACAAGCTTCTCGCCACCGTCGCATTGAAGCACCACTGAAACGGTATACATTACAATTATTTGCCTTTGTCGGTCTTTTGCAGGTGATTGGTTTATTAATCGATTTCCAATATCTGCAAGAATTAAAGCTCAATTTAGGTGACAAAGAACTAGCCAGTTTTTTGGGTTTATTTGGTGGCATTATCGGACTGTGTGAGTTAACCACTCAGTGGTTTTTCTCTAGCCGACTCATCGAACGCTTTGGGGTATTTTTTAGTGCTGCCCTCTTACCTGTGGCTGTAGGCTTGGTTGTCCCTGGATTGATTGCTATCCTCAATTTGTTACCTGGAATCCAATCTTTGGCTTTTTTCTGGGGGTTGGTAGGGCTGAAATTTGCTGACGAACTCCTACGTTATACTTTCGTTGTCAGTAGTGGCCCGGTATTATATCAACCGATCCCTGAACGCATTCGCAGCCGGATGCAAGCATTATCAGGAGGAACAGCCGAAGCGATCGCTACAGGTTTGGCTGGGGTAGTAATTCTGATGACATTATTATTTTGCGGGCAGTTTGTCTCTGCTACCTGGCAAAAATGGGTCTTTATTGGGGAGACAATGATTGTAGCGGCTGCCTGCTTCAAAGTTGTTTTGGTATTGCGATCGCGTTATGTTGATTTGCTAGTCTTAAGTGCTGAACGCGGTGAATTGAGTGCTGCTAAAGTGGGTTTACGTGCCTTTAAACACGGGGTAGTCAAAGCTTTAGAAGAAAAAGGTAGCGCCGCCGATAAACACTCTTGTATTGAACTGTTAGCCCAAATTGATCCCCAAGGGGCAGCAGAAATTTTAGCAGGATTACTATTTAAGTTAACTCCAGATTTACAGCGTCACAGTTTAGAAGTGATGTTGACAGCAGGTGCTAATGCAGAATATGTATCGGAAGTGCGGTGGTTCTTAGAACGTCCTCCCGGTGCTGTGAATCCAGAAGTTTTTGCTTTAGCCTTGCGTTACGTTTGGCTATCGGAAGCTAATCCCAATCTCAGCCTGCTAGAAGAATATTTACAGTTACGAAACCATTCCCTCATCCGTGCTACTGCGGCGGCTTTGTTGCTACATCAGGGAACAGCCATGCAAAAGTTAGCAGCAACCAAAACTCTGCGCCTGATGCTGATCAATAAACAAGAAATAGAACGGATGAATGCTGTGAAAGCTTTAAGAGAAGCTGTTTATTTACAGGCGTTGCGGATTCACATACCCAATTTGTTGCAGGATGAATCGTTACGGGTACGCTGCGCTGTCTTAGAAATGATTGCGGCAACTCGCATGGAAGAATATTATCCGGCATTGCTGAAGGCACTCTACTATAAATCCACCCGTGCAACGGCGATGCGTGCCTTAATTAAAATGGAAAATGAAGCTTTAGATATGCTGCTGCAATTGGCTACCGATGCTTACAAACCAGAAGTATTGCGAATGTATGCTTGGCGGACAATAGCGCAAATCTCGACTTCAGAAGCAGTAGAAACTTTATGGTTACATTTGGAATCTTCTTGTAGTGCAACCAGATATCATATTCTTCGGAGCATATTAAAAATTCAAAAACAATCCGAAATTACTAATTTAGTAGATCGGTTTCAGCACAGTCGGGTAGAAAATTTAATTGAGCAGGAACTGCGATTTTTAGGTGAAATTTATGCTGCTTACCTAGATTTACAACCACAGAAAACTTTAGATATCTATCTCAATAATCAGCGAACTTTGGTTGTTTATGAGTTGCTGCAACGAGCTTTAAAAGAAATGGAATGGGATATTAGAGAGAGATTATTACTACTGTTGCGGCTACTGTATTCCCCAGAAAAAATGCAAGCGGCGGCTTTTAACTTAAGGTCTGAATCAGGGGCAAATTTAGCACGAGGGTTAGAAATTTTAGAACATACGGTGAATTTACCAACTAAAAGTCTGTTGTTGAATATTTTAGATAAGCGATCGCACCAAGAAAAACTAAATTATCTGATTACCGCCGGATTAATCGAATATCAAGAATTATCAGACGGTGATCGACTCCGCCGAATGCTTACCTTGGGAAATTTTCTCTCCGATTGGTGTTTGGCTTGCTGTTTACATTTTGCTCAAATTAATCGGATTCGCCTGACAATTCACGAAATCTTGTTAGCTTTACGTCATCCTACAGGCTTTGTGCGCGAAGCAGCGATCGCTTATTTAAGTGTAGTGTCCCACCGCGTCCTCTGTGAACTTTTACCAATTTTGCAAAAAGATTCACACCCTTTAGTAGCCGCACAAGTCAAGGAATTAATTAAAAAATACCCAACTACAAGTTATGTTGAACCAACATATTCCATATCCGATTCTGTGTGATTTCACGTTAGCTTTTCCACATAACGTGAAAAGTCAGAAACCATACTCATCATTAAACTCAAACGTAATCTGTAAATCTTGCAGATGAATCTATCCGTTCTTGCTTTTCTGGCGGTTCTCATCTATCTACAGCCTCGCTGTTTTGAATTTGATTAATCGCGTTTTCTATAGTTTTTGTTGGTGTTTTCAAGCAAAATATTCCTGAACGCCAAGCCCAAAAATCAGGAGCAAATTTAGCTAGGCGCGTGATGGCATAGTCTGGCAGAATAAATAATATGGGATGAGGTACGGTACTTTTATAAGCATCCCGTACAAAATTTAAGTCTTGCAAAACTGGGGGATATTCAGCGAAAACACCAATAGCATTTTCTAAACCTCTGATCATCAAGACTAATTTTTTATTGCTTTCCACCTCAATTTCAGCTAATCTTTGCACAATTTCATCTCGCAAAAATCGCAGATTAGCATCTGAACAATTGAGGATAAAAAATTGAATATCTTTACATTCTGAGTTTTTTTGCAACGCTGCAATTAATAAGTCTACATCTGGGAGAAAGTTAACTTCCACAAAACCAAGTGTAAACTTTTCTGCAAAATCGATAAAAGTCAGTAACTCAGCAAAGGCTTCTTGATTAATTGTGATAAATTGCCCAAGTTCTACGCTATTGACTTGTGAGTGCTGCAAGGGCTTTTTGGAAAAACTCATTTTGTTTTACCACGGGAGCGGGGTAATTCTAAGGTTTATTGTCGTTGTATTCTAAGACTGAATTTTAGGCGAGCAGCTACCCTGGGAGAAACACGATCGCCACTATCTTACCAGGATTGCCTACAACTTCTACCCCCTCAGAGCAACCGAAGAGGTGGCTATGATATAACTCATGTGATTTTGCGTCAATCTGGGAAAAATGTTCAGATGATTAAGAAGTGCAAAATTCTACCAGGAATTTCCTTATGGTAATTGAATCAGCAATGGGAGAGGAAGCGATCGCCTCTAATCTCAAACAGTTTCTTTTAGTGCTGTCGGTATCTTTAGGGGTGGCAACCCTACCGCAGATATTTACTTGGTTTCGCCAGATCCCCTATACATTACTGCTGGTAATTGTGGGGTTAGGTTTGGCGTTGGTTGATGTGCGTTTAGTCACTCTTTCCCCAGCCTTAATTCTGTTCATTTTTTTACCCCCTCTATTATTTGAAGCCGCATGGAATCTCAAATGGTCGGATTTAAAGCAGGAATTTGTCCCCATTTGTCTGTATGCGGTGTTGGGGGTAGTAATTTCCATTGCTGGGGTAGCCATTGGACTTAATCAACTGGCGGGATTATCTATCACCACAGCTTTACTCATCGGTGCAAGTCTTTCAGCTACTGATCCTGTTTCTGTAACAGCCTTATTTCGGGAATTAGGGGTAAGTAACCGCCTTGTCACCCTCATGGAAGGTGAAAGCTTATTTAATGATGGCATGGCAGTAGTGGCCTTTGGTTTTTTGGTAGCCTTGCCTTTAGGAAATGCCGAATTAGGATTTCAACCCATCACGGTGGAATTTTTTCAAGTTGTAGGTATTGGGTTAGCGGTGGGAGGCTTGATTGGCTTTGGGATTTCCTACCTTACCCAACGCTTTGATTTGCCGATGGTTGAACAATCTCTGACCTTAGTATCAGCTTACGGTACTTACCTGATTACCGAAGATTTGGGTGGTTCTGGGGTGATAGGAGTTGTCACCACAGGTTTAATTTTAGGTAACTTTGGCTCACGTATCGGCATGAATCCCCGTACTCGGATTATTGTGTCCGAGTTTTGGGAATTTTTAGCGTTTTTCGTGAATTCCATTGTCTTTTTGCTGATTGGCGACCAAATTCGCTTTGCGAGTTTAGGCGAAAATCTACAAACTATTGTAGTGACAGTAGCAGCAATGATTTTAATGCGAGCGATCGCTATTTTTATTCTTAGCTACTTGAGTACCACAATCACCAAATCAGCAATTTCTCTACCCGAACAAACTATTTTGTGGTGGGGAGGCTTAAGGGGTTCTGTATCTATAGCTTTGGCCTTGAGTGTACCGACAATTTTACCGGGGCGAGAAAAAATTATAGCGATCGTCTTTGGAGTCGTTTTATTTACCCTACTTGTTCAAGGACTAAGCATCAAACCGCTAGTTAAACAGCTCAATTTACTAGGCGATGCACCCCTACGGGAAGAATATTTAGAAATGGTTGCTCGTAATGTGGCCTTAGAAAGAGTTCTGCAATATCTTCAAACACAAAAACATCCCGGTATTGAGCCAGAATTCGTGCGCTACCAAGAGAAACTAATTGCAGGGGAAATGGAACAAATGCAAACCAAGATTGACAAATTGCAAAATGAGTATCCCAATCTCCAGAACTTTACAACTGAACAGTTTCGCGAAGAACTATTGACAATTGAAGCCGATACTTATGCAGAATTTGTCAAATCAGGTCGGTTAACTAAAGAACTAGCACCCATGTTAGAAAATGTTTTGCATCAAGGAGGCTAGAGACTATGTAGAAGCAGAGGAAGCAGAGGAGCAGGGGAGCAGGGGAGAATAAATTAACTTAACGCCCAATGCCTAATACCATTTCACGAAAAACCTGATACAGATGTAAACCCTGAAAGCCTTACTGCATCTAAGTTTTTTAATTGCGTAAAGCCTACGGCATAGCTGCGCTTAGAGCGGAGCGGGGCGAGAGCATCGTTGTGAATTGGTATAATCCCTACTTCCCGCTCACCATGACAGCAAAAGGACAACGACTCTCAGCTAAATTTACATTTGTTGGTTTTTTTCTCCAAGGCCAGAGTTTCCTAATGAAACCCCATAATCTTTGCCAGATAGAACGAGTAGTTTTTGTCTCTGCTACTGACTGCTGTTGTTGATCATTGTTTGGTAATTTACCACCAGATGTGAGCTTTTCTAGGAACTTAGTATTGTCATAATAATGTTCCAACCCAATAATTTTTAAATCATCGTTGACATGAACAACACTTGTGCCGATGATTTCAATAGTTTCACCTGTGGGTGCATAGTCTTTATATGCACCATTAAAATCTCCCCAATGTCGCCATTTAAAAACAATATTTGGCGGAGTTGAATAAACTTCCAAAACTTCCCATAAGAAACCATCAGGGAATGCAGTATGGAAAAGATTAGTTGAGGTTTCAAAGTTTTCCTCAGAGGCTTTGTAATGTTTGGTGTTGCCAATTAATAGTTTATAAGTACCGGAACTAATTAAATCTGTAATGGTGTAGCCATAACCACCATTGGTACTCATGCGAAACTTATCTTGGACAACAGAAAGCCACTGAGCCGGATTAGTTTTAAAATTCGCCTCAATGTCAAAAGTCCGCACTAAATTTTGGACTAATCTTTCTAGGGAATTTTCAGGATGATTGCGGGTGCTTTCTGCGGCAAGTCTTTCATTAGAATGGGTATAGTCTGGCTTTTGACCATATCGCCAGTCTATATGATGACTGTATTCCAACACTGTGTCTCTATCTTGTACCCAAAGATGAAGCTTACTGATGTCGATGGGATTCATAAATGCCTACGTGAAAAATTAACTACGAAATAACTGTAAATTCATGATGAGCAACAGAATTACGCAGTGAAAACCCTCTGATTTTGCAGCTAGTTATACAGCTTTTTTACAGATTTAATCTCTAATTCTTTTGTAGCGTTAGAGATTGAGAAATATATGTACTTGCATCTTTTACTATTATGCCAGCCAGCACAAAAAAAGGTGATTAATATATAATTCCAATCAAGTTTAAAGGTAATTTATTGATATTTTTATTTTTAATATTTGATTTATAGCAGGTGACAGGTGACAGGTGATAGGTGACAGGTGACAGGTGACAGAAGAGGGATATAAAGTAAATCTTAATATACAAGGGTGCGTTACGCTACGTTAACGCACCAATGATTATGATCAATTTGGTTGATTATGCCAAGGGCTTATGTCTGTTAGTTTTACGTGATTTGAGTCCCACAGTACCCAAGCCAAACATCAAGAAACCAAAAATGATACTGGGTTCAGGGACTGCTTGGACAATCCGCCCATTGGTATCTACAAACATAGTAATCTCATCGCTGTAGGTACGGCGCTCAGTACGCAAGAGATTATAGTTTTGATCAAGGATGGGGAAGCTATATACAGGTGTCAGTGTCACTTTGGCGTATTTGCCATTGTTGCTGTTGAGTTTCTCTAAATTCACCTCAAGATGTCCATAATGTTTACCACCACTGACTAATTGCAGCGCACCTGCGATTTCTTGCCACAACTCCCCTTCACTTTGGTCAGCTGACCATTGGCTGAAGCTGTTGTATTTCAGTAGGGGGTCATTCAAGCTTGAACCGTTACGTTTTTCGCCACGTAATCCATCACCCGCTACACCCACATCATAGTAATATACGCCAATGCCGTCGCCGTTCTCATCAACAAAGCTACGCTCGAACATTTCGCTATGACCGGATAGTACCGCCAAAACACCATATTGCTCAAACATACTCTGATATTGGCGCATTGGTGTACCACCCTGTCCTGTTGAGAGGGTATGGTTCATTGGTTGTCCGTGTTCACCACTGCTGTAGGGTGCGTGATGGAACTGCACGAAAATCATTTGACCCTTGGCTCGTGCGTCTTCTAATTGTGCTTCTGCCCAATTCCATTGAGGACTACCAGGGTTGAAGTCTGCCAAGTCTGTACCACCAGCCGCTTCATACTGGGCGCGCGTATAGTTTTCTTGGGTGTCGGTTCCTGTACCTGTGTAATCTTGTCCGCTTATTTTCGGTGGTTGACCTACACCACCGTAGTTACTGCGGCGATCGTCTGGTTCACCGTTGGAACTGTCGAGGGTAATAATGGTGATGGGGCCATAGTCGATGCGATAGTAATTATCCCGGTGTTCGGGTGTACCGTTGTCGGGTGCATCGAAGTAAACATGATACTTATCGCGGCCAAACTTCGGGCCAAAACGTCCGTCAGCATCAGTACCATAACCACCGTTTAGTGCGCCAAAGTTCTCCCAGTTACCCAAGGCTGGCAAAATAGGGTAGGTTGACAAGCCACTGCCAAATTCCCCGGCGTTGTGGCGGAAGAATTCATCCCAACCGGGTTGATAGCCACCACCTTGCACTAAATCACCGGGCATCATGAGGAAATCAGGGTTGCGGCTGTTAACGATTTCCAGGTTGCGTTTGTAGCCTTCAGTTTCAGTCACAGCATAACGCAAGGTTTGTGAACCACCTGACCCGGAAGTGCCGAAAGTGCTTGCCCATTGGCTACCGCTTAGTTCGGGACGTGGTGCTGAACCTGGAGCTAAAGCACCGGGTTGCCATTCACGGCGGCTAGAACGCCCGGCTGGTTCGGTTTCACTGTCAGACATAGCGATAAAGCGGATGCTGCTCCAGTCGTCCTTACTGGGAGCAGTTTTAAAGGATGAGTTAAAAATATTTGATCCCTGAACTACCGTATATTCATATGTCGTTCCCGGCAGCAAACCACGTACATCTACGGTATGTTTATAGTTATTATCACTGAGCAACCAAGAACCTGGAGATAAACCAGTAATATTTTGATTCTTTTCGGCATTCGTGTATGCCAGCACCGATTGGTATGCAGGTGTACTGGTAAATGTGAGGGGATTACTTAGACCTGCACCAGTAATTGAGAGTATGCCAGGTACATCTTCCTCGGTGAACCAAGTAAAAGACATTCCATCGCTCCCTGGTTGCTGTAAGTAGGGATTGATACGGAATGAGGATGCTGTGGCTGGAAAGCTTGTAGCAGCAATCAATCCAGTTGTGAGGGTGAGGGCGATCGCTGTTTGCGGCCAGTGCAACTTGTGTAGCATAGACATGAATCGTAACTCCGTTGGGTTTCCTAGTCGGCTCTGGACTGAAGCTATTTAGTTATTAGATTTCTAGGATTAAAACTAGGTTAAGTCCCCAATATTTCAGGGTTAACAACTCTGAAGCTACACATCATTTATTTTGAACTGGAACGTCTACGAAATGTCAATACGATTACACCTAGCAAAGATGCGATCGCTAGCAGCAATCCTGGATTAAAAGTAATATTAAAACCCACATCTGGACTATTTTGCCAACGCAACAACCAGAGATTACTATTACCCACCATAAATGAAGGGGCTTGTAAAATAGTTAAAATAGGTAGCAACAGTAACACACCTAACATGAATAGAAAGAACACCGACAGGGTAATTTGCAACCACGTTCCAAAAGCAGATGCAAAGTGAGATTTGTTAATTGGCATTGTTCTAATTTAATAGAAAATACAGATACTATTCGTAATAGCTATTCATGGCTTTTTCTTTTTATAAAAACTGATGCTTTTAATTACATTGTCACTTGGCTGTCACCTTTTTATAGAAAACTAGAATAAGAGTAAGCAAACAACTATCCAATGGATTATTTCTTGATTTAAATGAATCAATTGCCTAAAAAAATATGCTTATTATGGGTAGCGATCGCCCTATTATCAATTGGGTGTGAGCAAATTACCGAACAATTGCCACCTCTACCCAATATTGAAATACCAACAAGCCAACCTCCAGAACCCTTAGTTTCACCCGAATCTGCCACGGCTGCCGAAATGGAAGCAGCAATTCGACGAGGGATTAATCAAGTAAGACAAAAGAATGGTCTTTCGCCACTAAAAGATAATCAGAAATTGGCGCAAGTTGCCCGTAAATATAGCCGTCAGATGTCCGAACAAAAGTTTTTTAGCCATACTGGTGCTGACGGTAGTACACCACAAGAAAGAGTGCTAAGAGACGGTATTATTTACTCAGCCGTAGGTGAAAACTTATTCAAAAGTCAGAATGTACCTCGACCAGTACCAGCCGCCATTGAGGGTTGGATGAAAAGTCCCGGACACCGAGAAAATATTCTGCGTCCAGTATTTACGGAAACAGGTGTAGGTGTTTGGCGAGAGGGTAACACTTACTACGTTACCCAGTTGTTTTTACGGCCATTTCCTTAGAGGGCAGCAGAGGAGGAGGGGGGCAGAGGGGGCAGAGGGGCAGGGGGAGCAGGGGGAGCAACTTTTACCCAGTCCCCAATCCCCAGATAGGTGCAGCGATCGCCTTTTATTCTCTACACTGCAAATATAGACCTACTTCGACAGGAAACCATTGTGAAAGCTAAATGGATTATCACAGCAGTTTCGGCAGCATTATTTTTCGGTGGTAGCCTGTTTACCTCACTGCGCGACCCTTGGTTTCAGAACTTGCAACGTCCCAACTGGTTGACATTCGAGTTTCTTATCCCATTTATTTGGACTTTAATTTGGGCTTGTCTGACTATCTCAGCCATTATTGTCTGGCAGCAACGGACAAAACAGGGTTCTCGACCCTGGAATTTAATGATAATTTACGCTGCGATCGCTATCCTCACTTCCGCCTATAGCCCAATTGTGGTAGAACTCCGCAGCCTCACAGGTGGAATGATTGTTGGTGGGGTAGCTACACTTCTGGTTTATATCCTGGCTTTCATTGTCAAGCCCATCTCTCAAAAAGCAGCTTGGCTTTTCCTTCCTTATGCCCTTTGGGGGCCTTTTGGTACTTATTTAACTTGGTTATTGCTGCAACTCAATCCTGGCGTAGCTGGCTAGAAGATTGCACCACAAAGGAAACTTTGACTCCACCGCCAAAACCATGAAACGAATTGTTCTACAACCTGCGCTATACCTGGCTTTGTTGATGTCTGGATGTATGTCCGCTCCAGAAGTTAGGAATGCTCAATCATTACCAGTAAAGCAACCACTAATTCCTAACAATTCCACAGATGCTAACTATGTCACGCGGGTTGTGCAGCAAGTAGGCCCCGCAGTAGTGCGAATTGATGCCACTCGCACAGTTTCAGTATCTCCTGATCCAGTGTTCGAGCGTTTTTTTGGTGGAGATTTCCCCAGTAGAGAAGAAGTACAACGAGGTGTAGGTTCAGGGTTTATTACCAGTGCTGATGGCTTAATTTTTACTAATGCCCATGTGATAGCAGGTGCAGATAATGTTTCGGTGTTATTAAAAGATGGTCGGCGTGTTCAGGGTGATGTTTTAGGAATTGACCGTGTGACAGATGTTGCTGTTGTCAAAATTGAAGCCAAAGACTTACCAGTAGCTAGGTTAGGTAACTCTGATAATCTTATGCCAGGACAATGGGCGATCGCTATTGGCAATCCCCTAGGACTAGATAACACCGTCACCCAAGGCATTATCAGCGCCACTCAGCGTTCTGTTGCCGATTTGGGTGTACCAACCGAGCGAGTTGACTTTATCCAAACCGATGCAGCCATTAACCCCGGTAACTCTGGCGGCCCCTTGTTAAATACCGAAGGTGAAGTCATTGGGATGAATACCGCCATTATCCGAGGAGCGCAAAGCTTGGGTTTTGCTATTCCCATTAATACAGTTCAACGCATCGCCACACAATTAGTCACTCAAGGCAAAGTAGATCATCCCTACATTGGCATTCAAATGGCTCAGTTGACTCCTGAATTGCGCTCGAAAATTAATCAGAGTGATGTTGGTGTCAAAGTTAACCAAGATTCAGGTGTCATTATTCTAGGAGTCGCTCGCAATTCTCCGGCTGCTCGTGCAGGCTTGCGTCCTGGTGACATTATTGACAGTATTAATGGCGTTGCTATCAAAGATACACAGCAAGTACAACAACAAGTAGAAGCCACCAAGATTGGTAATACCATACCAATAACCATCAATCGTAATGGTAATACACAGATAATTACTCTGCGTCCTGCGACTTTACCAGCTAAAGAGCCTAGTTAAAGGGGACAGGTGACAGTTATCAGCATCTTTCTTCTGGAACATACCTCTCTATCGTTTGCTAGAGGCGGCAAGAATGACCGTTTTCTATGCTTTTGGTGATTTAGCATTCAGCTTTTTCACTAAAAACGACTAAAACGAGAGCAAGTTATGCAAGGTTTTCGTTTAGGCACTATTTTCGGCTTTGAAATCCGAATAGATTTGTCTTGGTTAATCATCTTCTTTCTTGTCCTGTGGACTTTAAGCGCGGGTTTATTTCCAGAAAATTATCCAGGACTAAGCAATGCTACTTATTTTGGTATGGGTATAGTAGCAACATTGCTGTTTTTCATCTCATTACTCGCTCATGAACTTTCTCATTCTTTTGTCGCTAGAGCTAAAGGCATTCCTGTAGAGGGAATTACCTTGTTTATTTTTGGTGGCGTTTCCCGGACTCGGATGGATGCAGAAACCCCAGGGGATGAATTTCAAATAGCAGGAATTGGGCCTCTTGTCAGTGTGGTGCTTGCTGCTCTATTTGGTTTGCTCTGGTATGTAGGCAGAAATGCTGGCTGGAGTGTGGTAGTAAATGGTGTGACTTCTTATTTAGCCTCTATTAACTTGGCGCTGGCTATCTTCAATATGTTGCCAGGATTTCCTTTAGATGGGGGGCGTGTTTTCCGTTCTCTGATCTGGAAATATACAGGCAATCTCAAAAAAGCGACACAAGTTGCTACTACAGGTGGGAAATGGCTGGGTTATGTGCTAATTGCGCTGGGTTTGTTGCAAATGTTTGGTGGTGCAATTTTAGGCGGACTTTGGTTTATCCTCATTGGTTGGTTCTTGTATAACGCCGCCGCAGCTAGTTATGACGAAATTTTGCTACGTAGCAGTCTAGAAGGGGTACGAGCAAGAGAAGTTATGACTCCCTATCCAGAAACCGTCAACGCTGACTTAACACTCCAAGAATTAGTGGATAAATATTTTCTCAGTCGTCGCTATCAGTCTTTTCCAGTCATTCAAGATGATCACCCAATAGGAATTATTACTTTGAATCAGGTAAAGGATATCCCGCGACAAGAATGGATGCACCGCACTGTTCAAGAAACTATGATTCCCTCGGAGCAGGGAATAACTGCACGTCCAGAAGAGCAAATGTCTCAGGTACTACAAAAAATGCAAGACTCAGGAGTGCGTCGGGTATTAGTAACTCAAAATGGTTTACTCCAAGGCATCATTACCGCCAATGATATAGCTAATTGGCTACAGCGACGACGAGAATTTGGTCAGGTTGCCTAACTATGGGTTCTGTGCTTATTTCAAAATGTTTTTAGGAGATAATTTCTCATTTTTAGGTGAATATTCAGAACAGTTTTTAGCTTCTTCTGTCATCACAATAGAAGGCTGTACAGCACATTTAAGATAATGGTTATTGGTATAAAATCGACAGTTTCTACAAGGTAATTGATGTGATCCTTTAACTGTCACCACCATCTTATCTTCTAAAAGAGACCTGATTTTTCGCAAAATCAGGAAAAATATGACCCAACTAAAAACTAAGCCTATGGGTGTCAAAGATATTGCTAGATTAGGTATCTCAAAATTATTAGCTTGAGGTTGATTGTTTTTGATTTCATTATGAGTTACCTGATTGCCAGACTTATTTAATGTTAATTTGTGTTGCATTAATTCCTCAAGTAACATATTACTAGCCTTAGTTATATATATTTACAAGCTCAAGGGTTGTAAAAAGTTATTTTGTCATTTTCTGACAAAAATCATTCGTGATTCAGTGAGGATATATACTAAAAAACTAGCGAGATAATTAATTAATCTGTCAAAAACCGAAATTTCAGTTTTATTATCAATAGCTGCACATTACAACATTGACATTTGTTTACTGCTTGTCTATGCAGTTATTACGTCTAACTAGCTGATTAGCTTATTCAAACTGAAGCTTTATTAATGATTCAATTATAGGTTTAGCAAACCTAAATATCATCCATCTCTGTCAATAGTTTTGCTTATATTTTTTTATTTGTATATCCAAAGGAATATATTCCAGACATAAAATTATAAAATATATTTTTGTGTTAGAATTTTTTGAAAGAAAAATATCAATATAGTCAAAAAAATACATTTATATTCGTGTGAAAATAAATAACATATTAATCAGAATATAATGCTATATCTTATGATTATTTGGACTAAAATCAAATTTCATTTATAAATGAAGTAGAAATAATAATTATGAGATTAACAAGTGGATAATTATCATCATTAATTTAGCTAATGAATAGAATAGAGGCAGAATTATTATGCTAAATCTTATCTTAACTTGGCTAGTTACCAGTATCAGCTTTTTAATTATTTCCAAGTTACCATTAGGTATTGAAATTGATGGTTTTGGGAAAGCCGCGATCGCAGCAGCTGTCTTCGGACTTTTAAATGCCTTGCTCTTGCCAATATTGACTGTGTTAGCTTTCCCATTAATTATCCTGACGCTAGGATTATTCTTTTTGGTATTGAATGCCATAATTTTTGCCTTAGCTGCATATTTAGTAGAAGGTTTCCGCCTCCGGTGGGGTTTTTGGAGTGCATTGATTGGCTCTCTAGCTTTGGCAATTATTAATTCCATCCTCTTGGGTATTCTGTACCCATTGACCTAAAAATTGGTAATATACAGCAGTTTGTAGTTGACTGATTTTTAAAGTCTAATTTGCAAAACTTCCAACTAATCAAAATATTGATTTTGAGGTGTCAGTTTATGTTTAAGCATCTGCAAAAGACACTGGCTGTATTGTTCACAGCTATTTTGCTGTCAACTATATTAATCGCCTGTGGCACAATCCCAACTGCTGAATCACAATCAGCAACAGCTTCACCAGCTGCTAGTTCGTCTCTACCTGTAGCTTATACTGATAAAGAATTAAGTGCTGCTCCCGCCAAGTTACCGCCATTACCTTATGACAACACAGCTTTAAGTAAAGCGATTGATGCAGAAACTATGAAATTGCATCATGATGCACACCATGCTGCTTATGTGAACAACCTCAATGATGCTTTGAAAAAATACCCCGAACTGCAAAAAAGAAGCGTGGAAAGCTTATTGCGGGATTTAGAGAGTGTACCAGAAAATATTCGGACGAAGGTACGAAATAACGGTGGCGGACACTTAAACCACACCATGTTCTGGCAAATCATGAGTCCTGATGGTGGTGGAGAGCCTACAGGAGAACTCGCACAAGAAATTAACAAAAGCTTTGGCAGCTTTGATAATTTTAAACAACAGTTTAATCAAGCTGGTGCTGGACGCTTCGGTAGTGGTTGGGTTTGGTTAGTGCGTAATCCCCAAGGCGCACTTCAGATTACAACTACTGCCAATCAGGATAATCCCATCATGGACGACGCATATCCGATTATGGGTAATGATGTTTGGGAACACGCCTATTATTTGCGATATCGCAACCGTCGTGCAGAATATTTAGATAATTGGTGGAATGTAGTGAATTGGCCAGAAATTAGCAAGCGATCGCAAGTTTCATTAAAGAAATCATAAGTTTTACCAGCTGGTTGGATATCCTATCCACCAGCTATATTCTGATACTCTAAGTCCCAAACACTTGTGGCCAAGTTGTATAGAGGAATACTACAACAGTAGCGATCGCTAACAATCCTTGAATTAAATTCCCTACAACTGTCCCGACGACAATACCTACACCAGCTTTAATAGCCAATCCCAGTTGCCGACAATAAATATACTCGGCAACAATCGCTCCCAACAATGGCCCAAATAAAATACCCAATAAAGGCCCACCCACAGGTAAAGTTGGTAGTAATCCGAAAAAACCAAGCAAGAAACCGACAAATGCACCAATCTGTCCCCACTTGCTAGCACCTGCTTGTTTTGCTCCCAAGTAACCAGCTAAAAAATCCACCCCAATACTCAAAATTAAAACAATCGCTGTCACAATTAAGGGGATTTTAATAGCCATAAACGAATGACTGACAATTCCCCAGATAATAATTGCTACTAAAATTAAACTGGTTCCAGGTATGGCTGGTACTACAGCACCAATAATACCCACAACCATCAAGGCAACCAGTAGCCAATAAATAATTTGCATGATTATTGATAATGCCCTTTGAGAGTGACTGCTAATTTATCAGCAATGCCAGCAATCCAATTTTCATCTTGTTTGGTGTAACTTCTGGGTGCATTTGCCCCTAATATCATGACACCTTGATTGCCCAAAGGTTGACAAATTACTCCTTGGGTGTTTTCTGGTAAATAATCAAATTCAAACCTGCCTGGGTAAACATTTAAAGCTACCAAATAGACAGGTTGTTGTTTTTCTAATACTCGTTTAACAATTGCTCCTGGGATGACTTCTGCTTTTTTTCCCAGAATGCCGCGACGTAACAAAACTTTGCCTTGATACAACACCACGAGCGATCGCGTGACTGTATTAGTTAAGAGTAAACGCGATGACCAGGCTAATTCTGTTTTCACGGCTTCTGGCAAATCATCTGCTAACACAAAACCTTCTTCTCCAACCAGTTCTACCGCATCAGGCGATCGCGGCTGCACCTGTTGCCAAATTAACCCCGTTAAAATTAGCACTGCACTCAAAATTACACCCAGCACATCACCACGCGCTTGGGAATTTGTAAGTTCCGGTGTCCATAAACGGTTAATCAGCAAAAGGATAGCCCCTAACCCACCAACTACCAAGGGCAAACGCCGTAAAACTCGATTGGGATCAGATTTAGTCATGTGTTATCAGTGCTGTTAGCGGTAGCGCGGCGTTTAGCCGATGTTGAGTGTTGAGTGGGTAAAAACTCTCTTTTTGTCTCCCCTGCTCCTCTGCTCCTCTGCTCCCCTACTTTCTACTCCTCTCCGGGTTCAATTATCCTTTGAAACAGATAGCCAGTGCCTCGTGCTGTGAGAATCAACTCTGGGTTGCTGGGATCATCTTCTAATTTTGCCCGTAAGCGGGAGATATGTACATCTACTACGCGTGTATCTACATGACGTTCTGGTGTATATCCCCAAACTTCTTGCAAAATTTCGGAGCGGGAAAAGGCTTCTCCTGAGCGACTGACTAGCAACTCTAGTAAACTAAACTCCATGCCAGTCAAGCGAATTCGTTCGTCACCTTTGTATACTTGCCGTTTGTTGGTATCAATTTTGATCGTACCAACATGAATCACCCCAGAGCTAGGAATACCAGAAGCACCGGTTTTGTCTACTCGTCGCAATACCGAGCGAATCCGCGCTTCCAACTCTTTGGGAGAGAATGGCTTAACTACATAGTCATCAGCACCCAATTCTAGTCCGGTAATGCGATCGGCTACGTCCCCCAAGGCTGTTAGCATAATAATGGGAACATCAGATTCCTTACGTAGCTCTTGACACACACCGTAGCCATCGAGCTTTGGCATCATAACATCCAAAACTACTAAATCGGGATCAGCTTTGCGAAAAGTGTCTAAAGCTTCTTCTCCATCGCCAGCTGTGACTACATCGTAGCCAATCATCGACAGGCGCGTTTCCAAAATTCGGCGAATGCTGGCTTCATCGTCTACCACCAGGATTTTTTCTTTATGACTTTCCAAGTTTCTCAACGCTCCTTAACAACTAAAAATTTTTCATGATGAATTTTTAATACCATAATATTAAGATATCATTCCCTCAATTGATTTGGAAAAGGCGGCAAATCTTACTATAAATAGGATTTTCAATTAGAGGAATAATTAAGGAAAAATTAAGATATTTCATAATATTTAAGATTTAAGAATGGCAAAGCCCAAAACAGTTTACATTTGTAATGAATGTGGAGCCGAATCTTCCCAGTGGTTTGGTAAGTGTCCCAATTGTGGTACTTACAACTCCTTAGAAGAGCAACTTCTGATTCAATCTTCCGTAGATATTCCTAGTCGTGGAGGGGTAGGTGGTTGGCATTCATCTCAGGGTAACGGCAAACCGCCCAGCAAGCCAGCAAAACCACGAGCTTCTTTAACATTTGACCAAATTAGCGATCGCCAAGTCACTCGTTGGGAATCTGGTTATGGCGAGTTAGATCGGGTACTCGGCGGTGGTGTAGTTCCCGGCTCAATGGTGTTAATTGGCGGCGATCCCGGTATTGGGAAATCAACCTTATTATTGCAAGTCTCCAATCAATTAGCGCAGAGATACCGCATCCTTTATGTATCGGGAGAAGAATCGGGACAGCAGGTAAAATTACGCGCCTCTCGCTTGGGTGTCTCCAAACCCCTGAGTATGCTGGAAGATGAAAACGGTACTACAGCAGAACAGACACCTGAAACAGAAGCCTCTGGGGAAACAACGGCAGAAAATCACCATCCATCAGAAGCACCTGAAAGTATAGACGCAAGTTTGTATATCCTACCGGAAACAGATTTAGAAGAAATTTTACGGGAAATCGATTCCTTAAAACCCAATGTGGCGGTGATTGATAGTATTCAAACTGTGTTTTTTCCAGCTTTGACATCAGCACCCGGTTCGGTAGCCCAGGTAAGAGAATGTACGGCAGCATTGATGAAAGTTGCCAAGCATGAAGACATCACAATGTTAATTGTGGGACACGTCACCAAAGAAGGTGCGATCGCCGGGCCGAAAGTCTTAGAACACCTAGTTGATACAGTATTGTATTTTGAAGGCGATCGCTTTGCCTCCCACCGCTTGTTAAGAACTGTCAAAAACCGGTTTGGTGCAACCCACGAAATCGGCATCTTTGAAATGGTGCAACACGGTTTGCGGGAAGTACCTAACCCCAGTGAATTATTTTTAGGCAACCGTGATGATCCCGCACCCGGTACAGCTATTGTTGTAGCTTGCGAAGGTACACGCCCCATCGTCGTAGAGTTACAAGCCTTAGTCAGCCCCACCAGTTACCCCTCACCCCGTCGGGCGGGAACTGGCATAGATTACAACCGCTTAGTGCAAATTCTCGCCGTCTTAGAAAAGCGCGTGGGGATTCCTATGTCCAAATTAGATTCCTACGTTGCTTCCGCCGGTGGTTTAAGTGTGGAAGAACCAGCCGTAGATTTAGGAATTGCCATTGCTATTGTTGCTAGTTTCCGCGATCGCATCGTTGATCCCGGTACAGTATTAATCGGTGAAGTCGGCTTAGGTGGACAAGTGCGAGCCGTTTCTCAGATGGAACTGCGGTTAAAAGAAGCCGCTAAACTAGGATTTAAACGAGCGATCATCCCCAAAGGTCAAAAATTCCCCGACTTTGACATCGAAATTTTACCAGTTTCCAAAGTAATAGATGCGATTATTGCCGCCATCCCCCATCAAGAATTGACAGCCGAAGACTTGGATATAGACGAAGAATAGGTTACAGGTGACAGGTTACAGGTGACAGAAGCATAAAAAAAAATTTCTTTTCCCCTACTCCCCATTCCCCATTCCCCACTCCCTACTCAATATGACAGCCATCATCACCCCCAACTACCAAATCACTTGGGAAAAGCTACCCGATGATTACAAGCTACCAGACGATCCAGTGGACAACATCAACCAACCATTTCTCGCCGCAGCACTCACCCAAAGTTTAGAATTAGCGGGAAAACTACCAACTAATGCCCTCACACCTACAAATTACGGCGTTTGCGCCACATTAAATGGCAAAACTGTCGTTAAAGCCCCAGATTGGGCATATATTGCTAATATCAAAGTCAGTAGAGAAGAAGTTATCCGCAGTTACACCCCTCAACTAGAGGGAGACATCCCTGTAATTGTCATTGAATTTTTATCCGATACAGATGGGAGCGAATATTCTAGTAAACCGACTTACCCCCCTGGTAAATGGTTTTTTTATGAATGTGTCTTAAAAGTACCTAATTACGCCATCTTTGAACCTAACACAGGAGAGTTAGAAGTATATCGCCTAGATCAGAAAACAGGGAGATACAGCCTACAAACCGCCAACGAAAACCAGCTGTATTGGTTAGCCGAAATGAATCTTTACCTTGGTGTATGGCAAGGTACGCGAGAAAACCGCACAGGTAATTGGTTACGCTGGTGGGATGAAAGCGGACAGCTACTATTATGGGGTTCAGAGTTAGTCGAACAAGAACGCCAACGTGTTGAACAAGAACGCCAACGCGCCGAACAAGAACGCCAACGTGCCGAACGACTAGCCGCACAACTGCGCGCCGCCGGAATTGAACCGCAAGATTAGACTGACTTTTCACATGATCTGGAAAACCCCTCTCCAAACCTCTCCCCTGCAAGGAGAGAGGCTTTAACTTTTCCCCCTTCCCTAGTAGGGAAGGGGGTTAGGGGGTTAGGTTTTGCGTTAACTTTTCCACATAATAAGACATTGCGATCGCCCACCCACCTAACTAGATGACTTCAATATTTGCCAATTCCTCGACTAACTATTGGGCTGTATATTGCATAAAATCAACTTGGTAGCGTGATAATGCCTGAATAAGTTCAGCACGCGTTAGCCCTGCTATTTCTGCGGCTTTGGCTTGTGAGATTTCCCCTAATTCATACCATTTAACTATTGATGATATTTTTTAACCCACCCTTACGGTTAGATAAATTTGAGGAGGCTTGGTTTTATGGTGGTGAAATTAGCGGTGATATAGGTTATTCATTAGAGTCTGGCGTTGAATCATTATTAATGTCTGTTAAAAGTTTGCCCTCAAAATTGGCTGGTAAAATAGCCTCTTGAAGATTTGCCCCTTCAAGATTCGCCCCTTCAAGATTCGCCCCTTCAAGATTCGCCCGTTGAAGAATCGCCCGTTGAAGATTCGCCCCTTCAAGATTCGCCCGTTGAAGAATCGCCCGTTGAAGATTCGCCCCTTCAAGAATTGCCCGTTGAAGAATCGCCCGTTGAAGATTTGCGCCGTAAAGATTCGCCCCTTCAAGATTCGCGCCGTAAAGATTCGCCCGTTGAAGATTCGCCCCTTGAAGATTCGCCCGTTGAAGATTCGCCCCTTGAAGATTCGCGCCGTAAAGATTCGCCCCTTGAAGATTCGCCCCTTGAAGATTCGCCCGTTGAAAATTTGCCATATAAAAATCTTTCGAGCTTAAAATGCAATTTTGTAAATCTAAAAAACTCAGACACTTCAAGCACAATACATCACCATCAAAACTAACTCTCTGCCCATGCAAGCGGGAAATCCAATTACCAAAAGCTTCAGGCGCAGGCCAGTCAATTTTTGAAATCTTTTGCGTTACCCTAGCACAAGCATTTAAAACCACTAACAAAGCTTCTTCAGCATTACGCGCTTGTTGATTAGCTTGATGAAAACTTTTGATTTCAGGCAAAAGTTCCATTGGCATTCCATGACGCAGCATAAAACCAATGAGATGACACAAACTTTGTTGCCAATTTTCAACATCTGCGAGATTGTGTAAACGGATTTCGTCGCCAATGAAATCAAAAAGATACTGATCAATTGGGGATGTGCCGCAAAGAATTGCCCAGTTTCTTAAAGCCTCAGTTTCATCCCATCCATCACGATGATAGCGGTCTGTTTGACGTTTATCTAACTGTTTATGAATCCAACTCAGTTCTTGTACTATGCGTCTGGCTGTGAGATATTCACCAAAACTTTTGTGTGTAAATTCAAAGGTTTTTTCCTGTTCTCTAACTCCACTCTGCCGGAAATAAAACGCTGTCAATAGACGCGTTACACCTGCTTCTGCTGCTTCTTGATATTTAATAAACAGTTGCTTGATATGACTGTTACCACCGCATTTATTTTCAATCTCCCTGACTGTTGTAGTTCTACCATTACCATGCCAGCAAGCTAGGGCAATTTCTTCTAAAATCAGCGCAAATTCTTCATCATCTGCTATGCTAAACTCTTGAGCTATGGGATGCTTTTGTCTATCACCCCAACGGCGTTCATAAACAGCTTTGAGTAAGTCTGCATAAATAGTATTTAAGTTGCTATTTTCTGAAAATTCTACTTCACCACGTTCATAACTCAAAGCTACTAAATAATTTAACAAGGGTTGAGCAGTAATCTCTATGAGCCTTCCTTGGTCTAGAACTGCGGGTAAACCATTATATTGCTTATTCTTGGATAGTGAATACTTCTGCCACCAAAATTGACGTTGATCTGTCTCAAGCAATTTGCTTTCGTCTCTGTACTTTAATCTTTCTTCGTCAGTCACAAAATAAGGCAGAATATGTAATATTTCTTGGGGAGATTTATCAAACTGATTTGTGTTAGCTTGTACTATTAATTCTCGTCCGGTAATCAAAACTTGCAAGCAAGTTTGCTGTTGATTAGAGTTGTTGATTTTTCTTTCTACTTTTTGAATAAATTCTTTGGCTACTTCCGCACCGAGTTTACCCTGCATGGCAAGTTCATCTAAACCATCAAAGATAATTAGTAACCGTGATTGCTGATTATCTTCTAAGGGGTTATGCTCCAAGAATTTATTAGCTGTAACAAACTCACCAACTGCATTAACTAAATTATCTTCCACCTCAAAACGGTGTAAAGGAATAAATAAAACGTTAATTTCTCCTTTCGTAGCTTGTTCAGCCGCGAAGATTTTAGCAAAAGTAGATTTGCCACTACCGGGGCCACCACTAATTACACGAATAGCATCTTGCGGCGCGGCTTTATTCAACCAAGTTTCTAGTTCTGTTTTTAAATCAACTACAACCTGCTCAAATTTTTCTTCTTCTTGACGTTGACGATAAGAATAACTATCTTTTTGAGGTTTGATAGGGACTTTATAGTAAGCCCGTAAGGGAATATAAACTTTGTCTAAGCCAAAAGTTTCATCGAATATTGGCTCGGCTACTTGTTTTTGCAGCCAAGCATTGTAACGCATCCATGAGCGTTCTCGTTCACTGGCTTTAAAAAAGGGACTATCTACTTGTTTTTGTAAACAATCATATTTATCTGGGTGTTCTAACCACTCTTCATGTAGAGCAAATACAAAATAAGGGGGTAAGCGATCGCTAATTGTCTGAGCTTCAATTGTATTCAGGCTAAAATATTGCAACCAATTACCAAAAGCTGTTTTAATTGTGGCTAAAATTGGCAAATCTTTGGGATTGTTAAAGAAATCCTGGTCAATACGTAACTCTTGACTTTCTAATGATTCGTTGAGGCGACTACACAATAACTCAATATCACTTTGATTGGGTTTTTCAAAGAAAAAACCTCGGTTCTCTTCTACTAAACTAAGCATTGCTTGTATCAAAGCACGGTAAACAAGCAACCAACCAATTTCTTCTGGTGTTTGCGCCCAACCAATTGCTGCTAAGGCTTCTACCGCATCTTTCCCTACCTCTTGCCAATTCCCAAAAGCTCCATCTAGAGCCGCTTTACTCAAAGATTTAAATAGTTCTTTAACATCTAAATTTGGTGGTTTTCTCCAAAATCGAACAGGCTTACTGATTGGCGTTCCAGATTCACTGCTCATACTCATGGTAATTAGGTAACAAATACTGCTTTAACACATAATAAAGCACTGTTTTATCCAAAAATTTCCCAAATCCATTGCAAAAATTCATAATTTACTGGTCAAAGATTGAACTTTTAGCCTGAGAAGATTTTGGGAAAGTTGCGAATAATAATAAAAACCCCTCTCCAAACCTCTCCCCTACAAGGAGAGAGGCTTTGAAACCCCCATTCCCTAGTAGGGAAGGGGGGCTAGGGGGATTAGGTCTTTCAGACTTTAATGTTACTAATAATACTTTTAAAACTTCAGCCTCCAAGGCTCAACTGTCAACCTCAAAAGCTCAACCGTCACCCTCAAAGGCTCAACTTCCAGCCTTAAAGGTTCAACTTCCAACCTCAAAGGCTCAACTTCCAACCTCAAAGGCTCAACTTCCAACCTCAAAAGCTCAACTTCCAACCTCAAAAGCTCAACCGTCAACCTCCAAGGCTCAACCGTCACCCTCAAAGGTTCAAACGCGAATAAATATATAAAAAAAGACACAAAAATTTTGTGTCTCTATATCAATATATTTGGTGCAATCGCCTATCTTAAACTTTATCCAGCCACAACCTCGGCTTTCTTTTTCTTAGAACGGCGTGTAAACCTGCGTCCCATCTCATCAATCACGCCATCTAAACCAGTCACGTCACCACTAGCCTTAGCATAGTTATAAACTGCTAATGCTGCTGTATATGCTTCACTGCCAGATGCCATACAAGTATCATCCACCAGTTCTTGGAGTTGCGTCAAAGACAACAGCACCGGATACAACGCTTCATACAGTGCTAAATCCCGACGCATTTCTTCGATATCAAAAGAACGAGGTAAAAAATTGGGATTTTGTGTGGCTACTTCCAAAGCTTTGCTCACAAACGCTCGGCTTTTATCTCCCATTTTGACTATAGTACGGCGGTCTTCCGTGGTCAAATCAATTAAAAACGGTAACTTTTCGCGGATAGTCGCAATTGCTTGCATAACTGCATCCCTATCTGCTGCGGAAAGCTTGGCACTGATACGATTTTCTGCCATATTTACTACAAGTTCGTATACTTTAACTTCAGTATTCACTAAATAATTCAGGCAGTCATGGTTGCTTATAAGCAATTAAGAGATTTTTTTTATACATTTAAAGAAAGTAATATCTCGCTAATTACCAACCTTGCATAAGTTTTCTGGCTGGATGCTAGCCGCGTGGTAAGGCAACTGAGCATTTAGAGATAATAAGAGTAAGAATCACCAGATAATATATGACTACCTTTCCTAAATACATACCCCAATCTGAGCCACCCCTTCCTCCGTGGGAAACCCTACCCACAATGTATGATTTACCTAGCGACAACCCAGAGGAACCAGGTTTGCCAGACGATTTTCACTTTTTACAACCCTTACTTTTATACTTAACCTTTCAACCAATTAACTGGAATCCCGAATTAGTTTACAGTGCGGCTGACCTGAATCTTTATTACGATCTTGATCATCCACTATGGTATAAACGCCCTGATTGGTTTGGCGTTGTGGGAGTACAAAAACTCTACAAAGGCGAAGATTTGCGTTTAAGTTATGTCACTTGGCAAGAACCAGCGAATCCTTTTGTAGTAGTAGAACTATTATCCCCAGGTACAGAAGACGAAGATTTAGGCATTACTCAAAAGCCAACAGCTAAACCTCCTAGCAAATGGGAAGTTTACGAGCGAATTTTGCGAATCCCTTACTATATTGTGTTTAGTCGCTACACCAATGAACTGAGAGCTTTTCAGTTAGTAGGTGGTCACTATGAAGCGATAAATTTAACTGAGGGACGCATACTCATGCCAGAGTTGGGTTTAAGTTTGGGTGTATGGCAAGGAGCGTTTCGAGATATTAACAGGTTGTGGCTACGTTGGTTCACCTTAACAGGGGAATTAATTTCTGAGCCGACAGAAAAAGTTGTTGCAGCTACGGAACGAGCAATGATTGCTGAACAGGAAGCTACTGATGCTAAACAAGAAGCTGAACAGGCAAAAAGAAAAGCAGAACAATTAGCAGAACGCCTGCGACAATTAGGAGTGAATCCTGATGAGCTAGTGTAAACTATGCTTCTCAGATAAACCTGTAGATAGAATTGCGATCGCCTAAAAATTGTCACAATAATGACATCAAAAGTTTTATTGGCACAAATAATATTATGGGCTTTGGCATTGGAGACTTATTCTGGATTTTCCTGCTTCTTTCTTCCTTGCAACCCATCTGGCAAAAACGTCAGATGGAATATCGCCGCTTCCGCGCCTTACATGAATTTCAAGAAGAACGTAAAAGCCGCGTAATTTTATTAATACACCGCCAAGAGTCCATCAGTTTACTAGGCATTCCCATCTCGCGTTACATCACCATTGAAGACTCGGAACAGATACTCAGGGCAATTCGCCTCACACCCCCTGATGTCCCCATTGACTTAATTCTGCACACTCCAGGCGGTTTGGTACTTGCCACTGAACAAATCGCTAGAGCATTAATTCGTCATCCATCTAAAGTTAGTGTTTTTGTACCCCACTATGCCATGAGTGGCGGTACAATGCTGGCACTGGCAGCAGATGAAATTGTTATGGATGCCAATGCGGTTTTAGGGCCAGTTGATCCCCAACTTGGTAACTACCCAGCCGCCAGTATTCTCAAAGTCATAGCAGATAAGCCCATCAGCGAAGTTGACGACCAAACTCTCATCATGGCAGACTTAGCCGGCAAAGCTATTCAGCAAGTACAGCGATTTGTGCGGACTCTGCTCAAAGATAATATACCTAAACAAAAAGTCAGCCCGGAAAATATCGAATCCATTATTGAAGCTTTAACAACCGGACGCGTCACCCATGATTATCCCATCACAGTTGAGGAAGCTACAGAAATGGGGCTGCCCGTAACTGTCGGACTGCCCCGTTCCATATACGAATTGATGGATTTATATCCCCAACCGCAAGGCGGAAGACCTACTGTTCAGTATATTCCCATGCCTTACGATGATCGTCGTCCACTTTTACCCACACCCAAGGGTAGACCAATGGAGGAACCAAATCAAAACACATAAAATATGCCTACGGTGTAGCTGTTGGCGTTGGTGACGGTGTAGAAGTTGGTGTAGCCGTTGGCGTTGGTGATGGTGTAGAAGTTGGTGTAGCCGTTGGCGTTGGTGATGGTGTAGAAGTTGGTGTAGCCGTTGGCGTTGGTGATGGTGTAGAAGTTGGTGTAGCCGTTGGCGTTGGTGATGGTGTAGAAGTTGGTGTAGCCGTTGGCGTTGGTGATGGTGTAGAAGTTGGTGTAGCCGTTGGCGTTGGCGATGGCTTAGTACCAGGCTGATTAATGATTTCCTTCGCCTCTTTGTCTAGCTTTTGACGAAGTGCCAAATTAGCAATACCAGTTTCTTGTAGTTTATGCTTTTTCTGATACTCTTTAACTAAATCTTCTGTGCGATCGCTGTAAAACTGATCACGAGGCAATGGCTGTTTAGGTTTAAGTACAGCATTTAAGTTGCCTTGGAGAATCTGCACGATAGTAGCAGCAAAATCTTGGGTTTTCGGCCCGGCTATGCCATCGACGGTTAGCTTGTAGCCTTTTTGAAATTCACTGATTGCTGCTTTTGTTTCCTTATCAGTGAGGGGTGCATTTGTCACTTTGACGTTATAGCCTAATCCCCGCAACACAGCACGAAATTCCTGGGGTGTATAGTTACGTTGACGAGCCGCAAAAGTTGTATTTGAAACGATTACACTAGCAGTAACCAAACAAGCAGCGCCTATGACCATACTTGATTTGTTAAACCCACACCACATAATTTAAAACTCCTGCGGATTAAATAAACAGCATTATAAAGGTTAACAGACACAACTGAGCTTTTTTCTGGTTTTCTTGAGTTATTAATAATGACCAATTTCCAGAGCCTATATCAGGATAAGTTCGGGAGTTATCAATCAATATATTTGACATCTATCGCAGGTTATAATTTTCCGCAAAAACAATAATTAATTACAATAATCTCAAAAATTATAAGCCAAAATTTTTAATATTATAAAATGTATAAATTACAACTAAATATGATGAACATAAAAACAACAAAAAAGCGCAATTTATACTTTGAAAGACTAATGGCAACTATTGCCACATTCAACTTATGCTTAGTTGCCTTTGATTTGACTTACGTACCCTGGAGAGATTTTTATTTACGGAGACTTCCTCAAATTACCCAAATTTACGACCCCATTAAAGGTATTGAACCTCACAGAGAAACAGCAAATTACCTAGAAAAAGTCAATGCACTAGAAGAAAAAGTTAGTCAGACAGGTTTAACATCACCACAAGCCAATGCTCAGTTAGAAGATCTGAGGCGGCTCAGTCGAGAAATGATTGACAGCAATCCCTTTGCAGCCGTTGGTAAAAGTGGAACTTTAGAAAAAATCAAAAACCGAATGCGCGATCGCATCGGTCAAGAATCCGCCAAACAATCCTTCGCGACCTTTTGGAGTCAGTCTTATTTAACTAATCGAGGCTGGAAACAAGAAATCAATTTCTTCAATCAGAAAATTAGACCGTTAATTGCTACCAACTACTACCGTCCCATCGGAGAAAACAGCGAATTTTTTGACTTATTTTGGTTGATTGATTTACCCTTTATCTTGTTATTTGGTACAGAGTTATTAATTCGTGTCTTTTATATCAAACGGAGTCATATAGGTTTTAGTTGGTTAAACGCTATATTGTGGCGTTGGTATGATTTATTTTTGCTGCTCCCCTTCTGGCGATGGTTGCGAATCATACCTGTAACTATTCGTTTAGATCAAGCAGAATTATTGGACTTGCAACCAATTAACTGGCAATTTCATCAAACATTTTTAGCAAACTTTGCCGAAGAAATTACAGAAATTGTAGTGATTCGAGTGATTAACCAAATCCAGATTTCGATTCAACGGGGTGAACTAACACGTTGGTTGTTACAAAAAGAGAACCTACGCCCCTACATCGATATCAATGATGTCAATGAACTAGAAGCGATCGCAGGTCTTTTGGTAAGAACCATTGTCTATCAAGTTTTACCAAAAATTCAACCAGAACTCGCTGCGATCGTACACCACAACATTGAAAGCGTATTACATCAAGTTCCTCTCGCTCGTAACCTGCAATTATTACCTGGAGTCACTAAGGCACAAAATCAACTCAGTGAACAACTAGCAACTCAACTCACCACCAATCTCTACAATGCCCTAGTCAACGCCGTCGAAGATCCCGTAGCTGCCAAACTCACAACTCAACTTGTAGAAAGTTTCAGCAAGGCACTAGGCACTGAAATCCAGCAAAAGCAAGTAATTTCCCAAATCCAAAGCTTACTCGTTGACTTTCTAGAAGAAATCAAGCTCAACTACGTAAAACGCCTATCTCAAGAAGACTTCGACCAAATTCTAGAACAAACCCGACAACTCAAAACACAAGGGAGCATCCAGCCAATAGTGGAACAACGTACTACTCTCCCAGAGATTAGATATCAGCGTCGTGGTAAGTGAAGGGCAAGGGTAGCACAGGAGAATAAACTATTGCCTATTGCCTACTAACTATTAACTAATGACTATTGACTATTAAAGAAATGCGCTACACTCAAATGAGGGCGAACCACTACTGGTTCGTCACAAGACTTCTTGGAAGATATCCCTATCGCAGGAAGTGGGTTGATGCCCACTTTTTTTATTGATTTCGCTCATGGCTCATCCTCTAGTTCCACAAATTACAGATTTGGCAATACCAGTAGCAGAACAACTGGGTTTAGAAGTCGTTGGCATTGTTTTTCACACCAACCAACGCCCACCAGTATTGCGGGTAGATATCCGCAATCCCCAGCAAGATACCGGTTTGGATGATTGTGAGCGCATGAGCCGTGCTTTAGAAACATCCTTAGATGCTGCGGAGATCATTCCAGATGCTTATGTTTTGGAAGTGTCTAGTCCTGGTATTTCGAGGCAACTTGTAACCGACAGGGAATTTATTTCCTTTAAAGGATTTCCTGTCATTGTCTCCACTGCCCCACCCCACGAAGGACAACAAGAGTGGAATGGTCAATTGATTCGCCGGGATGAGACAAAAGTTTACTTAAATCAGAAAGGTCGTGTCATCGAAATTCCTCGCTCCCTAATTACCAGGGTGCAGTTAGATGAGCGCCGATAAACAAGCAGCGAGGAACTAGAGGCTAGGGACGCTTAGGCTAGCAGTTAGGGACTAGAGTCAAACTTTTCTCTAATCCCTATTGTCTAATGCCTAGTTTTTTATCTTGCTTAATTCTTCATCCCCAATTGCTCCTAATCCCCAAAAGGAGCCTAGAATTCCCCAATTTTCAATCCCTAATTTTTAAAGGAGATTGCTTATGTCAATGGTGAGTTTACCAGGATTAAAAGATTTAATTGAAAGTATTAGTCGTGAACGTAATTTACCTCGGTTAGCAGTGCAATCAGCAATTAGAGAAGCACTCCTCAAAGGCTATGAACGTTACCGTCGCGCTCAAAACTTAGAACGCAAGCAGTTCGATGAAGATTATTTCGACAACTTTGAAGTCGAACTCGATATTGACGGAGAAGGTTTTCGCGTGCTTTCCACAAAAACTATTGTGGAAGAAGTGAATAATACTGATCATCAAATCTCTTTAGATGAAGTACAACAAGTAGCTCCAGAAGCGCAGTTAGGCGACTCTGTAGTTCTGGATGTTACCCCAGATCAGGGAGAGTTTGGGCGCATGGCAGCAATGCAAACCAAGCAGGTGCTAGCCCAAAAACTGCGGGATCAACAGCGCCAGATGGTACAAGAAGAGTTCCAAGATTTAGAAGGGACGGTACTACAAGCCAGAGTTTTAAGATTTGAGCGCCAGTCAGTAATTTTGGCAGTCAGTAGCGGTTTTGGTCAACCAGAAGTAGAAGCTGAACTACCAAAGCGGGAACAACTACCAAACGATAACTATCGTGCTAATGCTACATTTAAGGTGTATCTTAAAAAAGTTTCCCAAGGACAACAACGTGGGCCACAACTCCTCGTATCTCGCGCTGATGCTGGGTTAGTAGTTTACTTATTTGCCAACGAAGTCCCAGAGATTGAAGACGAAGTAGTAAGAATTGTTGCCGTAGCACGGGAAGCCAATCCTCCCTCCCGATATGTAGGCCCACGGACTAAAATAGCTGTAGATACCCTTGATCGAGATGTAGACCCAGTAGGCGCGTGTATTGGTGCTAGAGGATCACGGATTCAGGTAGTAGTGAACGAATTACGCGGTGAAAAAATAGACGTAATTCGTTGGTCTCCAGACCCAGCAACATATATTGCCAATGCTTTGAGTCCAGCGAGAGTAGACGAAGTGCGGCTCATGGACCCTGAAACCCGACAAACTCACGTATTAGTAGCTGAAGATCAACTGAGTTTAGCCATCGGTAAAGAAGGGCAAAATGTCCGTTTGGCAGCCCGCTTAACTGGTTGGAAAATCGACATTAAAGACAAAGCCAAATATGATCACGCAGGAGAAGATGCCAAATTCGCTGCTGCCCGCGCCCAATATAAACTAGAGGAAGATGAAATAGAACTAGAGGAGCTAGAGGATGAAGAAAATCAAACAGAAGAACTAGAAGAACTAGAAGAATTAGAAGATGAAGCTTTAGATACTGAATATGATGACGAGTAATTTATGAGCCTGAAGAAAGTTCTGGTAGGATGGACATCAGTACCAGTCTTCATGATTACTTCAAATCAGGCAACTTTTTATGAATAGAGATTGGCCAAGCCAACTTTATGATTACCAACAACATTTCTGTTAAATTCTCAGAAAACCGATGAAACCCAACTATCGGCGTTGTGTTAGTTGCCGCAAAGTAGGCTTAAAAGAAGAGTTTTGGCGGATTGTCCGAGTATTTCCTTCGGGAAAGGTACAATTGGATGAGGGCATGGGGCGTTCAGCTTACATTTGCCCAAACCATAGCTGCTTGCAAGCAGCGCAGAAAAAAAATAGACTAGGGCGATCGCTACGTGCATCAGTACCAGAAACACTGTACCAGACATTGTGGCAACATCTAGCCCAAAAAAATCCCCAAAATCAAAATTTAGGTTGAAAAGCATTCTTGGCGGTAATCCGCAGAGGAATTGTGTCAAAAGCCGAAATATTCGCGCTATTACACACCCTCTGCATTTATTAAGGTTAGTGCCAAAATAGTAAATGGGTGTAGTTAGCAAACGGCTCTCCCAGAATTGAGGAGCGAAGCAGTACTCCCAACAAATTTAACTAGATTGTGTTGTGGAAGACTCAGAATCACCAAAGCAAACAACAACAAAATGGCAACCTGGTAGCGTTCAGGCGCAAAGCGGCATCACCAGCAACTATAAAAAAATTTGCTCGCAAAAGTTTTTATGGTTGCCTGTTAACTACAGTCCTCAGTGGGGATGCCAGCATTAAACCGAAACATCTCTCTTTCCTGATTGGAGGCACCGGCAAAATCACCAAGGGCAACCTAAAAACAGTAATCGAAGGATGGAGATGTCGCACTTCCAGGCAACCATCCGCAAAAAAGCTGTAAATTAAAGGGGAAGAGTGGATGAACAACGGCAAAGTAAGAATCTACGAATTATCAAAGGAATTGAATTTGGATAACAAAGAGCTATTAGCAATTTGCGACCAGCTCAATATTGCGGTCAAAAGCCATAGCAGTACAATTTCAGAAACAGAGGCAGAAAGCATTCGGGCGGCTGCTGAAAAACTGGCAGCTACAAATGGAACGCCCAAAAAAGAATTAGGTACAATTAGTCATAAACCAAATTCGCCACATAGTGGCTCGCGCAACCGACCTGCGCCCACCCAAAAACAACAACAAATTTTGGAAATTCGCAAACCCAAAATATTGAGAAATCCTAACTCCAACGCCCCAGATGCGTCAGCTGCGTCTGAAGCTAATCCTCCTTCACCTCCAAAGCCCATCGCTACACAAGTCTCACCCATGAAGCCGACGGCACCAACTCGACCTGTACCCCGGAATCACTCGGAGACCAGCCAACAACCTGCTGCCACAGATACGGAGCCAGCACCTAAGTCACAGGCACCTGAAAAAATTGCAGCAGAGAAGCCAGAGAAAGTTGCTCCAGCTAGACCAAAACCGGAAAAACCCCAAAAACCTCAGCTGGTAGCTCCACCCGCTAGACCTGTGGCAGAAACGGCAGATGTAGCTGAACAGGTGAGTGTGGCAGAAAAACCGATCCTCAAACGAGAACGTCAACGGCGTGTTGAAGAAGATCGAGACCAGCCCAGACCAAAAGCCTCTAAACCTACACAAACAGATACATCTCAAGCTCCTGTACAAAAACAGGCTCGTCCCAGTCTATCCCCAACTAAACCGGAACATCGTGGCAATAGACCAGGCACACCGTCTGGAGATGGGCAACGTCCCACCAGACCAATGCGCCCGGCTGAAGTGGCAGCAGCGATGCCGGTGGCAACTCCACCAAGACAGATGGCAGGGACAGCCAACAGAGCCGAAACTCCAGATGCTACGGTCACACCTGACTTACTGGATTTGAAACGCCCCATGCCACCTCGTCCACCTAAAGGTGGCAAGAAATGGCAGGAAGAAGAAATCATTGACGAAATTAAAGAAAAAGCTGGGAAGGCAGGCGTTAAAGGTAAGCGCGTCAAGCCCATCTTGGATGATGATTTTGAAGAAGATGATTTCCTCGATGATGACAAACTGGAAATCCCAGCAGCAGTTCAGGTCAGCCTCTCCATCGCCCGTCCTCCCAAACCAAAAGCAGCGCGACCAGTACAGGCTCCTGGTGCAACCGTAGCTATCGCTCCAACTACTAGAAAGAAAAAGTTTGGCTCCCGTGACCAAAATCGCCGTCAGCAAGAAGTCGAGGTAAAACGCGAGCGTCCAAGTAAATTGGTAGTCACAGGCCCCATGACAGTGCAGGAACTCGCCGATGGGTTAGTAGTAGCTGATACAGAAATTGTGAAAATCCTGTTCATGAAGAGCATGGCAGTGAGTATCACTCAAAATCTGGACATCCCGACCATTACTTTAGTAGCCAAAGAGCTAGAAGTAGAGATCGAAACTGCTGAACCAGAAGCAGAAGCCCGCAAAGTTACAGAAATGATTGATATTGGGGATCTAGAACACCTCCATCGTCGTCCACCTGTTGTGACAATTATGGGTCACGTAGACCATGGTAAAACTACACTACTCGACTCGATTCGGAAAACTAAAGTCGCAGCCGGTGAAGCTGGTGGTATTACCCAGCATATCGGTGCTTACCACGTCGATATAGAACACGAAGGTCAGAAACAGCAGATTGTCTTCCTAGATACCCCTGGTCACGAAGCCTTTACCGCCATGCGAGCTAGAGGTGCTAGGGTGACAGATATAGCCGTATTAGTAGTAGCTGCTGATGACGGTGTACGTCCCCAAACAATTGAAGCCATCAGCCATGCCCAAGCGGCAGGAGTGCCAATTGTTGTCGCCATCAACAAGATTGATAAAGAAGGCGCACAACCCGATCGCGTCAAACAAGAACTCACCCATTATGGTCTCACCCCAGAAGAATGGGGCGGTGAGACAATTATGGTACCTGTCAGCGCCATCAAGGGTGAAAACCTCGACACACTCCTAGAGATGATTCTCTTGGTTGCAGAAGTAGGAGAACTCTCGGCTAACCCAGATCGTCTGGCTAAAGGCACTGTCATTGAGGCGCATTTGGATAAAGCCAAGGGTGCAGTTGCTACCTTGCTGATTCAAAATGGTACTCTCCATGTAGGAGACATCCTAGTTGCCGGTTCAGCCTTTGGTAAAGTCCGGGCGATGGTTGACGATCGCGGCAGACGCGTCGAAGTCGCTTCTCCTTCCTTCGCCGTTGAGGTGCTGGGTTTAAGTGACGTACCAGCAGCAGGTGATGAGTTCGATGTCTTCGACAACGAAAAAGAAGCCAGAGCGATCGCCTCAGACAGAGCAGACAAACAACGCCTCTCTCGTCTATTACAAGGACGTGTCACCCTCACAACCCTATCAGCTCAAGCCCAAGAAGGCGAGTTGAAAGAACTCAACTTGATCTTGAAAGCCGACGTGCAAGGTTCTGTCGAAGCCATTGTGGGATCACTCAAACAAATCCCCCAAAACGAAGTCCAAATTCGGATGCTATTGGCTACAGCAGGTGAAATCACCCAAACAGACATCGACCTCGCCGCCGCCAGTGGCGCAGTCATCATCGGCTTTAACACCACCTACGCCAGTGGAGCCAGACAAGCGGCTGACGAAGCCGGTGTAGATGTGCGGGAATACAACATCATCTACAAACTCTTGGAAGACATCCAAGGAGCCTTGGAAGGTCTGTTGGAACCAGAATTGGTAGAAGAACCTTTGGGTCAAACCGAAGTCCGTGCCGTCTTCCCAGTCGGTCGCGGTGCTGTTGCCGGTTGTTACGTTCAAACTGGCAAACTGGTGCGTAACTGTAAAATCCGGGTACGTCGTGGCGGTAAAGTCATCTATGAAGGTGTGCTGGACTCCCTCAAACGGATGAAAGAAGATGCGCGTGAAGTTAACGCTGGTTATGAATGTGGTGTCGGCCTGGATAAATTCCACGACTGGGTTGAAGGTGACATCATTGATGCCTTCCAAATGGTAACTAAACGCCGCACCCTGGCGTTAACAAGATAGTGCTGAGTCACGAGTGCTGAGTCATGAGTATAGATGAGTATAGAGTTATGAGAATTACCTCAGATAAATATACTCAATCTAACAATCACAACTCAGCACTCAAAACTCAAAACTCAGGACTTTAACTATGCCCTCATTTCGTTCTGAACCTATTTTGTGGATTCATGTCGCTGGATTAGCGACATTGCCCGTTTTTTTGCTCATGTGCTTATTATTTCTGTCCGTAGGTGAACCGTTTTTACCTGTATGGATGGAAATTTTGTTAGTATCCATCATTGGCGTAATGCCGCTGTTGTGGATGCAACTACGTCGTCCTTTTTATATATTTGCTCTGTTGGGAATAGCCCTTAAACCAGAAAATCTGACTGAGCAGCAAAGAAAAATTCTCTGTTTAATTAATACAAAATTAAATCGTGTGCTAGCACTGCTGGCTGCCATTCTATCCATTGGTATATTGTGGCAGCTGTATCAAGCCACCCCATTGGTAGTACATCTAGCCAGATTTCTTCCTCAATGGCGCATTTTGGCATTACTGATGGCTGGATTAACTTTTTTAGCCAGTAATTTATTCTTGCAAATTCCAGTCAGTGTAGCACGAGTTTTGGTGACGGATGACACAGAATTTGCTGCCATAGAACCGTTACCTTTAGAAAAGATTAACCAGGATTTCACAATTTTAGGGGTGCGGGTTAATAAAATCTTGCCCCAGTTGACTGTTGAAGTTAAAACTGAGGAATAAAGAACTATGGTGAAAATTACAGCTTCTCGTGATCCTGAAATTTGGCAAAATCTTCAATACGCGATCGCAGCTAGTTCTGGTTTTCAACGTTGGCAGCTAGAAAGCTATACCCAACTACGAGAACTACACCTAGAGCAACAAGTACAACGTTACTTGCGGGAAACTTTAGAAACTTTAGCTTATTAAAAACATCATAAATTTTCCAATTTGGCTTGTAAGTGACTAAATTGACTGAAAGCTGTGGGAAACTCCATCCCGTTTTAGGTGGTTGAGGTTGCTCCCCCACCACATGGGATATAGGAAATTGGCAACTTTTTTCCCATTACCCATACCCAAAAACTCCATCCCTTAGTAGGTGGAGTTTTTCCTTTGCTTAAGGTATAAATACTTAGCACTCTTCATCTAAGCCCTGATCAAATTTAATTTTTAGCTCTGATCTCAAAAATTTCTTTGATTTCTTGCAAAACTGGGCGAAACTTAGCGGCTGATGTGTTAGTCATCCGGTATAGTTTGGCATGGTTTTTGTAGCCATATATTTGCTATATCGACCATACTATACTTAACCAACATTCAGTGAAACACAGTGATAAAAATGAAACATCAGGGCTTTGACATTTCTTCAGTAAAATATCTGTTCTCAACAGCATCCGTACCTACAGCTTTGGTATTTGTTGCTAGTGGTTTGATGCTTATACCCAGTGCAGTCAATGCTGGTGCTACTAACCAAAGAGCGATCGCTCCCACTGTCATAGCGCAAGTTCCTACATCTGCACCAGTAATTTATGTCAACCCAGCCACCGGCACAGATAGAACTGGTGCTGGTGCTACCGCCGCCACAGCTTACAAAACAATTACCTTCGCGCTGAATCAAGCTCAACCTGGTACAGTCATTCAATTAGCACCGGGAACTTATAACAGTGAATCTGGAGAACAATTTCCCCTCATACTCAAGCCAGGGGTGACATTACAAGGTGATGAATCTACTAAAGGTCAAGGAATATTAATTATAGGTGGTGGGTTCTATACCAGTCGTACCTTTGCCAGACAAGACATTACCATTTTGGCAAATGATAATACTGCGATCGCAGGTGTAACCGTCACTAACCCCAATCAACGTGGTACTGGTGTCTGGGTAGAATCCAGTAATCCTGCCATCAGAAACAATACTTTTACGAAAAGTGTCAGAGATGGGGTTTTTGTCACTGGTACAGGAAATCCCAAAATTGAAAACAATATTTTTGTGCAGAACACTGGTAATGGAGTTTCTGTTGCTAAGTCTGCTCAAGGTGAAATTCGCAATAACTTATTTCAAGACACAGGTTTTGGTATAGCCATTGGTGGTACTTCTACGCCTTTGGTTATAGAAAACCAAATTGTGCAGAACCAAGATGGACTATTCATCTCAGAATCAGCCCAGCCTATCCTGCGTAAGAATGTCATTCAAAACAATAAGCGAGATGGCGTTGTAGCAACTGTTTCTGCTCAACCTGATTTAGGGACTAATGAAAATCCCGGTGGTAATTTGATTCGCAGCAACACTCGCTTTGATGTGAATAACGCTACCAGAAGCAATCGTATTCTGGCTGTTGGTAACGATATCGACCAGAAAAAAATTGCTGGTCAGGTAGATTTTGTTGCCGCCACCGTTGATCAACCACCAGGTCAAACAACAGCATTTAGAGATGTAGCCGCAAATTACTGGGCTAAAAATTATATTGAAGCTTTAGCTTCACAAAATATTATTGCTGGCTTTCCTGATGGTACATTTAGACCCAACGAGCCTGTAACCCGCGCCCAATTCGCTACCATTATCACCAAAGCTTTAACACCACCAGCTAAACGTTCAGCCATTGAATTTCGAGATGTTAGCAGAAATTTCTGGGCTTATGCTGCTATACAAGCGGCTTATCGGAGTCAATTTGTTTCTGGTTATCCCGATGGCACCTTTAAACCACAGCAAGAAATCCCCAGAGTTCAAGCTCTAGTTGCTCTCGCCAATGGACTAGGTTTATCTGCTGATAATCAAAATGTTATTTCTGTTTATGCGGATGCGGCTCAAATCCCCACTTATGCAATAGGGCCAGTTGCCGCCGCTACCTCCAGACAATTGGTAATCAACTATCCCAACATCAACCAACTCAACCCCAATCGTCAAGCAACTAGAGCAGAAATCGCTGCCTTTGTATACCAGGCATTAGTTAATGCTGGACGCGCTCAACCCTTGCCCTCATCCTATATAGTCAGAGTTCCTTAAATTCAGGAGATTAAAATCACTAGCGCCAGAGCAAGATTTGACTTGTCTGGCGCTGGTGATTTTTGGTGTTTTCTTAACACTAGGGTCTTTAAATGTATTTGACCCCATTTAAATGTACGGCTTTATAGTCAGGGTCTTTATATGGGCTGACCCCGTTTGAACAATTACCAGTGTCTCAGAAATTTTGAGATTTCCTGATTTCCTAATATTTTTTTTATTTTTTCTCTCTTTATATTTCGGAATGTTTAAAAACGTAAACTATTTTAAACAAAATAAAGTTATGTAACAAGTATTGTGTTTATGTCTCTAGAATTAATAAGCAATTTTACCTAAAACTATTTTAGGTTGTTTTTGCTAATTCTGAAGATGCAATGATTATCGATTTTGCCGACGTTGTTCCCAACGCCAAAGGAAAATCATGAGTATAACGATTCCTACTTGGAGAGCAAAGTTAGGTAAAGTGTGTTCAATATCTTTGCCAGCCAGCAGTTTAAAAAAGAAGGTAAATGCACCAATGAAACCAGAAGCACCCACACCGAAATAGATAAATTGCCGTAAACCACGATAAGGGGCTACCATTTCTGCTTTCAAGCGATTATATTGCTCAGGGTTTAAGCGGTTTTTAGGATTTGGTTCTACCATAGGTGAATAATGCTATAATTCTGTATCGTGTGCGCCGATGTGGCTCAGTGGTAGAGCAGCTGATTCGTAATCAGCAGGCCACGGGTTCAAATCCCGTCATCGGCTTTGAATAAAATATGACTGCGGAAACTGTCTAAAATTATCATCGGATATTTTTGACCGATAAATTTTCTGGAGCTAGGGGAAGACCAAAAAATAAATTATCCAGAATTGACAGTTTAGTAGGGTGCGTCAGTGTCAGAAAACCTAACTACACCAAGAAATTATTCATACTGACGCACCCTACATTGGGAATATTTTTTTCTCTGGAAGTCCCTATTGGCTTCAGTTTTGTAAAGATTCAGTAAAAATACTTAGCTTAACATTTAGTTAACCCTAGCTTATTTATTCGTTAATCTAAAAGTCATAAATTTTGCGGATGTACCTATGATTGATGATTCGTCTAACTCAGTGTGATAACTTCCAGCTAATTTAGTCTACTCGACACAGAAACCAGAAAAATCCACAGAGCTAGTTATAGCCTAGTGGGGATATTTTTGTGTGCTTAATTGGCGGTAAGGAGTACACCGTGTCTGACTGACATCAGGAAGTTAAACATTTAACATTCAATCAAATCATGACTATCCAAAAGTTAATCGGACTCATAGCTCCATCTGCCATTTTGTTGGGAGCAATGGCAACTCCAGCAGCAGCCTTTACACTTAAACCTATTGGAACTTATAGTACAGGTTTGTTTAATGTAGGAGGTGCAGAAATCCCAACTTATGACCCTGTGACTCAACGGTTGTATGTGGTCAATGGTCAAAATAAGAGTATTGATATCATTAGCATTAGTGACCCTACTCAGCCTTCACTCTTTAAAAGTATCGATATTACCGCCTATGGTGGTGGAGTAAATAGCGTCGCTTTTAAGAATGGCTTGCTAGCAGCAGCAGTGGAAGCACCTGTTAAACAAAATCCAGGCTTGGCTGTATTTTTCAACCCTAATGGTGACTTTATTAATTCTGTAACTGTGGGCGCACTGCCTGATATGCTCACCTTCACACCCGATGGAACTCGTGTGTTAGTAGCTAACGAGGGTGAACCAAATAGTTACAGCCAACCAAATAGCGTTGATCCAGAAGGCTCAGTCAGTATTATTAATCTTGGTAATTTTAGTGTAATCAACGCTGCCTTTACCCAATTTAACAGCCAGATTGATCAGCTACGAGCAGCAGGAGTGCGAATCTTTGGCCCCAATGCTACCGTAGCTCAGGATTTAGAGCCAGAGTACATTACTGTTTCTCAAGATTCTACGAAGGCTTGGGTGTCCTTACAAGAAAATAACGCGATCGCTGTATTAGACCTGGGGAATAATGAGTTTACAGACATTATTCCTTTTGGCTTTAAAGATCACAGCCTACCAGGAAATGGTTTTGATGCTAGCGATCGCGATAATACTATTAATATTGCTAACTGGCCTGTCCTGGGGATGTACCAACCCGATGGTATAACTTCCTATACAATTAATGGCAAAACCTATATTGTCACAGCCAACGAGGGTGATGCTCGTGACTACACTGGTTTTTCAGAAGAATTAAGGGTGGGTAATTCTGCGTATCAACTTGACCCCACAGCTTTTCCTAATGCTACTGTTTTAAAACAAGTTGCCAACCTGGGTCGTTTAAATGTCACCAGAACTCTTGGTGATCATGATGGCGATGGTGATTTTGACGAAATTTACGCTTTTGGTAGTCGTTCTTTCTCAATTTGGGAGTGGGATGAAAATACAGGAGAACTGAAGCAAGTCTACGACAGTGGCGACAGCTTTGAGAAAATTATTGCCGAACGTCTACCTAACTTCTTTAACTCTAATCATGAAGAGAACAGCCTTGATGACCGCAGCGATAACAAAGGCCCAGAACCAGAAGATGTGAAAGTTGCTGAAATCAACGGCCGCTTTTACGCCTTCATTGGATTAGAGCGTGTTGGTGGTGTGATGGTTTATGATATCACCGACCCACTCAAGCCTACTTTTGTTAATTACGTTAACAATCGTGATTTCACAGTTCCTACAACTCTAAATGGCAGAACTAATCCATTAGTAGGAGACTTAGGTGCAGAAGGGCTTCTCTTTATTTCAGCGACAGATAGCCCCAATGGTAAACCTTTGTTAGTGACAGCAAATGAAGTCAGTGGTACTACAACCATTTTCTCAATTGATGATGGTGTGAAATCTGTACCTGAGCCTGGATTTATCTTGGGCTTTTTGGCAACTGCTACGATGGGTATCTTGAAATTTAAACGTCAGCGTTAAGATACTGCTACCAATGTAGGGGCTGACGTATTGATCAGCTCCTACTCATTGACATAATTCTTGGTCACGGAACTACCTGGGACTGAGCAACTAACTCTCTAATCTTTTTTCTAAATACTGACCAATCATCAACTGTTCACCAGCACGAGAAATAATGGTTTGTCTGGTGCGATACTTACTGCCAATTAGCTTTAACTCTTCCTCAAACACTGAACCGTTATATTCAGTTCGCAGACATAGTGTTTGGGGATTGGGAAAATGATATTGGGCAGTGACTGGTTTAGATGTGGCAAAACCGCGATCGCGATACAATGTACTACCTAACGCTCCAAATAGTGTAGAACCTTGTGACTCATGGCGATTTTTTAGCACATCTGTACTGCACCAATTCACCTCTGCACCACAAATAAACATTACTGACTCAGGTAAATCGTGTATCTGAGCCAATCTTTGTAATTCATTGCATCCTGGCTCTAAAAATTTGATGCTGATCAAACTCTCCATCTCTTTTGTGTCACCGGCTGGCAGAGTATAGTAACGTCTTTCCGAACGCCACTGACCGACTGACTGCTGGAAAAATTCAATGATTTGGGATTCATCCGTGGTGTGTGCAACTTGTAGCGGTGATGTCACTCGTAATTTTCCTCACCTAAAGGGCATAAAATTTAGGGTTTCTTATATAATACATGAGTACAAAAGGCAATATTAGTTTATATTTTTTAATATATTTTCTATATACCGAAAATTACCAGTGACTTCGCTGCTGTTTTTGCTACTATATTGTGTGTATATTTAGTAAAGCTAAATATTTTGATTTCAAATTGAATATGGGACAAATTGGCAGAGAAACTTAGCCGCATATTTTGGCTTATATTCAGTCTTTTGTCTTGAACTTAATTTCTAGTAACCATGAAAATGGCTACCAAAATAATAGTCGAATCAACCGTCAAAGATGATTCTAGTTCTGCGTACATAGAGTAGCAGGAAAAATTACTTTGACTTTATGGAATAAACGTAGTAAGGTTTGACACAAAAAGTCTTTTTACAAAATTTTTATATTCTTCCTATTCCTCATCTGGCAATACATACAGAATTGCTTAGTTTTAAAAAGCTGTTATGTCGAAAAAGGCTTTATTAAAGCAAAATAGATGATTTTCCCGAAAAAATACAGTAAAAAGCAATGAAACATCCAACTTATACAATGCCGTGCCAGGTAATGAAAAAACAGTTAAGTTTAGGTGTAAATATTCATCCCCCCAAAGGTAGATGTTTCTATTACCCATCGGGGAAATCTATCTCATTAATTATTTGTCTAATGAGTATGGGACTACTCACAGCCAGTTGTGGATCTTTACCTAGAGAATCTGCTACAGCGCAATCCCAGGAGCGTAGTAGAAGAGAAGGTGGTGAAGCGACACCTGTAGATGTAGCGATCGCCCGCATAGATCGACTGCAACCACAACCAGAATACACAGGTACAACTACACCATACCGCACCATTTCAGTGCGATCGCAGGCAGAAGGGAGGCTGTTATCTTTGAGCTTAGATGTCGGTGATACAGTCAAAAAAGGACAAATCGTCGGACAACAAGATGACACCTTGCTATTAACTGATTTAAAGCAGGCCGAAGCCGAACTAGCAGCCTTACAGTCAGAAGTAGCCAGAGCTACCAATCAAGTCAGTAATGCCCGCACGGCAGTCGAACAAGCGCGGCTAGAACTCGTACAAGCCCAAGCAGATGCTCAACGCCAGCAGCAACTATTTAAAGAAGGTGCGATCGCCGAACAAGCGGCGGAACAAGCCAACACCCAAGCAAAAACAGCAGATCAAGCCCTAAAAGCTGCAACTGAACAAGTCCGCACCGCACAGCAAGCCGTCGCCGCCGCTCAAGGTAGAGTATTAGCTCAAAAAGCAGTAGTAGCCCAAGCCAAAGAGCGTAGATCCTATACTCGGTTAACATCTCCCATCACTGGCGTAGTTACAGAAAAAGTCACTGAGCCAGGTAATCTCTTACAAGCAGGTGGTGAAGCCTTAAAAATTGCCGACTTTAGCCGTGTAAAAGTTGTCGTGCAAGTTTCCGAATTAGAATTAGCGCAAATTCAGGTAGGGCAATCAGTCCAGGTACGCTTAGATGCCTTCCCCCAGGAAAAATTAATTGGCAGAGTGACCCGCATTTCCCCCACAGCTGATGCTACGGCTCGTTTGATACCAGTGGAAGTAGTGATTCCCAACAGTAACAACAGCATTGGTAGCGGACTACTAGCAAGAGTTAATTTTGAAACCCAAACACCGCAGCGAGTGGTGGTGTCCCAAACAGCCATTCAAAAGCCAGCCAAATCTCAAGAGGCTGCTGCTAGCACAGCAGAAACCGAAGCACAAAATGGCAAACTCTACGTAGTTACAGACTCAGCAGGTAAAGCAACAGTAACAGCCCGTCCTGTAACCCTAGGGAAAAAAGTGGATGGCAAAGTAGAAATTTTATCCGGCTTACAACCAGGAGAACGCTATGTCGTTCGCAGTGGTAGACCTTTAAAAAATGGTGCAGCTGTACGCCTTTCAATTCTTTCAGAAACACCAAAGGGTAATTCAAATTTCAAAAGGCCAAATTAACAATTAATTTTTGAATTTTGAATGGGAGCAGCGACACAAATGCAGCAAGTGAATAACGGCGGTGGATTTAGTATCAGTGCCATATCCATTCGCAAACATATCGGCACACTCATGCTTACCCTAGCAGTGATAGTTTTAGGTGTATTTTTCATTGCCAAACTACCTGTAGATTTATTACCCTCAATTACCTATCCTCGCATTGGTGTACGGATACAAGCACCTGGTATTTCCCCAGAGGTAGCGATTGATGAAGTGACAAAACCCCTAGAAGAAGCTTTTTCTGCTACTGAGGGCGTGATCCAGGTTTTTTCCCAAACTCGTGAGGGGCAAGTCAGTATAGATTTGTACTTCCAACCTGGAGGTAATATTGACCAAGCCTTGAACGATGCCACAGCCGCCTTTAATAGAGCTAGAAGCACCTTACCAGACACCATTGAATCGCCGCGCTTATTTAAAGTAGACCCTTCCCAGCTACCTGTCTACGAAATGGCACTCACTTCTCCATCCTTGACAGGAGTTGATTTACGAGTGTTTGCCGAAGAAGAACTCGCACGGGAATTAGGTGTTGTCCCTGGAGTGGCTGGGGTAAGTGTATCGGGAGGTTTACAAGAAGAAATTAGAGTCAATCTTGATTTAGACCGCTTGCAAGCTTTAGGTATAGGTTTAACTGATGTTCTAGATGAGTTGAGAAACCGCAACCAAGATATTTCCGGCGGTCGGCTTTTGGGAGTCAATTCTGAGCCACTCACCCGGACTGTAGGACGCTTTAAAAATGCAGATGAAATTAGAAACTTATCTTTTGCAGTTTCCTCCAGTTCAGCTTCCCCAGTCCCCACTCGCCGTGTCTATCTGCGAGACTTTGCTGAAGTTATCGATGGTTCAGAACAACAAAGGATTTATGTTTCCCTCAACGGTGAACCAGCCGTCAAAGTCAGTATTCAAAAGCAGCCAGATGCGAATACGATCAATGTGGTTGATGCTGTCAAAATCCGTTTAGAACAATTGCAAGAATCTGGTGTCGTTCCTGAAGGGACGATCATGACACCCACTTTAGATGAATCCAAATTTATCCGCAATTCTATCTCCAATGTTACAAGTTCTGGGTTGATTGGTACTGGATTGGCGGCGATCGCAGTTCTCTTATTTCTCGGTTCTCTACGACAAACTTTGATTATCGTTGTTGCCATCCCCTTAGCCACCCTAGCAGCAATCATCTTGATGGGGTTATTTGGCTTATCCCTCAACGTTTTTAGTTTGGGTGGTTTAGCCTTGGGTGTGGGTATTGTCGTAGACAACTCCATCGTTATGTTAGAAAACATTGCCGAGGGTGTCGGTATGACTCCTGGTAAGGATAACAAAAGCCGTTTGCGTCCACAACAATTAATTGATCAAGCAGAACAAAGTAGCAGAGAAGTAGAATCGGCGTTGATTGCTTCCACTAGCACTAACTTAGTAGCAGTATTACCATTCTTGCTGATTGGCGGTTTTATCGCTCTATTATTCAACGAATTAATTCTTACTATTAGCTTCTCGGTGGCTGCTTCCATTTTGATTGCAGTTACGGTTGTACCGATGCTCTCCTCCCGGTTATTAGGATGGAAATTTTCGAGTAATTTGGGCAAATTCTGGCTGTTGCAGCAGTTCAATCGCCGCTTTGCAGACACTACCAGGATGTATGGTGGCTTCTTAAGGATTATATTACGCTGGCGGTTAGTAGTAATTGCGATCGCCATTATCCTCTTTGGTGGCAGTAGCTTATGGATGGTTCCTCAAATCCCTCAGCAAATCCTTCCCCGGATTAGTACAGGACAAGCTAATTTATTTGCCCAGTTTCCCCCAGGTACACCCTTAGAAACTAACCGTAAAGTTATGAATGCGGTGGATAAAATCCTCCGCCAACAACCAGAAACAGAATACGTCTTCTCTACCTCTGGCGGTGCGCTGTTTGGGACTAATACAAATGCTAATCCCCTACGTGGTACGAGTAACATTACCCTCACACCCGGTACAGATATCGATGCTTACATTGAACGAGTCACCCAAGCTTTTAACAAGTTAAATTTAGCAGGCATTCGTCTCCGCCTAGCTCCTGGTCAAGTACGAGGTTTAATAGTTAATAATTCCCCTGTCCGCAATGCTGATGTTGACATCATTCTTCAGGGTAATGACTCACAAGCTTTAGAACAAGCTAGTCGTCAAGTCCTCACAGCCTTAGAAGAACGTGCCACCCTAGCTAGATTTCGTCCCGATGCCGATGACAGACAGCCAGAAATTCAAATCCGTCCCGACTGGGAAAGAGTCGCAGCTTTAGGATTAACTACCCAAGATATCGGCAATACAATTCAAACTGCCCTAGAAGGTAGCGTACCCACTCAACTACAACGTGGCAACCGTTTAGTTGATGTCCGAGTCCAGTTAAATGAAACATCTGTACAAACACCGTCTCAACTGGAGAGATTACCTTTATTTGTAGATGGCAATCGTCAAGTCCGCTTAAGCGACGTTGCCCAAATTGCCGAAGACCAAGCCCCCGGAGAGATTCAGCGCATCAATCAACGCCAAGTGATTATCTTTGCAGGCAATTTAACCGAAGGTGCTAGCTTGAGTGCAGCCTTAGCACAAGTACAAGCAGTAGTAGATAGCCTCAACTTACCAGAAGGTGTCAGCATCTTACCCAGTTCAGCCGCCGCATCCAATCAGCAACTACAAGATTCATTGCAACTGTTAGGTGGGTTAGCTACCTTCCTAGTTTTTGTAGTGATGGCAGTACAATACAATTCACTTATCGACCCCTTAGTAATTATGTTCACAATTCCTCTAGCATTAGCTGGTGGGATTTTTGGACTCTACATTACTCAGACTGCCATTGGTGCAACTGTCATAGTTGGTGCAGTCTTACTGGTGGGTATTGTGGTGAACAACGCTATCATCATGGTGGAATTAGCCAACCAAATTCGGGAACGGGAAAAAGTAGACCGCAAAACTGCTATTTTGCAAGCAGCCCCGCAACGTTTACGTCCAGTTTTAATGACTACCATCACCACTGTTTTAGGGATGTTTCCCTTAGCATTAGGAATTGGTGAAGGCTCAGAATTTCTCCAACCTTTGGGTATAGTAGTATTTTCAGGTCTATCCCTAGCAACACTACTGACACTGTTTATTATTCCCTGCTTCTATACCCTACTTCACGATTTACTCGGTGGAACTTGGAGCAAACCTGTGTTAGTTTGGCTACGCTTATGGAAGAAAAATTTCAATAAAGCCTAGTTAGCAGTAGCGCGGCGTTGAGCCGCGTGCTGAGTAAAAAACTCTAGTTTCTCGTCTCTTTACCCTCTGTTATGTAGCTGTAGCCAATGAGATTAGGACATCAGGAAATCATAAAACCATTACCATCAGAGGCTTTTAAACCTGTCCCCTATCCCCTGTCACCTGTCACCTGTCCCCTGCTATACTTGTCCGTCACACTAGACATCTCCAAACAAGAATGTAGAGACGTAGCATTGTTACGTCTCTACTGATTTCATCAGAACGCCTTGTTTAGGCTTCCATTAATACAAATTTATCAATATGGGAATTGTACATATTTAAACGACGTGAATACACAACTTTCCACAAAAGCCACCAAGTGGAAAGATAAAAAATTGATTTATCTAGCATTTTAGAAAAGATTCGTAAGTCTCGTTTTTTCAACGCTACTAGAATCCAATGTAATTTCAGGTAATTTTTGATGTCTTGCAGAGTGGGTAAATAAGATTGGTGTTTTTCATCGATGAAAGTGTAAATCTTCTCTTTCATCATAATGTTTGTATTTAGACGTTGGAGAAAAGAAAATTTTTGGTTATAAGCACCAGTCCAAATTGTGCGGTAAGCCAGGCACTGATTGAGAAAAATGGCATGGCCAAACTGAGCAATGCGAATCCAAGAATCAATATCATCACAGTTGGTATCTAGTTGAGAATCCCAACCACCAGACTGCAAGAAAGCATCTCGGCGACACGCAACCTGAACTGGTGTACCAAATGGTACCAATTCCAAAAGCATACCGTAGTGAATATCAGCTTGGGGAATATAAAAAGCTAAACCAGGGCCAAACCGAGGAGTAAGACTAAGTTCAACTTCATTCTGGTCTACTTGAGCCGCAATGCAAGAACAAATGACAGCATCAGGACACAATGCGATCGCCTTTGTCATTTGTTCAATACAATTAACATCTAAATAGTCATCATCATCTAAAAACTTAATCCAATCACCGCTAGCTTTCTGCACGCCAGCATTAACTGTAGCTGCATGGCCTTGATTGACTTCATTACGGTGATAAACAACGGCATCACCTAAACTTTTAACATACTGTTCTGTTTCATCAGAAGAGCAGTCATCAGCCACCACTACCTCACAAGGAATAGTCTGTTTAAGTGCAGAGTCAATAGCACGGCGTAGCAAATCTAAGCGATTGTAGGTAGAGATAACAATACTAAATGTCATAAATCTCACACCTGTGGCAAAATTATGGTTTTTGTAATATAGCTCTTATGCTCAGATTCCTGTATCAGTAATTTCATCAGTTTTTTAGGACTACTACACAGGGCAACGATAAATTACTACTTAAGGAGCAAATTAGGGATTAAAGAGATAGAGGATTGGGAAATGGCTAAGTCCGGAAAAAATTTCTTCCATCCTTAACCTAAACCAGTGGACTGAAAGATGATTCTGGATTTATGATGGATGATCGTGAGTTTTTTAAGCAGACTAGCTATGAGTGCTCAAGAAATTATTCGCTCCATTGAAGCGGAACAACTAAAATCAAATTTGCCTCAAATTTACGTGGGTGACACCGTAAGAGTAGGCGTGAAAATTAAAGAAGGCGATAAATACCGCGTCCAACCCTACGAGGGAGTTGTAATTGCCATGCGTAACGGCGGTATTAACGAAACTATTACAGTTCGTCGAGTCTTCCAAGGGGTGGGCGTTGAGCGGGTATTCTTATTACATTCTCCCCGCATTGACAGTATTAAAGTATTACGTCGCGGTAAAGTCAGACGTGCTAAACTCTACTATCTGCGCGGTCGTGTCGGTAAGGCTACACGGATTAAGCAACGTTTTGACCGTGCTTTGTAACTCTTTGTTCAGGGTAGGGGGAAAATCTCGGTTAGCAGGCGGCATCTGCCGCTAGTTTACTCACTAAAAAAAATGTGATATAATCGCGATTGTGCATTAAACTAAAAAAAGTTTCAGCACCGCCAACAAACCCAACCCAGCTTGTGCGCTCTTAGTTCAGTTGGTAGAACGCAGGTCTCCAAAACCTGATGTCGGGGGTTCGAGTCCTCCAGGGCGCGCTCGAAAGTAAAAACACAACCCGAATCAGTAGCACGCCTGCTAACATAGCAGATAGTGCTGTTGGTTTCGGGTATAGTTGTTTGATACTTGCAGCTTTTTTGTTTCCAGTTAATTTTTGATGGAGTCAAAGCTGTCAACCTGGATGAAAATTAGCAAAGTATAGCTGTATTGAAAAAGATGGGGGGATAAACGATCGTGGCCAAAAAAAATGAGGCAGAAATCGCAGAAAACGCTGGTGGGTTTAACTTTCTCAATTTCTTTCAAGGAACAAGAGAAGAATTAGAGAAAGTAGTTTGGCCTAGCCGGAAGCAACTTGTCAGCGAATCAGCCGCCGTATTGCTGATGGTGACACTCTCCGCTTCTTTGATCTATTTGGTCGATGGATTGTTTTCTTGGGCAGCAAAACAGGTATTCTGATGACTTTTGCAACAGACGAACCAATGGACTCGGCGTTGCAGTCAGAGGAAACAGCAGAAGCAGCGTCTAATGAAGCACGCTGGTATGCCGTACAGGTGGCCTCAGGCTGCGAAAAGCGGGTAAAAACAAATTTAGAACAGCGCATCCAAACTTTTGACGTGGCTGATAAAATTCTCCAGGTAGAGATTCCCCACACGCCAGCAGTAAAAATCCGCAAGGATGGTAGCCGCCAGCACACAGAGGAAAAAGTTTTTCCGGGCTATGTGCTAGTAAGGATGATGATGGATGATGATACCTGGCAGGTGGTACGTAACACATCCCATGTAATTAACTTTGTGGGAGCCGAACAAAAACGTGGTAGCGGCAAAGGTCGCGGTCACGTTAAACCAGTACCTTTAGGTCACTCAGAAGTAGAGCGGATATTCAAACAAACCACCGAACAAGAGCCAATTGTCAAAATTGACATGGCAACTGGTGATAAGATAGTCGTGCTTTCTGGCCCATTTAAGGACTTTGAAGGTGAGGTAATTGAAGTTAGCCCTGAACGGAGTAAACTCAAAGCCTTGCTGTCAATTTTTGGGCGAGACACACCAGTAGAACTGGAATTTAATCAGGTAGAAAAACAGAGCTAAATCCAAATGGCAAAGAAAGTAGTAGCGGTCATTAAACTGGCCTTGAATGCTGGAAAAGCCAACCCAGCACCCCCAGTTGGCCCTGCGTTGGGTCAACATGGTGTTAATATCATGATGTTCTGCAAAGAGTACAACGCCAAAACAGCAGACCAAGCTGGGATGGTAATTCCTGTAGAAATTTCGGTTTATGAAGACCGGAGTTTTACATTTGTACTCAAAACACCTCCAGCATCAGTATTGATTCGCAAGGCAGCGAAAATTGAAAGAGGTTCCAACGAACCTAATAAAAAGAAAGTTGGTTCAATTACCACAGCGCAACTGCGGGAAATAGCTCAAACCAAACTTCCTGACCTCAACGCTAACGACATAGACGCGGCGATGAAAATTGTGGCAGGAACCGCCAAGAACATGGGTGTAACCGTCCAAGATTGATTGAATTTTGAGTGAGCAATTAGACTCAATTTATAATCAATTTCCCATCTAAAATCCAAAAATTACATTGGGGGAGAGGCATAGCTTCGTCAACAACCCCTGGAGATAAAAATGACACAAAAAGTATCACGTCGCTTGCGAGAATTGCAAGCAAAAGTAGAAGATAAAGAATACGCACCTTTAGATGCTTTAGCCCTCCTGAAAGAGACCGCTACAGCCAAATTTCCCGAAGCTGCGGAAGCACATATCCGTCTAGGTATTGATCCAAAATATACAGATCAACAATTGCGTACCACAGTAGCACTACCCAAAGGCACAGGGCAAGTGGTAAGGGTGGCAGTGATTGCCCGTGGTGAAAAAGTTACAGAAGCCTCCAACTCTGGCGCTGATGTAGTTGGTTCTGAAGAACTAATTGACGAAATCCAAAAAGGCAGAATGGATTTTGACAAATTGATTGCTACACCAGATGTCATGCCACAGGTAGCAAAACTTGGTAAATTGTTAGGTCCTCGTGGTTTAATGCCATCACCAAAAGGTGGTACAGTCACATTTGACATCGCCAGTGCGATCGCGGAATTTAAAGCTGGTAAATTAGAATTCCGGGCTGACCGTACAGGCATAGTTCATGTTATGTTTGGAAAGGCATCCTTCTCGCCAGAAGATTTATTGGTAAACCTGAAGGCGTTACAAGAGACGATTGACCGTAACCGTCCTTCAGGAGCCAAAGGCCGTTATTGGCGTTCAATTTATGTGTCCGCCACAATGGGGCCATCCATTAGAGTCGATGTTGCTGCTCTGCGAGATTATAAACTGACTGAAGTTGCTTAATTAGGGACTGGTAATTACGGACTGGGGACTGGGGAATAGGGAAAAAACAGAAAGTTAATCTTTTTAAACCTTACCTTTTTCCCTGAAACTGATGTCCAATGCTCAATGCCCAAAATTGAATAAGCAAAGCCGGAGACAGCAGGTGCTAATTGCTTAATATCCTGCCGAGGTAGAAGTTCTATTGCCGAAAGTTGCACGAAAATTGTGTGTAACTGTGGCCGCAATAGTCTTGATACTAAACCCCGGCTGAGATAGCTGGGGTTTATTGTTATGCCCTAGTCAGAAAAAACATCACAAAAGAGAAATCGACGATTGTTTTGAGGAGGTGAAACCGACATGGGTAGAACACTAGAAAACAAAAAAGAGATAGTAGCTGAACTCAAAGAAACTTTGAGTGAGTCAACTTTGGCATTGGTAATTGACTATCAAGGGCTGACAGTTGCGGAAATTACAGACTTACGGCGGCGGTTGCGTCCCACTGGCACTATCTGTAAAGTGACGAAGAACACTTTTATGGGTATTGCCATTCAAGACGATGAAAAATGGCAACCCCTGTCGGAGTTGCTGAAGGGTTCATCTGCCTTCTTATTGGTTAAAGAAGATTTTTCTTCTGCAATCAAAGCTTACCAAGATTTCCAAAAAGCCTCCAAGAAGACAGAACTTCGTGGCGGCGTTATGGAAGGTCGCCTACTCAAAGAACCGGATGTCAAAGCTTTAGGAGATTTGCCATCCAAAGAACAACTTATGGCTCAAATTGCTGGAGCTATCAACGCTTTGGCGACAAAGGTAGCCGTAGGTATCAACGAAGTTCCCAGTGGTTTGGCGCGGGCTTTGCAAGCTGTCGCTGATAAGGAAAATAGTGGCGCTGACAGTGCTAGTGAGTAATAGGTAAAGCGGTTATATCCAACCAATTACCTAATTAGCAATTACTAAATCAACAATTACAGGAGTTATATCAATGTCTGCTGCAACCGAACAAATTTTAGAACAATTGAAATCTTTGACTCTGCTAGAAGCTGCTGAATTAGTTAAGCAAATTGAAGAAGCTTTTGGCGTAAGTGCTGCTGCACCAGCTGGTGGCATGATGATGATGGCTGCTCCTGCTGCTGCTGCTGCTGAACCAGTAGAAGAAAAAACCGAGTTCGATGTAATTCTTGAATCTGTTCCAGCTGATAAGAAGATTGCTGTACTGAAAGTTGTACGGGAAATCACTGGTTTAGGTCTGAAAGAAGCAAAAGACTTGGTAGAAGCTGCACCTAAACCAATCAAAGAAGCTATTGCTAAGGAAGCTGCTGAAGACGCTAAGAAGCGGATTGAAGAAGCTGGTGCTAAGGTAACAGTTAAGTAATTAAGGCACGGGATTAATTACTGAAACGTTCTTGTGATGAAAAAAGGAGTCTAAGAAGACTCCTTTTTTGTTGGCTGTTTAATAACTTGTTTTCAATACAGTTTAGTTAAGATAATCTCTCTACCGTTCCAGGAGAGAGGTTTGGAGAGAGACCAGAGTCTATACAATACAAAAGCGATCGCCTAAAATCTCTCTATTAGGCGATCGCTTTCGTTTTTACTGAATTTGGGGTTGGCGATCGCATGACCAATCTTCAAGATGCGATCGTTCTCTTTCTTCCCTTAGTTTAAAGGTGCGTTAGCCTTGCCACGCCAATACCGAAGTTGATTACCTCACAGAAAATGCCTCACTGAATCGGCGAGTTACTGGTTCCATAATGAAAGTCAAAATTGACTTTTTACGAGTGACTATTTCCCCAGTAGCAACCATTCCAGGAGTAAATGCCACTTCTTGACCTCGAACATTCAAAGTGTGTTTATGCAATTGGATTCTGGCGGGAAAAACCAAGCCTAAATCTTTATCGACAATGGCATTGGGGCTGACTTGCACAACTTCACCATCAATTGTGCCGAATTCTTGAAAGGGAAAGGTTGCCATTTTCACTTTTGCTTTCATCCCTTTTTGGATAAAACCAATATCACGGTTGAGGACTTTCACCTCTAGTAATATTTCTTCCCCCTCCGGTAAGATGGACAGCAATTCCTCTCCTGCTTGTACTGGCCCCTTGGTGGCTTTAATTTTATAGATTGTGCCTGCAACGGGAGCTTTAATAGTTTCTCCTTCTTTTTGTTTTCTGGCTTGTTCTAACTGACCAGCTACACCAGTTAGTTCTTCTTGACGCTTATTTATCTGGGTTAAAATTTCACTTTGGCGCTCGGATGCCACACGTTGCAGCTGATTACGGGCTGCTTGATATGCTTCTTGTGCTTGGCGAATTTCTTGTACTTGGGCAGCAATATCTTTTTCTAAGGATGTAACTCTGTCTTGAGCCTCTGTTAAACGATTTTGGGCATTTGTCACTTCATCTTTTGCCCTAGTAATTTCTGTTTGGGTGCGAGTTAATCGTTCTTTAGCTTCTAGGTAATCTACTCTGGGAACAGCACCAGGAGTAATCAGAGTGCGGAGATTTTCTTCTCTACTTTGAGCAATTTCTAAATTGCCTTCAACTTTGGCACTGATGTTTTCTGCATTGACAAGGTTAGTTTGAGCATTAGCAACACTTTTTTTCGCACTGAATAAATTATCTTTTAATCGGGTGAGACGCACTTTGGCTTGATCAATCAGCGCCCGTTGGCGATTGGCTTCTGCTTCTGCTGCTGCTTGACGTGCTTGGTAGTCTTGCAGACGAGATTTTAATAGTTCATCTTGTATGGCACTACCGGTGTTATTAGCACCTGTGCGTTCTGCTTGTAAGCGTTGTAAATCTTCTTGAATTAATTTAGTAGCTTGGGCTAGGCGGGTGACATCAGTTTGTTTTAAGTCTGGGTCACGCTGAATAATAACTTGATCTTTGGTGACGCGATCGCCTTCTTTGACTTTAATGGCGACAATCTCCCCATTACCCAGAGATGTCACAGGACGTACTTGGGTGGAAGCGATTAATTCCCCTTGTGCTACTGCCACCTCATCGATTTCGGAGAAATGCGCCCAGGCGATCGCACCAAATACAACTAAGCTAATCGTTCCTGCTAGCAATCTAGTATAAAGTGCAGGTAATTCTTTAACTGCTTTACCCAGTTCATAGGACAGTTGGTCTTCGGGTCTAGCAAATTGCTGTTTTGTTTGACGTGCTTGAGCTGCATTAGCTAATAGGGAATATTTCATAATTGGGGATTGGGGATTGGGGAAGCAGGGGATGGGTATTCTGTTATATCCCATGCCCCTTGAGCGAATTCAAACTGCTAAATAGCGCCGCAAAAAACTTTCCAATGTTTCTAATTGGAAGTTGAAAGTTTGCTCTAAGTTAGCTATTTCCTCTTTTCTACAGAAAAATTCATCTGACAGCAATGTCCGAAAAGTTCCCAAAGCCTTTTGTGCTTCGGGATTCATTAGTCCCAATACACTCCGTAATCCGTCAACCAATAATAAAGGCGAGTTAATCACTATTGGCTCTTTATTAAAGATGCGGCTAAAGATGTGAGGGATGTCCTCACGGAATAAAATCTCTGGGCCTCCAACTGGAAATATTTGGTTACGAGCGCCTGTAACCTTGACTGAATCTACTACTATCCTGGCTAAATCATCTGTACTCACAATCGAAGTGCGGTTTTTAGGATCACCAATGAGTAAATATAACCCTGTTTCTCGAAATCTTTCCGCCAAAGGCAGCAAATTAGATGCTAATCCGGCTGGACGTAAAATAGTGTAATTTATACCACTAGCAGCTAAATAGCGTTCTACAGCTCGTTTGGCTTTAAATACGGGAGCGTCTTCATAACCTCGGTCAGAGCCGAGTACAGAAATGAAGACAAAGTGCTGTACTCCCATAGCTTTTGCCTGATCAATGAGTGCAATATTAGCACGGTAATCTAAGGAAAGAGCATCGCTATCCGAACCGTGGGTGCTGATGATATATTGAACGCCCTGACAAGCTTTGACGATATCTTTGTCACACTTTAAATCACCGATAAAGATATCTGCTCCTCGGTGTTCTAATTCACCGTAACGCGAGGTAAGGCGGACAAATGCTCGCACAGTCTGCGCCTGTTGGCGTAAGAGTCTTACAACCCGGCGGCCAATGTCTCCTGTTGCTCCTGTGACTAAAAACATAATGATTAGGGATTAGGGATTGGGGATTGGGCATGGGACATAGGGAATGGGGCATAGGGTATCAACAGTCGTCAATTATCAGTTATCAAGTGGCTGATAACTGATAACTGATTTTAGTTTCCCCTGCTTTTTCCTAGTCCCTAGAGGATCGATTCAGTCATGAAAAACCTAACCCCCCAACCCCCTTCCCTAGTAGGGAAGGAGGAGAAAAACTCCCCTCTCCTTGCAGGGGAGGGGCTGGGGGAGGGGTTCTTCTAGGTATACTGAATTGGTGTTCTCGTCCCTAGTACCCAATATCTAATCTAAAAGCTCAACTTTAAAATTCAACAATCACTGGTGCGTGGTCACTTGGTTGGGGTAACTTTCTGGGGGAGATATCAATGGTGCAGCTGGTGGCTCGTTCGTAGAGAACTGGTGTGAGATAGTGATGATCAATTCGCCAACCCATATTGCGACGGAAGGCGGCGGTGCGGTAATCCCACCAACTAAAGTGTCCGCCTTCAGTGGTGAATTTGCGAAAGGCATCAGCAAAGCCTAATTCTAGAACATCTCGTAAAGCTTGACGCTCTGCTGCCGATGCCATGATGTGATTTTCGGCTTTGACTTGTTCGTGAATATCTCTGGCTTCTAGGGCAATATTAAAGTCCCCACATACGCAGATTGCAGGTTCTGCTTGTAGGAGTGTTTGCAAATACTTTCGTAGCACTGTCAGCCAGCGTAACTTATATTCATATTTCTCACTAGCGATCGCTGAACCATTGGGAACATAGAGGTTCACAACCCGAATTCCATCCCATACACCCGTAATTACTCGTTTTTGCTCATTCCAGACTGGATCAATCTCTGGCAAAATCGGCGTGAATCCGTGACTCACATCCTCAAGTGGTTTGAGGCTAATTAAGGCTACGCCGTTATAAGCTTTTTGTCCTGAAATATAAAGGTGATAGCCTAATTCTTCTATGGGCGATCGTGGAAAATCAGCATCTATCACTTTGGTTTCTTGCAAACAGAGAACATCAACGGGATTTTCCTTTAACCAATCAATAACCTGTTCCAAACGAGTCCGAATCGAGTTAACATTCCAAGTGGCTACTTTCATTAGTTGCTTAACAGTCTATAAATGAATAATCAATTTTCAATTTAGATTTTTTTAGAATTATTTAATATTTACCATTTTTCTTTATTTTTTACCATTTCCTCTAAATCAGCAATGGAAAAAATTGATCCCATACTAGATTTTTAGTATTTTAAACTACAAAATCTATTTTTTTGTCAGCTATACTACAAAATGTTTGACTTACTTATGACTCTCCAGGCAGATTTAACTAGAAAAGGTTAGCCCTATATTAAAAAGAGTGGCACAGTGGCTAAACTAATGTTTTCTTATATATCTGTCATACTCATAATTTTTGAGGTAGGATTAACTTAGATGACGCTTTTAGATGTTAGTTAGGTTAATTTAAATTTCAAAAAAGTAAGTAATAATTTTTCTCCTCATAAAATGAGGATGTAAATATTAATTTTGGGGAGAATCTGATCGCCGAAAGCAAAATAATTTATAAAAATTGCTCAAGTTGCCCTGAAGGAGTTCCACCTCCTAGTTACGGAGGGACTGAACTGGTAGAGAGTGACTTGACTAATGAATTATTGCGTCGCTGGTCATGCGTTAAAGTTGTTTGCCTCTGGTAGTTCTCAAAAACTTGGCTGATTTAGCAGCAGTTTATCTGCGTGCATTACGCTTAAATAAACTTTTCAAGAGTATGCTGTGGAAGAGATGCTAGAACTTAGCCGAGTGTACTAACAACAGGTGTAATTCGATATTATCCATTGGCAAAGTTATGAGGAAATGTTAGAAACGATTCCTACTACTTTGGAATTAAATCACCGCAGTTGTAGAGAATATGTAGAAAACAAATTTAGCGTTACCTAAAAAGTTGACGAATATAAAACGATTGATGCACAAATTAGCAAAAGCCGCTTCAATCTAAATAGTTATATCCATCAGCTAAAATTCCAATTTTAAACAACAAAATTTTTTAACTTTTTTCAACAACAATTTTTTGAGGAGAACATTGGTATGAATATGCGAGCCAACAATTGCCCTTGTTGTGGCGGTTCTCTTCTCCGCCATGTCCGTCACGGGGAACTATATTGGTTTTGTCTGTCTTGCCGACAAGAAGTCCCATTATTAAATGTTAATCGTTTGCCGAATGTGGATACCCGCAATACAGGTGTAGTTTCCCAATCAGCTGTCAACACTTAGATAAGCATAAATTTTGGCTCTACCTGATAAAATCAGGTGGAGCTGAATTTATAGGTCTATAGCTGTGTTAGCAGCATTATTATATGGTCAGGAAGATTTACGCCTAGAACAAGTGGCTGACCCTTCTCCAGAGGCTGGGGAAGTAGTGATTCAAGTAGGAGTAGCTACAACTTGTGGCACAGATTTAAAAGTTTGGCGGCGTGGTGGTCATGCCAAAATGTTGAAACCGCCAACTCTATTTGGCCATGAAGCCGCAGGAGAGATTATAGCAGTAGGTGCGGGTGTGACGGGTTGGCAAGTAGGCGATCGCATCGTCGCCAATAACTCCGCTCCCTGCATGAAATGCTTTTTTTGTCAACGTGAAGAATATTCTCTTTGTCCCCATTTAACCTGGAATAACGGCACATTTGCCGAATATTTAAAAATTCCTGCTCCTATTGTGCAGCATAATATGTTGCGCGTTCCCGATGAATTGGCGTTGGAATTAGCAGCGATAACAGAACCCTTAGCTTGTGTGCTGCATGGAGTTGCTCGTTCTAACGTTAAACCTCAAGATAGAGTTGTAGTTTTGGGGGATGGCGCGATTGGGTTGATGTTTGTTGCAGCTTTAGCAGAAAATACTGAGGTGTTGCTGTGGGGAGGTAACGACAGCAGACTAGAAATTGGGGAAAAACTCGGTGCGGCTAAGACATTTAACTATCATCAAACATCAGATATTCCGGGTGTAGTGAAAGAACTTACCGACGGTTGGGGAGCAGATGTGGTGATTGAAGCGACAGGAGTACCTAGCGTTTGGGAAACTGCGATCGCCTGCGCCCGTCCTGGTGCTACTGTGAATTTATTCGGTGGTTGTCCTAGAGATACGACAATTACAGTCAATACAGAACAATTACATTACAGCGAACTCACCTTAAAAGGTGTTTTTCACAACACACCTAAATATGTTAGGGCTGCGCTGGCATTAATTGGTAGTCGTAAAATACCTTTTGAATTATTGATTAGTGAACAGCGACAATTAAAAGAATTAGAACAAGTTTTTCACGATATGAAAGCACGCAAAGTTATTAAAGTGGGTATTACACCTTAATTGGGATTAATTTGGTTTCGACTTGATTAGCTCCTGTAAAGTCATGTTCAGTGCCTCTATTTCTTGTTGTGAGAAAAGATTTTTTTGATTTCGCAATGTTTTTAAAGTTGTCTCAAAATGAGATATTACTATTTCGGCATCAGATTTAGATAAAGTATTTATTAGCTGTGCAGAGCTATAAAACAATTTTGAACCAGCAGTATTACGTACTTCAACATCTGTATCTTGAAGAGCAGATATGAGTTCTAAAAAAACAGTTTTTGGTTCAACACCAATTTTTGTTCCATAAAACTCACCAAAACTGGAGAAAACTATTCCACGTTGAATATTTAAATTTGGCCATTGTTCTTGGATAGCCGAATTTAGTGTTGGCAGAGGTAAATTAGTTTTTGCATTAATTATTGCCGATCCAATATATCCCAAAATACTAATAGCATTTGGTCGTACCTTTGGTACAGGAGATTTGAGAGCCGCTTGAAGTTCTTTGCCAAAAGTTTGATATTCTTCTTGTACTAAAGCATAAATAGCGTTAAGGCGTACTTGCTCATCCGAATCATTTAGTGCAGTAAAAATAATCTCTGATAACAAATCAGTAGGTTTTATTTCTATATTCGCTAAGGCAAAAGTAGCATTAGCACGTAAGCTTGGATCTGGATGTCGGAGAGTCGCTCTGAGTTCAGGGAAAAGCGCAGAGGTTTCTGCACCTATTAAACCCAAAGTTATAGCTGCATGACGACGCACATCAGGATCTGGATCTTTCAGAGCATCTCTCAGGTATGGTAGTGTTTGTTTGTGCTTTATATCTATGAATGCTAAAGCATCAATAACCAGAATACGTATATTCTTATTTGGGTCTTGAAGGGCTTTAATCAGCACTGGTACAGCATTCATCTTAACCAAAGCTAAAGCAGCAAGGGTACGTACATCCGGTTCTGTGTCTTGGAGAGCAAAAGTGAGTTCTGGCACAGCTAATAACGTTTGATTGTCAACAAATGACTCCAAAGATAGGGCTGCGAAAATACGCACATCTCTATCCTGGTCTTTCAGAGCTATAGCAAGGTGAGGTGCAATAGTTTGTTTTTTGGACACGGGCGTAGATAAAGGCATCTGACTCAATGCAAAAGCAGCACTGCGGCGTACTTCTACTTCTGAGTCTTTGAGCGCAACAATCAGACTAGGTACAGCAGCAGAGGCATCATCAGCAGAGGCTTCAGTGTAAATTCTACCCAAAGCGTTGCTAACTCCACTACGTACTCGCTTATCTGGGTCTTTTAATGCTTTGATCAAAGTAGGAATTGCCTCTTGACCAATTGCCGCTAACTTTACCAGGATTTTTTCCCGGTCTTCTCTGTTGTCAGTTTTCAACTGTTCAATTAGAGGTGTAACTTTTGTGCTGTTAGTATTAACTTGTGCTAGTGGTGATGTTGATTCTGTGTCGGAGGAGACTGAAACCAACGAAAGTTTACTCTGAATAGGGGTTTGTCCCGCTACAGACATCACTTGAGTTAACAACGACAGCACTAATGTAACCGTAGCAACAACTGTTGAGCCTAAATACTTCATAGATTTCTCTGTAATGTTTCATTGAACCAAGAATCCCCTGCCTTTTCAAGCAAGTGAGCGAAAGCGAAACCTGGTTAGGTAAGGGGAGTGTCAATGACATTCTCTCCCGCTAAATGCCAGTAGTGTAGCGGTAAATTTTCAAGCCTCAAGCTGAAGAACCGTATTATCATCGTGCCAATTCCGACTATAATCTTGGTAATTATCAAGCCGCAGTGGTAGATTATACGGAAGTAATTAGACAAAATACAGCTAAGTCTGGTTTCAGTCGATTTAAGCGGTAATTGTGGCAGTGTTATGATAGATGGAAGATATCAACAAATATTAGAGCAAGTTAGAGTTGAATTGTTAGAAATAAACTCTTAACTAATGTGATTTATTTTGCTGTGTGAAGGCATGAATTATTCATCGATTTGCCATCACACACAACTATATAATTAGGTACTGAACACTGCGTTATTACGGACTTTGAAATCACACAATATCTCAAATGTAGGGTGCGTCAGCACGATAAAACCTAAATACACGAAGAAATCATTCATACTGACGCACCCTACTGAACCGTCAATTTTAGATCATGTATTGTTTGATGTGAGTTTATAGTCAATGCAATAATTTTGCTGAAAAACGGGAAGACTATGATTACTCCCTTATAGGGTAATTTCTCTGTAATTCCCGTATAGGAAAATGCTAAAAAAATCTCAGCTTAACTTGTTGGTTTGTGCCTGTACTCTGGTTTCTGGGCTAGGTGTGGGAATGCTATTGGATACCAAAGCCAATGCTTTACCAGGACAAAGTACAGAGGAAGTTGGTACTTGGATGAAAGCCCATCCCACACTACGCCCTAGTCGTGGAGAGAAACTATATGTGCAGAAAAGTGATACAGCAGCCCAGCGATTTACTTTTCAGGCTTCCGTTTTACCTCCTGGTAGAGTAGCATTCACCAAAGATAGAAGTAGAATCCGCTATGAGCGTCTAGCGATGTATGATGCCATTAACGGCATGAGTTTTCAGCGTTTGCAAGAGTCTTTAAGAGTAATTTACGGTTTAGATATTTATCAAGACTTTAAAAACGCCCAAACTGTATATGAGTATCCTAACCAGAGTGCAATTAACTCAGCGCGGTTTGCCAAAACTCCCATTAGAGAAGCTTTAAAAGGAGAATTACGAATAGGCGATCGCTACGCCTATTGGGTAGAAATTGCCCAACCACGCAACGGTAAAGCTTTCACCGGACAAATGACGGTTTTACTCAAAAGCGACTTAGATAAATTAGAAGCAGAACTGCGAAATCGTTAATTCAGATATGGCAGTTTTAATTGTTTTGAAAACTACAACCCCAATTTTTGAAAAAAAGTCGGGGTTTTGTGATGAAATTCTTGAATATTGCACTTGCTAATAATCACATACTCACTTCTATTGTCTAAAATCAGCAATTAGTGTATGAATTGACGTTGTTTGCTCAGTAGGACTCATTTCCATTGGTTTTAATTATCCGTGAAGCTGCTACCCCTCAAGAGATAGAGGAAATGCTGAAAACCTGGGATGTATTTATTAAAATAGCAGTAGATATAGAACGTCAAATTCTAGCAGGTGGTGGCGTTCGCCATTACGAATGTGAACAAGAATTGCTTAAAGACGGTAGCAAACAACGATATATTTGGGGTGCTGATTGGTCTCCTTACACTCAAGAGATCGTATTTGAGTCAATTATTAACATTCGCCCCAGTCAAAACAATCGTAGTATGATCATCCAATCTCCACAAATTCGAGAACAAGTTAGTCAAATTACCCAGCAATTGCTAGGAGGACTGTAATGCCTAACTGGAGTGCAATTGAAGCTAGTTTTGTCAACCAAACCCATGCACAACAGTTGGGAGAATTAGCAGCTTGTTTAGCACGTCTCAATTCCTGGTTAGAAAAGAGTGCTAATCGTGAATTAGTTCCGCTTTTAATTGAAGAAAGTTTGGTGTATTTATCTTTGATAAAACAAAAAAACGAAATAAATAATTTTGAATTAAATGAACTTCAAGACTTGCTACAGGCTTGGAAACAAGAGTGGATAAATATTTGGGACAAACCAACAGAAACAGCACGTATTGCGGTAACTGCATCTAATTGGTCACAGTTAATATTAGATATGTCTGGATTGTTGACATCTGAATCCATGAGTGCTTAATTTAAAAACTTCCAGGTGGAGGAGTTTGCCAAACACCAGAAAAGATACTTTCCACAGCTAAAGAAATTCTCACTAAATCTTCCTTAAGTAATGGTGGCCAATCAACACCAACTCTACGTCCAGCAATAAATAACTGTTGCGTTTTCACACTTAATTGATAAAGAGCAAAAGTTAATTCTCTATCTAGACTGGGAGATTCTTTTAAGGCTTCAAACACAACTTTTAAAGCTAACAAAATTGAGGTAATTTGACCAGGAACGGGTGGTTTACCCTGTTTCATTCGCATCAACAGAGCATCTGGGTTTTCCTCAGTTGCGATTGTTTGACCTACTAGGAGTTTGCGAGCTGTTTCGTAATTCATCTATCCAGCGTAGTGTGGTTTTTTACAATCCCGTCAGTCTAGGTTAAATATATCTTTAGATGTTGTGTGTAACATTATTATTGTGCCTGAATTTGTCTAACTACTGTCAAGGCGGAATAACTTACCCCGGCTGTACCTTCGCCTGGATGGGTGGAGTCACCGACTAACCATAAACCCTGAATGGGTGTACGATTAGCAAAACCAAAGGGGCCAAAGGTGGGGATTCTTTGACCGATACCGCCAACTATACCGCGATCGCGCCCAGTATAGTAAGCAAAAGTTCGGGGTGTGGCGGCTTCTTGATAAACTATGGTTTCCGGTTTGAGATAAAAGTATTGGGCTAGTTTAGCGATCGCATCTTGGGTATACTGCTGTTTTAATGCGGGGTAATCTTCAGTACGCCACCACTGTTCAGCATCTACAAAGGAGGAAGCAATAATTGTGGCTTTCCCTGCTGGTGCGCGTCCATCACCCCCATGACTTACCGACACAAATAAAGAATTATTCTCCCCAATGACTCCATCTGCATCATACATAAACTGTAAATGCGGCGGACAATCGTAAGGAATCGCGCTAGCATCTACACCCAAATACACCACAAACGCACCGGATGCTGGGGGTAGCTTTTCTACACGTTGTTTATAGCCAATGGGGGCCTTTTCTCCCAATAGTTGCACTAAGTTCTGTACAGTGACATTAGCAACTACATGATCTGCGGCTTCCGTCCAGACTTCGCCTGTTTTTTGATTTCTAATCACCACAGCCGTAGCTTTGCCTTTTTCAACTTTGATTTGTTCGACAGTGTGGCGCATTAATAATTTACCACCGTCTCTTTCTAAGGCTGAGACTAGGCGATCGCTCAATACCTGCATACTACCTTGGAGGTGAAATAATCCTTGGGGTAGTTGGGACACACTCAAGGCTGTAGCGGCGTAAAGTAAAGCTGTTTCTTCCGCGTTGACTTGAGAATATAGCTTGAGTTGTAAATCTAAAAATGTCCTGAGTCGCCTGTCATTTCCTAAACCAAATAACCTTAAAGCATCACCTACAGTTAAAAAAGTAAAAGGTGCAGTAATAAAGGTACTCGGACGCACTGCTTGAATTAACTGCCCTAAATCCCATAAATTACGGGGTGGCAACACAGGATCACGTCCCTGGAACTCCCAACTAGCGTTAAATAAAGTCGCCATCAGTTGCCAAAATGGTTCGCTACCAGGAAACTGTCTTTGTCGTTCTTCCCGCCATTTCTCAGGATCACGCCAAACATTAATCGGTGTGCTTTCCCCAGGTAAATAGACTGCACAAGCAGGATCACAAGGGGTAGCCTCTGGTAAATCTATTTCTAGTTCCGCAAATATCCGATGATGAATACCCCCTGGTTCTAACCCTGCAACTTGGGTTGCACCGACATCAAACGTAAATCCTTGGCGTTTAAATGTGGAAGCACATCCGCCTGGGACAATGGCTTGGTCGAGAATTAACACGCTGTAACCACTATGGGCTAACAATGCACCAGCCGTCAGTCCGCCAATTCCAGCACCGATGACGATTACACGGGGTTTTTGTAGGTTAACAATAATATTAGACATTAATATTAGCTTTACAAAAATTTATATTCTTACTCATAATTTTACACTTTTTAATTTATTCTCGGCATTTATTTATTTTTGTTGGTAAATTTTTAAATCCTATGAACAGCTACTCAATTGGGAGTAAAGCATCTATGACATTGGTTTAAAATGATGAATACCTGATTGAGCCGTGATATTTTACATCCTGATCAAAAAAACTTCTGCTATCCTCAGACAGAATAAATACTTGGATTTTTAGTTTAAATTAATACTTTAAGATTTGAGGTATCACAGTGTACCTAGACAAATATCTTCATCCCACGATTCAGCCAAACCTGAGTTTGGCAAATAATTCCACAGCCACCATTCCCACTCAACTGGCGGGGGCAATTCTGGAGCAACCACTGCCATTAATCACAGATATCATTCATGATGTGGCAGATTGTGGGAGTTGGCTGAGTGTGCATCAGATTTGGGGACAATTGCCACCAGAAGCACTACAAGCGATCGCCAATTCGTTTCATTACTTTCGCGTCGCACCCCAAACCCTCATCTACCAAGAGGGACAAACCCCCACAGGCCTTTACTTGTTAAAGTCGGGCAAGGTGGAGATATTTCGAGAATCTTTGATTGGTCAATTGCTGATTCGGTATCGCCATGCAGGGGATTTGTTTGGTTATACTTTAATTGCGAATGCAGTAGAGGGACATTATCAAACAAGTGCGATCGCTCTCACGCAAAGCGAAGTTTTATTTCTACCGAAAGCAGCATTTCAGCGTCTCATTGTTGAACACCCTACAATTCAACAGGTGATTCATTCCCAGCTTTCTCAAGATTTGCATGAGTATGCCATTCGGATTGCTTGGTCACAAGTGCGGATTCAATCGTTACAATCTTACATCCAGCCAGTACCCAGTCAGACAGATATTATCGGCAGTAGTAAAGCAGCACAAAAGCTGACACAACAGATTAATCAAGCAGCCGCAAATCTCAAGCCTGTAATCTTACAAGCACAGGTAGGCACAGGTAAAACATTCGTGTCAGGTTTAATTCATGCTCACTCAGAACTAGCATCTCAACCCTTCGCGGAAATGGACTGTGCAAATTTACCGCGTGCAGAGGATGGCCGACTGAATACAGATGCCTTGTTTGGTAGGGTAGAGGAGCAACCGGGGATTTTAGAACTTTTGGAGCGAGGTACACTGCTGTTAGCTTGAACTGACAGAAGCCTCTCACTTACCGCAATAGCGGAAGTGATGAGATGAATGGCAGGGCGGTGAGGAGTCCCACCCCCGACCAATAACGACTATCACTCGTTGAGGGAGTGGGGTGGGCGACGAATCGCCAAACTTTGGACTAAGGTTCTCAACGCTTCAGACATCGGGATATCCAGAGTCTCTGCGAACTCTTTTAAAAGTCCCAATTCCCTGTCGTTAAGTCTTGTTTCAACCCTGTGTTTTCTTGACATAATTACGACAAATCACCGTAACCATGATATACTTAAGTCGTACAGGTTTAATCAAATTAATAGCTAACCGCTTCCTGTGCGCCGAACCTTGACAACTCAGAGTATGGGGTTCTACCCAGTAACAGACATTTGTTTGTCGCTTCTGTGGGTAGGTAAAACTCTGACAGTACAAAGGATTGAACATTTTTGTACTTGTTCAAGTCTGCGGAGGGGCATCTCGTGGACTCAAAACAAAGCTCATCGCCTCCGTTCGCGTAGCGTCTCCGTCAGGAGAAGCAATAGCTGGATTGGATGAGAAGCCCACACTGTATGCTTGCATCAGTGTGGGAGTATGTCACATAATGTGCAGGTATTGAGTGAAGGCGATCGCACTCGCTTAATCCACTACCTCAAAACCGGATTAATTCTACCCAATCACGGTATTGTGGGCAAAATTAATCTCGCTACTACACCTCCCCAACCTGTTCAATCTTGGGTGCGCCTCATCTTAGCATCACCCAACAAACTAGAATTACCTGATATTGATGCCATCACCATCAAACTTTTTAGCCTACCCCAACGCAAAGCCGACATTCCAGATTTCGCCCGCCACTTCTTAAATCAGTTTTGCCGGGAACAGAATCGCCCCTTGTTAAAACTAGATCAATCTGATTTGCGCCGCTTGATTAGCTACGACTACCCCGGAAACTTGGCGGAACTAGCAGAGATTTTGCACCGAGCCGTGACTATGACACCACAGGGACATTCAGTCATCCCAGAACAAGTATTATGGTCGGTGCAATCAACCAAAAACGCTTTTCGGCTTGACTTATTAACTCATGTACCCTGGTTGCGGCAAGTGTTGCTAAGTCGTTGGTATCCTGACGGCATCTGGATATTAATGATGGTAGTTTTTGTACCTGTGATTATCCTGGGTTTTATCGGCTCTCAAGAACGAGATAGCAGCGTCACCCTGAATTTATTTTGGGCTTGGTGGTGGCCTGGTTATCTGTTCCTATTTGCCTTTGTTGGTCGTCTTTGGTGTGCCGTTTGTCCATTTATGATCACCGGAGAATGGATACGGCGAATTTCTCTATGGCTATTTCCCCGCCAACAACTCACCTGGAACACCCAATGGTTGAACCGTTGGGGAGGTTGGATTGTGTTCAGTGGCTTTGTAGCAATTTACCTATGGGAAAAACTTTGGGACTTACCCCACCATGCTTACCTGTCTGCATGGTTGTTGTTGACAATTGCAGCCGGAGCAGTGATTTTCAGCCTGATTTACGAACGTCGATTATGGTGTCGGTATCTTTGCCCCATCGGTGGGATGAACGGGATGTTCGCCAAACTATCAATGATTGAGTTGCGCTCAACTCAACAAGTGTGCGGCAGTCAGTGCAACACCTTTGGCTGTTATAAAGGTACAGAAAAAACCCCTATCACCTTTGCCGAAGCCTTAGAAAACGAAGGACAAGCCACGGGGGGATGTCCACTCTATTCACATCCAGCGCAATTACAGGACAACCGCGATTGTATGCTGTGCATGACTTGCCTGAAAGGTTGCCCCAATCGCTCCGCACAACTGAATTTACGATTTCCGGCTTCGGATTTATTGGACAATCATCAAGGATTTTGGGCAGAAGTCGCCTTGTTACTGTTGTTATTAGGTGGTGTGTTCATGCACCATTCTCAGACGATTTTAGAATGGTTGGGATGGGCTGCTGTTCCTGTGGATGCTGATCATTTGCCGATCAGTATTCCTGTTGCTCTTGTACTCTTGAGTATTCCTGCTGTATTGACTTATTTTACTCATGCGATCGCTCGTCTCCTCGATGCAGAGCAACCGGACTATCTCACCGTCATCTATGCCTATCTCCCCTTAACCCTAGCAGCCAATCTCACTCATTACATCCCTGCTGCGCTCACTGAAGCGGGGCAAATTATCCCAGTGTTAGCCAGGACACTAGGTTACAGTGGTGCAGGCTTACCGACACTCACCTGGAATTTAGATGTAGCGCAATTCTTGCAAGGTGTGACTCTACTTTCAGCGATGGTATTTAGTCCTTATCCATTATTGCGGATTACGAGGCGATCGCTATTCCAAAACATTCCCCATCTGTTGCTGATGTTGGGTTTGACGGCATTCTTTTTTAAGTTGATGCTAGCAAATTAAGATCAAGAACTTCCCATACTATTCTGGATAGTAAAGTGAATTTGATAGGAACTGCCGATGCAGTCGTTTGAACCGGGCTTTATTGAAAGTCAACCGATTACTCAAAATCTACTGCGTACCATTCGCCTGATTGGTGAGTATAAAGGCAAACAAGATTTATTCAAAGAACAGTCACCTCAAGTATTGGAAACATTACGTCAAGCTGCGGTTATTCAAAGTACCGAATCTTCTAACCGTATAGAAGGTATCACAGCACCCTTAGAACGTATCAAAAAACTGGTAGCAGAAAAAACCACACCGCGCGATCGCTCCGAACAGGAAATTGCTGGCTATCGAGATGTACTCACAACCATTCACACCAGCTATACTCATATCCCTTTCACCCCTGGAGTTGTCTTACAGCTGCATCGTGACCTTTATCAATTTACGGCGGCTGAGGGTGGACGCTGGAAGTCAGTAGATAATGAAATTAGCGAAACTTACCCCGATGGCAGAAAAATTGTCAGATTCCAGCCAGTTCCAGCCTATGGAACTCCAGACGCAATGCAACGTTTGCACGAAAAGTTCAATCGTCTGTTTGAGTCAGAAGAAATCGAACCGTTATTGCTTATCCCCACATATATTTTAGATTTTCTGTGCATCCATCCTTTTACTGATGGCAATGGACGGATGGCACGACTGTTAACACTACTGTTACTGTATAAAGCTGGTTACGAAGTTGGTCGGTTTATTAGTTTGGAACGGATTGTAGAAAGTACAAAAGAAAGTTACTACGATACACTTTATCAATCATCGCAGAACTGGCATCAAGGACAGCATAGCTTGTTGCCGTGGTGGGAGTATTTTCTGGGTGTAATCATGCTCTCACCGTACCGGGAGTTTGAGCAGCGAGTCGGGTTAGTCAGTTCAGCCAAGGGAGCTAAAACAGCTATGGTGCTAGATGCGATTAGCAATATACCCGGAGATTTTTCGATCAAGGATTTACAAGAACGATGTCCCACAGTGGGCATAGACCTCATTCGCCGCATTTTACGCCAGGAGCGTAATTTAGGACGATTGGAATGTTTGGGTCGAGGCCCCGATGCACGTTGGTGCAAGAAATAGGTACTGTACCTATTAAATAGGTACTGAACGGCTGTCCAGTACCTATTTACTTGAAACACTTGATCTGTTTTCTACATAATGCTCAATACACATGCAACGACATCACAGGTTGATTCAAACAGATTCAGTGTATGAACTTGTCAAAAGAAAAGGCAATCAACCGCCTACTTATATGTGATTGCCTAAACCTCTTTTTAATTCAATCCAGACTGTTCTTTAGTTTTGAGTTGGTCGTTTTCAAAAGTAACAGTAATTTTAGAATCGTCAGGATTTTTCCACTCAAAGGTTGCTGTTGTTGCAGAACGCCTAACTTCAGTACCTAGACCCAAGATTGATCGCACATCAGTTAACGACATTCCTATTATTAACTGTTCGTACTCCAGACGACTAATGCGACGAAGTTGAGATTCTTGCACAGATTGTTTAGAGTGCTGAGGATAGAAACCAGCTTGAGGGAAGCCAGGGGGTAAAAAACGAGGTATCATTCCTACTGCGGCGGCTGTTGCTACTCCTGAAATAACTATCTTCACTTTTAAGCAGTCGAAAGTATTATTGGATTGATTGGGGTTACTTTTATTAACCATTGTTAACTCCATAAAATAGATGATTTAAGTAGATTGTTTGATGCTGGTCTGATTGCCGCCAGAACAGCTTTAACTGTCCAAGTTGTTGTACATGACAGGCTCTTCGCCAATAGTCCGCAAATTAGAACCTCCTTGATCTTGTTGATCCATATACATCGAGTCTGCCTAAAACTCTTTTGACTTCAAAATGAAACCAAGTGAATGGATTCATGGACTTATGTTGAAACGAACTAAAGCCTTACAAGGTAGGCGACCCAGTTTTCCACTGTGATCGCCTCACAAATACTTATTTAGCAGTAACCCAAAAAGTTTTTCCCAAATCATGAAAAATAAATGTAGTTCGCACTCAGTAATCGATAATATTTCTAACAATTTTCGCTGGACTCAAGTAAGTTTCATTTTTGACCAACTTTAAACTGTAAGTCCCCTTAAAACTTCACTGGGGTTCTGCTGGCAAATTAAGATATAGAAGTAAGAGCTATCTTCACTCACCACTACCCATGACCTCAACCCTGTTAAAATTTCCGCGTCTTAACGCCCCAAAAATCCATCAATTGCCCAATGGCTTAACTATCATTGTTGAACAAATGCCGGTGGAAGCGGTGAACCTCAACTTATGGATCAACATTGGTTCAGCAGTAGAATCTGATGAAATTAACGGCATGGCTCACTTTTTAGAGCATATGATTTTTAAGGGAACTGAGCGAATCGCTAGCGGTGAGTTTGAACGAAAAATAGAAGAACGTGGTGCTGTCACCAACGCCGCCACTAGCCAAGATTACACCCATTACTACATCACCACCGCCCCCAAAGATTTTGCTGAACTAGCTCCTTTGCAAATGGATGTAGTATTAAATGCCAGTATTCCCGATGCAGCCTTTGAACGGGAACGATTCGTAGTCTTAGAAGAAATCCGACGTTCGGAAGATAACCCCCGTCGCCGCACCTTTCGCCGGGCGATGGAAACGGCATTTGCAGAGTTACCCTACCGTCGTCCAGTGTTGGGGCCGGAATCAGTAATTTCCCAACTAACAGCCCAGCAAATGCGAGATTTTCATCAAACTTGGTATCAACCCCGCTCGATGACGGCTGTAGCTGTGGGTAATTTACCAGAGGAAAAATTAATCGAAATTATCGCTGAAGGATTCACCTCACAGAAGAGTCAACAGTCAACAGTCAACAGTCAACAGTTTCCCAACCTCGAACCCGCATTTACCGAAATTGTCCGCCGGGAATTTATTGATGAAAGCCTCCAGCAAGCGAGGCTAGTTATGGTTTGGCGAGTTCCAGGGATGAATCACCTAGAGCAAACTTATGCTTTGGATGTGTTAGCAGGGATTTTGGGACATGGAAGAACATCAAGATTAGTTCAGGATTTGCGGGAAGAACGGGGATTAGTCTCCTCTATTGGTGTGAGCAATATGAGTCATCGCCTACAAGGAACGTTTTATATTTCTGCTAAGTGTGCAGTAGAAAATTTAGCAGAAGTAGAAACCGCGATCGCCCAACACATCCGCAGGTTACAAACAGAATTAGTCACTGAAAAGGAAATCTCCCGTGTTCAAAAGCGCGTCGCCAATCGATTTATTTTTGGTAACGAAACACCAAGCGATCGCACAGGCTTATATGGTTTTTATCACTCCCTCATCGGCGATTTAGAACCAGCATTCAACTACCCAGCCCATATTCAAGCCCAAGCCGCCCAAGATTTACTCCTAGCAGCCAATCAATACCTTTGTCCAGAAGCTTATGGTGTAGTGGTACTTAAACCAGCTTGATTGACGTGGTAAAAATGCTGAGTAAAGAGTGAGATAATATACAATAATCTCAAATCTCTATCTCTTATCACTCAGCAATTCTTTAATTTTGAATTTTGAATTTTGAATTTTGAATTTTGAATTTTTTAAAATGTGGACTGAAATCGATGCCCATATTAGCCGAGTCACTGGCGAAAAATTTCACAGTCAACAGAGGCGATCGGTTAGTGGTGGTTGTATTAACCAAGGTTATTCTGTCTCTGATGGTAAAATAACGTACTTTGTCAAGCTCAACCAAGCGTCTCAAGTCTCCATGTTTGAGGCAGAGATGCTGGGATTACAGCAGATGTACGATACTCACACAATTCGCGTACCGCAACCGATATGCTGGGGGATAGCCGGTAACTCTGGTTACATTGCTCTGGAATGGTTGGAAATGGGAGGCGGTAACAACAAATCCTGGGCAGAAATGGGACGCAAGTTAGCAGGAATGCACAAAGCCACCAGCAAAAAAGGTTTCGGCTGGGAGATGAATAACACTATCGGTTCTACACCCCAAATCAACACTTGGACAACAGACTGGGTAGATTTTTATACTAAGTATCGTCTAGGTTATCAGTTCCAATTAGCCAGAAGACGGGGCGGTAATTTTCCTAAACAAGATGATTTACTAGCAGCTATTCCTGATTTATTAGCAGATCATCAAGTCCAACCTTCCCTAGTACATGGTGATTTGTGGGGTGGTAACGCTGGGTGTACTGTTGCTGGCGAACCAGTAATATTTGATCCAGCAACTTATTTTGGCGATCGCGAAGTCGATATCGCCATGACAGAATTGTTTGGTGGGTTTCCCGCAGCTTTTTACCAAGGTTATAACGAAGTTTGGCCTTTAGGTGCAGGCTACGAAAATCGCAAAACGTTGTATAACCTGTACCACATTTTAAATCACTTCAATTTATTTGGAGGTGGTTACGCTTCTCAGGCAAATCGTATGATTGAGCAGATTTTGCCATAATTTCCTGTTCACGCTCAGATGAGCTATTGCTTTCCCCTCTGTGACTGTGCGTGATCTAAAAATTAATCAAGAGACGCGAAATTTCGCGTCTCTCAAAACTACTGCTCATTAATTACAGTTGACGGCTGAAATTGCTGTGGTGGTTCAGGGTTGAGCAACTGCTGCCATATCTTAATTTGCTCTTGTGCTGCACTGTAAGCAGAGCTACTGCGTGGGACTAAGCGAGCTGTTTCAATGGCTCTAGCAATATCAGAGCTACCTTGCGAACGGGCAGTATCTAATATTTGCTGGCTCCATTGGTCAATAGCAATATTTGCATCCATACGCAAGATACTGCTGTTCGGTACATTATCAGCTAATCGTATTGCTTGGAGCAAAGCTTCCGGTGTGCCAGCAATTGCTACTTCCTTGGCTCGTCTCCAGTTTTCTCTAGCACGAATTTGGGCTTCCCATTCTGCTATGGCTGCTTGCGCTTCTCCAGAGAGCGATCGTCCAGAAGATGCAATTGGTCTAGCTGCATTAATTGCAGCTGCTAAATCTCCAGTTTGAGCTAAATCTCTTGCCTGATCTAAGAAAGGTTGGTCTTGGATGCGCTCTACCCTACCTACCCAAGTCCGAATTCTGCGGCGTGCTTCGGGATATAATGCCCGACCCTGACGAATTTGACTAGCTTCGGCGATCGCGGCCTGCAAAGAATTAATATCTCCCAAGAACGCTATTTGTTCAGCTCTTTCTAGGTAAGGTCGGTCTTCAATCGTTTCTACCTGAGCTTGCCAACGATTGATATCTTGTCTAGCTTCCGAGCCACGGGGATTGCTAGTAGGCACCATCTGTGCTTCGGCGATCGCGGCTGTTAAATCGTTGATTGTGCCTCGACTAGCCAGTGTTCTGGCTTTTTCTAGACGGGCAACATCTTCAATTTCCAACTGCCATTGCGTAATTAGTTGTTGGGCTTTGTCATAGACTGGCCGTGATGGATCAATTTGTTGTGCCTGGGTAATTGCTGATTCTAAACCTGCTACATTACCTATCCACGCACTCCTTTGGGCATCAGCCAAGGCAATGAAGTCTTCTACTTCTGCCTGTAATCCCGTAATTTCGGGAATTTGTCTGGCAATGTCTAGAGCTGTATCGGCATCGCGCTCATCCATTTTCGCTTGCGCCAAATCCAGCATTTTCCGTCCGTATGCCGGAATTAGTTCTTGAGCTTTTTGATGTAGGTAGCTCTTGTTGCCAATTGATTGAGCTATCTTGATTGCTTCTAGTAAATTATCTACTACCTTACTCTTGGCTAGTCTTTCGGCTTGGGCTAGCTTATCAACGTCTTCTTTTGATGAGGTAATAATGCCGTGCAATTGGTCATATTTGGTCGTCGCCCAATATTGATTATCTACACGCAACAATTTAGCTGCTACCATAAACGCCGATTGCCAACGTTTTTGTCGTAGCTCTTCTTCTGCGTCCTTGTATATACCGTCTGCTTTAGCCCAAATTGTTTCCCATTTGGTAATTTGCTCATCTACCAATTTATAAGTTGGCAAGTCTTGGGGTATTTTGCGAGCCGTGGCGATCGCCTCTTCTAAATTCCCTGATTGAAAATTTTGGTCAGCCAGCTTCAAAATATCCCGTGACCATTCCTCTAAAAAACGTTCTATTTCTCCCCGCAATGGGTGGTCTGATGGCAGTTGTCTTACTAAGGCGATCGCTTGCAACAGGTCATTAACTGTCTGTTTAGAGGCTGCCAGTTGAGCGCAATGTAGCCGCACAGAAGCACTTGCCAGAGGCCAAAAAATTGCCGGGCAATTAGGTGCAGACGGTAACTTCAAAAGCATTGCCGTTGCCATAAATGCCACACTGCCAGGGATGAGCGTTAACAATAAAGCCCATCCTATCCAACTTTTCATCCAGCGTGGCAACTTATTTGCACCGTTACTGAGTATATTATTTGCTTCTGATTGACTGTTAATAGGTAATCCTTCGGTATTATTATCTGTTCGCTGCTTCACTGAATTAGAGGAACCAGTCGCTGGGACACCAGACCCGTGGGGTTCACCAAAATTTTGCGTTGGGGAGAATCCTGCCGCATCATCTGGATTTCTTCCTCTGGTTGGATGCCAACTTTCTGGGATATCCCGCTCTGTCATCTCTCACACCACAATAAGGGAATAGCGATCTGTTTTAGAATGATAATTCTATTTTTGCCATAGTAACTTTCTCATAATTAAAAAGCTACTTGTTACATTATCCTTCCCACAGATAACATTAATAATTAGCAGATTCAGCTACCTTTTATACCTATCCAGAAACAGAAGATTCTGCTTGCAAATCAACAATGAGTTGAGCTAAATGATCGCTGCTGGCCTGATATACTCTGCCACAAAAGTCACAGGTTGCTTCAGCTCCATCATCTTTCACAATCATGTCTTGTAATTCCGCCTCTCCCAACATCTTTAATGCTCCTAACACCCGATCAAAAGAGCATCCACAGTGGAAGCGTAAAATTTGGCTTTCTGGGAAAATATTTAAACCCATGTCGCCTAGTAAATCATGAAAGATTTCTGGCAAAGTCTTACCAGCTTGCAATAACGGCGTGAAACCAGATAAAGCTGCTACCCGCGATTCTAATTTCGCCACTAATTCTTCATCTCTGGCGGCTTTCGGCAATACCTGCACCAACAACCCACCGGATGCTGTTACTCCACCAGCACCGACGAACACACCTAATACCAATGCAGAAGGTGTTTGCTCCGAATTGACGAGGTAGTGAGCTACATCATCACCAATTTCCCCAGAAATCAGTTCTACTGTACTAGAGTAGGGGTAGCCGTAACCGATATCTCTGACTACGTAGAGGTAGCCATTACCCACAGCACCACCAACATCTAGTTTGCCCTTAGCATTAGGAGGCAATTCCACAGAGGGATTACCCACATAACCCCGGACTGTGCCATCTAAACCAGCATCCACTAAGATGCCACCCAAAGGCCCATCACCCTTAACCCGGACATTAACCCTAGATCCAGGCCTCTTCATACTGGAAGCCATCAACAAACCTGCTGCCATTGTCCGCCCTAGAGCCGCCGTTGCTACGTAAGAAAGCTGGTGGCGTTGCCGTGCCTCTTCTGTCAAACGCGTGGTGATCGCACCTACTGCACGAATTCCACCGTCGGCTGCTGTGGCGCGAATTAATTGATCCGCCATGAAAACCTTACCAATAATAATGTCTCAACAAAGGCCCTTGCTCTTCAGCGTCGGGTTTCAAGTAATATCTAGTATAACAAAACTTAACTTATACAAAAGTTACGTAAGTGTTATTTGCTGAATCGGAAGTCTAATATCGATTTCAGTTCCCTGGTTAGCAATGGAAGTACATTTGATAGAGCCACCATGTTGCTCAACGATAATTTGATGGCTAATAGACAAACCTAAACCAGTTCCTTGACCAACGGGCTTAGTAGTAAAAAAAGGTTGGAAAATGCTGCGGCAAATCTCTTCACTCATGCCACAACCATTATCAGAGATTGTGATATTAATTTGATTATCCTCAGACTGAAATGTACGAATCCAAATAGTTGGTGTTTCTTCTGTAGTTTGTCCGAGAATTGCTGTTTTTTGAATCAAGGCATCGATAGCATTATTAATTAAATTTAGAAATACTTGGTTTAAAAAACGAGGATTACAGAAAATATGAGGAATTTTTCCGTATTTTTTAATCACTGAAATAGGTTGGCTATTACTAGCACAACATTTAAGCCGATGCTGCAAAATTACGAGTGTACTATCAATACCTTGATGGATGTCAGCTTTTTTATAGTCAGCTTCATTCAAACGTGAGAAATTTGATAGGGATTCTACAATCTCCATAATCCGAATTGTGCCAACCTGCATTGAGTTCAGCAGCTTTGGCAAGTCGCTCTGGATAAACTTCAGTTCACTGTTAGCAAGAGCATTAACGATTTTGAGATCTGGATTCGGATATACAGCAGCATAATTAGCTAGCAGGTTGAGTAAGTCTTGGGTATACTGACGAAGATATTCTAAATTGCCATGAATAAAACTCACCGGATTATTAATTTCGTGAGCAACTCCAGCCACCATCGTTCCCAAGGCTAACATAGTTTCCCGTTGAATTAATTGCATTTGAGCTTGCTGAGTTTGTTTTAATTGAAATAAAGCTGACTCTGCATTTTCTTTTGCTGTACGGTATTTTTCTTTGACTATAAATAGTCTTTGCAGTGTTTGGTAGTAGATAGTAACGCTAAAAAATACGAATAATGCTCCGAAAAAGAAAACCATGCCAGTGAGCAATGGTATCCATTCAATTAGCCTAGCAATTGTTAAATAGATACATAACGAATAACCACCCAGAAAAAAAATCATTAGCAAAAACATGATTCGCCAACTTAGTTGCTCTGGTTTTGTATTGAATAATTTGAGAATTTTCTGCGTCCTAAGAATGGATAGCCCCATGATTCCAGCACCAAGAGTAATCATGGTGACAATAAAATACAGAAAAGTTGAAGAACTTAGCATAGCCTTGAGCCGAAATAGACTTAAAAAACGGCAAGATCATCTGTAGGTTCTACCCACTAAAATCTTAATTCACGTAAAAACAAGAGAAATAGTTGTAGTAGATTTCGTTTTTAATAAAACTGATTATTTTGCTGTAAATAATAAGTTACTACCTTTTTCAATGAAAATTTTATTTATAGATGCTTTTTATCAAAATTTTATTGAATTCCATGCTATATAAAGCCAGATTTTACGAATAGAACCTACTATATAAAGTTTTTAATTTAAACTCGAAAGATGATCATCATATATTCAAGAAAATAGAAATTATTTATAAGTGATAATGCTGAATTGGAATTAACAGATAATCTAAATCTTTTTTGGCATTAGCAATTGTATTAAAAGGGAATAGGGAATAGGGAAAAGACTGGTTTTGGACGATCGCGGTAGCGTGCCGTAGGCAAAGTTACTGTTGCCTGTTGCCTGTTCCCTAACCCGAAGGGGTTGGTGACGTTTTCCATGTCTATTGTTGTTTACCCATGATTTAGGATTACTATAGAAACTTCTTTTATTGAGCTTCTACAAATGCTAGGTAATTTTCAACACAGCCAACTGCGAATCGAAATAGAAGCATCAGCTAGCGCCATTCATGATAGTCTCTTACGAACTGAGAAGCTGGAAAAATGGCTGATAGGGCAAAGATTTGCACCAGGAATACCAGATGAACTAACCACAGGAGTAGAGTTTACTACCTGGACTGGAGCGATCGCTATTCATCATCGGGTAGATGTCGCCAAAGCCAACTGTCTACGGTTGTTACTTAGTGGCGGGATTGATGGATTTCATGAATGGTATTGGGGAGACGGTTGGGTGCAATCTCGAATTGAAGGTATATCACTACTACCCCTCAATTTAGGACAAACCATCAGTTTATTGAGTTTACGTCAGTTTCTTGCTGAGTCTCATAGCAAGGTTTAATTACTGCTCATCACCCGCAGAAAATACTTGCTCGACTTTTAATTGTAAGTCTGGAAAAGTAGAAGATTGAATGCGTTCTGCACCAACAAATTCCGCAGGTTCGTACAAATCCTCAATTAAGGTAAATTTATGAGCGACTACCGGAGTTTTAGTCATGAGTTATTAGTCATTAGTCAACAGTCATTAGTTAAGGGAAATGGAATTTTTTCCCTTGTCTCACCTACACCCCTACACCCGATTTTAACTAGGCTTGACTACCAACACAGAACAAGCCGCCTCTTCTACCACTTGATTACTTACAGAACCCAAGACAATCCGTGTCATACCTGTTAAACCACGACTGCCAATAATAATTAAATCTGTTTTGTGAATATTAGCCAAACGAATAATTTCTTCAGATGGTTCACCAGCAACCAGTTCTATTTCACTTTGAACTGATAACTGTTCCTGAAAAGATTGCAATTGTTTTTCTATATGGAAAGAGGAAAATCGAGAAGATTCAGGTTGAGGCCGATCAGCTGGCAGTTCTGTTTCTGACTCGGCTGTGGGAAACACATGACAGAGTATAACTTTAGTTTCTGGGGACAAAACCAAACTATCTAAAGTCTCAATGACTCGTGTGGCGATTTCTGAACCATCTATAGCTACCAAAATAGTTTTGAGCATTGCTGTTGCCTCTTCAGATGTAGATCCCTGATATCAGGAAGTGATATGGATAAGCTTATTGGCAGCTATACCAACAGTTTCTCAGAAAATGACCGAGTTTACATGGTAGAGACTTTGCTGTACAAAGCTTTCCGACCTTGAGGCGACAGCTGCCTAGACTTTTAGTTTGATACCACTGAGTATTTTTTTTCCAAAACTATAGGAAAAAATTAAGCATTCTTAATCACTCTTCTTGCTGAATTCGGCGGCGTACTGAATCAGCATGAGAAGGTAAGCCTTCAGCCGTTGCTAATGCGTCAATTGCACCTGCTACTTTTTGCAATGCTGTGGGTGAATATTGAATGATATTAGAATGCTTGAGAAAAGTTTCCACTCCTAAAGCTGAAGCATAGCGAGCCGCACCGGAAGTAGGTAAAGTGTGGTTGGGACCGGCTATATAATCCCCTACAGCTTCCGGTGTGGAATAACCCAGGAATATCGCCCCAGCATGACGAATGTTTGGCAGTAATGCCCAAGGGTCTTTAATTTCTAATTCTAGGTGTTCCGGTGCGAATTCGTTGGAGAGTTCGGCAGCTGCTTCTAAAGATTCCACCAAGACAATTAAGCCGTAGTGAGCGATCGCTTTTTCGGTATCGATCCGCCGTGGGTGATCTACTAATTGTCTTTCTACAGCGACTTGCACATTTTTGGCTAAAGCGGGATCTGTAGTTAACAAAATCGCCGCCGCCATTGGATCATGTTCCGCTTGCGCCAATAAATCCGTTGCCACATGGACAGGATTGGCTGTTTCATCGGCAATGATCAATACTTCACTGGGGCCTGCTAAACAATCAATACCCACAGTGCCGTAAACTAACTTTTTCGCTAGGGTGACGTAGATATTGCCTGGCCCGGTAATCACATCTACCTTGGGAATTGTTTCTGTACCATAAGCTAAAGCGGCGATCGCTTGCGCTCCCCCGACGCGATAAATTTCTTTGATTCCCGCCTCTTGCGCCGCTACTAAAACTGCGGGGTTAATGACTTTATTGGCTCCTGGTGGAGTTACCATAATTACACGCGGTACACCAGCTACCTTGGCCGGAATGGCATTCATCAGTACCGTACTTGGATAGGCAGCACGGCCGCCAGGGATATACAAACCCGCTTTGTCTACGGGATTATAGCGTTTACCTAACACTACATCATCATCGCCAAAGTGTACCCAGCTTTTGGGGACTCGCTGACGATGAAAGGCTTCAATTTGGCCACAAGCCAGCCGAATCGCCGCCAATAGTTCCTGAGATACCTGTTGATAAGCTGCATCCAGTTCCGAACCTTTGACACGCAGTTCTTCCGGCTTGAGGTTTTGATTGTCAAATTCGGCAGTATAATGTAGCACAGCTTTATCGCCTTGGCGTTTGACTGCTTGCAACACTTCCCGCACTGTGGCTTCTTTATGAAGCACTGGTTCGTCACTGGTGCGATCGCAGATACGTTTTAGTTCTGCTTTAACGTCTGCCTGCTGAGTAATGATTCGCAGCATGGAGTAAGGACAATGCCAAAATTTTAGAATATACCGCCTCAGAATTAGTTCTGCTGTTTACCCACGGGGTACAAAGCCAACGCTAATTCTCCTCTCTAGCTTAACCTGGATTTTTTTGATACTCCCAAGACATCCAGCACTTGATTTGCTTGAGGAGGCGATTTAATTACTCATGCCGATTTGCCTAGTTGGCTGTGGGCAGAGAAGAGGAGTACCAATCCCTACTACCCTTAAACCACTACACAATCTCTCTGGGAGCATAGCCGATGCTGATACACATCCAGGTTGGCCCAATCCAGAAACTAACTTTAGAAGTTGAGTATAATTTGTACTGATTTTTTACTTGACTGTGAGCTAATTTCCTGAATTCTAGCTATTTGCAGCCTTTGTCTTTTCACAATACATCCTGATTAGGGGACGTACTCCATGACTGATGTATTTAGATCAGGTTTTGCAGAAATTCAGATGGCTATTTTTATGATTAAAGTTTCTTATGATAGCGTTTTTTCTCAGGTTTAGTAAATACCTAAAAAATTAGGCATCAGTTAAGTTAATGAGCAACCCAACAGTAATTTTTTTTCAGAAACCATAACATTGGCAATCTAGATGCTATATTAGTAAGTCTAGTAGTGTGTGTACATATAATAGTCTTTTTGGAATCGACTGTGGCGAATACAAAGTCTGCTCTCAAGCGCGCCAAAATCGCAGAACGCAATCGGCTGCGTAACAAAACCTACAAATCAGCCGTGAAAACGCTGATTAAAAAATACTTGAATGCGGTAGAAGTCTATGCAGCTAATCCTACCCCGGAATCTCAACAGGAAGTACAAGTAAGACTTTCTGAGGCTTACAGCAAAATTGATAAAGCTGTGAAGCGGGGTGTTCTGCATCCCAACAACGGGGCAAGGAAGAAGTCTAGACTGGCTCACAAGCTCAAGCCACTCACCCAAACAGCATAAGCAGTTAATTAGTCATCAGTCATTAACTAATGACTAATGACTAATAACTAATGACTAATGACTAATGACCATGCAGCTGATTGACACCCACGTACATCTCAATTTTGATGCCTTCCAGGCAGATTTAACAGCAGTGCGATCGCGATGGCAAGAAGCAGGGGTAGTGCGTTTAGTACATTCCTGTGTCGAGCCAAAGGAATTTTCCAGTATACAAACCATAGCCCACCAGTTCCCGGAAATCAGCTTTGCTGTAGGCTTGCATCCATTAGATGCCGCTCAATGGCAAAGTGATACAGGGGAGCAAATATTATCCTTAGCGCGTTCTGACTCTAAGGTAGTAGCAATTGGTGAAATGGGGCTGGATTTTTACAAAGCCGACAATTATCAGCAACAGTGCATGGTATTGGAAGCCCAATTAGCGATCGCCTCTGAACTCAACTTACCCGTAATTATTCACTGTCGAGATGCAGCAGTTGCTTTGAGAGAAATACTCAAAACATGGCAGGAGCGAACAAATCATCAACTCCGGGGTGTAATGCACTGTTGGGGAGGAACACCAGAAGAAACTCAATGGTTTATGGATTTAGGCTTTTATATTAGTTTTAGCGGGACAGTTACCTTTAAAAACGCCAAAGCCATCCAAGCTTCTGCTCAAATGGTGAAAAGCGATCGCCTGCTAGTGGAAACAGACTGTCCATTTTTAGCACCAGTTCCCAAGCGGGGTGAAAAGCGGAATGAGCCTGCCTATGTGCGCTATGTAGCCGAGCAAGTAGCCCAGCTACGAGGAGAGACATTAGAGGCTATTTCCACTCAAACTACCCAAAATGCTTGCGAATTATTCGGTCTAGCACTATAAAGTTTTGCCGATTATCTTCTAGGTTGCATCAAAAAATCAAAAGCTAGGAGGAAAAAAATATGCTAAGATTAATCCCTCCAAAACATTTTGTGTGCGTCATAATGATAAATAAAGGAACTGAGAACTCCTAAACTTGATTTTGTACAGTTATCAACTTGACCATCCTCACATCTCTACAAACGGATGCTCTCAATGTTATAAAAAACCTCACAAACAACATTGAGATAAACTTTGACCACAACCACCTGCCTTGTATTTAACCTATAGAAAATTGTTAAAAGAAATTGTCTTGTGATCACAATCCAGAACAATCAAGCCATTTTGACCCATAACCTCCCAACTAAGGCTCATTTTCCCCATTTCAGGCTATCACCATGAGTATCTCTGGTGTGTGCAGACGATTTTAGGAGCTGCGTCAATTTAGTTAACGCACTTTTGGGAGGGGAAGTGAGGCAGACAAACCAAATTCAGGCATATCTCAAACTACTGCTGTTGAGGAATCAATCAAATAGCTGGATAGTAGCAGCTTTTGCTGGGTTTCAGGGGCTATTACCCCCTTGTCAAAATCGCCCTCTCCAGATTCAATTGCTGCGTTTACCCACACTTGTAGATCATCGGGTGACATTGAAGGAGAAGTTCCCACACGGCTAAGGACACTGGCTAGCGACAGGAACAGTACCCCATCTGTGTCCGTGAAAAATTTAACCAGGTTGACAAAGGTAGAGGCATGACTAGCGAAAATTACATTGAACCCGCCTTTCTATTGCCCGACTTGATTGAAATCCAGCGTTCCAGCTTTCGCTGGTTTTTAGAAGAAGGGCTAATCGAAGAACTTAACTCCTTTAGTCCTATTACAGACTATACCGGCAAATTAGAACTGCATTTTTTAGGACAAAACTACAAACTCAAGGAGCCAAAGTACAGCGTTGAAGAAGCCAAACGCCGGGATAGTACCTATGCTGTACAAATGTATGTCCCCACCCGTCTGCTGAATAAAGAAACTGGGGATATTAAAGAGCAAGAAGTATTTATTGGTGATCTACCTTTGATGACCGATCGCGGTACCTTTATCATTAACGGAGCCGAGCGGGTAATTGTCAATCAAATCGTGCGATCGCCTGGAGTTTACTACAAATCAGAAATCGATAAAAACGGACGACGTACCTATTCTGCCAGTTTGATCCCCAACCGGGGGGCATGGCTGAAATTTGAAACAGACCGTAACGATTTAGTGTGGGTACGGATCGATAAAACCCGGAAACTCTCAGCCCAGGTATTACTCAAAGCTTTAGGGTTATCAGATAACGAAATTTTTGATGCTCTGCGCCATCCCGAATATTTCCAGAAAACCATCGAGAAAGAAGGGCAATTTTCTGAAGAAGAAGCCCTCATGGAGTTATATCGCAAACTCCGCCCCGGTGAACCACCCACAGTCCTCGGTGGGCAACAACTTTTAGACTCCCGATTCTTCGACCCCAAACGTTATGACTTGGGTCGTGTTGGTAGATACAAACTTAACAAAAAATTACGCCTATCTGTACCTGAGACGGTGCGGATTCTCACCCCTAGCGATATATTAGCCGCAGTTGATTACCTGATCAACCTGGAATATGACATTGGTAGTATTGACGACATCGACCACTTAGGCAACCGTCGCGTCAGAAGTGTCGGTGAGTTGTTGCAAAACCAAGTCCGAGTAGGATTAAACCGCCTAGAGAGGATCATTCGGGAACGGATGACCGTATCTGACGCGGAAGTCCTCACCCCTGCTTCCCTGGTGAACCCCAAACCCTTGGTAGCAGCCATCAAAGAATTCTTTGGTTCTAGCCAATTAAGTCAGTTCATGGATCAAACCAATCCCCTAGCAGAACTGACCCACAAACGCCGTTTATCAGCCCTTGGCCCTGGCGGTTTGACCCGTGAACGGGCAGGGTTTGCCGTGCGAGATATCCATCCTTCCCACTACGGGCGGATTTGTCCCATTGAAACACCAGAAGGCCCCAACGCTGGTTTGATTGGTTCCTTGGCAACCCACGCCCGCGTTAACCTGTATGGCTTCTTAGAAACTCCCTTTAGACCAGTAGAAAATGGTCGAGTGAGATTTGACCTGCCAGCAGTATACATGACGGCAGATGAAGAAGACGACCTGCGGGTAGCACCTGGAGATACCCAACTAGATGAAAATGGCTACATCCTGGGTCCACAAGTACCTGTACGTTATCGCCAGGATTGGTCTACCACAACCCCTGAGCAGGTAGACTACGTAGCTGTGTCCCCCGTGCAGATTGTATCTGTAGCTACTAGCATGATTCCCTTCTTGGAACATGACGACGCTAACCGCGCCCTCATGGGTTCCAATATGCAACGGCAAGCAGTCCCCCTACTCAAACCAGAGCGGCCATTGGTAGGTACAGGCTTAGAAGCCCAAGGTGCTAGAGACTCTGGGATGGTGATTATCTCCCGGACGGATGGGGATGTCACCTATGTAGATGCCACAGAAATTCGTGTCCGTCCTAAACCCAATGCCCCAGAAATTAAGTACACGATTTCCAAATACCAGCGTTCTAACCAGGATACCTGTCTCAACCAAAAGCCCCTCGTGCGGATGGGTGAACGTGTAGTGGCAGGTCAGGTATTAGCTGATGGTTCCTCTACTGAAGGGGGCGAATTGGCCCTGGGACAAAATATCGTCGTTGCTTATATGCCGTGGGAAGGCTACAACTACGAAGACGCAATTTTGATTTCCGAGCGCCTGGTACAAGATGACATTTACACCTCAATTCACATTGAAAAATATGAAATTGAGGCACGCCAGACCAAACTCGGACCAGAAGAAATCACCAGAGAAATTCCCAACGTCGGGGAAGATGCCTTACGTCAGTTAGATGAACAGGGGATCATTCGCATTGGGGCGTGGGTAGAAGCTGGAGACATCTTAGTAGGTAAAGTCACACCCAAAGGAGAATCTGACCAACCCCCAGAAGAAAAGCTGTTGCGGGCGATTTTCGGGGAAAAAGCACGGGATGTGAGAGATAATTCCCTGCGCGTCCCTAACGGTGAAAAAGGGCGGGTAGTTGACGTGCGTCTATTTACCCGTGAACAGGGTGATGAATTACCACCAGGTGCCAACATGGTAGTCCGGGTATATGTTGCCCAAAAACGGAAAATCCAAGTTGGAGACAAAATGGCAGGTCGCCACGGGAATAAAGGGATTATTTCTCGCATATTGCCGATAGAAGATATGCCTTATCTGCCCGATGGCGCACCTGTAGATATCGTGCTGAATCCCCTGGGTGTACCTAGCCGGATGAACGTCGGACAAGTATTTGAGTGTCTGTTAGGTTGGGCTGGTTACAACTTAGGTGTGCGGTTTAAGATTACCCCCTTTGATGAAATGTATGGGGAAGAATCATCTCGAAAAATTGTGCATGGCAAATTGCAAGAAGCACGGGATGAAACCGGTCGCAACTGGGTGTATAACCCCGATGACTCTGGCAAAATCATGGTGTTTGATGGTCGGACTGGAGAACCATTCGACCGACCAGTTACAGTAGGTGTCGCTTATATGTTGAAGCTGGTACACCTAGTAGACGATAAGATTCACGCTCGTTCTACAGGACCATACTCCTTAGTAACGCAGCAACCCTTGGGTGGTAAAGCGCAACAAGGTGGTCAGCGATTTGGGGAAATGGAAGTGTGGGCATTGGAAGCCTTTGGTGCAGCGTACACCTTGCAAGAGTTGCTGACAGTGAAATCCGACGATATGCAGGGACGAAACGAAGCATTAAATGCGATCGTTAAAGGTAAGGCGATTCCCAGACCCGGTACACCAGAGTCCTTCAAAGTATTGATGCGAGAACTGCAATCCTTGGGTTTAGATATTGCTGTCCATAAGGTAGAAACCCAAGCCGATGGTAGTTCCTTAGATGTGGAAGTTGATTTGATGGCAGACCAAGCCAACAGAAGAACACCACCTCGACCAACCTACGAATCGCTTTCCCGTGAATCATTGGAAGACGACGAATAAATTTAGGGACTGGGGACTGGTGAGCCAGCGCGGTCTTGGGGGTTTCCCCCATGTTGGCGTAAGCCTTCCCGTAAGGGTGCGACTGGCGAACCCGAAGGGGGACTAGGAAATAATCCCCAGTAACCAATACCGAGTACCCAATACCCACTCCCCAAGGTTCTAAAACTAAATACATTCATCATTTAAAACTCAACACCTAAGTATGAGACCCGCCCAAACTAATCAGTTTGACTACGTAAAAATCGGCTTGGCATCACCTGAACGGATTCGCCAATGGGGTGAAAGGACATTACCCAATGGTCAGGTAGTCGGTGAAGTTACCAAACCAGAGACAATTAACTACCGCACACTCAAGCCGGAGATGGATGGCTTATTTTGTGAGCGCATCTTTGGCCCTGCTAAAGATTGGGAATGTCACTGTGGTAAGTATAAAAGAGTACGCCACAGAGGGATCGTGTGTGAGCGTTGTGGCGTAGAAGTCACCGAGTCGCGGGTGCGCCGCCATCGAATGGGATATATTAAACTCGCCGCCCCAGTGGCTCACGTTTGGTATCTCAAAGGGATTCCTAGCTATATCTCCATCCTGCTGGATATGCCTTTGCGGGATGTAGAGCAGATTGTATATTTCAACTCTTATGTTGTTCTTAGTCCTGGCAATGCAGAAACTTTAACCTATAAACAGCTACTGAGTGAAGATCAGTGGTTGGAAATTGAAGATCAAATTTACAGCGAAGATTCTCAATTGCAAGGCGTAGAGGTAGGTATTGGTGCTGAGGCACTATTGCGCCTGCTGGCTGATATCAATCTAGAGCAAGAAGCTGAAAGCCTACGGGAAGAAATTGGCTCTGCCAAAGGACAAAAACGGGCAAAACTGATCAAACGCCTGCGGGTGATAGATAACTTCATCGCTACCGGTTCTAAGCCGGAGTGGATGGTAATGACTGTTATCCCTGTGATTCCTCCAGATTTGCGCCCAATGGTGCAGCTCGATGGTGGACGGTTTGCTACCAGCGATTTGAATGATTTATATCGCCGCGTCATTAATCGGAATAATCGTCTAGCACGACTGCAAGAAATTCTGGCACCAGAAATTATTGTGCGGAACGAAAAGCGGATGCTGCAAGAAGCTGTAGACGCACTCATTGACAACGGTCGTCGGGGACGTACCGTAGTTGGGGCAAACAACCGACCCCTGAAGTCTTTATCTGACATTATTGAGGGTAAGCAAGGACGTTTCCGGCAAAACTTGTTGGGTAAACGGGTTGACTACTCTGGACGTTCCGTCATTGTGGTAGGGCCAAAGCTGAAGATTCACCAGTGCGGTTTGCCAAGGGAAATGGCAATTGAGCTATTTCAACCGTTTGTGATTAATCGCCTAATTCGCAGTGGCATGGTGAATAACATCAAAGCTGCGAAAAAGTTGATATCACGGAATGACCCCAGTGTGTGGGATGTCTTGGAAGAAGTGATTGAAGGACACCCCGTTATGCTCAACCGTGCGCCAACACTGCACCGCTTGGGTATTCAGGCTTTTGAGCCGATTTTGGTGGAAGGTAGAGCGATTCAACTACATCCTTTGGTGTGTCCAGCGTTTAACGCTGACTTTGATGGCGACCAAATGGCGGTACACGTACCCCTGTCATTGGAAAGTCAAGCAGAAGCAAGACTATTGATGTTGGCCTCTAACAACATTTTGTCACCAGCCACGGGTAGACCGATTATCACCCCTAGCCAAGACATGGTTTTGGGGGCATATTATCTGACTGCGGAAAATCCTGGTGCTGTAAAAGGAGCAGGTAGATATTTTGCTTCGCTGGATGACGTAATTATGGCTTTCCAACAAGAGCAAATTGACTTACACGCCTATGTATACGTGCGGTTTGACGGGGAAGTTGAAACAGACAAACCTGATATAGATCCCCTAGAAGTTATAAACAACGAAGATGGTAGCCGGACTGTAATTTACAAGTTCCGCCGAGTCAGAGAAGACGCTCAGGGAAATTTAATTTCTCAGTATATCCGTACAACAGCAGGTCGCGTTATTTACAATAAAGCGATTCAAGAAGCACTAGCAAGTTAGGGAGTAGGGAATAGGGAGTAGGAAATATCACCACTCACTACTCCCCATTCACCACTCCCCACTCCCTACCATTGACTAAGGACTAATGACTAATGACTAACGAAAAGATGATTTTTCGCAATCGCATCGTTGACAAAGGTCAACTGAGAAATTTGATTTCTTGGGCATTTACCCACTATGGAACGGCGCGAACCGCAGTAATGGCGGATAAATTGAAAGATTTAGGGTTTCGCTATGCTACCAGAGCGGGGGTTTCTATCAGCGTTGATGACTTGATGGTACCACCAACGAAGCGGAGTCTGTTGGAGTCAGCCGAGGAAGAAATTCGCGCTACCGAGGCTCGTTACCAAAGGGGTGAAATTACGGAAGTAGAACGCTTCCAAAAGGTAATTGATACCTGGAATGGTACCAGTGAAGCCCTCAAAGATGAAGTAGTCACCCACTTTAAACAGACTAATCCCCTCAACTCTGTATACATGATGGCGTTTTCTGGGGCGCGGGGTAATATCTCCCAAGTACGTCAGTTGGTAGGGATGCGGGGACTGATGGCAGATCCCCAAGGGGAAATTATTGACTTACCTATCAAAACTAACTTCCGTGAAGGACTGACTGTCACCGAGTACATTATTTCCTCTTACGGTGCGCGCAAAGGGTTGGTAGACACCGCTTTACGTACCGCCGACTCTGGTTATCTCACCCGTCGTCTAGTTGACGTATCCCAGGATGTGATCATTCGGGAAATTGATTGTGGTACTACTAGAGGGATTCCCCTACGGGCGATGACTGAAGGTAGCAAAACCCTAATCAAGTTGTCTACACGCTTGTTAGGACGGGTAGTAGGAGAAGATGTGATTCATCCTACTACTAAGGAAGTAATTGCACCGCGCAATACCCCAATTTCTGATGACTTAGCTAAAGAAATTGAAAAGGCTGGGGTGACAGAAGTCGTAGTGCGATCGCCTCTTACCTGTGAAGCTGCCCGTTCAGTATGTCAACATTGCTACGGCTGGAGTTTAGCCCACGCCAAAATGGTAGATTTGGGGGAAGCGGTAGGGATTATCGCTGCCCAAAGTATTGGGGAACCTGGAACCCAGCTCACCATGCGGACATTCCACACTGGGGGTGTATTCACAGGGGAAGTCGCCCAACAAGTACGTTCCAAAATCGATGGTACTGTCAAGCTACCTCGCAAACTGCGGACAAGACCCCATCGTACCCGTCACGGTGAAGATGCCTTGTATGTCGAGAGCAACGGGACTTTGATTCTAGAACCCCGTAAAGATGGGGCAGAAACTCCAGTTCCCCAAGAAATTAATGTTACCCAAGGTTCAACATTATATATAGTTGATGGGCAGCAGGTAAAAGTGGGTCAGTTACTGGCCGAGGTTGCCCTCGGTGGACGCACCACCCGTGCCAACACAGAAAAAGCTGTAAAAGATGTGGCATCTGACTTAGCTGGTGAAGTTAAATTTGCTGAGGTAGTTCCGGAACAAAAAACCGATCGTCAAGGCAACACCACCACTACAGCCGCACGGGGTGGTTTGATTTGGATTTTGTCTGGGGAGGTTTATAACTTACCACCAGGGGCAGAATTGGTGGTCAAGAACGGCGACTCCGTAGCAACTAACGGCGTGTTGGCGGAAACCAAATTAACTACCTTACATGGTGGTGTAGTCCGTTTACCAGAGGCTACCCCAGGCAAGAGTACCAGGGAAATTGAAATTATTACGGCTTCTGTGGTTTTAGACCAAGCCACAGTTACCGTCCAAAGTTCCCAAGGGCGCAACAACTACCTCATCACCACAGGTAATAACCAAGTATTTAACTTGCGGACTACTCCAGGCACAAAAGTTCAGAATGGTCAAGTAGTAGCTGAGTTAATTGATGACCGCTATCGTACCACCACAGGTGGATTGCTCAAGTTTGCTGGTGTAGAAGTCCAGAAAAAAGGCAAAGCCAAACTAGGTTACGAAGTGGTGCAGGGAGGTACACTGTTATGGATTCCCGAAGAAACCCACGAAGTCAACAAAGATATCTCCTTGTTGTTGGTAGAAGATGGTCAGTATGTCGAAGCTGGTACTGAAGTTGTTAAAGACATTTTCTGCCAAAACAATGGTGTAGTTGAAGTCACCCAGAAAAACGACATTTTGCGGGAAGTTGTGGTTAAGCCTGGGGAACTGCTGATGGTAGATGATCCAGAAGCAGTAATCGGTAAAGATGACACCATCCTCCCCGCAGGTGAAGAATTATTGGGACGAGTCTTCAATGAACTGCGTTATATCCAGTATGTGGAATCACCAGAAGGCCCAGCATTGTTAAGCCGTCCCGTGGTAGAGTTTGCTGTACCTACTAATCCTGATGTACCATCTACTACATCTGTCAGCCAACAAACCGGACGTTCAATTCAAATGCGGGCAGTACAGCGACTGCCTTACAAAGATTCTGAACGTGTCAAGTCTGTGGAAGGTGTAGAACTGCTACGTACCCAATTAGTTTTGGAAATTGAGCAGGAAGGTGAACAAGAACATAATGCTTCACCTCTAGCCGCAGATATTGAATTAGTACCGGATGCTGAAAATCCAGACATTCAACGCTTACAGTTGGTAATTTTGGAGTCCTTGGTGATTCGGCGCGATATTGCTGCTGATGCGACTCAAGGCAGTACCCAAACCAGTCTGGAGGTAAAAGACGGAGACACTATCGCACCTGGTGCTGTGGTAGCACGTACCCAAATCTTGTCTAAAGAAGGTGGGATTGTGCGGGGCGTACAAAAGGGTACTGAAGCAGTGCGTCGTTGTTTAGTGCTGCGCCACAATGACATGGTAACGCTGAATGCTACCGCCCAACCCACCGTCAAAGCAGGTGACTTAATTGTTGCAGGTGCAGCAATTGCTCCTGGTGTCTTCGCTGAGGAATCTGGCCAAGTTGTGTCAGTGAAAAATGCTAATGCGGCATCTGCTGGTAGTGAATCAGCACTCAGCGTCCAAAATTACTCAGTCACAATCCGTGTTGGTCGTCCCTACCGAGTTAGTCCTGGTGCAGTGTTACAGATAGAGGACGGCGACTTGGTACAACGGGGCGATAACTTGGTACTGTTGGTATTTGAAAGAGCCAAAACCGGAGACATCATTCAAGGTTTGCCCCGGATTGAAGAACTATTAGAAGCCCGGAAACCCAAAGAAGCTTGTATTCTGACAAAACGGGGCGGGGAAGTTAAGGTTGTTTACGGTGATGGTGATGAAGCGATCGCAATCAAGGTCGTAGAATCAAATGGCGTAGTCACCGACTACCCACTTGGCCCTGGTCAAAACCTCATCGTACCTGATGGCTATCATGTATCAGCCGGTCAACCAGTCACTGATGGGCCTTCTAATCCCCACGAAATTCTGGAAATCTTCTTCAGTTTGGGTTCAGAAGAAGGAGTTTATGCCTGTGCCAGCCATGCCTTACAAAAAGTACAGACATTCTTAGTGAATGAAGTACAGATGGTATATCAATCTCAAGGCATTGACATTGCCGACAAGCACATCGAAGTGATTGTACGCCAAATGACCAACAAAGTGCGGATTGATGATGGTGGTGACACTACTATGCTTCCCGGCGAGTTGGTGGAATTGCGCCAAGTTGAGCAGGTGAATGAAGCTATGGCTATTACTGGCGGTGCGAGAGCGCAATATACTCCAGTATTGTTAGGGATTACCAAAGCATCCTTGAACACTGACAGCTTTATTTCTGCGGCATCCTTCCAAGAAACAACACGGGTTCTCACGGAAGCAGCCATTGAAGGTAAATCCGATTGGTTGCGTGGTTTGAAAGAAAACGTGATTATCGGACGTTTGATTCCGGCTGGTACTGGTTACAACACCTATGATGAACCCGGTATGATCGAAGATTATGCAACTCTGGATACCACCAGTGTCTTAGATGAAACCGATGATCCACTGGATATGGTGTTAGATGACCGCACAGCTCGCGCCTACAATTTAGATGCTCCTACTTTGACAGAAAGCGGATTTGGTAATCGGCGGTCAATTTTAGATGACGACGAGTTGATTGCAGATGAAGTTCATGACCTCGTAGATGAAGACGAAGGTGATGATTACGAGGAAGATGACGAAGACGATTACGATGATGATTAATACCAAAAAGTAAGAGTGAAAATTTCCAGGGCAGAAGAATTAATTCTTTTGCCTTTTTTTTGACTACAGATTGGTAAAAAGCTTGTACTCTAAGACCAAAAACATTATTACCTGCGGGTGGGTAAATATTTTCTAGAGATTATCCGACTATCACGATCCCCAGAAGGTCTTAAAATATTGTTAATTTCCCCCAACTCCCTAGACCTTCAAATCACAAGTATCACCCAAAACACTATGGCTATTGGCTACGTCGCGCTTGTACTCCACGCCCACCTGCCTTTCGTTCGTCACCCAGAAAGTGACTATGTACTGGAAGAAGAATGGCTGTATGAAGCTATTACCGAAACATACATTCCCTTACTGAAAGTATTTGAAGGCTTAAAACGAGACGGCATCGACTTTAAAATCACCATGAGTATGACACCGCCGCTTGTGTCGATGCTCCGTGATCCTTTGTTACAAGAACGTTATGATGCCCACTTAGCCAAACTAGAAGAACTAGCGGAACTGGAAGCCGAACGGAATGTCCACAACGGGCATATTCGTTACCTAGCCGAACACTACGCCACTGAGTTTAACGAAGCGCGTCAGATGTGGGAACGCTACAACGGTGATTTGGTGACGGCTTTTAAACAGTTCCAAGATACTAACAACCTGGAAATTATCACCTGTGGTGCAACTCACGGTTATTTGCCGTTGATGAAAATGTATCCGCAAGCTGTGTGGGCGCAAATTCAGGTAGCTTGCGAACACTACGAACAAACTTTTGGTCGTCCACCCAAAGGTATTTGGTTGCCAGAATGCGCCTACTATGAAGGTTTAGAGCGAATGCTGGCAGATGCCGGGTTGCGTTATTTCCTGACTGATGGGCATGGTATTCTTTATGCACGTCCTCGTCCCCGCTTCGGTACTTACGCCCCGATTTTTACAGAAACTGGTGTGGCGGCTTTTGGTCGGGATCATGAATCTTCACAACAGGTATGGTCTTCTGAGGTGGGCTATCCCGGTGCGGCAGAATATCGGGAATTTTATAAAGATTTGGGCTGGGAAGCTGAGTATGAGTATATCAAGCCCTACATTATGCCCAACGGTCAACGTAAAAATACGGGGATTAAGTATCACAAAATTACTGGACGGGGATTAGGTCTATCAGATAAGGCACTCTATGACCCATATTGGGCAAAAGAAAAGACAGCAGAACACGCTGCTAACTTTATGTATAACCGCGAACGTCAGGTAGAGCATCTCTACGGCATTATGCAGCGTCCGCCAATTATTGTTTCGCCCTACGATGCTGAGTTATTTGGGCATTGGTGGTATGAAGGCCCTTGGTTTATTGATTACCTGTTCCGCAAGTCATGGTATGACCAAGGAACCTATAACATGACTCACTTGGCTGATTATTTACGGGCAGAACCTACTCAACAAGTGTGTCGTCCTTCCCAATCAAGTTGGGGTTACAAGGGTTTCCATGAGTATTGGTTAAACGAAACCAACGCCTGGATTTACCCACATTTGCACAAAGCTGCTGAACGTATGATTGAAATTTCTCATCTGGAACCAGAGGATGAATTAAGCTGGAAGGCACTCAACCAAGCAGCGCGGGAATTATTATTGGCACAATCTTCAGACTGGGCGTTTATTATGCGGACAGGAACAATGGTTCCTTATGCTGTGAGACGGACGCGATCGCACCTCATGCGCTTTAATAAGCTGTACGAGGATGTGAAAATCGGCAAAATTGATAGCGGTTGGTTAGAAAAAGTGGAATTAATGGATAATATCTTCCCTAACATTAACTATCGGGTTTATCGCCCTTTGTAGTCAGTGGTGTTAGCGGTAGGGGGGCGTTTAGTCGGTGCTGAGTAGTGAGTAAAAATATTTATTTGTAGCACAGCAAGGCATGAGATGACTGTTTCCAATTCTCCAACAGTTCACAAGCCAGAATATAACTATTTTGACTTCTTCTACTTCTAGTAGTTTAAAAGCAAAACCCCCAAGTTTCGTGCTGGGGGTTTTGTCGTTATGGAGTTAACTAGCATTTTAACTGTTATCGAGGCAAAGTCTGGCTAGTATAAGCATCCATTGCATAGGCTGGGGTGCGATCGCTGTAATCTATTTCCATGCCAGTAATAGACTTAGCCAACTTTTCAAAAGACTCTGAACGCCAGTTACGCTCATGAATTGGCTTTTTCTGCTCTCCTAGGAAGTAAGCTAGAGAACCTAAAACAGAAGCGGCAACCCAACCTAAAACTAACACTGCAAATAATATAGTCATGGCAAACCTCTTTTTTATACTTTTGTAACTTTATGTAAATAAATATAACTTTATTGCAACAAAGTTTGCAATATACTCTGAGGTGTGTATACCGATCTGGCAGGTAGGGTATTTCCTACCGTCGCCATCATATTTAATATGGTTCAGTAGAGACGTTGCATTGCAAAGTCTCTATAAGCGTTATTGTTTTGGCACATTATCTTATGGTTATAAAAAATAAAAAAGACAGGCTATTGCCTGCCTTGGATGTATTGATTTAGCAGAGAATTTAGAAATTCATTTCAGCAGCTTGGACTTTTTCCACCTGCTTCTTCTTGAGAACTAGCATTACTTGAGCTAACATTACCAGCGCAATGAAAGCAATCAGCCAGCCAACTCTGTTGGCATCTTGCAACACGATTTCTGCATCTTGTTGACCGAAGCCACCAACGTTGGGATTATTGGTCAAAGCATCGCCAGCTGTCACAGCTTGCCCTTCCGAAACAATCAATTCTGGGCCTGCGGGAATGGTATCACTTACCACTTCACCAGATTCAGTTTTGATGTCTACTAGATATTTAACGCTACCGGTTTCATCTTCTTCTTTAGCAATCTTGCTAATTGTGCCTGTAGCGGCAGCACTATATACGTTGTTGTTGCTCTTTTCGCCTGTAGGATAAACTTGTCCACGGCCTCGGTTACCACCTACATGAACTGAATATTTACCGAAGTGGATGCTTTTATCGTTGGCAGGGTTGGGAGAAAGAACTGGGAAGACAATTTCCTGATATTGTTCGCCAGGTAAGGGGCCAACGATGACGATGTTCTCTTTATCTTCGCCGTAGGGTTGGAAGTAAACATCGCCAACCTCTTCCTTCATTTCTTCAGGAATGCGGTCTGCGGGTGCAATTTTGAAGCCTTCAGGCAACATTAACACAGCACCAACGTTTAAGCCGACTTTAGAACCGTCAGCGCCTACTTGTTGCACGCTGGTGTCGTAGGGAATTTTAACGACGGCTTTAAATACTTGATCAGGTAGTACGGATTGGGGAACTTCTACTTCTGTGGGCTTGGCTGCTAAGTGGCAGTTAGCGCACACGATTCTGCCTGTAGGTTCGCGGGGGGTTTCTGGGTAAGTTTGCTGCGCCCAGAAAGGATAAGCAGCAGCCGATTGGGGCAGGGCTAGATCGCTGGTAAAGAAAATAGTTACAGTAGCGATCGCTATGAGCAATGCTTTCATCATCGCTCTAACACTGCGAGTTAACCTCGCTGTTACACAAGCATTTCTCATCTCTATAAGGGCAACGATTAATTTAGTCAAGAGCAATAGTCAAGAGTCAATAGTCAAGAGTCAATAGTCAATAGTTTTTACTATGGACTTTGGACTTTGGACTATTGACTAAAAATTAAGCCCACCAAGGTTCTTCATTGGTGCGGAAGTCGGTTTCTGTCCAAGCAGTTAAAACGATTTTGTCGTTTTCCACGTTGGCATGACTCAATGCCAAAGAACGTGGTGCAGGACCGCGCACCACTTTACCAGTTGCATCGTACTGGGAACCGTGACAAGGGCATTTAAACTTGTTTTCGGCAGCGTTCCAGGGAACAACACAACCCAGGTGGGTACAGACAGCATTGATGCCGTAATCGCCAATAGCTTCCTTACTTTCCACCACAATGTAAGTTGGGTCTCCCTTGAGTCCTTGAACTAGGGTGCGATCGCCTACATTATGGCTTTCTAGAAATTTACTGACGCTAACATCGTTGCCCAGTTCGTCTTTTGCTGTTGTACCGCCACCTGCACCACCACTAGCAGGTGGAATAAAGTAATTGACAACGGGATACAATGCACCCAGAGCCACACCGGTGACAGTACCAAAAGTTAGCAGGTTCATGAATTGACGTCTCCCCATATCGGGAACGTCCATAGATTCAGAAAATTGAGCCATAATCTACGCGCTCTTCGTGTATTTTTTTAAGCATCTTGACAAGCGGGCTAATACTTGAGCCACTCCTGTCTGAGTCGAAATGCCAACGTTGATCTCGATGCTGTACTTCTTTGTTTCAAGATATATCTAGCATCTATTTTGTTAGCATTACATTTCTTTATATCCTTATCATACTTGAGTTACGGAACTTAACATCATAACTAAATGTAAAATCTAGTTGAGCAAATCTATGACAGGACAGGAATTAAGACAACTTTTGGTAGATAAATGGGGACATTCCTATGATGTCCAGTTTCGGCGCACACAAGGCAAGATATTTTTGCAGGTGATGTGGAAATATCTTGAGCAAGCATCTTTTCCCATGAGTGAGACAGAATATCAAGAACATCTAGATGGTGTGGCGAATTATCTTCATGCGTTGGGTGGTGCAGCCCAGGTGCGGACATTCATCGCCCAAACACGCGATCGCCCCCGCCTTGGCAAAGCCGTCAGCATCCCTCTAGATTTAGGTGAACGTGCCTCGGAGTGGATAGTTTAACTTGCGATCGCCCCTTTTGGGGTCTTTTATTATTCAGTTTAAAATTTCTTATATAGCTGTGGACAAGGCGATTAGGACATGACAAAAAGCTCAAACTCATTCATGGCATGGATTTTACTATTGCCTATTGCAAGAGTGCCTATTGCCTTCTGCTATATGCTTGGATTCGCGTTGGTAATAACTATGACTTACATATGAATCACAAAAAATTATATAAATCAATGGCTACAAAATGCGTTTGCCCAGGGGTACATCTCTGTCTGGTTGAATTAAAGCAACTTCACCATCATCTAAAACTACACCCAATACCAGAACTTCAGACAAGAAATCAGCAATTTGACGAGGAGGGAAGTTGGTCACAGCTAATATTAATTTGTTGAAAATTTCCTCTGGTTGATACAGTTTGGTAATTTGGGCGCTAGATTTTTTAATGCCCAAATCACCAAAATCTATCCACAGTTTATAAGCTGGTTTTCTGGCTTTAGTAAACGCTTCTACTTGGATAACTTTACCAACACGAATCTCGACTTTTTCAAAGTCTTCATAGCTAATTGGCATTATTAATTGATCATTATTTACCTGTAAGTTTTACCAAACCAATACCACCAAAATAAAGACCCAGCACAGCACCCGCCAGTAGGCTTTGGGTGAGAGGATCTGTAGAAGGCGTGAGAACAGCGCCTAAAATGACTCCGCCCATAATGACAAATCTCCAACCAGCAAGCATGGTTGCTGAAGAGACAATGCCCAAATTAGCCAGTAACAATTGGATGATCGGCACTTGAAAGGCTAACCCAGTGCTGAACATTAACAGCAAGACAAATTCAAAATACTTATCAATTGACCAAATTTGTTCTACTACATCCGCGCCATAGCTGATAAAGAAATTCAAGGCGGCGGGAATCAGTAGTAAATAGGCAAAAACTAAACCAGCACCAAACAGGACACTCGAACCTAAAACTATCGGCCCCAGTAATCGGCGTTCACGGCGAGTTAGTCCAGGTAGCACAAACTGAATGACTTGGTACAGGATGAAGGGACTGGAAAGTACCAAGCCACTATAAGCAGCTACTTTTAGAGAAACAAAGAAATATTCGCCGGGGGCAAGTTGTAGAAATTTGACTCCCTTAGCTGGGACTTCTAGTAGCTGGACAATGGCTTTGACACCAAAGAAACAGCCAACAACACCCACAGCAACAGCAATCAATGAATAGAAAATTCGTTGTCGTAACTCTTCTAAGTGGTCGAAAAGAGACATTTCGACTTCATCTGGCAACTCATCTAGAGGATGATGTTCCGAGTTGCCGTATCCCTCAGTATCGATATCAGGAGTTTTTACGGTATCTACTTCTTGTGAAGGTGTCATGAGTCAGGTGTTAGGCAACATTTGTTAACTATTCTATCTGGGGAAGCAGCTACCTTGATAGGGCTTATACCTAATTTTGGATTTTGAATTGGGCAAAAATTTTGCTTTTGATAGGGAACAGGGAAGAAAGCATATGCGGTTTACTGAATTCTTATGCGCCAGCGCAGGCTACGCCAACAGAAATCAAATATGAGTCCTATAGATTACGGCTACTTAACTGGCAACATCAGATTATGATAAATATAGGGGAATTAATTGACTGTTGAAATTTGGCTTTAAACATAGAATTTGATTAAAGAGAGTCGCAACAGTTACTTTTGGGCGTAAATCAATTTAGATATTTTTGCTTTTTTTAGTTTTGCATCTGCTTAAATGATTGATCCAGCAGTATGCACATATATGGAACTGGTAGCTATTAATTACGTCTCTGCGGACAGTAGCATTGATTAAAGCAACATCACATCAATAGACCTCTACGAAAATGAATGTAGAGACGTTCTATAGAACGTCTCTACAAGGGTTTCAAACCACGCACATTTAATTACCGGAGATGTCTAATAAAAATCTACAATGCTGAGTTTGTTAAGGGACTTCCAAATAAAAAAATATCGACAATGTAGGGTGCGTCAGTGCAAGAAAACCTAACTATACCAAGAAATTAGTAAGACTGACGCACCCTACTAACTGAGTTTGGTAATTCCAGTTCAACAGGTGGCATCTACAAAATAACGCGATCACAATTTTTTTGACTGAGGTTCGTATGGATAGGAGAATTTATATTGGCATCATGGCATTGCCTATTTATCTATACAATGCTGGAGTCAATATTGTTATTAGTGATGATGCGCCAAGTTGCACAAATCAATTATTGGCTACAACGGCTTTGATGTCTGATGACACAAATACTAATTCACAGATAATTCCTGGTCAAATATCGACTAGAGACGAGCAAACAGAAGATTGTTTACGTCGTCGTACCTGTAAAGATTGATAGAGAATATTCATCTGTTCAGGGTACTGAAAATTTGAGGATAGCCAAAACCACAAATAAACTGTACCTAAGAGTACCTTTTTATTTGTGAAATATTTTTAATATTCATAACAATACATTGGGAAAAAACCGGGATTTTGACAATTTGTAATTCTCGGCTCATCTCGACTGCTCTCATCACAGCGAGTTATAACATTGGTGTGTAAAATCACAACAATATACCCAAAATACCCGGAATACTGCTAAATTATTGAGTAATTTGTGCGACAAGTGCTGAAATAAAGCATAAATTAACAAGAATAAACATATTCAATCAGCAGACTTTGTTCTCCCACTTCCTGAGTGAATGCGATTAGTTATGCCCCTAGATTTAGAAAAATTTTATCAGGCTTGCAATCCCAGCAGACCTCTAATGATGGGAAATTCTACCGATCGCAGGTATTATATCGATTTTGCGTCAGTGCGGGGCGGCAAAATTATTGAGGCTTTGCAGCGCACGATTACGCGCATTTCACCGAACGCACCCACCTGTCAGTTATTTACCGGACACCTGGGTTGTGGGAAATCAACAGAGTTGCTGCGACTCAAGGCGGAGTTAGAAGAACAGCAATTTCATGTCGTTTATTTTGAGTCTACCCACGTCTTAGAAATGGCGGATGTGGATGTGACTGATATTTTACTGGCGATCGCAGGGCAGGTGAGCGAGAGTCTGGAAGCGATGAAAATCCGGCTCAAACCCAATTATTTCACTAAATTGTTTAGTGAAGTGGTGGATTTTCTGCAAACACCAATTGAGTTGGGAGTGGAAGCGGAATTGTCGGTGGGGATTGCCAAAATTACTGCCAAAACCAAAGAAAGTCCCCAACTGCGCCGCCGCTTGAGAGACTACCTCGAACCCCGTACCCAAAATATTTTACAAGCGATTAATCAAGAACTATTAGAACGCGCTAACAAAGAACTTAAAGCCTTAGATAAAAAAGGCTTAGTAGTCATCGTGGATAATTTGGATCGGGTAGCAATTCGCCCTTTACCATCGGGGCGATCGCTGCCAGAATATTTATTTATCCAACGGGGTGAGCAGTTACGTAAACTCAACTGTCATGTAGTTTACACCATTCCCTTGGCTTTAACTTTCTCCAACGATAGCGCCGAACTGCAACATCGTTTAGGGGGTGGGGTTGCACCCAAAGTTTTACCCATGATACCTGTACGGTTGCGCTCTGGAGATATTTTCACTCAGGGATTGGAACTAATGCGCCAAATGGTTTTAGCGCGAGCCTTCCCTGACATCGAGCCGAGCGATCGCTTAAGCTTAATTACAGAAGTGTTTGATAACTTAGAAACACTAGATCGATTGTGCCTGATCAGTGGTGGTCATGTGCGCGATTTGTTGGGGTTGCTGTTTGACTGTCTGCGCGAACAAGATCCACCCTTTGGACGGGAGTGTTTGGAGTTGGTAATTCAAAGACAACGGGACTATCGCGCTAACCCTATTGACACCCACGAATGGGAGTTAATCTTCCAAGTAGTGAAGCAACAGAGGGTGAGAGGTGATATAGAATACCATACCTTATTGCGGAGTTTGTTTGTCTTTGAATACCGCGACCATCAAGGAGCTTGGTTTGCCATCAACCCAGTTTTAGCCGAGACACCCAAATTTAAGTCATGGTTGAAGGACAACTACCAGCAGATATAAGAGCAGCCAATGAGCGAGCCTTACAAAGTTTATGGAGAGCCATTACTCTTTCTTGTGGCCATTTTTCTGTGGCTCTAGTTTGCTGTAACTATCGAGTGCTGCAACAGCGCATCCTGCAACAACTCGATAAATTAGCGGCTGGGGTGGCTCGCATCCAAAAAGTTGTTTTACCCCACAATACGAGAAGTCTTTACACCGCCATCCATTTGCAGATGCCGAATGATGGTGTAGCGCCATCGGCTCTGATGATTTTAGGTTTAGAAACTGTAGATGAAATTGACGATTTATTAAGTTCAATTAACCATATTCGGGATGAATTTCCTAAGCGTCACTCATTTCCGATGATTTTTTGGGTAAATGACGAAGTTTTACAAAAAGTTGTGCGTTTAGCTCCCGATTTTGCTAGTTGGGCAGCCACACCGATTCGGTTTGAAATGACCACACCAGAATTGCAGCAATTTCTGCAACAAGAAACAGACTCTTTATTTAATCGAGTATTAGCCAACGATACAGCACAACACCGCCCACCAAAATTTACAGAAAATTATGCCACCCTAGAACAAGTCTGGGAACATAGCGATGAACTCCATTGTGCCATTAATGAACTGCACGATCGCGGCATTACTTTAGAGCCAGCATTACACGCCAGTTTAAAGTTTGTCTTTGGCTTAGATGATTATGTCACCGATCGCATTCATTATGCCCTAAGTAATTTTCAGCAAAGCTTAAAAATTTGGCAAAAGCTCCTAGAGAGGAGAGATGCTGGGGATATAGAGGATGAGGGAGTATTTTCTTCCCCATCTCCCCCCACTCCCCCATCTCCCCCACTCCTCCGACAAGGAGTATTACTTTTTTACATCGGCCTGTGTTACTTTCGTCTTGCTGAACAAAATCAGCTAGATAACCGTCGCTATTGGGAAGCTGCCAAATCTTGCTTTCAAGAATGCTTACAGATTTTACAGTTAGCGCGACGACCAGATATTGCAGCAGAATTTATTGGTCAACTTGCCGAAGTTTTAGAACATCTGCAAGAGTGGCCAGAATTGCAGCAGGTGGCGCGAAACTCCCTAGAGTTCCATCAAATCTACGGTAGCCAAATTCAACTGGCTTGTGACTACGGTTTTTTAGCACAGGTGGCGCTACAGGAATCACGGTGGATACAAGCTAGTATTTTAGCCCACGTTGCACTCTTGAAGTTAGCTGAAGCACAAAACTGTGACAGTGACCCCTATCATTGTTTGTTTCCCTTGTTGTTAGCGCAGATTTATTACTTAGTGTTAGCTAAAGCCCAGCACAAGATAGGTGAGGAAACAATTGCACGAGAGTATTTAGAAAAAGCTGCCAAAGAACTACCAACAGCATTAGAAAACAGCGCCCATCAATACGATGCCCATCGTTATATTAGAATGCTGCGGACATTGCGATCGCTCTACTTTGAAGCCGGTCGTTATTTAGAAGCCTATTGCATTCGTCAAAAACGCCGCTCTGTAGAACAGCAATATGGCTTTCGGGCGTTTATTGGTGCAGGGCGCTTGCAACCCCAAAGACAAGCTACGAATCCGGCTTTGTTATCACCTTCGGGAAGTAGTAGTGTCGCTTTAGAAATTGCTGCTTCTGGTCGAGAACGAGATATTAATAATTTAATTGGCAGAATTAGCCGCGCCGACCAAAAACTCATCGTTATACATGGCCCCTCTGGCGTGGGCAAAAGTTCCACCGTCACCGCCGGTTTAGTTCCCGCCTTACAAAATCGCGCCATTGGTGATCAAATTGCTGTACCTGTGGTGCTGCAAGTTTATACAGAGTGGGTGCGAGAATTAGGCAAATCTTTGAGTGTTGCTATTGCTCATCTTAATGGAGAGGGAGCGATCGCACCGGAAAATTCACCCGTTACTACCACCGAAATTCTGCAAAAATTACGTGAAAATGCTGATAACCATCTGATTACAGTGTTAATTTTTGACCAGTTTGAAGAATTTTTCTTTGGTTATAGCGATCGACAACAGAAACAAGCATTTGATCAATTTGTCAGTGATTGTTTGAATGTATCATTTGTCAAAGTTATTCTTTCCTTACGAGAAGATTATTTACATCGGTTGTTAGAGTTTAAGCATCTTTCCAACCTAGAAGCAATTAATAATAATATTCTCGATAAACAGATTCGTTATCAATTAAATAATTTTTCACCCGGATATGCCAAAGTAATTATTCGGAAATTAACAGAACGTTCTCAATTAAGTTTAGAACCAGATTTAATTGAGGCTTTAGTCGCAGATTTATCCACAGAACTAGGAGAAGTGCGCCCTATTGAGTTACAGGTAGTTGGCGCACAAATTCAAGATGAGCGCATTACTACTTTAGAACAATATCAACCTTATAGACCGAATAAACTCATAGAAAGATATATCAAAGAACTCATTAAAGACTGCGGACCCGAAAACGAGCGAGCAGCTTTATTAGTCTTATATTTACTCACAGATGAAGCCAACAAACGACCATTTAAAACCCGTGTTGAACTAGCAACTGAACTAGCAGAATTAGAAGATGCCAGCAAATTAGAATTAGTCTTAGATATTTTAGTTAGCTCTGGCTTAGTAGTATTATTTCCCGATGTCCCAGAACGTTATCAACTGATTCATGATTATTTAGTAGACTTAATTCGTTACTTGCAACAACAAGAATCAAGCCTACAGGCGCAACTCAATCAACTCCGCCATAAAGTTGAACAAAGTCAAACAGAAATTGAACGACTCAAAAGCGAACTCCGGCAAAAAAAGCAGCAAGCCAAACTCACAGACACTCAAATACCATCAGGATTAGATTTAGTTACCGAATTGCGAGAGTTACGCAAACGCGAAGAACTCAGTCAATTAGAAATGGAACAATTACGGGCGGAACTGAAAGAAAAAGAATTAACAGCCCAACTGGCAGAAAGCCAAAAACAACAACGCCTCAGTGAAGCTAAATTAAATCGTTCCCTCAAAATTGCCTTGACTGCTTCATGTTTGGCAATCTTGGGTTTAAGTATCTCTATAATTACAGCCGTAGATAATGAAATTAAAACCCTCAGTGTTTCTAGTGAGGCCTTATTTGCATCTCAAAAAGGTATTGATGCTCTCAAGGAAGGTATCAAAGCCGGCAGAAAACTACAACGGGCTGTTTGGGTAGATGCTTACACTAGGGAAAAAGTCCAGACAGCACTGTATCAGTCCGTTGCTGGAGTGAGAGAGTATAACCGCTTAGAAGGACATATCGCGGGTGTAAATAGTGCTACATTCAGCCCTGATGGCTCATTGATTGCTTCCGCTAGTGCAGATAATACCGTCAAACTCTGGCGTGCTGATGGTAGCTTCATTGCCAATTTGTCACAGCATAGTGATGTTGTGAATAGCGTGAGTTTCAGTCCTGACAGTCAAATAATTGTATCTACCAGTCAGGACTCTACAGTGAAACTTTGGACTCGCCAGGGTAAATTGCTACATACCCTAGAAGACCATCAAGATGGGGTAAATAGTGCCAACTTCAGCCCTGATGGACAGAACATAGCTTCAGCCAGCACCGACGAAACCGTGAAAATCTGGAGTCGGGACGGTAAATTAATCAAAACTTTGATTGGACACCGTGATGCAGTTTTAGGTGTGGCTTGGTCGCCTGATGATCAGAAACTAGCTTCTGTAGATACTGATAAAACTATCAAATTATGGAGTCGGGAAGGGAAATTACTCAATAGTTGGAAGGGACATGATGATGCCATTTTAGGTTTAGCATGGTCAACCGATGGTCAAATTATTGCCACTGCCAGTTTAGACAAAACTATCAAACTCTGGAGTATGCAAGGGAAACTACAAAAAACCTTATCAGGTCATACTGCGGGAGTCACCAGCGTTAGTTTTAGTCCCAATGGTCAAACTATTGTTTCTGCCAGTATCGACGAAACCATGAAACTGTGGAGTCCTCAAGGTCTATTGTTGGGAACATTGAAAGGACATAGTGGCTGGGTGAATAGTGTGAGTTTTAGCCCCAACAGTCGCAGCTTAATTTCTACCAGTCGTGACAAAACAGTAAAACTCTGGCGTTGGGACGAAGTGTTACAGCGTCACCCCAAAACTGATGGTAATAACTGGGTAACTAGCATTAGTTTCAGCCCCGATGGTCGTTATTTAGCGGCTGGGAATCGAGACAAAACTATCAAAATTTTGAGTCGAGACGGGCAATTGTGGAAAACTTTTCCTAAACATGAAGATGAAGTTTGGGGTATAGCATGGTCAACCGATGGTCAGATCATTGCCTCAGCTAGTAAAGATAAAATGGTCAAGTTGTGGTCTCCAGATGGTCAATTACTTCAGACCTTAGTAGGTCATGAGGATACAGTCTTCGGTGTAGCTTGGTCGCCAGATAGTCAGATGTTGGCATCAGCTAGTAAAGACAAAATGGTGAAGTTGTGGAGTCGAGATGGTAAACTTCTTTACACCTTGGTAGGTCATGAAGATGGTGTAAATTGGGTAAGTTTTAGCCCTGATGGTCAATTACTAGCTTCCGCCAGTGATGACTTAACAGTAAAAGTCTGGAGTCGAGACGGTAAACTTCTGCATACCCTCAAAAACCACAGTCGCCGCGTTAACGGGGTAGCATGGTCACCTGATAGTCAAGTTTTAGCTTCAGCCAGTATTGATAGCACAGTCAAACTCTGGAGTCGGGACGGTAAGCTGTTAAAAAGTCTGTCTGGAGAGGGCGATAATTTTATCAGTGTGAGTTTTAGTCCCAATGGTAAGACTTTGGCAGCTAGTAGTGATGATAAAGTCAAGCTTTGGAATCGGGAAGGAACTTTACTAATAGCTTTGAAGGGAGACAAAAAAGAATTAACCAGTGTGAGTTTTAGTCCTGATATGCAGACAATAGCGGTTGGTAGTGGCAATGGTCAAGTAATTTTACGTAATTTAGATGATATTAAGTTAGATAAGTTACTGACACAGGGTTGTGATTTTCTCCAAGATTATTTCCAGACTAACTCAAAATTAACTCCGAGCGATCGCGCTTTATGTCCTAAATAGGTGACAACAATTCAAAATGTATAAACACAGATTGATACTGGGTGAAACATATGGTTTGATCCCCCTAAATCCCCCTTTTGAAGCTATCCATTATAAACAGAATATAAATTAATAGATTGTTTAATCTTTTTAACTCTCAATAATTAAGTCTACAAAGAGTTAATTCTTTTATAACTTCTACGCCATTTTTCCAGATTATCAATAGATATATATTTAGTGACAACATTAACACAGTCGCCGCGCCAATCTACTTCTGAATCTGTCGTAAAAACCCCGCATTCCAACTGTTCTGGGTGGATATCCCAATATTGACTAAATCTACTTTTTAAAGTAATTACTTGCTCAAATACCTTGTTTCTGTGCTTATTTCTGCGTTTTCTTTCTGTAGCTCCTGTTGCTTCAGTATCAATAAATTTTGTTTCTATTAAAAATAAATTACCTTTAAATGTTAAGTATACAAAATCACACTTTCCTAAATCAGTGTAATCTGCAATTGGAGACTTTTCAAACAACAGTAACTCATAACAGGAAGGAAACAAATCACGAATATTTAAAAATAGATACGCTTGTAATAGCAGTTCCTTATCATAGGGAAAGACAATCACTCCCTCAAAAAACTGTTTAATATCTTCCTGAGTTTGGGGTTGAGTTTTTTTGCAGTAAGATATAAATTTACTTAAGTCATTTGCAATCATTAAGTTTTAACTCCTTCCCCTAACTCTTGCTTAAATACTCATGGCATCAAAAAATACCACGCATTACAGGAAATCATCATCCGCATAAGTAACTAAAAAAACTATTAGTTTTGTAAACATCTACGGTAATATACGGGACTGGGGATTGGGGATTGGGGATTGGGGACTGAGTAAAAGATTATTCTTTTTCTCCTCTGCTCCTCTGCTCCTCTACTCCCTAACTACCAGTTAGCGATCGCAATTGTGCCGGGAATCTGGCGTTTTGCAAGGCTTGAACGGTAATCCGAGCATCTTGGACGCAAAATTGCCACCCTAAGCGGACTAATCTACGTGAGTTGTCAGATTGTATAATTCCGATCACGGGCATTTTGGCTTTTTCTTTGTCCCCTGAATGTTCCTGTAAAATTGTTTTCAAGCGATGCAGTTCTTCGATGTTACTCGCTTGTTGGGGATTTAATTCCACCATAACCATTTGCACTGTTTCTACTGGTTCTGCATCTTCAACAATCAATTGCACTTGTTCGTCTCGTCGGTCTACTTTACCCCAAATAATTAATCTGGCATCAACTTGCAATAGAAAACTTATGCGTTCGTAAGTTTTGGGAAACACCACGGCTTCTGTTTGCGAGGTTAAATCTTCGATTTGCAAAATCGCCATAGCATCGCCTTTCTTAGTCATCACCTTTTTGACACCGTTGAGCATGATCACCACACATAGTTTTGTGTCATCTCGCTGTTCATTCAACTGTGAAAGATTAATTGGTGTTAAAAGTGGTGCTACTTGCCTTAAAGATTTTAATGGATGGTCGGAAACGTAAAAACCTAATAGTTCTTTTTCCATCCGTAATTTTTCCTGCGGTGGATAATCATTCACTGGTTTGGCTTTGGGTGCAGAGTCAAAAGCGTTATTAGTTTTCTTCTCACTGGTGGCAGCGACACCTAATAAATCAAACAGATTTCCTTGGCCAGTGGCTCTATCTTTAGCACGGGACTGCGCCCAATCGTAAACTAATTCTAAATCTTGGATTAATTGGTGACGATTCGCTTCAATTTTGTCAAAAGCTCCGCAGTAAATCAATGATTCTAAAGTACGACGGTTGACAGTGCGAAGATCAACGCGATCGCAAAAATCAGCCAGAGATTTAAATACTCCACCCTCATCCCTAGCTTCCAAAATAGCAGCGATCGCATTCTGTCCTACATTTCGCACAGCCGAAAATCCAAATAAAATCTTTCCCGCCGCAGGTGTAAAGTCCACTCCAGAGCGATTAATATCTGGTGGTTCTATTTGAATATTCATACTCAGACAGGTAGAAATATATTTCTGTACCTTGTCTGTGTCACTACTGTTAGCCGTCAGTAGCGCCGCCATGTATTCCAATGGGTAATTAGCTTTGAGATAGGCAGTTTGATAAGTTACATATCCATAGGCGGTTGAGTGGGATTTATTAAAACAATTAGAAGCAACTAAACCGTTTCTGATGACAAAATTATGGTCACGCTCCACCCCGATGTCATAGACATTTTCTTTACCTATATACTTACGTGTAACAACTTTAACCATAATCTTTGAAACCTGATCAAGAGAATAAATAAATCTACGTGATATACAGAATTTTAGACTAGGCGAGGTGGGAGTGAGGAGAGACAAGGGAGACAAGGTAGAAGTTTTTGCCTAGTTCCCAATCCCCAATCCCCCCCAATATGTACTAAAATCAATGACTTGAGTCACTGAGAGAGTAATCATGGCATCCATCCGCGAGTTGCACGAACAGCTAGTTAAAAAAGAACGTTCTGCCGTTGAAATTGCCCAAGAAGCTTTAGACCGCATTCAAGCTTTAGAGCCACAATTGCACAGTTTCTTACACGTAACGGCACAAAAAGCTTTAGAACAGGCTAGTGCTGTGGATGCCAAAATTGCTGCTGGTGAGGAAATTGGGCTGCTAGCGGGAATTCCAATTGGTGTGAAAGACAATATGTGTACTAAGGGAATTCCTACCACCTGCGCCTCTCGGATTTTAGAAAATTTTGTCCCGCCTTATGAATCAACAGTGTCACAAAAGCTGATTGATGCTGGGGCTGTAATTGTTGGTAAAACCAATTTAGATGAGTTTGCTATGGGTAGTTCTACTGAAAGTTCTGCCTATCAAGTCACTGCTAACCCTTGGGATTTGTCAAGAGTTCCTGGTGGTTCTTCTGGGGGTTCAGCCGCCGCCGTAGCAGCTGATGAATGTGTGGTGGCGCTTGGTTCTGATACTGGTGGTTCAATTCGCCAACCGGCATCTTTTTGTGGCGTGGTGGGACTCAAGCCAACCTATGGATTAGTTTCCCGTTATGGTTTGGTGGCTTATGCTTCATCTTTGGATCAAATTGGGCCTTTTGGACGCTCAGTAGAAGATGCTGCGATATTATTGAATGCGATCGCAGGTTATGATCCCAAAGATTCCACCAGCCTGAAAGTAGAAATTCCTAACTATGTAGCCAGCTTAAAACCAGACCTCAAAGCTAGAGGTAAACTACGGATTGGCATCATCAAAGAAACTTTTGGCGAAGGTTTAGATTCTGTCGTTGAACAAGCCGTTACCAAAGCCATCGACCAACTACAAAGTTTAGGTGCAGAAGTTCATGTAATTACTTGTCCTAACTTCCGTTATGGTTTACCCAGCTATTACATTATCGCCCCCTCAGAAGCCTCAGCTAACCTAGCTCGTTACGACGGCGTGAAATATGGTTGGCGGGCGGCGGATGCAGATAATTTGCTGTCTATGTACACTCGTACCCGTGCCACTGGGTTTGGTGCAGAAGTCAAGCGCCGAATTATGATTGGTACTTACGCCCTGTCGGCTGGTTATTATGATGCTTACTATCTCAAAGCTCAAAAAGTCCGTACCTTAATTAAACAAGACTTTGAAAAAGCTTTTGAGACAGTGGATATACTGGTTACACCTACTGCTCCAACCACAGCATTCAAAGCAGGAGAAAAGACTGCTGATCCCCTGAGTATGTACTTAAATGATCTGATGACTATTCCCGTCAACCTTGCTGGCTTACCAGGGATAAGCGTTCCCTGTGGTTTTGATGAACAAGGGCTACCCATTGGCTTACAGCTCATTGGCAAAGTGCTAAGAGAAGACCAACTACTGCAAATAGCCTATGCTTATGAGCAATCAACTACTTGGCATTTGCGTCAACCGAAAATAGGGTGATGTAGTGAGTGGGGGAAGCAGGGGAGAATAACTATTGCCTATCACCTGTCACCTGTCACCTGTCACCTGTCACCTGTCACCTGTCACCTATTGCCTATTGCCTTCCGCCAAATAAGTCACCTGTTTAACTTCTCCTTGTCCCCCTAGAGGTTGTGCTGGTTGCTCATCGACGGAAATCAAGACAGCACCGGCATTACCTGAACGCAAAGTTAGCTGTTTTTCGGCTGACCAAGTTCTCTGTTCTCCTGTGGTTAAATTACCTACAAACTCTGTTTTCCCATCTGCTGTCACTTGTAACCATGATTCGCCTTGTAGTTCTAAAGAGACTTTCACTTTGGAATTATCAGTGCTGTTGGGTGATGGTGACTCTGAGGATGGTGTGGCTACGGGAGATGGGGTGGTTGGTGGTGTCGCTGGGGATACTGACTCTGGTTGGCTAGTCACAGCTTCAGCTAAGGGGGTTGAAGCTACGGGTGCTGGGGGGGTTTGTGTGGTTTCACTGGGTAATGAGTCTTGTTTGCTTGCTGATGATTGAGCTATTAATTTGGGATTGAGTATATAAATTAGTCCGATCGCAGCCAAGCCTAATAGTAAAACATAGGGTACAACAAGCGGTATGCGAATATTGGGTATTTTGACAACGTTTTGCTTTTCATTTTGAGACTCTGGATGAGATGCGGCTTCTGAACCCTTCACTTTAAAGGAATTGGCTAAAGCCGCACCATCCAATCCTAGGGTATCGGCATAACGCCGGATGAATCCTTGAACGTAAATCGGTTCTGGTAATTCTTCAAATTGGCCTGCATCCAGAGCTTTTAAGAAAGATAGTCTAATATGTGTTTTAGCAGCTACTTCTTCTATGCGTATGGATTTTTCTTGTCTTACCTGTAGTAAATATTGACTTATTTCCCTTAGTTGTTTCTCTTGTGCTTCATTTAATAGCTTCACGGTCTTCTCCTAGCATTCACTAATTTTGATTATTCACCTGTGAGACTACTTAAGTAAAGTAAATATTATTACTATTGCATAAAATTGTTGGCTCTTTTTTAAATTTTAATTAGAATTCCTAATTATAAATCATTAACCTTTTGTGGTTATTAAACAATTATTGTCTGTCTCAACATTTGTTAAACTATCTCATTGATTGCATGAGCAATAACAAGATGTTAAGTATACTACAAATATCTTTTAAGCTCCTACCTATAGCTGGCACAATTGTGGCGATCGCTTATCTGAGTATTTGTCTATTTCTTTTGGCTAAACAAACTCGGTTTATTTTCTTTCCCTCTAGTATCATTGAAATGACTCCAGAGTATTTTCAACTTCCCTATGAGGATGTTTGGCTACCTGTAGAAGTCAGTTCTGGTAAGGTGGAACGTATGCACGCTTGGTGGATTCCAGCCAAGCAACCCCAGTCTAAGGTGTTGTTATATTTGCACGGGAATGGGGTAAATATTGGTGCGAATGTAGCTCATGCTCATCGATTTCATCAACTAGGATTTTCTGTGTTATTGATTGATTATCGAGGTTATGGCCGCAGTGAAGGTAATTTTCCCAACGAAATGAGCGTCTATCAAGATGCTGAAACCGCTTGGAATTACTTAGTACAACAACAAAAAATTTCCCCCCAGGAAATTTTTATTTATGGGCATTCTTTAGGTGGTGCAGTAGCAATTGATTTAGCAATCAAACAACCAGAAGCAGCCGGATTAATTGTAGAAGGTACTTTTACTTCTGTCCGCGAAGTGATAGATTATCGTAAGGTATTCCAAACATTTCCTATTGATTTAATTTTGACACAGCGATTTGAATCTATTAAAAAAATACCAAAATTGCAAATGCCAATTTTGATTATTCATGGTACGGGTGATTCTACAATACCGTCTTTTATGAGTCAAAAATTGTATGCTGTTGCACCAGAACCGAAACAGCTAATTTTAGTTCCTGGAGCCGAACATAATGAATTAGCAAAGGTAGCAGGGTTAAAATACCTGCAATGGATTGAGTCTTTTGTTCAGCAAGTGATGGTTGTTAGTCAATAGTCCTTAGTTATTGTCTTGTTTTGTTTTCTTAGAGATGGGGTAGCGCACCTATTAGACATTTCCAGAAAATAATTAATTATGCGTTACCTCAAATCCTTGTAGAGACGTAGCAGTGCTACGTCTCTACATTGTTTTTACTTTTAAGCTAAATACTGAGTTTATAAACTTTTTTATACCATAACGGTTTAATTTTGTATGTAACTTGTTTAATTTTAATACTTACGTATAGAAAGTTTAAAAATATATTTCCTATATACAGACAATTACGTGAGTTTAGTAATTCCTGTTAATAACAAAATTAGTATGTATTTACTTAATATACAACCTTTTCAGCTTTTAATCAGTTATACAAATAACTAAGGATGTCATCAGCAAGTGGGAAACTTTGTAAAAATAATACTAAAATTTCCGGATTAATTTATGAAGAATAGGGAAAATGATACAGATTATTCTTGATTAACTACTGAAATATACTTTAATTATGTCTACAGAACCTGTGTATTTATTAACCCTTCCCGGAAATCAAACTGTTGCGTTTTCTCAAGAGGAATTGCGATCGCTCCTAGGACAAATTGAGGCTCAACTCCATCGCAGTCAGGTTTATCGTCGGATTGTCGCTAGGTTGCAAACCTTATTAAGTTCTTCCGGTGAACAAGTCAAGGTGTTATGTCAAGCTATAGGTAGAGAAGCAATTGGTATAGCATTTCAGCAATTTGCACAACAGCAAACTTTCGCAGACATCGAACAAGATACATCAACTGTTGCACCAGAATCTCATGGCTCGACTTCAGCAGCATTCATTTCTAAGCAAACAGAAATAAATACTAACCAAGACAATACAGTATCTACTTCTAAGGAAGTGACAACTGCAAAAGATACCGAGAAAAACCCAGTCGCCAAATTCAACCATTGGTTGCAGTCAAACAAAAAACCTGCCAAACCAGAACTAGCCAAGCAAATACCAGAGCAGCAACGCCTAGACATCATGCGTCAAATAGGTGTGCAACTGAGAAAAGCGCGTGAGTCTCAAAATCTCAGCTTGAGTCAACTTCACATTTATACTCACATTCCACTCCATCAAATGGAGGCAGTGGAAAATGCTAACTTCGAGACTTTACCAGAAGATGTCTGCGTGCGGGGATTTATCCGCATCATGGGAAATGCTTTAGGCTTAAATGGCATGATTTTGGCAGCTTCTTTACCTACATCCAGCACAGTAAAATCAATTTTGCCCTCTTGGTGTCAGCCGAAAAATAATGCCCCAAGCTTAAAATTAGAACTACGTCCACTACATTTATATTTAGGTTATACAGCCCTCGTGGCTGGAGCAGTAGGAGGATTATCTTATGTATCTCAGCCAGCAACTAATGATAGTCTGTTAAATTCAGAGATAGTTCCCCCATCTTCATCAACTTCGCGATCGCCCCATCATAATCATGACACCATAGCCAAACCGGGGATCAAATCTAGCACAACTGGGATAAGTGTTGGACACGATATTTCTCCACCGGAAGCTTTTTATCAATAATTTATTTTCGCATACCTACTTAATATTTACTCTTCATCAACCAATGGGCAGATTACCGGGATTAACTGCATGAATAAATTCACTACCTGAATTTGGTCTACCGCGTTTATAACTCGCTTCTTCTGGTTTACCCCAACCAAGCTGTAAAATTATCTCCAAAAAGTTAGAATTTTCCCACTTCCATAAACTAGCCCATTCTGTTCTTTGAGCAATTCTCTCTACATCAGATGCTGTAATTTTTTGGTGTTGTTTACTGTTATTAAAACTCAAATACAAATCCATTTGTGCTGTGACTTCACACCAAAAATTCCAGATAGAATTTTTGGCGGATTTCAATATTGCTAAGTCACTGGAGAGTGCAATTAATTGGGCATCTACTTCTGGATAGCGCAAGCTTTTACCCTTGACTGTCATATCGCGCCAAATAATCCCAGACACTAGATATTCTCTTTGATAATCGTGAATCGCAGCTTTAAAATCTTGATAAGCTGTGAATTTCTGTAGCCCATCTGTTCTGATAAACTGGTCAATTAAGGGATTACCAGAAACTGTTACTTCTAACTTGAGACGTTCACCTTTGAGGCAAGCTTGGCGTTCAGCTGCCAAAATTTGAATTAACTCCTCGGTAGTGTAAACCTTTGACATCAGAACACACTCAATTAGTCAATGGTCAATGGTCAATAGTCAACAGTCATTAGCCATTAGTTATTACTTTCGACTATTGACTAAATCAACATTATCCTTTGCAACATGGAGAATACAGTAACAGATGGCACTAAAATTCAGGGCAGACCAATTTGGCCTACCCCCACAGTTATTTAGCTAACTCACTACTGAACTCATTGAACGATCGCCGCCTTAACTGTACTGATTCGGTACGAGGTAGTAAATCAAACACTTCTCGCAATCTGTCATCGATCTCTTCATAGGGTACTTGACCCTGTTTATTTAAAACTACCTTACCTGATTGATCAAACACTACAACTTGAGGCACACCTCCAGTATAGTAATATCCTGGTTCTGTGGGGTCGTAGCTGTTTTTGGCTGGAATGGTATCAACATTAATCGGCATAATCTCAGCTACTTGACCGTAAAATTCCTGTACTCGTGAAATCACGATCGCATACTGTTTACAATCACGGCTATCATCCAAATAAAAAGCCAACACTGTCGGTCTATGTTCGGCTAAAGATTGCGCTAGGGTGATTTTAGGCGGTACTAACGAACCATTACCAGCGTAAACCACAAACATATTCCCATCATAAATGTCATCGTTAATACCTGCTAAAGCTGGCTGTGTACTAACAATAAACAAACAAGTCAGCAACAACAGGCATTTGGAAACCAACCGCCGCCAGTCAGCATTTTTTTTATGTAAAAAAGGAAACTTGATACTAATCATCAAAAAGCACCTTGCCAGTTACTATTTATCGTTAGGTGTGCTGAATTAGGCAACCAGGGCTGGATATATAATTACGCCCGTACACTATTTTTTAAGATAACGCCTAGGGGGATCTATGGGGATAGGTGACAGGTGACAGGTGACAGAGGGGGCAGGGGAGCAGAGGAGCAGGGGAGAATAACTATTGCCTATTGCCTATTGCCTATTGACTCCTATTGCCTATTGACTATTGACTATTGACCATTGACTATTGATCAAAAGAATTAGGGTATGGATGTGGGTAATAAGATAAAACTTATAGATAGACTACGTTTGGGGTTTGCGGTGTTGGTGGCGAAAAGCGTCACCTTTGGGGTGCGATCGCTGCGTCTGGGTGCTGCTAGTGTATTACCAGGGTCAATCGCTCGTCGTATTGAACCTAGGCTGTTAGAATTGTTGAGCCAGCAAGTCAAAAACGGGGTGATTATCATTGCTGGGACTAACGGCAAAACTACCACTTCGCTGTTGTTACGCACGATATTAGAAAATCAAGGCTACCGCGTCTCTCATAACTCCACAGGTGCAAATCTGGAAAATGGCTTGATGACAGCGTTGATAGAAAGCACCAACTTGGTGGGGACGCTAGATGTTGATTATGCGATTTTGGAAGTAGACGAGAATATTGTTCCCAAGGTATTAAAACCACTCCAGCCGCGAATTATCCTGTGTTTAAACCTCTTTCGGGATCAACTTGATAGATACGGCGAAGTAGACACCATCAGCAAGCGGTGGACAAAAGTTATCTCGACTCTCCCACCAGAAACAGTTGTCATTCCTAATGCTGATGACCCCACTTTATCCCATCTTGGTCAACAGCTACCCCAAAAAGTCTTATTCTTTGGTTTAAATGAACCAGAACATTATTTAGAAGCCATTCCTCACGCCGTTGATTCTATATATTGCCCTCGCTGTGGACATTCCTTAGATTACCAAGGTGTATATTTATCTCATTTAGGAGATTTTACTTGTCCTAGTTGTGGATTTAGTAAGAGTCAACCAGCCTTAGAAAGTAGTGAATGGCAACAGATTTTAGTTGGTTTATACAACAAATACAACACTTTAGCCGCAGCCACAGCCGCTAAAGAATTAGGAGTTAATGAAAGTACAATTAGAGATACTATTAATAACTTTCAAGCTGCTTTTGGACGGGCTGAAGATTTAGTCATTGATGGTAAACGAGTCAGAATTTTATTATCAAAAAATCCAGTGGGGACGAATGAAACAATTCGCGTCGTCACCCAAAGCACTGATAAAACTACATTAATGGTATTAAACGATCGCACACCCGACGGCACAGATGTATCCTGGATTTGGGACGTAGATACAGAAAAATTAGTGGAACGTGGTGGGACTTTAGTAGTAAGTGGCGATCGCGTCTATGATATGGCCTTACGTCTGCGTTACAGCGAAAAATCACCGGAGAGTAACATAAATTTAATTGTCGAAGAAGATTTACGTCAAGCGATCGCCACCGCCTTAGAACATACACCACCAGATGAAACTCTGCACATTCTCCCCACCTACTCAGCCATGCTAGAAGTGCGAGAAGTTCTCACAGGAAGGAAAATTCTTTAAATTAGTCAATACTCATTTTCTCCCCTGTCACCTGTCACCTGTCACCTGTCCCCTATTCCCTACTCCCTAAAACCATGAAACAATTAGACTTAACAATAGGTTGGCTATATCCTACACTGATGAGTACCTATGGCGATCGCGGTAATGTGATTACTATAGAACGTCGCGCTCAATGGCAGGGATACAGCGTTAAAGTATTACCCCTCGACCAAAACGCTACAGCAGATGATATTAAGTCTGTAGATGTCATAGTTGGTGGTGGCGCACAAGACAGGCAGCAAGAAATTGTCATGCGTGATTTGCAAGGCGCAAAAGCCGCAGCCATCCGCGAGAAAATCGAAAACGGTACACCAGGAGTCTTTACTTGTGGTTCACCCCAACTCTTAGGACACTATTACGAACCAGGATTGGGACAGCGTATTGAAGGTTTAGGAATTCTCGATTTAGTCTCCGTCCATCCCGGCGAAAATACCAAGCGTTGCATCGGTAACTTAGTCATAGAAGTGACAGCCAGCCGACTAGCAAAAGATTTAGAAGAGATGACTGGAAGCAAACCCTATCTAGTAGGTTTTGAAAATCACGGTGGACGCACGAAACTAGGTAAAGTCGAAGCCTTGGGCAAAGTCGTCTATGGCTTAGGTAATAACGGTGAAGATGGTACAGAAGGCGCATTTTATCAAAATGCCATAGCAACTTATTCCCACGGGCCATTATTACCCAAAAATCCCTTCGTTGCCGACTGGTTAATTCAAACAGCACTGCGGTTAAAGTATCAGCAGCCAATTACTCTCAAACCATTAAATGATGATTTAGCCGCACAAGCCAGAGAAGCTATGTTTAAAAAGTTAAAAGTTAATCTGCCGAATACTACTGTGGCTAAAGTTTAAATTTGATATCAGGTGGGTAATACCTACCTGAATTTATTAGATTTTCTTAATATTTAAAAAGTCAATTTTTCCTCTAAAAAAGTAAAAAATCTATATTTTTCTAGAAGTAATGTTCCCAATTAATAACTTTAGATAGATGACAAATTGCAGTATCACTTGTTTTGTGTATGACATCTTCATAGAATCTTTAAAATAATAAAAATCATCAAAAATATTCATCTTTTGGTTGTTTTTCCAGCAATTTTACTAAACAATCTTGCTTAGTGTTGAAATTTACCAAGCGTAATTAATCAGGCAAAGTTGCAATTCTCGTAGGGTGTAATTAGCAAAAAATTAGCTAAATTTCTCTATTAATTTAGCAAACTTAACACTAGCAAGTATCTTACAGATAAAAGATTTTCTTGATTAATGACATTGGCAGTTTCTGATGGCAAAGATTCCTGACCACAAGCATTTTGATCAAAGCTATGTTTACAACAAATAATTCCAATGACAAACTATCTCAGGCAGTCACTGAAGGTAGTACAAACCGTGGCATTTTGTTTATGGATGGGGCAGTAGAAAATTACTCCAGTTTAGTAACAGGAGTCTTACCAGGATTTGAGGTGATTATCCTTGATTCTACACAGGATGGAGTAGAGCAAATTACTCAAGTATTGTCACAGCGTCAGGGAATTGACAGCGTTCACATCGTCTCACATGGCAGTTGTGGCAGCGTGCAGTTAGGAACGGCTAACCTCAGTTGGGATACCCTGTCTTTCTACGCCAGTCAACTGCAAAGTTGGCAAAATGCCCTCACAGATGCAGCGCAAATCTTGTTATATGGTTGCAATGTAGCAGCCGGTGCAGTTGGTAAAGCATTTGTACAGAGGTTGAGTGAACTAACCTCTAGTGTAGTCGCTGCTTCGGATGACTTGACTGGCAATGCGGCGTTGGGTGGTGACTGGGAGTTAGAAGTGCAGACTGGTTGTGATGCTGTGACATTGGCATTTAGTCAAGCCAGCATAGAGGCTTATGAGGGAGTATTGAATTCTCAACCATACTTAGTAACCGATATCAATCTTGGTAATTTTTTCTCTCCCAACTATTTGACCAATGTTAATGGCACACTCTACTTTGAGGCATATACCCCCACCTACGGTAGAGAACTATATCGCTTAGACAACACCACAGGCAATGCTGTACGCCTGACTGATATTAATCCTGGTGCACGAAATTCCAGTCCCTACAACCTGACCAACATCAATGGCACACTCTACTTTGTGGCAGAAAACCGTACCTATGGTAGAGAGTTATATCGGTTAGACAATACCACAGGCAATGCTGTACGCCTGATTGATATTAATCCTGGTGCGGGAAGTTCTCGTCCCGAAGCTTTGAGATACATCAATGGCACACTCTACTTTGAGGCATATACCTCCACCTACGGTAGAGAATTATATCGATTAGACAACACCACAGGCAATGCTGTACGCATTACTGATATCAATCCGGGTGCAGGGGATTCCAATCCCTACGAGCTGACTGAAATCAATGGCGTACTCTACTTTAGAGCATATACCTCCACCTACATCTATGACTTATATCGGCTAGACAATACCACAGGTAAAGCTGTACGCGTTACTGATAGCAATACTGGTGATGGGTTGTCCTTTTCCCAAGAGCTGACCAACATCAATGGTACACTCTACTTTACAGCAGTAAATACACTAGATTCCTATCGTAATTTTAAGTTATATCGAATAGACAACACTACAGGCAATGCAGTCGTTATTGATATCAATGCTGGTGCTAACTCTTCCGATCCCTATCGGCTGACCAATATCAATGGCACACTGTACTTTACGACATCTTATGGCATATATCGAATAGACAACAGCACAGGCAATCCTGTACCTGTTACTGATAACAATTTTGGTAATGTGTCTGCCGCTCCCTACCAGCTGATCTACATTAATGGCACAGTCTACTTTAGGGCATATAACTTCACCTATGGCCATGAGTTATATCGAGTAGACAACTCCACAGGTAAAGCTGTACTTGTCACTGATATCAATCCTGGTGTTGAGTCTTCCCATCCCGACACCCTGACGAATATCAATGGCACACTCTACTTTACAGCATCTACCCCCACTTTTGGTAGAGAGTTATATCGAGTAGACAATTCCACAGGTAAGGCTGTACTCGTCACTGATATCAATCCTGGTGTTGAGTCTTCCCATATCGACAACCTGACGAACATCAATGGCACACTCTACTTTACGGCATCTACCCCCACTTTTGGTAGAGAGTTATATCGAGTAGACAACTCCACAGGTAAGGCTGTACGCATTACTGATATCAATCCGGGTGCAGGGGATTCCTATCCCGGCTACCTGACCTACTTCAATGGCATACTCTACTTTAGAGCATCTGACTCTACTCTTGCCTATCAATTGTGGGCTTTACCAATTGAGGCTGCCAATCAGAACGAAATTACAGGCACATCAGCATCAGAAACCCTCAACGGTACTGCCAATCCAGATATTATCTATGCTTTAGAAGGCGATGACAAGTTGTATGGCTTTGTAGGAAATGATACCCTGTATGGCGGCACTGGTAACGATTGGCTAGATGGTGGTGCTGGCGCAGACGAGATGATTGGCGGTAGTGGCAATGATATTTACTTTGTAGACAATCCACAAGACACCATCATCGAAGATGCAAATGGCGGCATAGATGCAGTTATCTCTACTATCAGTTGGGAATTGGGCAATCACCTAGAGAATTTAACACTCACAGGCAACAATACTATTAACGGTACTGGTAATAGTGGTAATAATGTCCTGATTGGTAACTCCGCAGCCAATATTTTGTCAGGTGGTGATGGCAATGATTGGCTTTCTGGTGGTGCGGGAAATGATACCTTGTATGGGGAAACTGGTAATGACACCCTGTATGGTGGCACTGGTAACGATTGGCTCGATGGTGGTGCTGGTGCAGACGAGAAGATTGGCGGTAGTGGCAATGATATTTACTTTGTAGACAATCCACAAGACACCATCATTGAAGAGGCAAATGGTGGCATAGATGCAGTTATCTCTAGTATTAGTTGGCAATTAGGCAATCACCTAGAGAATTTAACACTCACAGGCAGCAATGCGATTAACGGTACTGGTAACGGTGGCAATAATGTCATCATTGGTAACTCGGCAGCCAATATTTTGTCAGGCGAGAATGGCAACGATTGGCTGTCTGGGTTGGGTGGAAACGATCGCCTGTTGGGTGGCAATGGTAATGATACTCTCGATGGTGGTACTGGTGACGATTGGCTCGATGGTGGTGCTGGTGCAGACGAGATGATTGGCGGTAGTGGCAATGATATTTACTTTGTAGACAATCCACAAGACACCATCGTTGAATATGCAAATGGTGGTACAGATGCAGTTATCTCTAGTATTAGTTGGCAATTAGGCAATCACCTAGAGAATTTAACACTCACAGGCAGCAATGCGATTAACGGTACTGGTAACGGTGGCAATAATGTCATCATTGGTAACTCGGCAGCCAATATTTTGTCAGGCGAGAATGGCAACGATTGGCTTTCAGGGCTAGGCGGAAACGATCGCCTCGTTGGTGGCCATGGTAATGATACTCTCGATGGTGGTACTGGTGACGATACACTCATCGGTGGTAGAGGTTTAGATGATTTAATTGGTGGTGCTGGCAAGGATAGTTTCCAATTAAGTCTGCCTGTGGTGGGTGATTTTGATACCATTGCTGACTTCAGTGTTGCCGATGACAAAATCCTCATTTCTAAAGCGGAGTTTGGTTTAACTCAAGCTTTGGGTGTACTGGATGCGAGTGTATTCCGCCTGGGTACAAGTGCGGTCACAGCAGGCGATCGCTTCATCTATGACCAATCTACAGGTAATTTGTTCTTTGATACCGATGGGTTAGGTGGTAACACACAAGTTCAGATTGCCCGACTCTCCAATCAAGCTGTCCTGAACAATACCCACATTACCGTAATTGCATAGTTTGATGGATAGGTCGCCTGCGTCTGCGGTGAAGTAGGCGATCTATCTATGACCAATCTACAGGTAATTTGTTTTTTGATACCGATGGCAATGGTAGTAATACACAAATCAGAATCGCTCAACTCTCCAATGAGAAAGCTGTGGCCAATATCAGCATCACTGCGATCGCATAGTCGGTTCACAACCAATCCAATATTTTTACACTCAATACCAAATACACAATCCTATGTCTACAATCAATCTTTCCGGGAATCCTTCAGTTTTTACAGTTGCTGTTGACAACCAACACCAAGGCATGGTGTTTATTGATGGGGCGGTAGAAAATCATTCCAGTTTATTGGCGGGAGTCTTACCAGGATTTGAGGTGGTTATCCTTGACCCTACACAGGATGGAGTAGAGCAAATTACCCAGGTATTGTCACAGCGTCAGGGAATTGGCAGTGTTCACATTGTCTCACATGGCAGTTGTGGCAGTGTGCAGTTAGGAACAGCTAACCTCAGTTGGGACACCCTGTCTTTCTACGCCAGTCAACTGCAAAGTTGGCAAAATGCCCTCACAGATACAGCGCAAATCTTGTTATATGGTTGCAATGTCGCTGTCGGTGCTGTTGGTCAGGCATTTGTGCAGAGGTTGAGTGAATTAACCTCTGCTGTAGTCGCCGCTTCAGATGACTTAACTGGCAATGCGGCGTTGGGTGGTGACTGGGAGTTAGAAGTGCAGACTGGGAAAGACACTATTGCACTTGCTTTCGATGCAGCAAAGCTCAAGGCTTACGAAGGAATATTGAACTATGAGCCATACAGAGTCAGGAATATTGTTCAAGGGTTAGACCCTGTAAATCCTAGAAACCTCACTAACCTGAATGGCACACTTTACTTCATTGCCTATGACACCAATCATGGTGAAGAATTATGGCAAGTTGACCCGACAACAAATAAAGCAGTCTTGGTCAGTGACATCAATCCCGGTGCTGGGAGTTCTTCCCCCCGTTCACTGACCAACGTCAATGGCACACTCTACTTCACCGCCTATGACACCAATCATGGTGAAGAATTATGGCAAGTTGACCCGACAACAAATAAAGCAGTCTTGGTCAGTGACATCAATCCCGGTGCTGGGAGTTCTTCCCCCCATTTACTCACCAATGTTAACGGTACACTCTACTTCACCGCTAATGACAACACTCATAGTGATGAATTATGGAAAGTTGACCCGACAACAGGTGAAGCAGTCTTGGTCAGTGACATCAATCCTGGTGCTGGGAGTTCTTCCCTCCGGTTACTGACCAACGTCAATGGCACACTCTACTTCACCGCTAATGACAACACTCATGGTGAAGAATTATGGCAAGTTGACCCGACAACAAATAAAGCAGTCTTGGTCAGTGACATCAATCCCGGTGCTGGGAGTTCTTACCCTGGTTTACTAACCAACATCAATGACACACTCTACTTCACTGCTTATGACAATATTCATGGTGAAGAGTTGTGGAGCATAAACAATAGCACAGGCGATATTGTACAAATCACTAATGATCCCATTAATGTAGATATTCAAAACTTTTTCCACTTCGATAACGAAATTTACTTAGTCCAATCTTTGTCTGGCATCCGGGAGCTATGGAAGATTGAGCAGGATACAGGCAACAAAGTCTTGGTTGAAGATTTTGCAGATTACAGCGATTTTTACGGTTACATTGACAGTATCAATAACCCAATTGAAATTAACGACACACTTTATTTCAGTGTAAAACTCTCTTACCCACAACCAGAAGATGATACCTTTTTCTGGTGGAAGATAGACAACAGCACAGGCAAAGCAGTGCAAGTTACCGAACGTTATAGCGGTACTGATATACTAGGTTACTTGGATGGCACACTATACCTAATAAAAAATGATGGTACTGGTTTGGAGTTGTGGGAAATAGACGATGTTACAGGCGATGCTTTACCTCTGACCGATATTAATCCTGGCACTGGCTCTTCCAATATTCTAGACTTAACATCCGTCAATGGTACACTGTACTTTAGTGCCTATGATGGCTTGAGTAGACAACTTTGGGCTTTGCCTACTGACGGTCTATCTAATTATCCTCCCATCGCCAACAACGACAGCATTATTGCAACTAAGAATACACCCATTATTATCAGTGCTGCCAATATTCTGGCTAATGATCTAGATCCAGAAGAAAGTAATTTGTCAATTATTGCCGTCAGTCAACCTAGTAATGGTAGCTTAGTTAACAATAATGATGGCACTTATACTTACACTCCTAATCCAGACTATTATGGCTTAGACAGCTTTACTTACACCGTCAGTGATGAGCAGGGAGGTAATAGTTCTGCTACTGTTAACTTGACCATTAATCCAGTATCTACTTCTGCACCATACTTGGTTGCTGACCTCAATCAAGGATCTGCGTCTTCCATACCTAGGAACCTGACTAATATTGATGGCACACTCTACTTTATTGCAGCTGATGCCGATCATGGTGAACAACTGTGGAAACTTGACAATAACACAGGCAGCCCAGTCAGAATCACAAATGCTAGTTTCATAAATACGGAAAATGTTGGCAGGCCTAACTCTGTCTTATGGACACCCCTAACAACTGTCAACAATAAGCTTTACTTTTTTGTCCTCCAAGAAGTAGAACTTAGAATTGACCCTTTTGAAGGCACTTCAGTTAGATTATGGGAGATTGATAAAACTACAGGTGATGCAGAACTTAAATACACTTACCTTAGTTTTGGAGATATCAATGACTTCAAAAATTTCAATATCATCGAAACAACTAGCGTTGATGGCATATTCTACTTTGTTACCCAACCATACACAGAAAGTGAGTTTTTGAAAGTTGACAATGAAACTGGCAACGTCATTGCAGTTCAAGGACTGACAGATATAGAGTCAGTCGATGGTTTGACCAACGTTAACGGTACGCTTTACTTTATTGGATTTGACACAAATTATCAAAGAAGTTTGTGGAAGATAAATAACTCCACTGGTGGAGCTGTGCGGGTTAATGGTAGTAATGGTTCTGAATTTTCGTCTCCTGGCATACTCACCAATGTTAACGGTACACTGTATTTCACCGCCTATGACAACATTCATGGTCAAGAATTATGGAAAGTTGACCCGACAACAGGTAATGCCGTTTTGGTTAGTGACATTAATCCTGGTTCTGGGAGTTCCAATCCTGACATACTGACCAATATCAATGGCACTCTGTATTTCAGAGCCAATGACAAATTATGGAAAGTTGACAATACTACTGGAGAGGCTGTGCAGCTAGCAAATCTCCCCGGTACTGGAAGTAGTGTGGATTTCTCTGACCTAACCGATGTCAACGGCACACTCTACTTTGTCGTATATGAATTTGCTCAATTCTCCCGAAGATTGTGGAAAATTGATAGTGGTGTCAACGAAGCCGTACGGGTGAATGAAACGTTAGAGGTGGAGGCATATTTAAATGCTGCCACTAATCTGATGAATGTGAATGGAACCCTGTATTTTATTGCTGATGATGGTACTCACGGTAAAGAGTTGTGGAAGATAAACAACAGCACAGGCAATGCTGTATTGGTACAGGATATTAACCCAGGTTCTGGCTCTGCCAATATCAGTAACCTCAGCAACATTAAAGGTACACTCTACTTTATTGCTAACAATAACATTAACGGCGAAGAACTGTGGAAGATTGACAATTTTACAGGTTTACCAGTGCTGGTGGCGGATCTCAATCCTGGGACAGCATCCTCCTCACCCAGAGAATTGACCTATATCAACGGCACACTATATTTCCGTGCCTCTAATCAAACTACAGGTAATGAACTGTGGGCATTACTTATCAATGAAGTATCTAATACTTCTCCCATTGCAGCCAACGACAGCATCACTGCTAACAAGAACACACCTATCATCATTAGTGCTGCTACACTCCTAGCTAACGACACCGATGCAGACGGCGATACCCTGTCAATTACAGCCATCACTCAACCCAGCAATGGTAGCCTGATTAATAACAACAACGGTACATACACTTACACCCCTAATCCCAACTACTACGGCACAGATAGCTTTACCTACAGTATCAGCGACGGACAAGGCGGTAGTAGTACAGCCACAGTCAACCTCACAATTAACAACGTCATTACAGGCACATCAGCATCAGAAACTCTCAACGGCACAGCCAGCAAAGATATCATTTACGCCTTAGACGGTAATGACAAGTTGTATGGCTTTTCCGGAAACGACACCCTTGATGGCGGTACAGGTAACGATTGGCTAGATGGTGGTACTGGCGCAGACGAGATGATTGGCGGTAGTGGCAATGATATTTACTTCGTAGACGATTTAGGAGACACCATCATCGAAGAAGCAAATGGCGGCACAGATGCAGTTATCTCCAGTATTAGTTGGCAATTAGGCAATCACCTAGAGAATTTAACACTGACAGGAAGCAATGCCATTAACGGTACTGGTAACGGTGGCAATAATGTCATCATTGGTAACTCCGCAGCCAATATTTTGTCAGGCGGTGATGGCAACGATTGGCTTTCTGGTGGTGCGGGAAATGATACCTTGTATGGGGAAACTGGTAATGACACTCTGCATGGTGGCACTGGTAACGATTGGCTCGATGGTGGTGCTGGTGCAGACGAGAAGATTGGCGGTAGTGGCAATGATATTTACTTTGTAGACAATCCACAAGACACCATCGTTGAATATGCAAATGGTGGTACAGATGCAGTTATCTCTAGTATTAGTTGGCAATTAGGCAATCACCTAGAGAATTTAACACTCACAGGCAGCAATGCGATTAACGGTACTGGTAACGGTGGCAATAATGTCATCATTGGTAACTCGGCAGCCAATATTTTGTCAGGCGAGAATGGCAACGATTGGCTTTCAGGGCTAGGCGGAAACGATCGCCTCATCGGTGGCAATGGTAATGATACTCTTGATGGTGGTACTGGTGACGATACACTCATCGGTGGTAGAGGTTTCGATGATTTAATTGGTGGTGCTGGCAAGGATAGTTTCCAATTAAGTCTGCCTGTGGTGGGTGATTTTGATACCATTGCTGATTTCAGTGTTGTTGATGACAAAATCCTCATCTCTAAAGCGGAGTTTGATTTAACTCAAAGTTTGGGTGTACTTGATGTTAGTGTATTCCGTCTGGGGACAAGTGCGGTAACGGCAAGCGATCGCTTCATCTATGACCAAGCCACAGGTAATCTATTCTTTGATACCGATGGGTTAAGTGGTAACACACAAGTTCAGATTGCCCGACTCTCTAATCAAGCTGCCCTGACCAATACCCATATTACCGTGATCGCATAGTTTAACGTCAGTTCGATAAACCTCTCCCTCCCAACCTCCCTCTCCTGCAAGGAAAGGGAGGAGTAATGAAAAACTGGGCTTTTTACTCCCCTCTCCGCGTCGGAGCGAAAAGTCTGAGCGGAGGTTTCCTCCGATCAGAACTTTTCAAGAGAGAGGGGTTGGGGGAGAGGTCAAAAAAGACTTATCGAACTCACGTTAGTTTAATGGTTTACGATGGATAGCGATCGCTATCCTCTGTCAATCTTCCCAAATCCAAAATTTTATAACTTGGTAAATTGAGCATCCGCCTTTTATCGGGAAATCAAAACCTCATGCTTCTATCGTGGGGGAGATATAACCAATTGGAAGATTGATCAGAATATGAGAGCATCTTCGTACCAAAAGGTAGCTTATGAAAAGTTTAGTATCCCTTACTGTAGCAGTGGTGTTGGGAACTGCTTTTTCAGGATTAGTATTTTCTCGTCCTGAAGCAGTAAACCGACAAGTGGTGGCACAAGAAACAACACCCACACCGACACCCACACCGACACCCACACCCACACCGACACCTACACCCGATTAACTCTGTCTAGATTCCAACAAGACTTCTCAACGTTTTTATTAGTGTCTTAGTTCATACCTTCCATACCCTGACCATCTTATCGGTTCTTGGCAACTTTTGGTGATCTTAGCCGGGGGAAGGCAGAGGGCAGAGGGCAGAAGGCAGAAGTCGGAAGAGTAGAAGTAATAATTTCAACCCTTGAGTTTGTTTAAAGTAGCAACTAATATACTTTGCATTTCCTCAACTTCATTTAATACGGGAGTGAAAAGGTCTTTATCAGCTAAATCTACTTCTTTGGCAATGATTAATTGCGTATCAAGTTCTCTCAAAGAACCTAGCGCAATATGTAAAAACTGGATATATTCTGGTTTGGAACGCCTACCATAGCCTTCAGCTATATTAGACGCTACAGATACGGATGAACGGCGTATTTGACTAGTTAAACCGTACAATTCTGACTGAGGAAATAGGCGGGTAAATTTATAACAATTGATAGCAAGTTGAACTGCCCTTTGCCAGATAAACTGATTTCTATAACTCATATAATCAAGTGTAAATTGTCAAAATTTTCTTTTCAAATAGCCAACAGAAATCGTCGTTCTAGTAAGTCTATCTTGGCGCGACCATACATCTGCCGTTTTAACATTTTCAGTCGATTAATATGCCCTTCAACTGGGCCATTACTAACTGACATAGTTACACCTGCTTTCACAGCATCGTAGTCAGACTCTAAACTAACAGCAAAGGAGCGCAACAAAGAAACCAAGCTGTTTTTAGCTTTGTTTAACCAAGCATCGAGCTGCTCAGGCAGGCGTTGACGCACAAGAGATGCAAACTGTTGTGCTAGTTCAATAGCTGACTTCAAATCCGAATGGGCTTTTTGTAGTTGAGCGATGACTTCACGCTCATTAGGCTGTATTAATTCTGGTCGTCGCAAGACTAAAGCTGTGACGCGACTGGGGGTGAGAGGACGATGGGCGCAAGAGCTAACCCTGGGGGAAGCGTTTTTTCTTGAACCTTTTGCTGGCTCAAATCCGGGCAAGGTCTTGAGATAACGAGTGAAGCGAGCGACCGTGGCATAACTACCGGTATAGCCGCAGGTGCGAATTTCTTCAAACAGTTCTTGGGTGTTGTGGTTCCCGCTATTCCAGCGACTGAGGAGGTAATCATGATAAGGGTTGAGAAGACTCAGACCGTGGTCGCTACGTTCACGACGTTCGGTAAAAGTTGAGCTACGCAAGTAATTGAATACGGTAGTTTTAGAAACTCCCAGCTCTTGAGCGATTGCTAGCCCTGATAAGCCAATAGACCGCAGTCTCCAAACTTGCTCATGGATTTCTCTGCGTCTATCCCGTGCTTTGGCGGATTGAACTTTTCTTTTTAAAGATGTGTTTTGGGGAAACCTTGGCACAACTGGACTCTTATTAGTCTCAGCAATCATGGAAAGGTTGTTTGCTGTTTCCACCTCTAAATGCACTTTAGTATCAGTATTAAAGACTTGTTTTTCCACTTCTTTTAGTGTTTTGGCGTGATTACCAAAGACTTGATAAAGCGTTTGAGATAAGTTCTGCAATAGATGAAAGCGGTCTGCAACTTGAATGGCTTCTGGCGCACCTTGGCGAATACCACTTTCATAAGTTTTTGACCGATCTCGTGAGACGACTTTGACACCAGGGTGAGCTTTTAACCATTCTGCCAAAGTTTCAGCCTTTGCATCTTTGAGTAGAGCAATTGGTCGTCTGCGTTCGAGATCAATTAGTGCTGTGCCGTAAGTTTTACATTTACGAAAACAAAAGTCGTCTACCCCAAGAGTATGTGGCGTTACGATGGGTGGTAGTGGAATTGAGCGGACTAAATTTAATAGCGTGTTGCGAGAAACTTTTATCCCCAAGTCCTGTGAGAGTCTTACCCCTGCTGCACCACCATTAGCTAAACCAATCGCACTCAGTCTTTGAGCTAAACGTAGAGTTCTTCTCGCCCAAGGTGCGGTAACATTGGTCAGCCTTTCTGCAAAAATGCGCCGTTTACACAATTTATTAAGGCAAAAAAACTTCCGCACCCTTAACTGTAAAGTAATGCTGTAATCAGCCCAGGGTAAATCTGCTAACTTTCGCTCATAGCGACTATGAATTTTATGAGTTGGTTGGTTACAAACTGGACAATTAACTACTCTATTGATAGCAGAAACAATCAACTTTATCTGAGTTTTTATCTCGTCAAGAATGCAATTTTCAAGTTTCAGGTTTGCTGAATCTGGTAATAGATAACTTAGCACTGACATAACCAAGCTGAGGCTTATCCCTCAAATGTTTGATGGAGTGAAGTTTGACGTATCTCAATTATATCTTTCTAACTTCTGCCTTCTGCCTTCTGCCCTCTGCCTTCCCCCAACCAAGATCACCAAAAGTTGCCAAGAACCATCTTATCTTTCAAATCAAGATATCTCTAAACCATTGTTCTACGCGATCGCCCATTGCTGATTGAGAATATTCTACCTCTGCCTGTTGGCGACAAGCACGACGCTCAATTTTATCTAGTTGTTTGATAGCATTCACCAACCCATCAACGCTATCTGGTTCTACTAAAAAGCCCGTTGCACCATCTTTGACAATTTCCCTGAGTCCACCACGACGATAAGCTATCACCGGTACACCACAGGCTAACGCTTCAATAGCCACGTTACCAAAGGCTTCTACCCAACGCGGTGTTACCAGTAGCGCCCGACACTTACCTAATTCCTGTTGCAGTTGCTCTGTGGGCAGAAATCCTAAATATTCTATGGGAGCATCTGGATATTGTTGCAAAATTTCTTGCCAATATTGCTCATTTTGTTTGAATCCAAAAATTTTCAGAGGAATTCCAGTCATTTGTGCTGCGGCTACTGCATCCTCCAAAGCTTTTTCTGGTGCAATTCTACCTACCCACGCTAGAGATTCACCTGGTTGATTACAGAACTGATAAATCGATAAGTCCATCCCATTCGCTAAACAACGACATTGATCTGCAAAGTTAAATGTCTGCGCTTGTGTCAACGTATGTACGCCAATCGTACCAGGAAAATTAGTTGCTATTTGCTCAAGTATGCAATCCATTGCATCGGTTAATGAACCCATACTGATTAAATGAGCGATGGGACGGCTAAAAAATGGAGTCAGGTATAAAGGTAGCCAATCATAGGCAAAATTGACGATTAAATCGTAATCTGTCTGCACTTGTCGAGCATAGTCCCACATATTCGCCAATACAGAATTTCTGGGCAAAATAACCGGCTCATCACGGCTCTGGGTTTGGGCTGGTGTCTGCACTTCGCCAGGAATTTCTACTACAGGTACATTTTTTACTACTGAGCCACTAGGCGCTACTATTTTTACAGTATGTCCACGCCGAATCATTTCTTGGGCAAGATTGCTGAGAGTAAGTTCTACTCCACCTCCCACACCTGAACCAATCGCACCCACAGGGGTAGATAACATGAGCAACTTGAGCAAGTTGCTTTGGTATGTAGTCATGGTATTTAATCAACAAAACTTAGTATAGGATATTACGAATAACAACTTGGTATAACCCTTTCCTATGGGCTATTCTAAATTTTGACTTTTGCAAAAATTATTGATGAAATCGACAATCTTACCTGAACCTCTCAAAAGCGGAGATTTACTGCGAGTGATTGCCCCCAGTGGAGCTTTGCGAGAATTTGCAGCTTTAGAGCGCAGTATAGAAATTTGGCGATCGCGCGGTTATCGTATAGAAGTTACCCCTGATATTGCTCATCATTGGGGATATCTAGCGAACACAGATGAAATCCGCCGTCATCAATTAGCTGCTGCTTGGCAAGATCCAGATTGTCGCGGTATTCTCTGTGCTAGAGGTGGTTTTGGTAGCACTCGCATCTTAGAAAATTGGCATTGGCAAACTAACTCCACTCCCAAATGGCTGATTGGCTTTTCTGATATTACTGCTTTATTATGGAGTCTTTACAACGCAGGTATATCTGGTGTTCACGCCCCTGTGCTGACAACCTTGGCGGATGAACCAGATTGGTCAATTCAGCGTCTGTTTGATTGGGTAGAAGGAAGAACCCTCACACCACTCAAAGGTTACGGTTGGGGTGGAGGTGTGGCTACTGGGATTTTGCTCCCAGGCAATTTGACAGTGGCTACCCATCTTTTAAGCACACCAATTCAACCTAATTTTGATGGGGTAATTTTAGCCTTAGAAGATGTCACCGAAGCACCATATCGCATCGACCGGATGCTGACACAGTGGCGTTTAAGTGGTCTACTTGCAAAAGTCAAAGGTATTGCTTTAGGTGGCTTTACCAGATGCGAACCAGCCGCTAACATACCTAGTTTTAGTGTAGAGGAAGTTTTACGCGATCGCTTAAGTGATTTGGCTATTCCCATAGTTTCCAACTTACCATTTGGTCACGACAGTCCTAATGCAGCTTTACCTGTAGGTGTTTTGGTAACGTTAGATGCAGAGCAGGGTATATTAGCAGGATTTACGCCAATATCATAAGTAACAAATGACTAATAACTAAGTGGTATGAACTTGATCCTCTTTCAATTACCAATAAAAAAATTTTGTCGCCACTTGATAAATTCTGCTTGGCGGCGCTCACGGCTGTTAATTTTTCTGAGCATATGCCTGATACTTTTATCCGGTTGTCAAGGAACAGTCACCAAGAATGACGGAGTAATTCACCTCACCCTGTGGCAATCAATCAATCCTCCGGCTAACCGGGATGTGTTTGACAAGCTAGTGAACAAATTTAATCAAACTCATCCTGATATCCAAGTAGAATCTGTTTTCATTGGTCAACCCCAATTACCAAAAATATTAACAGCCGTTGTAGGCAACGTGCCTCCAGATATTTTGGCATACGATCCCCAAACTACTGGTCAATTTGCAGAATTAGGAGCAATTCAACCTCTAGATGAATGGCTGGAAAAATTACCTGTGCAATCTGAAGTTATCCCTAACCTATTACAAGAATTGCGGTTAAATGGGCATCTTTGGTCAATCCCCTTATATACTGCCAATCTCGGCATTTTTTACAGACCAAAACTTTTCCAAGCTGCGGGCATCACCGAAACGCCTAAGACATGGGAAGAATTAAGACAAGTTGCCAAAAAGTTGACTATTGACCGGAATAGTGATGGCAAACCCGAACAGTATGGAATGTTACTACCTTTAGGAAAGGAAGAATGGACTGTTTTTAGTTGGTTTCCTTTTTTATTGAGTGCTGGAGGCGAAGTAGTCACCGATAATAAACCCAATTTGACCAATCAAGCGGCTATTAATGCTTTGCAATTCTGGCAAGACTTGATCAAAGATGGTTCAGCAACTCTTTCTCCACCAGAACGTGGTTATGAAGAAGACGCTTTTATGACCGGTCGGGTGGCTATGCAAATCACAGGACCTTGGACTTCTATTATGAAATCTCAGGTTGATTATCAGATGTTTCCCATCCCTGCAAATGTAGAACATTCTACAGTCACAGCTACAGGAGTTCTCTATTTAATGAAGACCACACCAGCTAAAGAAAAAGCTGCACTCAAGTTTTTCGAGTATGTTTTGAGTGAAGAATTTCAAACAGAATGGAGTATGGGTACGGGTTTTTTACCAGTTAATATCAAAGCTACTCAAAGTGAAGCTTATCAGCAATTCCTCAGCAAACAACCAGTATTAAAAGTGTTTGCTGATCAGATGTCTGTAGCCGGGTATCGACCGATAATTGCTGGATATAGCCGCCTATCCGATAGTTTGGGGCGAGCGATTGAAGCCACACTGTTGGGTGAGCCTCCTGAAACAGCTCTTAAAACTGCACAGGAACGTTTAGAACTAATTTGGGATCAGTAGTTTGGTAGCAATATTAGCGCGGCTTTTGATGAGAATCACTCAACTGAGTGCCTGTATAACTGGGAACCCAACCATCTGCGGTGGTGAAATAGCGTACTGCTTTGCAGTGTAACAACGCAGTCGGACTACACCAATGTTCTACCGCAGTTGGGATGTGTAAATAATCTTGAGACTGGAGTAAAAGCTGTACATGACTACCATCAGGTTTGACGAAGCCAAAAATAATTTCCCCAGCCAGCACATATAGTGATTCAGGTGCAGTGTGAGTGTGGTACTTGCTATAGGTAGTGATTAATATGTCGAGATTAGGCAACCCTGGATGCAAATTCCACAAATCACTCCACAGATACCCGTTTTCCTGTTGGAGAAATTCAAACACACTGTTGTGCAGATCCACAACATAGCACTTTTCGGCATCTGTGAAAATCTCCTGTCTTAAGAGTTCGGGAAATAACAGTGATGTGCCAGGATCGTAATGTTTTACATAGATACCCAGAGGTGCTAGTTCACGTACTATCTCACTTAAATCACTCTCAATTGTGCCGTCTTCCAGTAACAAGGTCGCCATGACAGAAAAACTAAATGCAGTATTAACAAGAGTATACTTAACTTTAAATTAATAAGCCACTATTTCCGATAGAGTTAGTGGAGTTCAATTTGTGATCAGCATCAAAAATGCCTTAGCTAAAATAAAGCCACGTCCAGTCACAAAGATATGACCTACACTCCACCCAAAATACTCACTTTTGAGGAATTTGTCATCCAATATGGTGATAATACACGTTACGAACTCATTGACGGAGAGCTAAGAGACATGGAGCCTACAGGCCCCCACGAAGCTGTGGCAGGTAGTATTGCTGGTAGAATCTATGTAGAAATTTTTAGTTCTAATTTGAACTGGCTAATTCCCAAAACTTGTCTGATTAAACCACCTGCGGCGGCAGCTACAGCTCTGCGTCCTGACGTGATTGTCTTAGATAAAGCAAAACTTAGTCAAGAACCACTCTGGCAAAAAGAACCCATTATCTGTAATGGCAGTACAATCAAGCTTGTGGCTGAAGTTGTTAGTACAAACTGGCAGGATGATTATGCCAGAAAAGTTGAAGAATACGCTTTGCTAAACATTCCAGAATATTGGATTGTAGACTTTCGTGGTTTGGGTGGGTTGCAATTTATTGGTAATCCCAAACAACCTACCTTGACTATCTGTCATTTAGTTAACGGTGTCTACCAACAGCAGCAATATCGCTTAGGGGATACTATTCACTCTTATCTGTTGCCAAATCTACAAATAAAACTCGACGATTTGATGCCTAATAGTTAAATAGTGCTACTAGAGTTTAAGCTAGTACGAGTGAACTATACATACATCTAAAATGTCTGACTTAATTTTATTTTGGCATCGCCGGGATTTACGCATTGCAGATAATACAGGATTAGCTTTGGCAAGAGAGCAAAGTCCGCAAGTAGTGGGTGTATTTTGTCTTGATTCTAATATTCTGGAACGGGATGACGTAGCACCTGCGAGAGTGACTTACATGATGGGCTGTTTGCAAGCACTACAACAGCGATATGCCCAAGCTGGAAGTCAATTATTAATCCTTCATGGTGAACCTGTACAGGCAATTCCTCATTTAGCTGAGACGTTACAAGCCAAAGCAGTGTTTTGGAATTGGGATGTGGAACCATACTCCCAAATACGCGATCGCGCTATCATGGAAAGCTTAAAAGCCAAAGGTATAGAATTTCTCACCCAAAACTGGGATCAAATTCTCCACGCCCCAGAAGAAATTCGTTCAGGTAGCAATACACCCTACACTGTTTATACCCCCTTCTGGAAAAATTGGATTAGCAAACCGAAGGCGCAACCCGTCGCCACGCTGGAAAATACGGCAGGATTAACAGAAAAACAACAGGAACTGGCAAAACAAGCCGGAGCGATCGCCTTACCGACAGCCAAAGAGTTAGGATTTGTTTGGGATACAGACTTAATTATTTCTCCAGGGGAAGCAGCCGCCCAAGAGAAACTAGAGGAGTTCACCGCCAAAGCCATTACAGAATACCAAGAACAGCGCAACTTTCCAGCCGTTGATGGCACATCACAACTGAGTGCTGCCTTAAAATTTGGTGTCATTGGCATCCGCACAGTTTGGCAAGCCACAACCGCAGTATTAGAAGATTGCAACAGCGAAGAAGTCACCACCAGCATCCGCACATGGCAACAAGAACTAGCTTGGCGGGAATTTTATCAACACGCTATGTACCACTTTCCCGAACTAGCTGAGGGTGCTTACCGCGATATCTTTAAAAGTTTCCCGTGGGAAAATAACGAAGAACATTTTCTAGCTTGGTGCGAAGGTAAAACGGGTTATCCCATTGTCGATGCCGCCATGCGCCAGATGAATGAAATTGGCTGGATGCACAATCGTTGTCGGATGATTGTGGCAAGTTTCCTCACCAAAGATTTATTAATTAATCCACAGTGGGGAGAAAAATATTTTATGCAGAAGCTGATTGACGGTGATTTATCCGCTAACAATGGCGGTTGGCAATGGAGTGCTTCTAGTGGCATGGATCCCAAACCCGTGCGGATTTTTAACCCAGCTAGTCAAGCCCAAAAATTTGATCCCGATGCTGAGTATATTCGCCAGTGGTTGCCAGAATTGCGGTCTATTGATACAGAATATTTAGTCACTGGTAAAATTACCCCCCTAGAACGTCGTGCCGTTGGCTACCCTGATCCGATAGTGGATCATAAAAAACAGCAACAGCAATTTAAACTGCGTTATCAGCAGCAAAAGGGAGGTAAGGAGTAGGGAGTGGGGAGGAGCCACTGCGTTGGGCGGCTATGCCGACTTGTAGCAAGTGGCGTTGGGGAGTGGGGGAGGGGAGCAGGGGAAGCAGGGGAAGCAGAGGAGTAGGGGAGGAAAACTAATGACTAATAACTAATAACTCTTGCCTATTGCCTATTGCAAGAGTGCCTATTGCCTATTCCCTAATAACTTACGGCTATTGAGTGGTTGGATAGGGCGAGAATTGTGGGGAAAAATGGCGGCAAATTGTTGAATTTGTTGCCAAGATACTTCTATTGGTTGCTGCATGACAAACCACAGTACATCTTCAGAGCAGGGTGGTGTGGTGAGGGAACCACGATACTCATAGAAACTGCGATCGCTTGGCAACAATTGACTAACATTAATACTGATATTTTCAAACAGTTGTTCTGGCTGTGGCTGACTCGGCATGACATCCCAAATGGTTTGCAGAATTGGGTTTAATGCCCCTGCTTGGGCAAATATACCTACAACTGCTAACTTGCCAGCCGCACTACGATGAACTAAATGAATTTCTAAGTCGAAAGGTTGTCCAGTAATTTGGTGTTCGCTGGGATGATGAAAGTGAAACTGAAGTAAGTTAAAGATTTCACCTTTAAATGTGATCGAACTACCTGGTGTGTAGTTTACTTGAATGCTATGATCATTGTTAATAATTTTTAATGGTGTGTGGCGATAGTTGAAGACTAGGGCTGCCGTTTCAATGTCAGTTGTACCTTGAAGATTAATCGGCGTTTGTTGTCTGCCGGTTTGGCATAGTTGATATTCTGGAGCAAGTTCTGCCCAGTGTTCCGGGCTACCTACGCCTATATAACCCCATTTAATGTTCTCTAAAGTAGTAGCAGATGCTGGAAATGATCTAGTGTAGGCGATCGCTTCTCCTAAAGCACTAGCTCCGAGCAATTTTAGTAAGTTTCGTCTATACATATTTGCCTAGCTTACCCAGGAAGAGTGAAAAACTCTAACTCTCAAAACAATAAATATGGGCTAATAAACTCTACTCCTGGTTGCGTATACCTGACTATAGATTCCCTCTTCGTAATTCATAGTCTACATTAACAAGGTAATCTCACACTAGGAAAATGCTTAGTCGTGGCAAACAACCAAAACTTGGAGGAGCAATTAATCTCCCAGGCAGCTGAGAGACAGGTATCAGATCAGCTAGATGCAGTAGAAGAAATCGATATATTTGTACAAACTAATCTCTTAAAAATAGTTCAGGGACAAGCTGATGGAGTGACAGTTTCTGGGCAAGGCTTAGTAACTAAAGATAATATTCGTGTCCAAGAAATTAAACTCGAAACAGATAGCATTGATATTAATCCTGTCAGAGCGATTTTTGGACAGATAGAATTGAATAAACCAGTTAATTTTGTAGCTCGTGTTACTCTCAAAGAAGCTGATCTAAACCACGCTCTCAATTCTCCAATATCTCGCAAGTTCGTGCAGAAATTCCAGTTAGATGTGGAGGGAAAGACTGTTAACTTTGATTTAGAGGAAATGCAGTTATCTTTATCTGAGAACGGCCAAATAATAACACGGGGAAAATTACAATTAAAAGAAAATGGACATCAGCGTTTACTAGGATTTACAAGCATGATTCGCCCACATACACGCTCCCATCCCATCATGCTAGAAAGTTTTAACTGTACTCAAGGAGGAGGACTTTCTACAGGATTTATTCTGTCTTTGATGCAAAAAATGGAAGAACTGGCAAATTTACCTTATTTAGAAATGGATAATATAAAATTGAGAATTCAAAATATTGAGGTGCAGAAAGAAACTTTAATTCTTTTAGTCAGAGCTAATGTCGGTGACATACCTGATTACATCACATAGGCTAGATAATTATATCATTGTTAGCAACCATTAACTGATTTTTTAACTAATTCTCAAGATTGTAATTTCTGCTGACGCTCTGTAATATTATCAAGCCACTCTATTCTAAAATTAAAATATGCAAGAATATGATGTAGTAATTATCGGTGCAGGACACAACGGGCTAGTATGCGCGGCGTATTTGCTCAAAGCTGGCTATAGCGTCCTCCTACTAGAAAAACGTTCTGTTCCAGGTGGTGCAGCCACAACAGAAGAATGTTTACCAAAAGAAGCGCCTGGATTTAAATTTAACCTGTGCGCCATTGACCATGAATTTATTCATCTAGGGCCAGTTGTTGAAGAATTAGAATTAACAAAATATGGCTTAGAATATTTAGAATGTGACCCAGTTGTTTTTTGTCCCCATCCTGACGGTAAATATTTTTTAGGTCATAAATCCCTGGAAAAAACCTGTGCTGAGATTGCCCGTTATAGTGAACGCGATGCCAAAAAATACGCAGAGTTTACGGAATATTGGCAACGGGCTATAGGTGCAATGATTCCCATGTTTAATGCCCCTCCCAAATCTGTCATAGATATTGCGGGTAACTACGACATCACCAAATTAAAAGATTTATTTTCTGTCATTGGTTCGCCATCCAAGACGCTGGACTTTATCCGTAATATGATGACCAGCGCCGAAGATATACTTAATGAGTGGTTCGATTCAGAATTTCTCAAAGCACCCCTTGCCAGATTAGCATCAGAATTAGGTGCGCCCCCATCCCAAAAAACCATCGCCATTGGCGCAATTATGATGGCTATGCGTCACAACCCAGGTATGGCTAGACCCCGTGGTGGTACTGGCGCACTGGTACAAGCTTTGGTTAATTTAGTGACCTCTAAAGGTGGTGTAATTCTTACAGAACAGCACGTAGAAAAAGTTTTAATTGATAATGCTAAAGCTGTTGGTGTCCGGGTAGCTGGTGGTACAGAATATCGTGCTAAATATGGAGTGATTTCTAATATTGATGCCAAGCGGTTGTTTTTACAAATGACCGATAAAAGCGATATCGATGCAGTAGATCCCAATTTATGGGAAAGATTGGAACGCCGCATTGTCAACAATAACGAAACCATCCTGAAAATCGATTTAGCTTTAGATGAACCACTGCGCTTTCCCTACCACGCCCATAAAGATGAGTATCTAGTCGGATCAATTTTAATTGCAGATTCTATTGCCCATGTAGAACAAGCACACAGTAAATGTACCTTGGGAGAGATACCTGATACTGACCCATCCATGTATGTAGTCATGCCCAGCTTCCTTGATCCCACCTTAGCACCTCCAGGCAAACATACTGTATGGATTGAATTTTTTGCCCCTTATCAAATTGCTGGTGCAGACGGTACAGGTTTGAAAGGTACTGGTTGGACGGATGAATTGAAAAATAAAGTTGCTGATAGAGTTGTTGATAAGTTAGCAACCTATGCACCCAACGTCAAAACTGCAACCATTGCCCGACGTGTGGAAAGTCCCGCAGAATTAGGTGAAAGATTAGGCGCATACAAAGGGAATTACTACCACATTGATATGACATTAGATCAAATGGTATTTTTCCGTCCCTTACCAGAAATAGCCAACTACAAAACCCCCATTGATAATCTCTTTTTAACTGGTGCGGGAACTCATCCAGGTGGTTCTATTTCGGGAATGCCAGGACGCAATTGTGCGCGGGTATTTTTGCAGAATAAGCACCCAATTACCCAGACACTGAAAGATGCACGGGATTCAATCAAGTCAACGGTAGGGTCTGTGTTTGGTATTGGGTAGATTTTAGCCCATCTCATATATTTTGCTTGTATAGCCCCAAGCTGAAACCCTTGTAGAGACGTTCTATAGAACGTCTCTACATTCATTTTCGGAGAGGTCTATTCAATGCTTCCAAAGCTTGGAGGTTTTTACATTTAGTTAAATCTTAATTCCTAGCAATGGGATCGCCACTACTCTATTACCAGAAGCGATCGCATCGGTGATCGCCCACATTCACCCCATCATCAAAAGTGCGATCGCCTGACATGAAGAACTTTGATGACAGCTTATATGCTATCATCATCACATGGTGATTAAAATTGTAGTTGATACTAGCGTTTTTATTAGTGCGCTGATTAGCTCTCAAGGCTCCAGTAGAGAAGTCATTCGGCGCTGTTTCAAAGGAGAATATCAGCCTTTGATGGGAAATGCTTTATTTTCTGAGTATGAGTCAGTTATTCATCGCTCAGAAATTATCGCTAAATGCCCTTTAACTACTGAAGAAATTTCTGTTTTACTTGCATCATTAATGAGTGTAAGTCAATGGATTTATATCTACTATTTATGGCGGCCTAATTTAAAAGACGAAGCTGATAATCACTTAATTGAATTAGCAGTGGCGGGAAATGCTCAAATTATTGCCACTCACAATGTCAAAGATTTCCAAAATGCTGAATTGCTATTTCCTAATTTATCAATATTAACACCCGAAGAAATTATTAGGAGTTGAACACAAATGGCAACTTTAACTATTCGTTTACCAGACGATAAGCACAACAGACTAAAAGAACTTGCTCAAGCCAAAGGCATCAGTGTAAATAAATTAATTGAAGAACTTTCTACCATAGCTTTAGCAGAATTTGATGCCCAGACAAGATTTAAAGCAATGGCTGCAACTGGCAACCCAGAAGCAGGCTTAAGAATACTGGCTACACTTGATGATCACTTAGGAAAATGAGCTAACTTGAAAATTAGAATCCCCATCAGTGGGTAAGTCATACTTGTAACTGATGTCAACAGGACAAAAAACTGGTCAAATGGAGGTATTGTTGCCCACACTGGAGTAATGACAGAGCGCGTATTAATTTTAGGAGGACGGGGGCGGATAGGTAGGAGTGTCGCCCAAGATATCGCCACCCATACATCAGCAAAAATTACCATCACTGGACGTTCTCCACAGACGGACAAGGGGGTTGGCTTGTCGTTTCTGGTGTTGGACTTGGCGGAGGTTGACAAGTTGCGGGAAGCGATCGCCAACTCTGATTTAGTCATCCACTGTGCTGGCCCGTTTCATTACCGAGATGCTAATGTTCTCAAAATCTGCATTGAACAAGGCGTTAACTATCTAGATGTTAGTGACCATCGTTCCTTTACCAGTAAGGCTTTAAGTTATCATGAACAAGCCGTGGCATCTGGGGTGACAGCTATTATCAATACTGGTATTTTTCCCGGTATTTCTAACAGCATGGTACGTCAGGGTATTGAACAATTTGATCAAGCAGAGAAGATACATTTAAGTTATTTGGTTGGTGGTTCTGGTGGGGCTGGTATTACAGTCATGCGGACAACTTTTTTAGGCTTACAATATCCTTTTCAAGCCTGGATTAATGGTCAATGGCAATTTGTCAAGCCATATAGTGATAGAGAAGTGATTAGTTTTCCACCTCCCTACAAACGCAGTGGTGTTTACTGGTTTGATATGCCAGAAACTTTTACACTACCCCAAGTATTCCCCTCTGTCAAAACTGTGATTACTAAATTTGGCTCAATTCCAGACTTTTATAATCATTTAACTTGGATTGCTGCCCATATTTTCCCAAAATGGTTGATGCAGCGTCACAACACAATTGAATTTTTATCTTATGTTAGCCATTTCATGACAGATGTGACTAATAACCTTAGTGGGATTGGGGTGGCAGTGCGTTCAGAAGTTACAGGCATCAAAAATGGTGAAAATGCTGCTTATTGCTCAACTTTATTCCATGAAAATACAGCGATCGCTTCTGGTTGTGGTACAGGTAGCTTGGCTCAATTGTTACTGGAAGGCAAGCTCAAAAAACCAGGGGTTTGGCCAGTAGAAGCAGCATTATCAACAGATTTATTTATGCAATCTATGGCAAGTAGAGAAATTACAATTGCACATAATTGGTTATAGGAATTTACATCACACAGAAACACAGAGAGTTAGGGAGATGAAAATGCAGATTTTTCTATGCAATCAATTTCAATATACCTTTGTTTATTCGTGTCTCTGTGGTTAATAAATTCCATTATTCTACTTCACTCAGGGTGGAATGAGCAGCAGATTTTCTGATAGCAATTTGGTGTTCATACCAATTCATTAAAGGGGTAGCAGAAATGCCATGCACAATTACAGAAGCTACGACGGTAGTATAAGTTATCCAAGAAATTTGTTCAGCAGTTTCACCTTTTAAGCCATGACTAAAGGCATAGGCAAGATAATATAAAGAGCCTACACCACGAATTCCAAACCAGCCAAATAACAAGCGGGTTGCAGGGTGAAAACTACGACGTTGTGAATGTAGAGGACGTTTACCAATTGTACTAATCCAAGCACCTAGAGGACGGATGATAAGAAATAGGCAAACTATCACTATCAAGGATTGGTAGGCATAATTTAGCATTGGCTGCCATAATAAAATTGACCCCAACAACAAAATTGTGCCAACTTCTAAAAGCCTTTCTAGACGCTCAATAAACTCTAATTGTGCCAGTGGTTTATCGGGATCTCTATAACTGTACTGCACAAATAAACCCGCTACAAATACAGCAAGAAATCCATAGCCATTAACTATTTCTGTGACAGAATAAGTTAATAGAATCGCACTAATAGCAATAAAATCCTCCATAAGTACATCAGCAGCACGTTTTTTTTGCACTCTTTGATCAATCCAAACCACTGCTTTAGCCATTAAAAAACCCATAATCATCCCAACTGCGATCGCCCAGATTAAATCTACGACTAACCAAGCTCTAAACCAGTTGTGCCAATTGGGATCTTTAATTGCATACAGCCCAAAATAAACAAAGGGAAAAGCTAAAGCATCATTTAATCCACCCTCAGAAGTTAACCCAAAGCGTAACTCATCTCTGTCATTGGTATCTGTTAGTTGAACTTCGGAAGCCAATACTGGATCAGTGGGTGCAAGAATCGCTCCTAATAAAATCGCTTCTCCCCAACTCATCCCTAAAAATAAATTGCCGACAAGTGCCAACCCAATAATAGAAATTGGCATTAATAAAACTATGAGCCTTGCTGTGATATCCCAAACTCTCAATTGCAAAGGACGAATAATTTTTAAACCACAGCTAAATACAGAAACAATGACTACAAATTCCGTTAACCTTTCGAGTAACTTGGCATTAAATACATCGTTTTGTCTGAGTTGGATCATCCCCGTACCTTCAGGCCCCAGAAAAATCCCAACTAATAAATAGATAATGGCAAAGGAAAGAGGTAAACGAGAAATCCAACCAGAACCGAGGGTAACAACTAGCAACAGAAGTCCAATAATTAGTAGATCAAGAATATAAATATCTATCATGTAAATATGTATAAAAAAGAAATATGCACTTGTCAGTCTATCTGCGTTCTCCTATTTGTATAAAATATCTATAGATAGATTTTATGAAGAAATTTTCCAGTTTTTCCTAATTTTGCTAGCTTAGGGTGAATAGTGCGAAGAGGAGCATTGGTCATGAAACTTCCAGATAGTCCCAAAATGCCAAAATTTATGCAGCTAGTACAGTGGATTTCTAATCCATTGCAGCTAATGGAAGCATCTGCCAAAGCTCACGGGGAATGTTTTACTTTATGGCTAACTAACCAACAGCCAATGGTGTTTTTAAGTAACCCCCAAGCAATTCAGGAGATTTTTACCAAACCTTTAGAACAAATAGATGCTAGAGGTTCAGCCCAAATTTTACAACCCTTACTAGGAGATAACTCCTTACTATTGCTGTCGGGTGAAACTCATCAACGCCAACGCAGGTTGTTAACTCCGCCCTTTCATGGCGATGCCTCACGGCAAGACCTTGCGGGTCAACGCATGAAAGCTTACGGTGATATCATCACGAACATCACCAAAGATGTCATCAGTAATTGGCAACTAGGTAAACCTTTTTCTGTGCGTGATTCCATGCAGGAAATCACACTGCGAGTCATCTTACAAGCAGTATTTGGACTACATGAAGGTGAACGTTATACACAGTTGCAAAAACGGTTGTGTTCTCTTTTAGAATTAACTTCCTCTTCCTTGCGTGCATCCCTATCGTTTATCCCTGCATTGCAAGTAGATTTAGGTCGCTGGAGTCCTTGGGGAAATTTCCTCCGTCAACGAGAAGAAATTGACAAACTACTTTATGCAGAAATCCAAGAACGCAGAGATAACCCAGACCCATCTCGTAGCGATATCCTCTCCTTAATGATGTCAGCCCGTGATGAAAATGGCGAACCAATGACCGATGTAGAGTTACGTGATGAATTAATGACTCTGTTAGTCGCCGGTCATGAAACCACAGCCTCCGCCTTAGCATGGGCTTTCTACTGGATTCACCATCTACCGTCAGTGCGAGAGAAACTGCTAGCAGAGTTAGATAGTTTTCCCGATGCAGATTGCAGTGAAATCACTCGCCTTCCTTATTTAACTGCGGTTTGTCAAGAAACACTCCGCATTTACCCTATTGGCATGATTACCATCCCCCGCATTGTCAAATCACCTATCGAAATTATGGGGCATAACTTCGAGCCAGGAACCATGCTATTAGGTTGCATTTATTTAGTTCATCGCCGGCCAGATTTATATCCCCAACCTGAACAATTTAAACCGGAACGGTTTTTAGAAAAGCAATATTCACTTTATGAATATCTACCTTTTGGTGGTGGTAATCGGCGCTGTTTGGGTATGTCCTTTGCTTTGCTTGAAATGAAGTTGGTATTAGCAACAGTCTTATCTCATTTGGATTTAGCATTAGTTGCAAATTATCCAGTTAAACCCATCCGTCGAGGAGTGACGTTAGCACCTTCTGGTGGTAAATGGTTGATTGCAACTGGACAACGGCAAAAGATGAAAAGTCCGGTTGAAGTGTAGTGTCTATCCCGCCTTGGAATGAATGATACTGTGGGCGCACTCTGCACAAGGTAGTGAACTGGCACGAGCGACAACGGTTAAATAACCCTGATTATTTTATCCCGCACTTAACTGCACTGCTAGAGGCGATTGTTGGGAATGAATGGTTATTTGATCGCTTTTAATTCAAATCCCCGACTTTTTGAACAAATCGGGGATCTAGGCTGCTGTACCTACAAAAGTAATTGATATCCAGTATCGCTACAGCTATACTTTTCACTCACTTATGACAGAGGCACAGGCTTGAGCCTCCCGCCACAATTTGTGTAAAAAGAACTCTGTGCGTGAACTCAAACCATCACCATTAGGTGTATCGCTGATCATTGTCACAAACACGCCATCAGCATCCTGAGAACCATCGGATAACCAAGAACCCCGCAGGGTTACTTCCACATATTCAGGATCACAGATAGACAAATCAATAATTTCACTATTCACCAGTTTAGCTTCAGCCTTGAGTGCTTCAATCCCCGGCAAATCCGCAGGTAGCAAAAAGGAAGCCGTGCTGGGTTCCACGCACAAACTTTGACCAACGCGTAACGCCAAAATTACTCGCGTTTGTACCCATTCCTCCAACGACAAAGCCAGATACTCTAAATAAAAACTGTTTTCAGTGTAAGTTAATTTCAGCATTCCCTATGCTCTCCTGCTATTCCAGGTTTGCTTGCACATCTATCCAAAATTGTGTGGCGCTGTCTTGCCAAGCTTCGCTAAAAGCAAAGGCTACCGCCGGGTGAACTGGAGGTTTTGGCTTGGTACGTAACTGCATACCCGCCTCAGTTGGAGTGCGATCGCCTTTACGAGAATTGCATCTTTCACAAGCTGCAACTACGTTATCCCAAGTGTGAGTACCACCTCTAGACCTAGGCAGTACATGATCTAGGGTGAGACGTTTCCTACTGCCGCAATATTGGCAACTGTGATGATCTCGCCGTAGTATTTCCCGCCGATTTACTGGGGGAAGTTTCCATGTCCTTTCAATAGAAGCGATTTTTAAGCGAATATGTTTCGGCACATTAATTATCAAGCTGGGTGAGTGAACTCGCCACCCATCGGCTGTAGAACCCAACAAAGGTTCTGCTTTGTTGGTAATTAACAGCACAATTGCCCGCTTAATATTAACCCGGCACAGTGGTAAGTAATTTTGCGAAAATACCACCACAGACTGCTCTAACACTGGCATTGCAATCGCCACAGCTTCACTCCTTAATAAAAAACCCCCGCTTCTGATTTGGGTGAAGCGGGGGTAAGAAATTGACCGTAATTTTTTTTGGTCTTATATTGGTACAGCACTTCTCTGTCTGTACCTCCCGCTTCTTTTATCTAGTTGTGGTTTGGCATTCAGCCCATGAATGCTGACATATATAAAGTCATAATTACCCTCTGTGATTTGCCCATCCTTGTAGCCACCATCACCCATAAATAAATACTCCACTCCCGCAGCGCCTAATTCCCAACTAAATCGCCAGTTGGTGGTACGCAAGGAAGTAGAGATGGGGTAAATGGATTTCACAGAAAATTTCACCTATTGAACATTCCTTTAAACATACTACACTTGTATTACTATCCTGTCCATACTTTAAGGAGAAAAAGTCATGCACACAATTACTCGTACCCCAACTACCGATATGGAAGTTACCAGCATCCGTTTAGAACGAGAACTTAAAGAGAAACTCAAAGAAATTGCTGGCAATCAGGGATATCAAGCCCTCATCCGAGATATCCTCTGGAATTATGTGCAGCAAAAATCCGGTGAGTGGAAACCTCGGTTTTCACGCGCCGATATTCGAGCTAGTATAGCCGCCACCGCCCAGCAAGAAGAACGTTGTGTACTCACAGGTCAACTCATTCAACCCCAACAACCAATGTTGTTAGGACTCACCAGACATGGCGACATGGTTCCTCTCAGTATCGAAAGTTTAGCTGGCTAGTCACCTTACAGTCCCATGAATGCAGTCTAGTTATTGCCGAGGGTAATCACTGGGCTGCATTCGTCGTTTTTAGAAGGGGCAGGCTGTAGCTTTTGTCCATCAGACACGGGTTTTAGGGTCTAGGGGTGCCTCTTGACAAAAAAAGATTCTTAACATATCAAGTAAAAAACTATAGAGCATAGGAATAAAATGACAAACTCTTAAAATTCTGTCGGTAGCTTCTCCCCTCCTAGCTGGAAAATACTACTTCGACCAATATCGATGTAGCTACCGCAATGCCCCATGCCCATTTTCATGCTTGGGTGTGAGACTCATCTCATCGGGACTACCTTCATAAGTGTAATTTAAATCACAATAGTAATAATGCGGTTTCTCAATATGAAGTTCTTGTCTGAAATCCAGAGAAATTACGGTTTATGTATAGTTATAAACAAGATATCTTAAGTTCAAGCTATTGACTGGATACTGCCTTGATCAATCAAACGCAAGTTTGTAAAGGCATTTTAACAAGCTGAGAATATTTCGATATCTATGTATAAATTATCTTAATATACTGATAACTTGGTCATCTGCAAAAGAAAGGGGCTATAACAGATGATAGAAAATATTGATACAAAATTTGTCATCCATCCGGTATGGCGACACAACTAACGGTGAATAATATGCCAAAAAGTTGGGTGCAAGCAAAACGGGGTCACTATTCAAGAGCATATCAGGAATGAAAAAGCATTTAATACTGCCGCCACAACGCCCCGATGACCCAGAGCGACTACAAACATACCCAGTCAAACTGATGCAGCATCAGGAAAAAACAGCCCACAAGTTGGCACAACAAATTAATCACATCATTGCTAGTAGTCCAGCGACAGAATTGATGCTGCAAGAGATTGCCGCGTTGGTAGGAGTTGCCACTCAAGTAGATTGTTGTTGCTTAGTTACGGTAAATAGGGAAGACTCAACTGAAGCCACAGCAGCTAGTTGGTGTTCTGATGAATATCTCGGAATTTCGCAGCAAAATGAGCTGTTCTCAACGGAAGGGTTATTAATGGAATTGCCAGTGGTGCAATGCGCTACTGAAACATTCACGATTGAGGATATTGCCACAATCCAAAATAGCTTGGTGATGGGATGTCAACAGTTGTCATTACCAATCAAGGCGGTTTTAGCCATTCCCACCCGCTTCGGAGGTCAAAATAATGGTGTAGTTCATCTGATTAAATTCCAGTCTTATGATTGGGGTGAGTCGGAAAAACGAATCCTCAAAACGATTGAATCGTCCTGTGCGATCGCTTTTTCTCTGGTGACACAAGCACAGTTGATTTCTTCTCAGCAGCAATACCTGCAAAAGAGCAATCAACATCAAAGCTTGATCAAGCAATTAACTATATTGAGTCGGAGTAACTTGGAGTTAAATCAAATGCTCCAATTAGCCATAGCATCTACTGCCGAATCTCTCCAAGCAGATCGGGGTTTGCTGATCTTGCTGAAATATACAGATCCCCTATTTAGATCTGCCGCTAAAAAACAAATTCCCCAAGCTAAAGCTGAGGTTTTGGGTGAGTGGCGTAGGGAACATCCCCATCAAACAGAGTCTGTAACTCAGTCCTTCTCTCTGGCGGATTGTGGCTTGTGTCAGCGAGTGTTCACAGAGGGAGGAAAGCCAGTTATTATCAACGACTACACAGATTTACAAGACACCTCTGCCGTTGCTCCCTTGTTTGTCATTACAGAATTACCAGCTGTCCTGGTAATGCCGTTAGAAAATCAAGGCAAAATCCTCGGCTTTTTGGTGCTACAGCAAGCAGTGGCTCGTAATTGGCAACTCTCAGAATTAAATCTGGTAGAAATGGTATGCGCTCAAGTCAGTAACGCCATTATTCAATCCAAGACACTGCGACAAGTACAAACTTTAGTAGATGAGCGTACCGCCAAACTCCAAAGCAGTCTGGAATTACAAGCCAAGTTGCACGAAAGAACACGGCAATATGTAGAGCAATTGCGGGAACTCAACCAGCTCAAAGACGAGTTCATGAGCAATATTAGCGATCGCTTGCGCTATCCCTTGACGAATATGATGATGTCAATCAAGAACTTACAGTTGCCAGGGATCACGGCAGAACGTCAAGGCAGATACTTGGATATTCTCGAAAAAGAATGTAGCAAAGAAATCAATTTAATCAATGACTTGCTCACTCTCCAAAAATTAGAATCGGAGTCCCAGCAAGAACCCCTACGTTTTCAAATGATCAATTTAAACGCCAGAATCGAAGAATTTAGTAATTCTTTCACATCCAGGCTGGCGGAAAAAGGATTAAGCATCACATTAGACATCCCAGAGCAGCCGTTAAAACTCCAAACCGAACTAGAGAGTTTTGACCGGATTCTGCAAGAGTTATTAAATAATGCCTATACATACTCTGAGCGCGATACCATTATTCACTTGCACGCCAGCCACCAAGTTAATCAGTTAGTTGATCAAGTTATGATCAAAGTAACAAACACAGGACGTGGCATCTCCGAAGAAGACGCAACCTATATATTTGATCGGTTCCGTCGCGGTAGAGGAGGTCGCTGGACTCCGGGTACTGGCTTAGGACTAGCTTTAGTTAAGTCCTTGGTGCAGCATCTTAATGGAGCGATCGCAGTAGAAAGTACACCCATTGCTGACTCTCAACTCAGCGAAATTTCTTTCACCCTGACTCTACCCCAGTTTTCTGAAGACAGCAAACCATATTCTGACAGTGACTAATCTAAAAAACACCACCCAGGACTTTGAACTCGATCCCAATCTTGATCCACAATTGATTGCGGATATAGGTAATTTGCCCCCAGTAGAAATTCAAATTGAAAAAATCGCCGAGCGACAGCGACAAATTACAGCTCAAGTCCAAATTCCCCACCCGGTAGAGCGAGTCTGGAAAGTGCTGACAGATTATGAAGCCTTGGCGGACTTTATCCCCAACCTTGCCAAAAGTTGTCTGCTGGAACATCCTCATGGTGGCATTCGGTTAGAACAAATCGGCTCTCAACGCTTACTCAATTTCAATTTTTGCGCCCGTGTGGTTCTAGACTTGGAAGAATATTTCCCTAAAGAAATCAATTTTCAAATGGTAGAAGGGGATTTTAAGGGCTTCTCTGGTAGTTGGTGTCTAGAACCTTATATCTTAGATGAAGCGATCGGCACTAATCTCTGCTACAAAATCCAAATCTGGCCTAAGCTGACTATGCCAGTGTCAATTATTGAACGCCGCGTGAGCAATGACCTCAAGTCAAATCTGCTAGCAATTTATCAGCGAGTACAGTATCTCACCAATCAGTAGCTTAAAAAAAAAGTTGCTACAGCTAAATAGTTGTAGCAACTTTGAATTATTTATAAGCTATGTTTATTTAGTGTTTTAGCTTACTTATTTAGTACCCCCAGGGGAATTCGAATCCCCGTTACCTCCGTGAAAGGGAGGTGTCCTAGGCCTCTAGACGATGGGGGCATCAACCTCAGACCTTTTATAAATTAACGGATTTTTCAGATGATGTCAATAGATTTAGAAAAAAAATTTTTGGGGGTTGGGGATTGGGGATTGGGGACTGGGAACTGGGGACTGGGGACTGGGGACTGGGGGCTAGGAATAATAACTCTCTTCAGATCCCCTGCTCCTCTTCTTCCTCATCCCCCTCATCTCCCCCTGCTCCACTACACCCCTAAAAAATAATTGAGTACACGGTGAACATCTGACAAAGGGGAGATTATTCGCATCTATCAAATGTTGTAGTTTTGCTTGTGTTTAATACTAAAAGAATTAATGAATTGTTGGCTAATCGTCACACTCTGTCGCCAATCAGCGAGAAATGGAGTATTGTGAAGAACTAAGTATGAAAAAAACTCTGAATTTATCAAGGGATATAAGGTCTAATGTTGTACCCTGTAAAGGGAGTCTTTATTATTCTTTACAAAAGATTTTGAAATACATCGCGCAAAATCGACAGCATGGAAGCATCTTTTGAAGTCACCCTACAGATGGTGATCACTGTCGTTGCAGGTATTAGCGCCCAGGTGTTGGCTGCGTACTTTCGTGTACCCAGCATCGTCCTGCTACTACTATTGGGCATTGTGCTTGGTTCTGATGGCTTGGGGGTATTGCATCCCCAATTGCTCGGTACAGGACTGGAAGTGATTGTTGCCCTAGCAACGGCGATCATTCTATTTGAAGGCGGACTCAACCTAGATTTGCGAGAGTTGGGTAGAGTTTCTTTGAGTTTGCAACTACTTGTTACTTTGGGAACTCTCGTCACGCTGATTGGTGGCAGTATGGCGGCTCACTGGTTGGGTGAGTTTCCTTGGAATATAGCTTTTCTCTACGCTTCTATAGTGGTGGTAACAGGGCCAACGGTGATTGGTCCCCTACTTAAACAAATCAATGTAGACCGCCAAGTGGCAACGCTGTTAGAAGGGGAAGGAGTTTTAATCGATCCAGTGGGTGCTATTCTCGCTTTCGTAGTGCTGGATACCATCGTTAACGGTGATGCTGATCCCATCAATGCCATCATAGGTTTACTGATGCGCCTTGGTGTTGGTGGCGCGATTGGTGCGGTAGGCGGTTATTTGATGAGCCTGATTTTTAAACGTGCCACTTTTCTCTCATTTGAAGTGAAAAATTTGGTGGTTTTGGCAGTGCTATGGGGGTTGTTTACCCTAGCACAAATGATCCGCAGTGAATCAGGGGTGATGACTACCGTCGTTGCTGGGGCAGTATTTGCTAACTCCTCTGTACCAGAGGAACGTCTGTTGCGTAGCTTCAAAGGTCAACTGACGATTTTGAGTGTTTCCGTACTCTTTATTCTGCTAGCGGCTGACCTTTCCATCGCCAGTGTGTTGGCTTTGGGTTGGGGGAGTTTGTTCACGGTTTTGGTACTGATGTTTGTTGTGCGTCCAGTGAATATCCTGTTGTGTACTTGGAACAGTGATTTAAACTGGCGACAAAAGTTGTTTTTAAGCTGGGTTGCGCCGAGAGGGATTGTATCTGCTTCCGTTGCTTCTTTGTTTGCGATTTTGCTGACTCAGCACGGTATCAATGGTGGTGATGCAATCAAGGCTTTAGTATTCCTGACAATTATCATGACAGTAGTTTGTCAAGGACTAACGGCTGGCTGGGTGGCTGAATGCTTGCAAATCACTTCCCATGAAGCGACAGGGGCGGTAATTGTCGGTTGTAATCCTTTAAGTCTGTTAATTGCCCGATTTTTTCAAGAACGGGGCGAAAACGTCGTTCTCATCGATACTGAACCGGAATATCTCGCTCAAGCAGAAGCTCAAAATATCAGGGTAATTGCTAGTAGTGCTTTGGATGCTGAGGTGTTGGAGGAGGCGGGACTAGCCTCGATGGGTACTTTTGTGGCCATGACTAATAATGGTGAGGTGAATTTTGTCGTGGCGCAACGAGCCGCCGAGGAATTTAATCCGCCGCGTGTGTTAGCAGTGTTTCCCCGTGACCCCCAAGCGAATAATTCCGCTAATAATAAAGTTCAGCAAGCTTTTGTTGCCGATTTAGCCGTTAAAACTTGGAATGAGTATCTCAATAGTGGAAGGGTGAAGTTAGGGACAACTACACTCAATGAATCGGAATTTACTCAACAACAAGAACGTATTCAAGAAAAAATTCGGACTGGGGTATTAGTGCCGTTGTTGGTAGAACGGGAAGAACGGCTACAGATTACCCCAGCTAATCAAGAATGGGAAATAGGCGATCGCATTATCTACTTGTTGTATGACCCCAGACCAAATCTCCTCAAACGGTTATCTGGTGCTAGCCAGTCTACACCTCTGGCTTTAGAAAGGTTGCCAGAGTTGGAAGAATTACCATTAGCAAAATTGGCTCAACTTTCCGCCAGCGATGCGCCTGGAAGTTGAATTGTCTCATCTACTGGTTGTGTATACATTTGTCGTTCTTGCCACAGCAAAGCTGCCAAATGCACCACAGCCAATACAATGGCAACAACGGTAATTATATAGCTGTGCAGAGTGTAGAGATGTTGGACAGTAATACTACTAATGGCTCCACCACCTGTGAGGATATCTCGCAGTTGTGAACCGATGACAGGAATGGCTTCGATATTGCCTAGCTCAATGTTAAATCGCCAGTAGCCTTCTTGAGTCCAGTCGAGAATCATGGCTGTCCAATCTAAACCAATGGCGCTGAGGGTAAAGAAAATTCCACTTACCCAAGCTACTAGCCAACTGTTGCGAAATTGCCGCCCTAAGAACATCACTACAATTTGCACCAGAGCGATCGCAATCATGATATTACCTGCAAGATCATGCGCTCTATGGAATAACCAACCATAGGCAACTTCCGTATCAATCATTCTCAACGAGTTATAAGCCCCGCCTGCTGTCGGTTCGTAATAAAAAGACAACAAAATTCCTGTGGAGACATAAATCAGGCACAGGGAAAGAATCACAACCGCTAATATCGTGGCTATTCGCCGCAAAATCCTATCAAACTGGGTGGTTTGCATAGCTACACCCCTCCTGTTATTGGTTTGATTATGTATTTTCATTACAATATAACTAAGATTTATAAATATATCTATATTAATTTTGCGAAAAATATATTTTTAAATCAAATACTGTCCCCAAATTTTCAAAGGTTCTGGCGAACCATACCAAACTCCCGGACTTCTAGGGGAATGTCTCACACCTGCAATCACTAGATTTTCTGCCCCTGTTAAGTGAGCCGCCGCAATTGGTGTAATTCCATCGCCCCAGGTATTACCTTGTCCACAAGTTAATTGATAGCTGCTGTAGGCTAACCAACCACCGCGCCGCCGTTCCCCAAAAGTTGTTTTACCAGCGACACAAATGTAATTCACGCTGGGATAAAAGGCTCCGGGGTAATTATTATTGACAAAATCCAAATTCCGGCGTGTCCAGCGTTCTTGGCTGGTGTGAGGTGTCCCTAGGGTAACAAGAGTAGCTACTAGAGGATGAGCATTCCAGACACTCACAGCATAAGGTTGTTCTCCTAAGTAGATCCGGGAAATCCAACCGCCGGCTGAGTGACCAATCAAGTTAATTTGAGTAGCGTTATATTGTTGTAATGCTTGTTTAACAGTGCGATCAAGTTGCTGCAAAATCGGTGTAATCGGTCTACCGCCGATAGTAGGTATCCAGTCACGCCGTCTAAGCGGTACGGTGAACGTTGGGAAACCCAACTGTTTGAGAGATGTTTCAAGTTGATGGTAAGCGATCGCGCTTTCTAAATATCCCGGCACAATGATTGTAGGTAATGGCATTTTGGACAAGTTAATTCAAAATTTAAAATTCAAAATAGTCTACGACATCTCTACGAGAGGCTAACGCCAACGCGTAGCGTCTCGTAGAGAAGGCTTGCGCCTACAAAATTCAAAAATTAAAGGATTATTAGGGATTAGGAGAGAAATAGCCAAACTGGCAACATTTTCAGTGTAGGCAAGTATGGTAATATGACGCGACCTACAATTATCATGACAAAAGCCCAGCTTTTTCTCCCTCATGCCTACTCAACAAGAAATTTAAGCTCTACATTTCGACGGATGCGATCGCTCTGACTTGTCACTACCCTATGTTTAAGCTGGTAATGGTGCAAACCATAGAAAAGTCAACTTTCTCTATAAGTATTTTTGATAACTTTGTCAGCCAGTGCCACCGATAGAAGTGTGATGAAGCCCTAAAAAATTAAAGTCTTAAAAAAGAAAAAATCATCCTGTTTTGAGTGCCAACGTCGGCAGCTATTATTGTATAGGGGCGCATTTATTCCCATCAAGATTAAATTGCTTTGCTAGTCAACTGCAACCGAGCCGAGTGAACGATTAACAGCTATGTCTTACGTCTCCCTGTTAAAAAATATACCAGAATTATTAAGCCAGCCAACCGGAATAGCAGCAATAGCCTCTCTTGGCATTCACGGTGCTATTGCGTTGATTGTGCCATTGATGCCTGTAGATTCCAACCAACCAAAAGACTCATCCTCTCAAAAAAAAGTTGGTGTTTTAGAACTCAGCCAAGCGGATCAAAGTCGTTTGCCACAAAGTCCAGATACTAACCAGGTTGCGCTACAAGCACAATTACCTTTACTACAAAATCAATTTCCGCAACAACCGCCACTGAATAATCCTCCTGGATTGGATGCTCAAACGACTGTATTGCCTCCTTTACCGCCACCTGTAGCTCCACCGCTATCACTGCCACCAATTGCGACATTACCGCAAAATTATGGTGTAGCCCCCTTGCCCCAAAGTCAGCCTTTGCGGATATCTCCTAGACGAAATTTACGATTTGATGATTCTGGTTTCAATGCTGCTAACAATAAATTTACGCCTGTAACTCCTCCTAGTTTTGATAACCGGGAGACAGTACCAGCAACATCAAAACCTCTACCTGTAGATAAATTGCCAGAATTAAGTGCAGCTCAGATACCAAATGATTTGCCGGATAATCTCCCTGCTGTCACACCAAATAGCAATGCCAATCCAGCAACTACACAGCCTAGTAGTGATGCAGCTCAGGTAGCTCCCATCGAACCACAAGTAGCGCCAGTTGGTAAAACTCCTAAAGTTGGGGATGATTTAGCCTTTGCTGATCAAAGCATTCCCAAATGGGAGCAAGGCTCTACTGCCAATGTACCTAATTTACCTTTCAAACAAACTGAACAGACTGAAATTGCTCAGGTAGACTCCTACGCCAGATTGAGAACAGCTCTTCAGCAGCAATACCCCAATTCGCAAGAAAAAGCAGTCATTCGCAGCACGATTTCCACAGATAAACAAGGTCTTGAAGGTACAGTTTTGGGTGTATTGGTAGTAGATGCGGAAGGCAAAGTCTTAGATATCCAATTCCAAGACAGGTCAGTTTCTCCAGAATTACAACTCAAAACCAGACAATATTTTACTCAAAATGCACCTAAAGGAGATAAGCAAATCAGCCGTTATCCGTTTAGTTTGAGTTTCCAACATAATAGCGGTAATTCGGGTGCAGCTAATCAAGAAAAAACTCCAGCTGTAGTTCTCCCCAAACCAAGTGCGACTCCAGCAGTTAATGATGCTCAACCGACAACTACACCAGCAGTTACTCCCAAACCTTTACCACAACTACAACTTAACCGAAATCAGCCTCAGACAACTGCGCCCACACCAACACCAGCAGCTACTGTTAAACCATCTACTGAGTCTACAGTAGACAAAGATGAGTTATCCTCTTCAGTAGAATCTGGTCAAGAACTCATACGCAAACTACAAAAATTGCGTGAAACTCAACAGCAACGGCAAAGCTCTAATTCTTTAAAAAACTAAAATGGGATTAGTGCTAAAAAACATTAAGAAATGATGAATGATTAATTGTGAAATTAATCATTCATCGAAAATATAATTTATGAGATTGGGTGTAGAGAATTTGCCTCTACAAGATGGGTTTTAGGTTGAATAAACTTAGTTTTCCCCATTACCTACTCCCTACTTACCAATCTTGCTCTGCCTTTTGGAAAACGTAGGCAGCAACCTCCAGAATTTCTTGCTCGCTCAACTTGTTTTTAAAGGCAGGCATAGCATTCTTACCATTTTCTACTTGATGAATAATTGCTTCTATGGCGTTATTGTTGTAATCGTTCAAATACTGTGATAGTGCTTCTTTTTTCAAGGTTTTTTTAGAAACGAGAATATTGCCACCGCCGATGTGACAAGAAGCACAATTATTAGTAAAAATTTTTGCCCCTTTGGATGTTTCGGCTGCTAGAACTGGATTGGTAAATGTAAGTTGCAGTATAGCGATCGCTAACCATAACATTAATAAGAATATTCTCAAGATAGTTTCCTCGCAAGCAAGCTCTAGCAGTTGACTCGTGTGCCGTGGGTTGATTTTAAAAAGACTTTTCCCGACAAAACTGTCATGTACTCCATCTGAACAATCAACCCGTACTAAGAATGATCAGCATTAGCCTGGACAAAGCGCGTTTTACACCTTGACCATCTCAACGATTCTATTCCTTTAGGTTCGACACACTCAAGCAACTTTTTAGAATGACATAGCTTTAGCAGCTAACCATTCCTGAAACATTTTATTTATAATCTCTTCCCGCCTTTCATCTGTTAATTCGGCAGGAATAAACTCTTTCACCATTAAAATATAATTTACTTTGTCTATAATTAGTGGGCCGATCAGGTCTCCTGGTGTGGTATTAAATACCACTGCGGCTACATCAGGCTTGAGGCTCCAACGGTAAAATTTGCCCTCATAGCCGCAGTGGTTTCGCCGTCTTTGATCAATATCGTAAATATGAGCAGCTTCATAAAAGCTGATTTCACCTTCTTCAATTTGATAGCAAATTTCTTGTGCTAATTGTTTATTTGATACAACTATTTGATAAAGTAAGACCTGATCGTAGTCTAATTGATTTTCTAAAAAATACTTCTCTACATCTTTAGCAAATAAACTTACAGCTAATTTCTTACTTAATAAACTATCAAGAATACCTGCTTCCCAATCTTCAGATAACACTAGCTGATCAACTAACCATGCAATAGTATCACTGGCTTTGACTAAACGTTTTTCATAACGCAGTCTATCAGCTTCAATCTGAATTTCTGCTTCTGTAATTTTTATGTCTCTTTCTTGAGCGGCTGTGTTGATAATTTTTTGATACAAAACATTATTGCATACTTCTTTGATTTGCAAAGTTTTTTTGAGATATGTAACTACTTCTCTGGGAGTAATAATTTCGCCATTAAATTCAATCATAAAGTCAAAGCAGATTTTAAATTAATAGACGATGGTAAAATACAAAGAAAGGGTCAGATCGGAGTAAATTTTTACAAGATCCAACCCCAAACCTTTCTGAATTGGGAAATTAATTAATTGACTCTAGTTATGCTGTCGATAAAATTCTGCCATCTTTGTTTCTAAAGTTGCGGGCGAATTCCTAACTGGAATTTTAGCCTGTTTGGTATCGCCAGATTCTAAATGATCCAAGTCATCTATCTTGCTGACAACTGGAGACGAATTTCTGTTATTAGAACTAGAAATATGACTATCTTGGGATATTTGTATACTAGGAACTTGGCGATTTTCCTTCATTAAACGACTATAAGTTCTCTGGGGAATAAAGTGAAGAGGATTGTAGCCAACAAAACGCAACATTAAGACACAAGCCCAAGAATATCTACCATCAGTAATGGCTTCAATTATCTGATTTAATTGTTCAATAGTAATTGCATTTTGAAAACTTTTATGAGAAGAATGAATGTGGTGGTTCATGGTCGTCTCGAAGGTAATTAATTTAACTGGAAATTCACAAACTAATTCCGCCTGATTGCAATTGTTTAATTGGGTCAAGCAGAATATCTGCAATACGACGGCGACGGATGATGATCTCAGCCTTTGCTGTTTGCCCAGCTTGAAACTTGATAGTTTGACGATTGGCTTTTACATAGTTATGCTCCAGAGCAATTTCTACTCGATAGACTGCACCAAGTTGTTCATTAAGTTTGCTATTGGGGGAAATAGATATCACTTGACCAGAAACAATACCGTAATCTTGATAGGGGTAAGCGTCGAATTTGATTTGCGTTGTATTTCCTACTTTGACAAAACCTGCTTCTTTGGTAGGTAAATTAGCCTCCAGAACCAATGGTGCATTCTGAGGAGCTAATTCCGCGATCGCTTGTCCTGGTTGTACGACTTCCCCACTATTGCGGACGTTAAGTGCTAAAACTACTCCATCTACAGGTGCAGTTAGGGTGAGCTGTTGCAATCTCATTTTTGCTTCTGCGATTTGCTTTTCGGCCTGTTTGACTTTGGCTCGCATCTGAGTTTTTTCTAATTCCAGTTTCTGGATTGCTTGCTCAGTCTGTATTTGTATCGTGTCCCCTTCTACTTGTTTTTGGGTTAACTGTGCTTGTAGACGTTGTGATTCTGACAGAACTTGTTGTAAATCGATTTGCGATCGCTTGGAGTCGGCTAAGGTTTGTTGAATTTCCCCCATCTGCTGGGTAATGGTACGCTGGCGATCGCTCAAACTTTGCTGCGCTTGAAACAATTGTTCTTGAGACAGTGCGCCTTGTTGTACTAGAGCTTTGAGCCTGTATAATCGCTCGTTTTGAGCCATCGCATCGGCTTGTAATTGCCGCAGCAGCTTTTGACTGATATTAGCTTTTTCTCGACCTTGGGCGATCGCTACCTGATGACTTTGAATTTTAGCCAACCCTTGAGTAATGATTGCCTCTTGACCTTTAATCTCTGCGTTATTGAGTGCCAAACGGGTTTTAGCTTCCAAACGAGTTTTTTCCATCAACCCTTGGATTTGTAAGAGTTGAGTTTGATAGGCAACGCTCTCTTGTGTCAAACGCTCCACTTCATTGAGGGCAATTTCTTTGTCTAATTGTGCGATTACCTCTCCAGCCTTGACTACCTGGCCTTCTTGTACTCGCAAATAAGCCACCTTACCTGTAATTTCCGGATGGATTTTATAAACCTCCCCTTGGGGAATTAATCGTCCTGTGGCTTGTCCTACTTCATCAATCTGTGCCACATTTGCCCAAGTTGCAACTGCTAAACAAAAAGCAATTCCACCTAATACCATTTGATAGGGAATAGATGAAGGTGGTTGGTCAAGCAACGTTTGCAACGATGTAGACCATTGAGCAGTTTGATTATGGGTTAAACCATCTTGCAATTCACTATCTTGCAAGTTAGTAGGTTGTTTAGGAACAAATTTGACAGATGTAGTTGTACCCCCAAATACCCCATTGAGGGCAGATGCTGCAACAAATTTCTTAGTATATGAATCTTGCTCAACAATTTTAGAACTAGCAAAGCCATTATCTGTATTAGAGGTCATCACTGAATAGTTTTGCAGACGCTGGCGTAGAGCTTTAAATGGTAGTTTCATGGAAGCCGTATAAAATTATAACTTCGCTGTTTACAACTCACTTCACTAGCGAGATATTCAGTTTTAGCTCCATTGATTTGGCGTTTTAACCTTGATAACTAACTTGAAATAGCCCAACTATAAAAATCTAAGCAATAATGAATTGTTTATTCAGCAACTACTGCTGATTTTAACAACAATTCATAATAAGTAAATGTGTAATCAACAAAATACAGAGTTTAGTTAAATATATATTCCTTCAGCAATAATAATTGTTTTAATTTTGTGTTTTATTTAGTTATTTACTTAATAAAAATTTTATTGCTTTTATCTTGATAAATTTTCAGTTTTTCATCTAAAATCTTGTGTTTCATAATCTTCCCTTAACTTTGTATAGTAATTTTAGAAACAGAAAATTTATTGTAAAACAGTCACTTAAAATACAGAATACTATTTTTTTGACGCAACTTAAGCCAATTTGGCATTTTTTTGAATTAGGGAGTGTTGAGTTAGGGCATGGGGGGATGAGGGGGATGGGGGGATGAGGAAGAAGAGGAGCAGGGGAGCGGGGGAGCAGAAGAGAGTTCTTATTCCTAGTCCCCAATCCCCAATCCCCACTCCCCACTCCCCAATCCCCACTCCCCACTCTTCATCCCAAAGCTAGAAGTCAAAGGAATCAACACTTATCTACCATACAGAGGTTCAAGGGAAATGCACCTCTAAAACACCATTGCACAAAACTAGAGTGGGTGAGGAGAGAACAATGAGGTCGTGACCTGACTAAAGTTCTGAGATTCGCCATGCGGGAACTACATCACACCATTTTGGCTGACAACGAGGAAAAAACTGCTTTGCGTCAGCTGATATTTACATTAAAAGCTTCAGGTCAGTGTTACTTTCTGAGGAACGAGATTTTACAAGCTTTTTCTAAATACTGTCACCAAATCCAAAAACCTACATATTTTTATTACTCTTCAGCTATCGGTAAATTACTTCATCGCACCCACGAAATAATTCTGGAGGAGGAAAGTACATGGTTTGTAGTGCGTCCCAAAATCGCTAGCCAAGAGGTTTGGCGACTGACATCAGAGTTTACCCAGTTTGAGTTGATGTCAACCCAAGCGTTTTTGGATGTGAGCGATCGCTTAGTCAACGCCTATAAACCTAACATCTTAGAAATTGATTTAAGCCCATTTTACAAAGCTTCCCCCAGTATCAGTGACCCGCGCAACATCGGTCAAGGTTTAGCTTTCCTCAACCATTATCTATGCCATCAATTGGAGAATAATCCCCAATGTTGGTTTGAGGGATTGTATTTAGCCTTACAAGAATTGCAATACGATGGGATGCGGCTGTTACTCAATGATCGTATTTCCTCCGGAATTCAGCTAGCGAAACAAGTTCACCAAGCAATCAAATTTCTCCATCAGCGCCACCCTGATGAACCTTACGCAAAATTCCGCTTTGACTTACAAGAATTGGGTTTGGAACCGGGTTGGGGTAATACCGCCCACCGCATCCTCGAAACTCTAGAACTCCTAGAACATCTGATTGATAGCCCCCAACCTGCCATCCTCGAAGCGTTCATGTCTCGTGTACCTGCGATCTTTCGCGTCGTCCTGGTTTCTATCCACGGTTGGGTGGCGCAAGAGAGAGTCATGGGACGTGACGAAACCCTAGGCCAAGTAGTCTATGTCCTGGAACAAGCACGCAGCTTAGAAAACAAATTGCGGGAAGATATTAAACTGGCTGGTCTTGACTTGTTAAATATTCAACCCCATGTCATTATTCTTACCCGCCTCATCCCTAAATGTGAAGGTACACTATGTAACCTACGTCTGGAAAAGGTAAATGGTACAGAAAACGCCTGGATTTTGCGTGTTCCTTTTCGCCAATTTAATCCAGAAATCACCGACAATTGGATATCTAAATTTGATATTTGGCCTTATTTAGAATCATTTGCTCTAGATGCAGAGACAGAATTACTAGCACAATTCCAAGGCAAACCAAATTTAATTATAGGTAACTACAGCGATGGTAACTTAGTCGCCTTTCTGCTTTCTCGTCTTCTCCAAGTTACCCAGTGTAATATTGCTCACTCTTTAGAAAAACCGAAATATCTATTTAGTAATTTACATTGGCAAGACCTAGAGGAACAGTATCACTTTTCGGCACAATTTACCGCCGACTTGATTAGCATGAATGCGGCTGATTTTATCATCACCTCGTCATATCAAGAAATTGTCGGTACACCTGACTCGATGGGACAATACGAATCATACAAATGCTTTACCATGCCAAATTTATATCATGTGGTAGATGGTATTGATTTGTTTAGTCCAAAGTTCAACTTAGTACCACCGGGAGTTAATGAAAGTATTTTCTTTTCCTATAGACAAGCCAAAGACCGAGATTCCAATCTGAGTAAACAAGTCTACGAATTAATATTTCACCATGAAGATGCTGAAATTTTGGGTTATTTAGAAAACCCCAGCAAAAGACCCATCTTTGCAGTTGCTCCTATCACTTCTATTAAAAATCTTGCTGGTTTAGCGGAATGCTTTGCCAAAAGCCCGGCTTTACAAGAGCATTGCAATCTGATTCTGTTAACCAGTAAACTACATACTTCCGAAACTACCAACCCAGAAGAAGCTGGAGAAATTCAAAAACTGCATGACCTCATTAATCAGTATGGATTGCACAACAAGATACGTTGGTTAGGGCTACGCCTACAAAATCGTGAAGTCGGCGAAGCCTACCGAGTAATTGCAGATTGTCGAGGAATTTATGTTCATTTTGCTCGGTTTGAAGCCTTGGGACGGAGCATTTTAGAAGCAATGATTTCCGGTTTACCAACTTTTGCGACTAAATTTGGCGGCGCTTTAGAAATTATTGAAAATAACACAGATGGATTTTATGTTAATCCGACAGATTTAGAAGGTACTGCCCATAAAATTGTGACGTTCCTCGAAAAATGTGATGCCTATCCTGAATATTGGGAAGAAGTATCTGAATGGATGAGTCAGCGAATTCACCATAAATACAACTGGCATTCACATACCAGTAAGTTATTGTCTCTAGCTAAAATTTTTAGTTTTTGGAACTTTGTCGTGCCAGAAAATAACGAAGCTAGGGATCGCTATATGGAAGCTTTATTTCATCTTCTTTATAAACCCAGATCAGAAAAGATTTTAGAAAAACATATGGAGAGATAAAAAGGCAATAGGCAATAGGTAATAGTCATTAGTTTTTCTACTTTGCTCCCCTACTTCCTCATCTCTAGTCTTCAAGACATCTTTTATTTGGAATTTTGAATTGATTTGACCATGAATACCACCAGTTCCTCTCGTGATTTTATCTATAAAGATTGGATGTTAATTGAAACTCAGTTTGACCCTGAGCAATTACAGTCCAGAGAAACGGTTTTTACCATAGGTAACGGTTACTTAGGAACAAGGGGAAGTTTTGAGGAAGGCTATCCGAATGGAATGCCAGGAACTTTTATTCATGGTGTCTATGATGATGTGCCGGTAGTGTACACAGAATTAGCGAACTGTCCTGATTGGCTACCGATGATAGTAACAATTGATGGCGATCGCTTTCGTCTCAATCAAGGTGAAGTATTACAATATCAAAGACAGCTAGATTTGCGTCAAGGTCTTTTGTCTCGTTTCGTGCGTTGGCGCAGTCCTAGCGGCAAAATTGTTGATATCTATTTAGAACGCTTCGCCAGTCTCACGGACAAACACGTATTAGCCCAACGTTGTCAGATCACACCCTACAATTGTGAGGCAGTGATTGAAATTCAGGCAAGCATCAACGGCTATGCAGAAAACCAAGGTTTCAATCATTGGGAAGGAATAGACCAAGGTAAAACTAATCAAGGCGTTTGGCTACATAGTCGTACCCGTAGTTCCCGTATAGAAATTGGCATGGCGGCGAAAATCAACATATGGGGAACGGAAGCCACATTACAAGTCAATACTGTGCCGGGTTATCCCACCTTAAGCACCAGTTTCTTAGCCACATCAGAAAAAACCGTGAGAGTAGATAATCTGGTGACAGTATTTACATCACGGGAGGTAAATACACCAGTCAACGCTGCCAAAGAAAAACTGACACAACTGCCAGACTACGATACTTTACTCACAGCTAACGCTCAAACCTGGGAGCAAGTTTGGCAACAAAGCGACATAGTAATTACAGGAGATAGTCAAGCTGCTTTTGGTGTGCGCTACAACCTGTTTCAGCTACTAATTGCTGCCCCACGCGATGATGAAAAGGTGAGTATTCCTGCTAAAACCCTTTCTGGGTTTGGTTATCGCGGTCATATCTTTTGGGATACAGAGATTTTTATCTTGCCCTTTTTCATTTTCAACCAACCAGCCTTGGCAAAAAACTTACTTAGTTACCGCTATCACACATTAGATGGTGCGCGACGCAAAGCCAAGCATTATGGATTTAAAGGCGTGATGTATGCTTGGGAAAGTGCTGTGACAGGTGATGAGGTGACACCCCGTTGGTCACTGCCCTATGATTATTATGGCGAAGACGTGCGGATTTGGTGCCGCGATCGCGAAATTCATAACAGTGCAGATATTACCTACGCTGTGTGGCACTATTGGCAAGCCACCAATGATGACGAGTGGATGCGCGATTATGGTGCAGAGATTGTTTTAGATACGGCGATTTTCTGGGCTAGCCGAGTTGAATATAATCCCCAGTTTGACAGATATGAAATTCGTGATGTCATTGGTGCAGATGAGTATCACGAGTTAGTTCACAATAACACCTTTACTAATCGGCTGGTGCAATGGCATCTCGAAAAAGCCCTGAAAGTTTACCACTGGTTGCATGAAACTTTCCCAGAAACAGCAACCAAACTAGAAAATCAGCTGCAACTTTCCCCAGAAATACCAAAGCAATGGCAAGATATCATAGAGAAAATTTGGATTTTCTACGACCCTGAAACCGGACTCATTGAACAGTTTGAGGGCTTTTTTCAACTGAAAGATATTGATTTAGCCAACTACGAACCACGCCAGCAATCAATACAAGGGATTTTGGGCATTGAAGCCACTAACCAAAGCCAAGTTCTCAAGCAACCTGATGTATTAATGCTGCTGTACTTAATGCGACTATCAGCAGAGTTTCCCTACCACCAAACAGCACTAGCAACCAATTGGGACTACTACGCACCCCGCACCGATATTACCTATGGTTCATCCTTGGGGCCAGCCATTCACGCCATCCTAGCCGCCGACGTAGGCAAACTAGAAACAGCTTATGAACGGTTTATGCAAGCCTTAATGGTGGATTTAGAAGATAGTCGCGGTAATACCAGAGATGGTATTCACGGTGCTAGCGCAGGTGGTATTTGGCAAGCAGTGGTTTTTGGCTTCGGTGGTATTAAATTTACAGACAATGGCCCTGTAGCTCACCCGCACCTACCCCCTGGTTGGTCCCGCTTGAAGTTTCAACTCAATTGGCGCGGTCAATGGTATGTGTTTGATTTGACAGGAGATAAGGAGATAGGGGAGATGAAGGAACAAGGTAATCTATTCAACACCCAATCCCTAGTCCCCAGTCCCCAATCCCTAATCCCCAATCCCCAATCCCCAGTCCAAGGCTTTATCTTTGACTTAGATGGCGTACTAACAGATACAGCCGAATATCATTACTTAGCATGGCAAAAACTGGCAGATGAGGAGGGTATACCTTTTAGTCGAGAGGCAAACGAAGCCTTGCGGGGGATATCTCGCCGTGCTTCTCTCATGCTAATTCTTGGACACAGGGAATATTCAGAAGAGCAAATCTTAGAAATGATGGAGCGTAAAAATAACTACTACATAGAACTAATTCAACACATCACACCCAAGGATTTGTTACCAGGAGCAGAGGCACTGTTAGATGAACTACGGCAAGCTGGTATTAAAATAGCTATCGGTTCAGCTAGTAAAAATGCTCACACAGTGATAGAAAAACTGGGTATTACTGATAAAATAGACGCGATCGCTGATGGTTATAGTGTCAAGAAACCTAAACCAGCGCCTGATTTATTTCTCTACGCCGCAGAGCAACTAAACTTAAAACCTGCACTATGCGTAGTTGTAGAAGATGCAACCGCAGGTGTAGAAGCCGCCTTAGCTGCTGGTATGTGGACAATAGGTATCGGCCCAGAAGAACGTGTGGGAATAGCCCAGATAGTCCTTCCCAACCTAGCAGGAATCACCTGGAAAGATTTGCAATCTCGACTAAACAAGATAGCCACATCTAAAAATCACTAAACACCCTTAACCTCTCCATCTCTACGCCTCTGCGTGAACTTTTCCTAATTTCATCACTCAACACCAACAAAACTGATATTTGATATTAAGTGGAACACTAAACCAAAAAGTTAAAGCCTCATGGAACTTAAAACTGTTACCCTAGAAATTCCTGAAAATTGTAACCTGATCCTAGGGCAGAGCCACTTTATTAAAACAGTAGAAGACCTCTATGAAATGATGGTGGGGATATCCTCACAAGTAAAATTTGGTATTGCTTTTTGTGAAGCGTCAGGAGATTGCCTCATTAGGCTAGCTGGTAATGATTTGCCTTTACAAGAAATAGCCACAAAAAATGCTCAAGCTGTAGGTGCAGGTCACAGCTTTGTAATTTTACTTAAACAAGCCTATCCTATCAACTTTCTCAATGCCATTAAGCAATGTCCAGAAGTCTGTACAATTTATTGCGCCACCGCTAATCCTGTCCAGGTAATTGTGGCAGAAACAGAACAAGGTAGAGGTATTCTCGGCGTAATTGACGGTTTTTCACCCAAGGGAATTGAAGATCCCGAAGATATCAACGCACGGCATACTTTGCTGCGGCGGATTGGTTACAAGTTATAGCTATTAGCTGGGATTTTTAACAAAAAATCATAGCAATGATTAATGCGATCGCAACAGGAGCTATGCCAAGAATATGTCCCTTAATTACCGGGAAAAAATCGTTGCTCTGTGGATAGTCTTTCTTTTAGGAACTCTGTTTCATACCCAATTGGCTTTGATGCCACTTTTCCACGGCTTGAGCGTAATTGAATCACAAAAAGCCACATCAATTAATGAAATATCAGGAATTATGTGGTTGATGTTGGGCTTTTTTAGCCTACCGATGCTAGCAATAATTGCTACTGTCTTTACTGATGCTAGACGCTATAGAGTCATTCATTTTGCTCTCACTGTGTTTTATACAGTCATGAACTTAAGTCATGTAATTGTAGACTTGTTGTTACCGCAAGTTATCTGGTATCAAATCACCCTAATGGTGCTATTGTTTTTGATTGGTTTGTTATTAAATATTGTCGCCTTCCAATGGATGAAAGCACCTCTAAGAAATAACAACAGATTCTCAGAACCATTAACAACTCAGCGTTAAAATCCTAACCTCTAGCCCCTCTTTGTCAAAGCAAGTTAAAAACCTACTTAACGCTTTGCTTCTTTTGCTGCGAAATCAAAATAGTATAGCTATACTGCCGTTGAGTTAAATTACCCACAGATATGGAGTATTTACCAGACTGCCAATGACCAGATAATTCTGGGAAACTATCAGGGGAACTATCTGGTAAAACGCAAAAACGCCCTCCAGGACCATTAATTAATAGTGTTGTCTTTCCTAGGCTTTGTGCAGTGACACGTAGATAAGGTAATGCCTCCGTAACTTCAATAACATGGTTGGGTGTAGCCGGAATGTTACCACAATTACTGGCAACAGTTTTCTCAGATGTACCATTTAAAACCAGTGGATCTGAGGGTAAGTTGCGGCTTACCTTAATCACAGGTGTTTGAGCTACAATCGCCTCAGCCAACACAAAACTGATTGCCAAAGCAGTAGGAACAATTCTTAATAGGCTAAAAGTCGTCATATATACTTATTTACACTCGGAACAATTATTAATACAAATATTCTGATTTAATAGACGCTACTCAACTAGCCTTGTTCCTCAATCTCTTGTATAAATTTTTATCAAATTATTTAGTAATAATATCTTTAAATAATGAAAATAATGTGAAGTAATTAAAATATGAGAAAACCTGGAATAAATTGATTATATAGCCGTAAAATTGACCAAATTTATAAGTTATTTAAAGTAGTTAGAAAATGCAATACTGAAAAGCCAGTTACAGAAAATAGCGAATTATACCTAAAGATCAAGGGATTACACACCAAGACATTGGTTAAAATCACAGACAAAAGCACTAGCAATGATGGGGACTGATGCCCAGATAGAACAGCCAAAAATCCCTTTGTATCAGTCCTGATCATATGTTGGTAGGCTTGTTATTTAACAAGGGTCTTAACTGAGGTAAACAAATTTATGACTCCTCAACCAGAAGAAGACGTACAACGTCGCCTCCGACAATTAGAAGCTGAGGTTAATTCCACAAAATCGCCAGTGGCAGATCCCAAACAGACTTCCCAATCTAGTTGGCTCAACTGGAAAAGTCACTTAGAAAGATGGCAACTCTGGTTCAATGGCTTATCAGGGACAAGTAAGCTAGTGTTTGTGGGCGTGGCAGCGTTATTGGGTTTGTCGATTGTGCAAATGGTACTAAAACTGGTTGTATCTGCTCTCAGTCTGGCGTTGTTAGCTGGGTTGGTGTATCTTGGATACAAATTTTTTGTATCTGGCAATTCACGTAATTAATAGTCGTTATTAGGGGTTAGAGGCTAGGAGCAGGGTAGGGGAGCAGGGGAGCAGAGGAGCAGAGGAGAAAATCATACTCATTACTCAGCACTCTTGCAAATCAGTCTATGTTAAACACACCGGCAACGGTAAAGAAATAAAGTCAAAGGGAATCATAATAATGTCCACCCCAATTGTTAAAAAAAATCATAATCAATCAAGTAGAGTCAAAAATCAAGTAAAAGCCAGTTCACGGCAGTTAACCACAAGGCGCTTTGCTGCTTGGGCAGCAGAAATTACACTGGTGGCTACCAGTGGGTTGATTCCCTTCGGCCTTGGTATGTATGCCAATTCTAGAAGCGATATTAATCGAGTACCACTTAACCCTGTACTGGTAGTGACAGAAAGAGCGATCGCTCGTCCTTTGGCTTTACCTGCTAACTATGGCATTCGTAATGTGGCTTGGCCGACTAATTTTTTATGGACATTGGCTTTATTAGCGCCTACCGCGCTGTCGTGGTGGCAATTATATTTACTGGCAAAAACAGGCAGTACACTACCTAAACGTTGGTTTGGTGTGCGGGTAGTCAATGAAGAAGGCACACCGCCAGGGTTAGCATCTGTATTTGTCCGCGAAGGGATTGGACGGTTGACTGTGCCTATGTCCATTGCTTATATCCTCTGGCGTTATAGCTTTGCTTTTCCCAACTTGGGATTATTCACATCTTTAGCTGTGTTGATGATCCTGGGTGAAGCTTTAGCATTACCGTCAAAGCGAGGACGCAAAGCATTACATGATTGGCTAGCTGGTACTTATGTAATAGATGCTTATCGTTCCGCACCGTCTACTGATGTGGCGGCTAGTGGCCGGGTTGTACCTGCCGTAAGTCATCAAAATCCTGCACCAGAAGGCAATGAAGAACTACGGACAGCTGCAATGGCTATGGCCTACAACCCACAGGAAGCGATCGCTACCGATAACAGTAATTTAATGTCCCTATGGCGGCGGATGCAGCAAAATCCGAGCCTGACGTTGTTTGGGGTAGCTTTGACTAGCATGACTGCGGTATTAGCTACTTTAATTGGGACTCAGGTTTATATCCAATCACAACAAAGCCATCGCGAATCTCAAAAAATCAATAGTCAACAGTTTTTAGCACTGGTTAAACAATTAAGTCCTAACTCTGGGGCTAGCGTGGAAGAACGCCAAAGTCTAATTCTGGCACTGGGCAGTCTAAATGATTCCCAAGCGATTCAGTTTTTGGCGGATTTGATGGTCAATGAAACCAACCCCATGCTGTTAAATACCATTCAACAGGCATTAACAAGTGTTGGGACTCCAGCTATTCCCGAATTAAAAAATAAAAATCAGTTTTTAGCTGGTGAGCTAGCATCTGTCAACAGCAACTCACCAGAATGGGCAATCCGCCAACAACGCCTACAAATCAATCAGCAGACAATTAACAAGATTCTCAGCGTTTACAGTGGTCAAACCCAAGGTTTGGATCTCAGTCGTACCCAATTAGGTCAAAGTGGTACTCCCGGCGGTTTCTACTTCAACTTGGTACTTGACAACGTTGATTTATCAGGAATTCGCTTTAAAGCTGCCAATCTTAACCAAGCCAGTTTTAAAGGTAGTCGCTTCCGCAGTGTTGGTGAAGATGGACGCTGGGATACTTACGACGATGTAATTGCCGATTTCACCCAAGCTGAGATGAAACAAGCCAATTTCACTGATGCTAACCTCAGCCGCGTGTTGATGGTTCGTAGCGATTTAAGCCGTGCTACCCTCAACCGAGCTAATTTAGCTAATGCACGCCTAGTTGGTGCTAATCTGAGTAGCGCCCAGTTAGTCGGAGCTGATTTGCGGGGGGCAGTGTTGGAAAATGCTAGCCTCACCGGGGCAGATTTAGGCGATGCTAAATTTAAAGATGCTAATTTGTATGGGGCGCGTCTGAGCCGTGTTATTGCTATAGGTACGCAATTATCCTTTGCCAACTTAACTAAAACCGATTGGCAAGCTTCCGACTTATCAGGAGCCGATTTAGAACGGGCTAATCTCACTAATGCGAACTTGAGTGCTACTCGTCTTACAGGCGCAATTTTGCGCTCTGCCCAGTTAGAAAATGCTAACTTGAAAAATGCCGACTTGAGTCTGGTTGATTTACGAGGGGCGAATGTCGTCGGGGCTGATTTCCAAGGGGCGATTCTCACTCCTAGCAGACAAGATCCAGCAGATCAATTTGTGCAAACCCCAGACCTAGGTTCAGTATCTGCGGTTATTAAAGGAGTTGATTTTTCTCAAGCCAAAAACTTAGATGCTAGGCAATTAGCTTACATTTGTACTCAAGGTGGTATTCATCCACGTTGTCCGTAAAGACAGGGGATAACAGGCAGGGGGCAGGAGGCAGGAGGTACAAGATTCTTCCCCATCTTCCCCATCTTCCCTACAACCCTAAACAAATTAATCCCTTGTTCTCATAGCTTGGGCTGCTAGATAGACTTTTGTCCATTCACCCATCACCTGATGGGGTTTGAGTTGCAATTTTTCGGCTATGGCTTCTGTAGAGTCACCAGCTTTTCGTAAATCTAATATTTGCCGTCCTGTGGGGGTTAAGTTTTCATAAAATTGCTGCCACTGGGTTGGTGTTAACCCCAAGTTATTTTCCTCCAAGGAAATTGATAGCCAATTGTCTACGAGTTCTGGTTTACCTTTGAGGGCAAACACACGCACAGCATGATAGCTAATTTTTTCTCGTAGTCGGTAAATTTCTTTGATGGGCTTATTTAATTTTTTGGCGATTTCGTCCTGTGTTTTGCCTTTGAGGTAGAGTCTGAGCCATTCTACTGCTTCAGTGCCTAGATTCTCCTGTAAATAATCGGCAAATTCTTGTTGTACTGTTTGCCGCAGTAGTTGTTGTTCTTCTAATTGCTGTGCTTCTTGATATTCTGCGATCGCTTGGTTATCTACCAAGTTAACGCGATTATCGCTGTCATCGGATAGCACTTCTTCGGAAACTAACCGTACTAAGTCGTTGGTAGGTACTTGAGTTAAACCGCCCCGTTGAGAGCGCCGCAGATAGTTAACGAAACGATACACTATTAATGGTTGATTACGTACTGGTCGTAAAGCATACTCTTCTACTGTCGCCAAGAGTAAATTATCTTTCAGTCGTTTATCTAAGGTAGTTTCGGCGATGTAAGCCATTTGTTGCTGCATATAGTTATCGCTTTGCAGCATTTCTTGCAATACCTCTTGCAAGACATCCATTACACTGCGCTGGCGATCGCGACTCAGGGAAATCCAGGTTTGGATCTTATTGCGTAATGTGACTAAACTGCCTAACCGCGTGATGAGATTACGATAAGCACGTTCCCGTCCTATCCCTAAGTAGCGTTGAATTAAAATTTTCCAGCGATATTCCATCGCTTGTTTCACAATATCGAGTTCCTTGGGGTTGAGCAGATCAAACCGTTGTAAATCACGACCCAACAGCCAGAGAACAATACTTTCCCTAGCTGCCACATTTTGTTCTGGACATTCCGCAGCTAGCCGCTTATGCCAATATTGCGCTAGTTTTTCTGCTTCCGTTACCATAGCGAGATTGCGCTCCTCGAAACCCTGTTTTAAAGTTTGCATCACAACCCCCTTTCGTCGCCCTCAAATGATTAGCTAGCAGTTGCCCGTAAGTCCATCATCTTCAATGAAGACTTCTCAGCGATTACATTGTTATTACGTCTCTATTGACGAACTTTATGCAGGAATTTACTCAGAAATATAATAATTTCTCTTGTCTAACTACCGGAAAACACGGTATATCAGGAATTTACCTCTCTTGCAGTCAAGTTAAAGTTTTGTATACTTTCTTGTGGGCAGCCAACAAAAGTAGAGGACGATTCGGAAAAGGATTGAGAAAAAACGACATTTTGCACTGATATGAACCTATATGGAGGAGCTAGTTTGATTTACTCCATTAAGACGCTGTTGATATCCTGTAAGTTTCAGTTTATGGGGCTTTATGTTGTCAATGAGGGAATTTTGTAATTTTTATTGTTAGTACCCTATCAGGGTTATTCTACTGATGCAACATTTTGGCTTATAAATGCAATAAAATATCAGATTGACTTGAAAAATTAGCATAAAAACTTAAAAGTACCCTGATGGGTACTCAATTCAAAATTAAAGAATTCCTGGGGATTATTGACTGCTCATAACTCAGACGCGGCTCAACGCCCTGCTACCGCTATAGCAATAGACAAGGCGGTTAAGACAGTAATAGACGATGAAACCTAGACATAAATGTACTTTCAACTCTGTCACCTGTCACCTGTCACCTGTCACCTGTCACCTGTCACCTGTCACCTGTCACCTGCTACAACAGCAATTTCGAGCCAGTAGTCAAAAATGATAGTGGCTACTGACCTGATACGAGCATCAAATATTAATCTAGCGTCCGTTAGATGAGCGAATGATGGGGTTTTCTACGGAGTCCCGATATTGTTGAACCGCTTCGGTATAACCAATTGGTAGCACAGCTTCAACGTTTTCATGGGGACGGGGAATAATCACCCAAGATTCTAGAGTTCCACCATGCACATTTTGTGCTGCTTCTACCCCAGCCGCCATAGCAGTTTTAACTTCTGAAACGTCTCCACGGATATTGACTGTAAAACGTGCGCTACCCACTCTGATATAACCTACAAGGGTAACTCGACCAGCTTTCACCATTGCATCTGCTGCGGCTAATACAGCCGGAAAACCCTTAGTTTCCAACGCTCCAACTGCCTGTAGTGACATTAGTAATCTCCTGTATGAATAAAAGTATGAGGTAGAGGGTATGCCAGTTAATTGTACGCAGCTTCGTTACAAATTTTGATGACGAAATTGCCTAGAAGATTCGGAAAGGCTCAGATTTTTGGGTGAAGTGGATTGGTAAAATATCTTCCACATTTTCTGGGGGGTTGGGAACTATGTAATGGGTGATAACTTCACCACCATAAGCTTGTTCACCAGCTTCAATACCAGCTGCAACTGCTGTTTTGACTTCTGCTACTTGTCCCCTTACGGCCACTAATAAACGGGCGCTTTCTGCTTGACCATAATACACAAGTGTCACCGCCGCAGATTTCACCATTGCATCTGCGGCTGCTAACACAGCCGGAAAACCCAAAGTTTCAATTACGCCAACCGCCATTGGCATGGCATCAGCTCCTCAGTCAATAATAAGTAATATTAATTCTACGAGGCTTTGTCCCTATTTTGACACTGGGGATATTTTTCTCTCTGGGAAAAGTTAAACCTTAGACGGCAGATTGATTTCTGCTTTGCTGCACAAGCCAACTTAATATGCTGCCACTCAACACTGCATAAATTGGCGAAAAACTCACTATGAATATGCCCATACCAGGTAAACCACCGATGTTATAACCCTGGAGAAATACTCCCAAAGCTGCCATTAGCATGATGAAAGCATTGACGGGAATCCACCAAAATGATTGTCGCAGAGTTGAACGCAGAATTAGCCATTGAAATAATCCCATGAGCGCACCGGCTAGGGTAACTTGGGCGATCGCTCCCCCAGCCGAGGGTAATCTAGTCCAAATTGGTTGCCCAAAATCAGGTGAGCCAGGTGCAGATGTAGCTGTGTATAGCATGACAGTCAATGTGAAAGCAATCCCGCACCATCCCAAAGCTGATGCCAGAATCCACCATTGAAAACGCGGTACAATACCACGGAGAACGAAACACTGTGCTGTACCAACTGATACTCCTAGCCCTAAAGCTGCGCCTAATGCTGCACCGATAATCATACAAGAGATCGCACCTTGTCCTTGGCATCCACTAACTACCGTCGTCAGTGGGTAGCCGATAAAGGGGATACCCATAAATCCGCCAATTACGCCCACAATCCCACCAACTAAAAAGCCTGCCAAAGTGAGGAGAGTCCACTTGCGCCACAGATGAGAACTAAAAAATCGAGTCATTATCCTAAACATCAGTATTTTTATTCCTCTTTAGATATCCCCGAAATTGGCAGGGCTTATGCACAGTTAAGCTAGGGGATGAGGGAGTGGAGGGAGACAAGGGAGCAGGGGAAAGAAATATTGACTAATGACTATTGAGTATGGACTAATGACTATTGACTATTGACTATTGACCATGTTTCCAAATTTTTTACCTGCTACCGTTGGACAACTGACAGAACCTAGCTCGATCGCGATCGCTCAAAGTATTCAAACTCAGGCGATCGCTACTCCTTTACTAAATCAGCCAATTAACACCACCTATGTACGTCAGGGAAGTGGTGGTACACCTATTTTATTAATTCATGGCTTTGACAGTTCGGTTTTAGAATTCCGTCGGCTTTTGCCACTGCTAGCTAAAAAAAATGAAACTTGGGCAGTAGATTTGTTGGGTTTTGGATTTACAGACAGACTCTCAGGTATCCAATTTAGCCCCATCGCGATTAAAACCCATCTGTATTATTTCTGGAAAACCCTCATTAACCAACCTGTGATTTTGGTTGGTGCATCAATGGGAGGTGCAGCCGCACTGGATTTTACCCTCACTTACCCAGAGGCTGTACAAAAGCTAGTGTTAATTGATAGTGCTGGATTAAAGGGTGGTTCACCATTAGTAAAATTTATGTTTCCGCCTCTAGATGCCTTTGCTACCTCATTTTTGCGTAGCCCGAAAGTACGCGATCGCATTTCTCGCACTGCCTATAAAAATCCCAGTTTCGCCTCTTTAGATGCTCTATGTTGTGCTGCGTTACATTTGGAAATGGCAAATTGGTCTCAAGCTTTAATTGCTTTTACCAAAAGTGGCGGTTACAGTGCTTTTAGATTTAAAAAACTGGCAGAAATTAACCAACCCACTCTAATTTTATGGGGTGATTCTGACAAAATTTTAGGGACTGAAGATGCTAAAAGATTTAAACTAGCTATTCCTCACAGTCAACTAATTTGGATCGCTAATTGTGGTCATGTTCCCCATTTAGAACAACCAGAAATGACTGCTCATCATATTCTAGAATTTGGTATTTCAGATCATTATTGATCAAATAATTTATAGACCAACTACAACACTAATAAGCTACAAAAAAATATAGCAGCAGGTAGTGCAATTTTAGCAGGGATTGTCTTAAAGAAAGATGTAATTAGCAGAGTCTTAAGGAGCGAGATTATGCGCGAATCATTGAACAGGGTGTAGGGGGTAGGGTGTAGGGGGTAGGGTGTAGGGGGTAGTGAAAACGGCGTTGGAAGAGGATTCAGACCCCTTCCAACGCAGCCGCCCTGAAAGGGCGGGGCTTCTAACCCTACGGTTGTTGGGGCTGTCTTTTCCCCTACACCCCACACCCTACACCCTACACCCCGCCCCAACGGGGCTTGGTGATTTATCAAGAGATTCTACAAGAAGGTGAAGCCAAAGGCAAAGCAGAAACAACAAGAAAGTTGGCTGTAAATTTACTGCGAATTGGTATGAGTTTAGAGCAAATTGCTCAAGTTACTGAATTATCTCTTGAGCAAGTTCAGGCTTTACAAAGGGAGATTTAAAGTTTGTAGTAAAGACTTTAGTCATCAAAGAAAAGGCTTTAGCCTTTACTACGAACTTAATTTCTAATTAGTTGGCACTGCTAAAACTCGGCGTTTTGTGGTGTACGGGGGAAGGGAATCACATCCCGAATATTACCCATACCAGTCATAAACTGTACAAGTCTTTCAAAACCTAAACCGAAGCCAGCGTGAGGAACTGTACCGTAACGGCGTAAATCGAGATACCACCATAAATCTTCGGGTTTCATCCCTTGTGCTAAGACGCGACGTTCTAGAACATCTAGACGTTCTTCCCGTTGCGAACCGCCGATGATTTCACCAATTTTTGGTGCAAGAATATCCATTGCGCGGACGGTTTTCTCATCATCATTCAAGCGCATATAAAATGCTTTAATTTGCGCTGGATAATCTGTCACAATTACCGGTTTTTTAAACAGTTGTTCGGCTAAATAACGTTCGTGTTCTGATTGCAAATCTAAGCCCCAACTTACAGGATATTCAAACTTAACATCGGCTTTTTCCAACAGTTTGATAGCATCTGTGTAAGTCAGACGTTCAAATTGATTGTTAATAATATTTTCGGCTGTAGCTAAGACGGTATTATCAATGCGTTGGTTGAAAAATTCCATGTCTTCAGGGCATTTTTCCAAGACATAGCTAAAAATATGCTTGAGAAATGCCTCAGCTAAATCCATATCACCGTCTAAATCGCAAAATGCCATTTCTGGCTCAACCATCCAGAATTCTGCTAAGTGACGGGATGTATTGGAGTTTTCGGCACGGAAAGTAGGGCCGAAAGTGTAGACGTTGCTAAACGCCATCGCCATGACTTCCGCTTCTAGTTGTCCACTCACTGTTAAGTAGGTAGGTTTAGCAAAAAAGTCTTGGCTGTAATCAACTGCTTGGTTTTCTGTGCGGGGTATATTCTTTAAATCTAAGCTGGTGACGCTGAATAGTTCCCCTGCACCTTCACAGTCACTGGCGGTAATAATAGGGGTGTGTACCCACAAAAACCCTCTTTCTTGGAAGAATTGGTGAATAGCCGCAGAACAGGCATTTCTGACGCGGAACACTGCACCAAAAGAATTGGTGCGCGATCGCAAGTGTCCAATTGTGCGTAAAAATTCAAAAGAGTGGCGTTTCTTTTGCAGTGGGTAGGTTTCGGGATCAGCTTCACCGTAGACTTTCACCGCCTCGGCTTTTAACTCAATACGCTGTCCTTTCCCTTGGGAAGCCACCAGTACGCCTTTTACCTCAACTGACGCACCCGTATTTAGTTGTTTCAAAATTGCTTCGTAGTCTGGCAAATCCTGATTGATGACAACTTGCAAATTAGCTAATGATGAGCCGTCATTCACCTCAATAAACGCAAACCCTTTCAAGTCGCGCTTCGTTCTTACCCAGCCTTGAACTACAAGAGACTCATCAGGTTGACCACTTCGCAGTATTTCTGCAATCCTTTGATTTACCATATTTACCCAGCACAGGACTTTAATATCCAGCCTATAATAACGCCCAATCCACCAAAGCGGACTGCTTGCCAGAAAGGTTTCTTGAGGCTACGCCAAGAAAACAACTGACTTTCTAGATTTAGTTCTAGCACTTCTAACTGCTGTTTGATGTGCCGTAACTCGGCTTTGATTTCTGGTGTTTTATGCTTATTGTGCTGCAATTCGTCCCGACGTTGTTGCCATTGTGCCTGTTGGGAGCGATCGCGTGTTACTTGATCATACCGTTCTCTTAAGGCCAAGAGCGATCGCTCTACTTCTTCTAACTCCTGGGCAAAATCGAGTTCTTGATTATCTTCTGGCGACTGCTGGGATGATTTTTTCGGTGGCTTCATTTACCAAGTAGTAAAGTAATAAGTAAATGTAACTGTTGCCAATAGTTATTTATGTCTCAACCTAGCCAGCTATCTAAAACCAATCAACTGAATGAATTGAGCGATTTGGAACTAGCTCAAGCCCTAATGGAAAGGCTGAGTATTTCGCCTAACGATTGGCATCGCCTCAAGTCTAACCGCAATTCTCGCGCTAGTGAACAAATAGCAGCCGCTATGGTATTTCTGCTCAAAAATCAACCCCAAGAAGCTCTTGCTAGACTAGAACAAGCTGTTGGTTGGTTAGATCGTTCTATTTCCGCCCCTCCCTGTCCGACTCATGGGCATAAGGGAGTAGGGAGTGGGGAGTAGGGGAGATGAGGGGGATGAGGGGGATGAGGAGCAGAGGAGCAGGGGATCTGAAGAGAGTTATTATTCCTAGTACCCAGTCCCCAGTCCCCAGTCCCCAACTTACCGCCTCAAAAATAGACGGGGGCGGTTTTCCATTTGCTTACAAAGTCTTAATTCTGTGCCTTTGCGATTCCACTCTACTTGATCAAAAATTTGGTGAAGAAGACACATCCCTCTACCGTTTTCTGATTCATCGGGTGGTAAATAATCTGTGGGATCTTCATCCCCACCAGCTACGGGATTGAAGCCTTCACCTTGGTCTGATATCACCCACCAATACTGATTATCTATTAGGGAAAACCGGACTACAACTTTTTTGCTAGGGTCAAGATTATTGCCATGTTTAGCTGCATTAACTAAGGCTTCTTGAAGCCCTAGCCGCAGTTCTGCTTGTAATTTTGCTGGAATTTCTGCCAGCAGTAAATCTAAAATCGGACAGAGATAAAGCGTTGAGGCGAAACTAATAGTGCCCCAATAACGTCCAACTGGACGGAGGGAAATGGTAATCACGAGAGAAACCCCATAGCTTTCAGTTAGCTAGACATCAGTTTGCTTTCACTGGCACCCTGATAAATGTTGAGGTGGTCATGCTGCCTTCAAACTTGCGTCTTGATTACTAAATATTGAAAATGCTGGGGAGCATTGACTCTATTTATGATGCTTGATTGCTGATACATAAAACGGCTTTGAGAAATTATGCTAGTACAGTTAGCAGATTGAAAATTATATAAATTACAAGAGTTTTTAGATTCTCTTTACATTGCCGAATTGTACTTTAAACAATCTTATTCATTTGTTGTTAGAGCCTATGCAACTTGAGTTTTTTAACAAAATCATTGCTACTTTTATGTTAATTCGATTCTAGCATTTTTACTATGCAATAGACTACAAATTTGAAATTTGAGTTTTTGATAAAGGACTAAGTATCCTTGTCCAACTGTGATAGCACAAGAAAGGCAGCAGTTTCCACATGAGATGTTTGGGGAAAAAAATCAGCAGGTTGAATGCGTTGGATTGTATACAAACCATCTAGACAAAGTAATTTTAGGTCACGGGCGAGAGTCGCTACTTTACAGCTGACGTAAACGATGCGTGGCGGTTTCGATAATAATAAAGATTCGATGACAGTGCGATCGCATCCCTTACGTGGTGGGTCAAGTAGTAACACATCTGGTAGTATTCCCATTTTTGGCAGCAAATCTTCAACAGCCCCTACTTGAAATTGCACATTCTTTATTTTATTTTGTTGAGCATTGAAAATTGCTTGCTGGATAGCTTCTGGCTGCAATTCTAATCCTATAGCTTGGTGTACCTGTTGAGCTAGGGGCAAGGTTAAAGTACCAATGCCACAATAGGCATCAACTAAAGTCTCATGACCTTGCAAATTCAGTTCTGATTGAATTACCTGTAATAGTGCTTCGGCTGTTTCCGTGAAAACTTGGAAAAATGTATCGGGACGCACTTGAAATTCCAACCCAGCAAAAATTTCTCGCAGATAAGGAACTCCTGCAATACATCGGGTTTCTCTGCCAAAAATCGCATTTGTGCGCTCAGGATTGCGATTTAAGGACACTCCCACTAACTGAGGATAACGCTGTAGCCAGACTTCGGCTTGTTGCTCAATTCCCAGTAAATGCCAATCCTTAACTACCAAAGTTAATAAAACTTCACCTGTCCGCCGTCCAATGCGTAAACCTAGATGGCGGATTTGTCCTTGATGGCGCGTTTCATCGTAAATAGTCCAGCCTTGTTGTTGAATATCTTGCTTAATTTCCGCCAGGAAAGGATTTAAGCGGGGATCTTGGACTGGACACTGATTTAAGTTAACTAATTGGTGACTACCTTTTTGGTAGTAGCCAGCTTGTACTTGACCTGTAGTAGAAACATCCAAAGGATAAGTAACTTTGTTACGATAGCCCAAAGGAGAAGCCGCCACTAATACGGGATCTACTGATGGTGTAGTAAAACCACCGATTCTTTGTAAAGCTTGGATAACTTGATGACGCTTGGCTGTGAGTTGATATTCATAATCAATATGCTGCCACTGACAACCGCCACACTTATCAGCCACAATGCAGCTAGGGCGGATGCGCTGCGGAGATGGTTGCAGCAGGTGTTTAAGCTGACCATGACCGTATTTAGGCTTAACGTGTACTAAACGCACTTGAGCGCGATCGCCTGGGACAGTATCAGGGACAAACACCACGCGATCGTCAAAACGTCCCACCCCATCACCGGTATCACTCAAGTCTGTAATCGTAATTTCAATTAATGCACCCTGATGCCAAATAGATTTAGTCATTAGTCAATAGTCATTAGTCAATAGTCAATGGGCATGGGGCATTGGATTTTTCCCTTGCTTCCCCAACTTCCTCTGCTTCCCCTGCTCCCCCTGCTCCATTGTCTCCCCAATCTCCCTTCACTTGTGTACCTCAGACTCGTTAAACTAACAAATAATATTTCGCGTGATTTAAATAATCATGACTGTAATTAGCCAAGTTATTCTCCAAGCCGACGACGAACTGCGTTATCCCAGCAGTGGCGAACTTAAGAGCATCAGAGAGTTTTTGCAAACTGGTCTCCAAAGAACACGGATTGCTGGTACTTTAGCAGAAAACGAAAAGAAGATTGTTCAGGAAGCCACCAAACAACTGTGGCAGAAGCGTCCTGATTTTATCGCACCTGGTGGCAACGCTTACGGTGAAAAACAGCGTGCGTTGTGTATTCGTGACTTTGGCTGGTACTTACGCCTAATTACCTATGGCGTACTAGCTGGAGACATAGAACCAATTGAAAAAATTGGCATCATTGGTGTACGAGAAATGTACAATTCCCTTGGCGTTCCCGTACCAGGAATGGTAGAAGCTATCAATGCTCTGAAAAAAGCTTCTCTTGACTTACTCAGTGCAGAAGATGCAGCAGAGGCAGCACCTTACTTTGATTACATCATCCAAGCGATGTCCTAGTACAAAGTATTGACCAGTTCAAAGGATACTTTTGGTTTCCTCATTGAGTGTTAAGCATTAACCTCAAAAATCCATAAGATTCTCATTTGATCATAACCTCCCCACATTTGGTAGTGGCTCTGGCAAGCTCTCCGTCAAGTTACCACCCAGTTGTGGGGAAATTTTATTTAGGCAATAGGCAATAGGCAATAGGCAATAGGAATTAGTTTTTCTCCCCTGCTCCCCTGCCCCCCTGCTTCCCACCCAATCCCCAAACAAAAAGCCGACAACCTTTTTTACGGAATGTCGGCAGTTAGTGTGTTCCCTATTAATGACTCGGCTAGAGTTCAGTAATACGTAAATATTCTCTATTTCCTGATACAAGGGAAACGATCTTAATCATTGAACTCTGTGATTGTTATCACTTGTTTTTTATGATCAAACTGCATTTAGGTGAAAAATTTATTCCTACAGGGAGACGACACACATAATGGGACGAAAAAATGTTACTTAAACTACAAAAGTAACTTAATTTTAAGTATTACTACATCTGAGGAAATTCAGAATATGCACTATGTTTATCTTCTAGCTGGGTCAGTTCTTCTGGGAACGTTGTTTGGTTGTACTGTGCCACAACAGGATCAAGTGGTTCAAAGCGACGGTGTTACAGTTACGTCTAATGCTCCCCAAACCAGTTATAACTCGAAATCTCCTAGACCGGCCACAAAAACTGCCACAATTACTATCGAAGGAGAAAAAACTCCCATAACCCTAAAACTGTATGAAGAACAGAACGAATTATTTATTACTTACTTTCCTAGTGAAGAGTTTGTAGCCGAAAGTGTTAGTTCTGGAGAAGGAACGGCAGTGAAATTTATTACCAATTTTGACGGTAATAAAGATGAGAATGCTTATATTAGTATCTTCTTTCCGAACAACGTCAACACTATCAAACAGCTAGAAAGCTTTGTGAATGGTCAATCTGGCCTCCTTGCAGCTAATAAATGGCAAGTGATCAACAGGACTCAAAATGTCTCTTATGCTTGGGCAAAAGAAAAGATTGATTTTCGTCAAGGACCAGAGATTATCGGGACTTTGTATCTTGGTGAACAAAACGGCAAAGTATTCTATGTGATTATCCATTATCCAGCAGAGTACGGTGATGGAATAACACCAAGAGCCGATTTGATTTTACAGAATCTACAGGTTGGAGGCTGATTGATTTGGATGCGATCGCTAGTTAGTGATATGTGGCAACTGAGCGATCGCATTTGAATAGAGATATCCGAGAACTGCACATACAACGCAAGTAACTCGATACAATAATGCTCTGTACTCTTGGTGCATTATTTCCATGACTGCCACATCTCCTGCTCCCTTTTCTCCCCAAGAAATCGCTGCTGAAGGTATTAAACCAGAAGAATATACAGAAATTGTCCGCCGCTTAGGTCGTCATCCCAACAAAGCTGAATTGGGAATGTTTGGGGTGATGTGGTCTGAGCATTGCTGCTATAAAAATTCCCGTCCTTTACTCAAACAGTTTCCCACCACTGGCCCCCGCATCCTGGTAGGACCAGGAGAAAATGCTGGGGTTGTAGATTTGGGGGAAGGACTGCAACTAGCATTTAAGATTGAGTCTCATAATCACCCCTCAGCTGTTGAACCCTTTCAGGGTGCAGCCACCGGAGTTGGTGGTATTCTTAGAGATATCTTTACAATGGGTGCGCGTCCCATTGCGTTGTTAAACTCACTTCGTTTTGGTTCTCTAGAAGACCCCAAAACCCAAAGGCTTTTCTCTGGGGTAGTTGCAGGCATTTCCCATTATGGTAATTGCGTCGGCGTTCCCACTGTCGGTGGTGAGGTGTACTTTGACCCTGCTTACTCTGGTAATCCCCTAGTGAATGTCATGGCGTTAGGGTTGATGGAAACGCCAGAAATTGTCAAATCTGGAGCATCTGGTCTAGGGAATCCTGTATTGTATGTAGGTTCCACCACCGGACGCGATGGTATGGGAGGAGCTAGTTTTGCCAGTGCGGAATTAAGTGATGAATCTATAGATGACCGTCCGGCTGTGCAAGTAGGCGACCCCTTTTTAGAAAAGTCACTAATTGAAGCTTGTCTGGAAGCATTTAAAACAGGCGCAGTAGTAGCCGCCCAAGATATGGGTGCTGCGGGTATTACCTGTTCAACTTCCGAGATGGCAGCGAAGGGCGGCGTGGGTATTGAACTAGATTTAGATAAAATTCCAGTGCGGGAATTAGGAATGGTTCCCTATGAATATCTGCTGTCTGAGTCCCAAGAACGGATGTTATTTGTTGCCCATAAAGGACGAGAACAAGAATTAATTGATATTTTCCACCGTTGGGGATTACAGGCAGTAGTTGCGGGTAGAGTCATTGCCGAACCCATTGTCAGGATTCTTTTCCAAGGTGGAGTCGCCGCCGAAATTCCGGCGGATGCTTTGGCAGAAAATACTCCACTTTATGAGCGTGAATTATTGGCAGAACCACCAGAGTATGCCCGTAAAGCTTGGGAATGGTCGCCTGAGACTTTGCCTGCTTGCACCACTGCTGGGGTTGAAATTCAAGGTAATCTGCAAAGTTGGCAGGAAATTTTCTTAACTTTGCTCAATACGCCTACGATCGCCTCCAAAAATTGGGTGTATCGTCAATATGACCATCAAGTCCAAAATAACACCGTCGTTCTCCCAGGTGGTGCAGATGCGGCGATCGTCAGGTTAAGACCATTAGAAAACCAGGGGAAAATTGCCAATGCCCAAAGTGGTGTAGCGGCTACGGTAGACTGTAATTCTCGTTATGTTTACCTTGATCCCTACGAGGGAGCTAAGGCAGTAGTCGCCGAAGCAGCCCGGAATCTTAGCTGTGTGGGTGCAGAACCTTTGGCGGTGACAGATAACCTCAATTTTGGCAGTCCTGAAAAACCCATTGGTTACTGGCAATTAGCAGAAGCTTGTCGAGGTTTGGCGGAAGGTTGTCGAGAATTGGCAACTCCGGTAACTGGGGGTAATGTGTCTCTATACAATGAAACTCTAGATTCTCAAGGCAATCCCCAACCAATTTACCCAACCCCAGTAGTGGGGATGGTAGGGTTAATTCCTGATTTAAACAAAATTTGCGGTCAAGGTTGGCAAACCCCAGGCGATATTATTTATCTGCTTGGCTCATCTCCCAGGAGTTTAGGCGCATCTGAATATTTAGCTACCATTCACAGCATTGTCGCAGGTAGACCAACCAAGGTAGATTTTGACTTGGAACGGCGTGTCCAAAAAGTTTGCCGCGAAGGGATTCGTGCAGGTTGGATACATTCAGCCCATGATTGTGCTGAGGGTGGTTTAGCTATTGCTGTAGCAGAATGTTGTCTGGCTGCTAAATTGGGAGCAGAAATTTACCTAGAAGTCACTCAGTCAAAACGCCTTGATGAAATGCTATTCGGTGAAGGTGGCACAAGAATTATTGTGTCCATAGCCCCATCCCAGCAAGAGATTTGGGAATCCTATTTACAGGAGCATTTGGGTCAAGAATGGCAAAAATTGGGAACTGTGGGTAATACCGATACAGAATTGGGGGTTTTAACCACTGATAACCAAAGCTTAATCCAAGTTAGTATCGAAGAGATGAATGATCGCTATCAAAATGCGATCGCTAGACGTTTAGCCATCTATACCACTACCTCTAGTTGAAATTCACTACTGAGTTCCGGGTGCTGTATTTTCGGTTCAGTCTGGAGAAAAACATCTCCATGATTGACCGAATAATTTCTATTCCAATTTCTGGAATGTCATTTAGCACCAATTTGTCGAAAGCGATAGCATCTTTGGACACATTTAGGGTACTGTTTTAATGGATGGTTAAAGATTTATTAAGATTAACACCACTATCCGGTTCATAGAAATAATCCCAGTGACTTGACACCCCAACCAGGAGCAAAGCTAGCATGATTCCCATTGATTCCGTCACTTTGGATGAGTACCCCCAACATACCAACGACTCAATCAATAGTCTGGAAAATCGTCCTGACAAGCCAGAAGAAGCTTGCGGAGTTTTCGGCATCTACGCACCAGGAGAAAACGTTGCTAAACTGACCTACTTTGGATTGTATGCCCTGCAACATCGGGGTCAAGAATCTGCTGGCATTGCCACCTTCGAGGGTACACAAGTCCACCTACACAAGGACATGGGTTTGGTGTCTCAAGTCTTTAATGAGTCTATCTTAGAAGAGTTGCCAGGCAGTATAGGCGTTGGTCATACCCGTTATTCCACCACTGGCTCCAGTCGCAAAGTTAATGCCCAGCCTGCTGTACTAGAAACGCGCTTGGGTAAATTGGCATTAGCACATAACGGCAATTTAGTCAATACTGTGCAATTAAGAGAAGAGTTACTCAATAGCAACTGCAACCTAGTCACCACTACCGACTCAGAGATGATTGCCTTTGCGATCGCACAAGCAGTTAACGCAGGTGCAGATTGGTTAGAGGGTGCTATCAAAGCATTTCATCGCTGTCAAGGTGCGTTTAGTTTAGTAATCGGTACTCCTGTAGGTGTGATGGGAGTCCGTGATCCTAATGGCATTCGTCCCCTAGTAATTGGGACTGTGGCAGGAAATCCCGTCCGTTATGTTTTATCTTCCGAAACCTGCGGCTTAGATATTATTGGGGCTGAATACCTGCGCGACGTAGAGCCAGGTGAAGTAGTTTGGATTACCGAAGAAGGTTTGGCTTCCTACCATTGGAGTGAAAAACCCCAGCCCAAATTGTGTATCTTCGAGATGATTTACTTTGCCCGTCCTGATAGCCAAATGCACAACGAAAGTCTGTATAGCTATCGGATGCGCTTAGGAAGGCAACTAGCTAAAGAATCCTATGTAGATGCTGACATCGTTTTTGGTGTCCCTGATTCTGGTATACCTGCCGCCATTGGGTTTTCTCAAGCTTCTGGTGTCGCCTACGGTGAAGGACTGATTAAAAATCGCTACGTTGGGCGTACCTTTATTCAGCCAACGCAAACCATGCGTGAGTCGGGGATTAAGATGAAACTCAACCCACTTAAAGATGTGCTAGCAGGTAAACGGGTAATTATTGTTGATGACTCCATTGTGCGGGGTACTACTAGCCGCAAACTGGTGAAAGCTTTGCGTGAAGCCGGTGCAGCAGAAGTACATATGCGGATTTCTTCGCCACCAGTTACTCATCCCTGCTTCTATGGTATTGATACTGATACCCAAGATCAGTTGATTGCGGCTACCAAATCTGTAGAAGAAATTGCCCAACAGCTAGAAGTAGACACCCTAGCATATCTCAGTTGGGAAGGAATGCTATTAGCAACAGGGGAAGATCCTAATAATTTCTGTTCTGCTTGCTTTACTGGAGATTATCCTGTAGCCATTCCTGAGCAAGTGAAGCGTTCTAAATTGGTGCTGGAGAAGGTAGTAGTTTAGAGGCTGAGGACTGGGGTAAAGTCAAAAAAATCCCAAATGTAGGGTGCGTCAGTACCAGAAAACCTAACTACACCAGGAAATTATTCATACTGACGCACCCTACTAACTACTGGGTATCAACTGTGTTGTAAAAAATCTACTTTAGGTAACAACGGATCAGTGACAACCCCCACACCAGTAAAACCCCAGCGTTGCAGTAAACTGCCTAACTGTGTACCAGGAATAGACTCTACAGCAAAACGGTTTGCTACTTCTGCGGCGTGTGTATTAAGATACGTTAAGGCATCAAAGTTTTCCCGAAATAGCAGCAAATAACCTGATGTGTCTTCATTGGGACGAGCAGTCAGATAACGACCATCAGCTTTTGAGCGCACTATGTAATAGACTTCGGACAGCATGAAGATAGGTGACAGGTGACAGGTGACAGGTGACAGGTGACAGGTGAGAATAACTATTGCCTATTGCCCATTGCCTATTGCCTATTAATTATGAGTCTAAACGAATGCGGGGGTCGGCTACTTTCAGTAATAAGTCTGCCATTAGGTTGCCGACGTTGAGTAATACGGCGCTCATGACTAGGCTAGCCATAACTAAATACTGGTCTTTGGCGATTACTGCCTGTAAAGTTAATCTGCCTAAGCCTGGCCAGTTAAAGAACTGTTCGGCGATAAATGCACCACCTAATAAACCTGCTAACTCAAAACCTAACAAAGTAATTAGCGGGTTAATAGCATTACGGAGAGCATGGACGTAAATCACACGGTTTTCTGGCAGTCCTTTGGCGCGAGCTGTTTGGATGTAATCTTGCCGCAACACATCTAATAATTCACCGCGCATGATGCGTTGTAAACCGGCAAAACTGGTGATACTTAAGGCAATGGTAGGTAAAATCATGTGCCAGCCGACATCGACGATTTTACCAAACCAAGATAAATCAGCGTGGTCAATGCTGGTCATACCACCCACGGGAAATAAAGGTGTGGTGACTTGGGCAAAGATGAGGAGAAACAACACAGTGATAAAACTGGGAAATCCTTGCCCGGTGTAGCTAATCACCTGTAAAATTCGGTCTGTGGCTTTATTTTGCTTGACAGCCGCTACGATACCCAAGGGAATAGCGATCGCCCAGGTGAAAAATAAAGACGCGATCGCTAACATTAAAGTAGCCGGTATTCTTTCCCACAAGAGAGACGCGACTGAACGCTGATAAACAAAACTTGTGCCGAAATCTCCCCTGGTGATAATGCGCCATAACCACAACCAATACTGTTCCAACCAAGATTTATCTAAACCAAACTGTCTCTTGATTTCCTCAATCCGTTCTGGAGAGATTTTTGGATTCTGCCGTAACGTATCTACATAATCTCCTGGTGATAATTTCATGATGAAAAATGACAGTGCGGATGCTAACAACAGGGTAAACAACGCCTGCAATATCCGCTTAATCACATAAATAAACGTTTCGCTGGTGACAAACCTCATCAACCAGTCCCAACTTCTATCCCAGGAAATGCGTGTAGATGTCATGGTAGTTAGTCAATAGTCAATGGTCAATAGTCAATGTTGGAAGTTTGGAATTTGAACTAATAACTAATATTCAACTACGGAAATAATTGGCACATCTGGTAGATGTTTGCGTCCTTGTAAATCCCGTAGCTCGATAATAAACCCAAACCCCACTAATTCGCAGCCTATTTGCTGGACTAACTTGGCTGTGGCGCTGGCTGTTCCACCTGTAGCAATCAAATCATCGACAATCAAAACTCGACTACCTGGGTGTAAAGCGTCTTGATGGAGTTCTAAACAGTCAGTACCATACTCTAATTGATATTCAACTGAGTGAACTGCTGCTGGTAACTTACCTTTTTTCCGCACAGGAATAAAACCAGCCTCTAATTTATAAGCCAAAGGAGTGCCAAAAATGAACCCCCGTGACTCCATACCAGCAACATAGTCTACTTCTAAACCAGCATCAATACATTTTTCCGTCAAAAAGTCAATAGTATATCGCAATCCTTCGCGATCGCGCAGTAAAGTAGTGATATCACGAAATAAAATTCCAGGCTTAGGAAAATCAGGGATGTCGCGAATGAGAGATTTTAAATCCATAGTTTTTAGGGATTGGGGATTGGGGACTGGGGACTGGGGACTGGGGACTGGGGACTGGGCTAGATAAAATTAGTATTCTCCACTGCCCCTCTGCTCCACTGCTCCCCCGCCTCTTCTACTCCCCAGTCACCTGAAAAATCGTACACTATAATGTCATACGCTTGGGATCAATGCCTAGGTTTCGTCATCCATTGACGATACTGAGAATTTACACCAAGCTAAGAGATGGATTTATACTCAGAAAATAAAAGAGTAAAATTATGCTTTAAAAACTTAAATTTACGTATAGGTCAACCTTTGAGTAGAACAACTATGTAAATGTATATATCAAGTAGCCTTACTACTGCCACCAGTTTCATCTTGCTGTCTGGCTGTATATCCTCAAGTTAGTTCTCCTACTTTTACCTGGTCTATTGGAGCCGCACAAGGTATTTTATAGAATGAATGTTTCTGCAAGCTTAACGCCGTTCAACAGTCCAACCCCCCCATCATTGCCGATGATTTTGGACACTCTACCAGATCCTGCGATCGCTGGACATGGATGTCCGGCCAGAACTAGGTTGCAAATTGATCTCATCTTACTGGCGATTGAAGCTTTAGAACTGGGTGGTTCTGAAGCCATCCTAACTTTTGCCCAAGAGTTGGATTTGAAAGGAATTGTTAAAGATAGAGTGAATTTGTGGCGGATGCGGAGTTCTAACCCCATCAGAAGAGCGCATATTCGCCGCCCTTTAACCATTATGGAGGCCAAAGCCTTAGTTGTAATTGCCTGTTACATCGCCCGGCGTTTAACAGTGGTGATCCGCCAAATGCTGATGATTTGTCAACAAATGAACGAAAAGCAAATTCCCTTAGAACAGAATTTACGCTTATCTAATTACTTAGAACGGTTTAGAGCGCATTTTAAAAGCCGCATGAACGCTCGGCGATTTGGTGCTTTAGCATTAAGTTCTGATGAAAAATTAAATGAATTAGCTATAAATTTATTGGGACAACTGCTATTTTGTACTGGCACGGCTGGAATGCAGCGATTCTGGATCAGTTTATTTGACGGGGAAGTAGAATGAATATTCAACGGAAGTACAGTTTACCTAATTGTACGTTACTTTTAGAGGGATTAAGTGATGCTACCAGGGGCGCACAATTTCAGGAATTGCGCCCTGAACTGTCAATACTGGTAAATGCAGAATGTTATATATCCGGCCACAACCAACCTCTGGTGGGCGGGAGAGAATTCTTTGAAAGTTTGGTAAGATCTGTCAGTGGTTATGCTCAAGAATTTTTAAGTAATGTGCCGAATCCCCAAGCACACAATCAAGATTCAGAGCTGGTAGAGTTACAAAAAATCGATACTAACCGCCATAGGTTAATAGTACATTCTGAGAACGCACCAGAAGAATTTAATTCTAATCCTCATCTACAACCTATTCAATTAGATTTAAATACAGTACAGCTGTTTGACTTAGTAGAAGCTGTAGATCAGTTTTTTGCTGACACGCAAACTTTACCGGAATTATCACTGGAATTACAACCAGTGACTAGACGTTATGGTGGTGCTAGTCAAGTTGTACTTAAGCAAGCACTACCGGCAACTATCGGTGTTTCTAGTTTAGCTGTGGCAGCGATCGCCTTTAGCTTGGTTCCCGCCCCAGAGATGCGTCCACCAGAAACCAAGCCAGAGGAGCAGAGTTCTACTACTCCTACAACCGCCCCAAATACAACACCTTTAGCTGAAACAACACCTACACCTACGGCAACTACAACGCCTTTAGCTGAAACAACACCAACATCTACAGCAACCTCCACACCTGTAGCCGCAACACCCACCCCCAATGCCCTAGGAACTGCCGCAGCTGCAACTCAGCCCACAGTCAAAGATTTAGAGGCACTTTTAAATACAGTTAGTGAAATAACTGATCCATCTCAGCTCAAAGCTTTAAATCGTCAAGTTTGGAACCTAATTGATCCAGCGTGGAATAGTCGTGCTGGAATTAAACAGGATTTAGTTTATCGTGTGGGTGTAGCTGCTGATGGTTCGATTGTAGGATATAAATCCGTCAATCAAGAAGCAAATGAAGGTATAGAATTAACTCCTCTGCCTAACTTACTTTACAATCCTGCTAAACGTACTCCCATCGCTAATGAACCAATTGCCCAATTTAAAGTAGTTTTTACTAGCAAGGGTGTACTGCAAGTTAGTCCTTGGCGGGGATATGTCCGAACACCAGAAGTCATCGGTGCTAAAATCACTGATGCTAATACCATCAAATCCTTAAATACCAAGCTTCATGATACGATACGGCAAAGTTGGAGCGGTACTCCCACCTATACCAAAGATTTAAAGTATCGGGTAGCAATCAATAAAGATGGCACAATCGCAGATTATGAGCCACTCAACCAATTAGCCTTTGACTATTTCCGGGAAACACCTTTACCTAAGATGTTTGAAGCAGTCTATGGTTCAAACGCAGCTGCTCCCAACACCAGAGAACCTCTAGCTCACTTTCAAGTGATATTTAAACCTAGTGGACAATTAGAAGTAACTCCTTGGCAGGGATATCAGTAATTGGGTGTTGTTAGCGGTAGTACGGCGTTTAGTCGGTGCTGAGTGTTAAAGCTCATCACCCTTACACCCCGACTCCCCACTCCCTATCTATCTCGCAATTCTCCTCATATAATTGCCCCACAGTTGGGCTGCTTGGGCGCTGCTACCATTGGTGGGAGAATTATTATCGTTGCCAAGCCAGATACCTGTAGCTAATCGGCGACTGGGAATATAGCCAATAAACCACAAGTCAACGTTTTTATCAGTTGTCCCGGTTTTGCCTGCTTCCCCCAGTCCAATGGCAGCACTGCGTCCAGTCCCCCGCGTCACTGCCTGCTGCATCATATCAGTCATTTGAGCAGCGATCCTCTCTGGTAAGACTCGCTTATTGGCTTCTCGATTTTGGTCGAAGGAATAGATGACACGACAGGTTTTCAAATCATTGCGATCGCTACAATCACCACTGTCCAAAATTCTACTAATGGCATGAGGAGGATTCCACACGCCACTATTACCAATAGCAGCAAAAGCACCAGTCATCTCCAAAACATTCACCACACTTTGACCTAATACCAACCCAGGTACTGCTTCTAGTGATGACTTGACCCCCAAACGGTGTGCCATTGCTACCACTCTATCTAAACCAACTTCCCTGGCAATTCGCAAAGCAATGGGATTCTCTGAAAGAGCTAATCCAGTGGTAACGTCTAAACTAATACCCGCACCAGAACGACATGGGCGATACGTAAAACCTTGCCACGTCAAAGGAGCGCAAGAATATGTTCTTGATGTTGGTATACCCTGTAGCAATGCTTGAGCGAAAGCAAAAATTTTAAAAGTTGAACCGGGTTGTCTTTTAGCTTGCACCGCCCGATTAAATTGACTCTGACGATAATCAGTCCCCCCCACCATTGCCAAAATACTACCTGTTCTGGTGTCTAGTGTTACCATTCCACCTTGGGAAAACCGAAAAGTCGAGCCTGCGGTGTTAACTGCATTTTGCAACGATGTTTCTGCTTGCGCTTGTATCCTAGGATCTAGCTGAGTTTCAATTATGTAGTTTCCTTCTCTAGCTGCACCTGCACCTAAGATGTCTTCCAATTCCTGAAACACATAGTCATAAAAGTAAGGAGCTATAGTTTTAGCTTGCTGCTCACATACTTTAGGACTGACTTGAACAGTTGATCTTCGGGCGCGGTTGGCTTCCTCTTGGGAGATTTTTCCCATGTCCAGCATCCGCTTAATTACACGGTTGCGATAGTCGGCTGCATCTAGCCTCCGGGGGCCATCGCCACAAAAATTAAACGCATTGGGAGCAGGTAAAATTCCTACCAATGTTGCTGCTTCAGCCAGAGTTAAGTCTTTAGCCGACTTATCAAAGTAATATTGAGCCGCATCTTCAAAACCAGAGGTATCCGCCCCTAAAAATACCCGATTTAAGTAAGTAAGTAAAATGTCGTCTTTGCTGTAAAACGTTTCTAATTTTAGAGAAACAATTGCCTCTCTTAATTTCCGCCCGATGGAGTCTTGTGCGCCTACATAGTCACGAAACAAACTCCGAGATACCTGTTGGGTAATGGTACTAGCTCCTTGCTGCACATCTCCACTACGAGTATTAATCAACACGGCTCGTAAAATGCCCAAGGGGTCAACCCCGACGTGCCAATAATAGCGGCTATCCTCAGAAGCCACTACTGCCGCAGGTAAATAGCGACCAAATTCTTCTAGACGTTTCATGTCTACATGAGAAACCGTCCGGGGTTCACGTAGGGGAGTGCTACCATCACGAGCATAAACTACTACAGGAGCGCGGGTAGCTGTCGGTAAAGGGCGCACGGAAAATTTGAACCATTCGACCCCAATCACCAATGCTAATAAGGCGCTAACTCCACCGATCCCATAACCTGCCCAAGTTGCAGCTTTCACATACACAGGTGGTGGATCAACATATTGTAACCGCACCGAAGCTGCCAGTTCTGGTGGCCCTAGGGTAAGAATATCACCGTGACGGAGTTCTAAAGTGTTGACGCGCCGTTTGCCACGATAAATGCCATTGGTAGAGTTTTCGTCTTTGATCACAAATACCGGGGTACGTTGGGAAGAATCCCGTGATAAAGACAAATGAATTTGACTGACCACTGGGTTACGAATGACGATATCACAGGACTTGGAACTGCGACCCAGTATATAGCGATCGCCCAACAATGGATAAATTTCAGCCTTATCTGCCCCTGCATCCTGCACCCAGAGTTCTGGTACTTTGGCATTAGGCTTGAGCGCCAGTTTAGAAAAATCAACCCTAGCTTGAATAGTATGTACAGCTTGAGTCAGTTGACCAAGTAAAGTTTGCGGCTTGTGAGGAGGTTGGGGAGAGTTCATTGGCTGTTTACATCACAGTTGCTAGTGAAGAATCGGGCTAATGGCAGTCTCTACTATTCGGTATTACACCATTTTACTCCTAAGCCAAAAAATTAATTGGCTTTACGGAATTATTGCCGATTCAATCTTACATCTATAGTCTATATATCTAGTAAATTTACTTTTTTGGTTCACTTACTCATCAACACCAGGAAAATTTTGATTACTAACCTAAAATGCTGATTTTAGCTAATTTGAATTGTTCCATTACCAGACATTACACTTTCCTTTTGGTATCAGTGAGAACCTCCTATGAAGAAAACGTTAATTTACATTTTACTCCGTTGAGATGTTCGCTTACTTTACAACACCAAAAAACATCTATATTTCGGAAGATTTTCTAAAAATAGATTGTCTGTTTTAATGGTGCGAGTGTTCCGTTTCCGTTGAGGTTAAGTTCAGATTATGGGAAAATCTCTGACCCTGATTGGTACAGCCCTGACCTTGGCAATCACAGCTAATGTTTCTGTTGCCCAATCTAGTAAATCCCCAGTAGCTCAATCTATCGGCTCATCAGCTAGTTCACCAACGGAAATCAAATTGTCACCAGAAGGCTTCAAAATTCTGTGTGAGCGTTTTCCTCTCAATTCCCGTTGTGCGGGTGGTCAAGCAGTCACACCTAATAATTCTGGTAGCACTACTGTAGAAACCCAACCTTCTGAAACTATCAGCACACCAGAAAGCACAATTGTACCTGAATCTAATCCTACCGAAAGTACAACCCCCGCACCAGAAAACACAACCCTCCCTGCATCTAATCCTGCCGAAAGTACAACCCCCGCACCAGAAAGCACTACCCTCCCTGCATCTAACCCTGTTGAAAGTACAACACCCGCACCAGCAACCATCTCTCCCAACCAACTGCCAAACTCTGGTGTACCTGTAATTCCCTCTATTGGTCAATAAAAGTGAAACCATAATATCAGTTTCAACGACTTTCATGATTGAGGGTGCATGGCAAATTGCTAAACGAACAACAGAGATTGTTTCAAGACCAACCAATACGGTTCAGATAAGTCCAAAATCATTTTGTAGAGACGCGATAAATTGCGTCTCTACAAAACTAATTTTTACACCAAGAACCCATCACGGAATTATATTGTGTAATCAGCTATCCTCTAATGTTCTAAAGTCTCTAAAGGTCTGCTAGTGCTAGCATCAACAATCAGTTACTTCTAAAAGCAAGGGCAAGGGATGAAAACTTTGCCCTTTTTCTCAATGCAGATACTTCACCGAGACCTGCGACTGGAAGTAGGTGTTTTTTGGAAAGAAGCAATGAGTAGACAAACAATACCTATGCTAATGAATGAATCTGCCACATTAAATACAGCAAAGTTAATCAATCGAAAATCAAGAAAATCAACTACATAGCCTAAAACAAATCTATCAATACCATTACCCATAGCTCCACCCAAGATCAAACCATAACCTAGTTGATCCCAACGACTTAATACTGGACCAAAAAATGCCATGGCGATTAATACTAAACTCACTCCTAAAGATAGCCAACGCAACCACTCTACTTTGCCACTTAATAAGCTAAAGGCTGCACCAGTATTAGTCACATATGTAAAGTGAAATACACCAGGTATCAGTGGTAGTGTTTGACCTAAGCTAAAGGTTTGCACCACCCAGTATTTTGTCAGTTGGTCTAGGAAAAAGGCGATAAAAGCAGCTATCCAAAAGAGGCGATTTTTAAAACGCATGAAATTAGGGATTGGGGATTGAAGATTGGGGATTGGGTAACAACCATTCCGGGGAAGCAACCTAGGCGTAGGTTCTAGCAGGGATGAAATATTTTTTAGTTGGAAGTATCTAGCCTCTCCATAACTAATAAAACATTAAATGTCGCAACACATATGCTACTACAGTAACGGCACAAACTACAGCTAATTGTCCTGGTATGGGCAACCAAGAGTATGAGAGGATGGCTTGCATCAAGGGTATGCTGTCTGGACTTTGCCAAGGGAAAACATAACTAATAATCAAATAAGTAATTCCGCAAATATGGACGGTTATCAAGCCACAAATACAGCTAAATGTGAGTGTTTCTAATCGGGGTCTGGCTTGAAAGGCGAAAAAGCCACAAATCCATGCCCCAGGAATAAAACCTAGTAGATAACCAAACTGAGATAACTTGATATAACCAAGACCGCCACCATCATAAAACACAGGATGCAAAGTTAAACCCATGACTAAATAAGCAATTTGCGACAGCGCACCAGCATTTTGCCCCCCTAAGCAGCCTACTAATAGCACCGCACCAATTTGATAGGTGACACCTAAAGAAAAAGTTTGAATTCCATACTGACTCCAACTCCAAGGCAATGTAATACTGTGGGCTTCTAGGAAGGTACCACCTATTGTCAGAAGTAAGCCAATCATAGACCATAGCAGTTGATTGGAAGCGGCAAACATTGATTAAGAGGCTACAGGGCAAACTAACAGCAACCAGTATAGGCATTAATTATCAGGACTTACACAAGTTTCATAACTTTTTCGTTGGGGTAGTCAATAGTTAAAAGTAAAACTAATTACCATTAACCACCTGCAATTTTATTTGAGTGTGCCAGTTGCCTAAGTCCTATACATTTTGTCTGATTGTGGTGTGTCAAATAAAATGGTAATATAATTAACAGTTATCTTGGGGTTTATGCTGGCTTATCAGTTTGGTGATGAATAACTACAAACTTGATAGGTTATGTTATGTGAAATTATTTGAAGCGATCGCACCTCTAAATTTTTGAGCATTCAGATTTGGCTATTTTTTTAACTTTCCCTTCTGGAATCGAAATTTTATGCTGTTTTTATTGATTTTGGTACTATCAATATTTTAAGTCTGCACAAAGCTACAGGCTCATCTGCGATCGCTTTTTCTCGCTTTTGTGGCACGGGATCACTGAATACCATTGAACGATAGAGTGATGCGAATGCACATGATAGATGCTATGCAGCATCAATAAGCAGAAATTTTACTGTTATCTTGTATCAAATTTATCTAGTAAGCAAGGAGTAACTCTTGGTAACTGAGTCTAAAAAAAATATGTTTTTTTGCTTATATTAACCTATTCTTAACCTTTAGCCTACCTGTAAGGAGTAGCTTAGAAAAGCCTATGTGGAAATTTACTCAAAACTGACAGCTATGCGTTCAAGTCTACATACGAAAAAAAGTAACCGCATTCCAGCTATTGCTTCAGTGTTAGCACTGACAATCGGTCTAGCTGCTTGTGGTGGACAGCAAGCCTCAGACAATAATGGCACCAACGATGCTTCCTCTGGGACTGCTACAGATGCTACAGCCTCCAGCCCGGCAAAATTGGATCTTGGCGGTAACGTGGCTTTGACAGGTGCCGGTGCGTCTTTTCCTGCTCCCCTGTATCAAAGTTGGTTCAAAGACTTAAACAAAAAGTATCCAAATTTGCAAGTCAACTACCAGTCAGTGGGTAGCGGTGCTGGTGTTGAGCAATTTCTCAAAGGTACTGTAGACTTTGGTGCCAGTGATGTCGCCATGAAGGATGAAGAAATCCAACAGGTGGCAGCTGATAAGGGGGTGTTATTGCTACCCATGACAGCTGGTAGCATCGTTTTGGCTTATAACCTGCCTGGTGTTCAAGAGATGAAACTACCACGGGCAGTTTATGTTGATATCCTCCTGGGTAACATCAAGACCTGGAACGACCCCAAAATTGCTGCTGCTAATCCTGGTGTCAACCTGCCTAACCAGCCAATTACAGTTGTATATCGTTCTGATGGTAGTGGTACTACAGGTGTTTTTACACAACACCTCAGTGCGATTAGTCCCGATTGGAAAAGCAAAGTGGGCGATGGCAAAACAGTAAACTGGCCAGTGGGAGTTGGTGCTAAAGGTAATGAAGGTGTCACCGCCCAAATTCAACAAACTCAAGGTTCAATTGGTTATGTTGAGTACGGCTATGCTAAACAAAATAAACTCAACTTTGCCGCTTTAGAAAACAAGAGTGGGAAATTTGTTGTACCAACAGATGAATCAGCTTCTAAAACTCTAGAATCAGTAACATTACCAGAAAACCTCCGTGCCTTTATTACAGATCCAGAAGGTGCTGATTCCTACCCTGTAGTCACCTACTCCTGGATTTTGGCTTACAAAAACTATCCTGATGCCGCTAAAGGCAAAGCGATGGAAGCGATGATTGAGTACGGTTTGACTGAAGGACAGAAAATTGCAGCAGAGTTAGGATATGTTCCTTTACCTCAAAATGTAGTTCAGAAAGTGGCTGCTGCTGCTGACCAAATCAACCCAGATTACAAAATTGCTGTTGGTGGTAATACCAGTGCTAGCAAGTAGGCTGAAAAACTCATGCCATCTCAGTAGTTTAAGCTGGTATTAGGGTATGAGCAATTGTAGACTGGCCAATTCATGTAGTTTGTCACTAGCTCATGATTAACAAACAGAAACCCTGATGAAACTGGGGTTTTCCCATGTCAGAGCAGACGATGACAACTTTATTTATTATCTGGTTGCTTCTCACATTTATCTCTGATTTAATTTTTACAATCAGTATTCATGGCTACCAATTCTCAGAATCTGCCATCAGCAATTAAAAGTCGCTCTGAAGTAGAGCAGTCTCTAGATCGAGGCTTTATTTGGCTAACTAGGATTTTTGCTCTAGCGATCGCTGGTACTTTATTATGGATAGCGTTCCAAGTCACAGTTGATGCTTGGCCTGCAATCAAAGAATTTGGTGTCAGTTTTTTAGCTAAGAGTGCTTGGAACCCAGTCAAAGACGAATATGGAGTGCTGCCTCAGATTTATGGAACTCTGATGAGTTCTTTTCTTGGTCTCTTAATCGCTGTGCCTATAGGCGTTGGTACTGCTGTCTTATTGAGTGAGGATTTCCTACCTGGAAAAATCAAGACGGTACTGGTGTTTTTAGTAGAACTGCTAGCAGCTATTCCCAGCGTTGTTTATGGCATCTGGGGAATTTTTGTGTTAATCCCCATATTAACTGAAATTGGCAAATGGCTGAATAGTGCTTTGGGCTGGTTGCCCATCTTCAGCACTCCTCCCACGGGACCAGGAATGTTACCTGCGGGGGTGATCCTGGCAATTATGACTTTGCCAATCATCACCGCTATATCTCGTGATGCTTTGATTTCCGTACCACCCAGTTTGCGCCAAGCATCTTTGGGATTGGGGGCAACTCGCTGGGAAACAATTTTTCAAATCCTGATTCCCTCGGCATTCTCTGGTATTGTGAGTGCAGTCATGCTGGCACTGGGTAGGGCTATGGGAGAAACAATGGCTGTAACCATGTTAATTGGTAACTCCAACAATATCAACATCTCCCTGTTAGCACCAGCCAATACGATTTCTTCTTTACTAGCAAACCAGTTCTCAGAAGCGAGTGGTCTGCAAGTTGCAGCCTTGATGTATGCTGCTTTAGTTTTGTTTGTGTTGACTCTCGCAGTGAATATTTTGGCTGAGTTTATCGTGCTTCGGGTCAAGCGAATATAGCTGAGTTGTGGATGAAATTATGACTGCTGATTTTCCCGAAAGGAGTTTAATTCGCGCCTCTAACTCTCCACGGACGTTATTTAATACCGTCATGACAGGAGTAGCATTTCTTTGCGGAGCATTGGCGCTTTTACCCTTGATAGCAGTGCTGTCTTACGTCTTGATTCAAGGTTTTAGTAGCCTGAATTTGAGCGTATTTACTGAACTACCACCAGCACCTTTGCGGGGGCAAGGAGGCTTTGGTAATGCCATCTTGGGAACTTTATTAATGGTAGGTATTGGGGCATTAATTAGTATCCCAGTCGGCGTAATTGCAGCAATTTATTTAACAGAATTTAGCTCTGGTAAATTGGCCAGATGGATACGCTTTGCAACTAATGTGCTGAGTGGAGTTCCATCTATTATTGCTGGGGTATTTGCCTATGGAATTGTGGTTTTGACATTAGTAAAGTTGAATTTAGGTTCTTATTCTGCCATAGGTGGAGGATTTGCATTATCAATTTTGATGTTGCCAATTATTGTCAGAACCACTGATGAAGCCTTACAGCTAGTGTCACAAGATTTGCGACAAGCATCTGTAGGGTTGGGAGCGACTAATTTTCAAACCGTTACCCAAGTTGTTTTACCTGCTGCCTTACCAGCAATTGTCACCGGAACAACATTAGCGATCGCACGGGCATCCGGAGAAACAGCACCTCTGCTATTCACAGCCTTATTCTCGTCATTTTGGCCCAATAGCCTATTCCAACCCACAGCATCCTTAGCTGTTTTGGTTTATAACTTTGCCATTTCTCCCTTCAAAAACTGGCAATCCTTAGCTTGGGCTGCTTCTTTGATTTTAGTCTTGATGGTTCTGATCACCAGTATCATAGCTCGCTGGGCAACACGCCAAAAAGCTTAGAGAATCATCTTTTCATCGCTTAGTTCAGATTGCTCAACTATCCCTAAAACGTAAACTAGACCATTTATGGCTACTAACATTAGTACAGTTAACAACACAGAAACCGTTTTAAAAACGGAAAATCTCAATGTCTACTACGGTAAATTTCTGGCTTTGCAGAATATTTGGCTAGATATACCGAAAAATAAGGTGACAGCTTTTATCGGGCCCTCTGGTTGTGGCAAAAGTACATTGCTGCGTTGCTATAACCGCCTCAATGACCTGATTGAATCATTTCGGGCGGAAGGTAAAATTTTCTACTATGATAAGAATTTGTACGCACCCGATATCGATCCAGTAGAAGTACGTCGCCGGATTGGCATGGTATTTCAAAGACCAAACCCATTTCCTAAATCCATTTATGACAACATTGCTTTTGGAGCTAAAATCAATGGCTACAAAGGTAACATGGACGATTTGGTAGAGCGGAGTCTACGCCAAGCAGCATTATGGGATGAAGTAAAAGATAAATTGCGGCAAAGTGGCTTATCTTTATCTGGTGGACAACAACAAAGATTATGTATTGCGAGGGCGATCGCTGTACAGCCTGAAATTATCCTCATGGATGAACCTTGCTCTGCCCTAGATCCCATCTCCACCTTACGAGTTGAAGAATTAATTCACGAACTGAAAGAGCAATACACCATTGTCATTGTTACCCATAATATGCAGCAGGCGGCACGGGTTTCTGACAGAACAGCCTTTTTCAATGTTAGGTCTACAGAAACAGGTGGACGTATAGGCTACCTCGTAGAATACGACGCAACCGAAGTAATTTTCAATAACCCCAAACAGGAAGATACCAGAGACTACGTTAGCGGTAGATTTGGCTAAAAATTGTCTGTTCCTTAGATTTTAAGCAGTGGGGGATGCTTTGCATCCCATATTTTATATCTATATATTAAATTCCTCAACTCGCGTCGTGACAGCGACACAAGCAGCTAAACGGGACATATTTGATTTCTTATTGTTTAGGTGTAGCTTCACCAAATTTAATTAACAGAGCGATCGCAATACTCACCGCCAAAATTAATGTCATACTCAAAGCTGAACCAAACCCCCAGTTTTGAGTGACTCCGAGAAACTGGTTATAAACTAATCGTGCCGCCGTCATACTAGCAGCACCACCCAATAACTCTGGATCAATAAAATCCCCTAATCCTGTTATGAATACCAGTAAAGAACCAGCCGCAATTCCTGGTAAAACTTGCGGAACTGTCACTTTCCAAAAAGTCTGTACAGGATTTGCACCTAAATCAGCTGCTGCTTCTAGTAAACGCTTATCTAATTTTTCTAAGGAAGCATATAAGATTAAAACCATATAGGGTAACAAGCTATAGCTCATACCAATTAATACAGCTGGCACTGTGTTAAGTAACTGTAGAGTGGGTAAACCTAAACTACTGAGCAGACTGTTGAATAAACCAGTGCGACGCAAAATAGTAATCCAAGCGTAGGAACGCAGTAGGGAAGAAGTCCACAAAGGTAAAACAAAACCTAATAGCAGCAAATTTCGCCAACGTTGCGGTGCTAGTTGAGCAATCCAATATGCGACAGGGAAACCCAACCCTAAACAAATAACTGTTGTCCCAAGTGCTAACCCTAGCGATCGCACAATCACTTGTAAGTATAGAGGATCAATCAGCCGGATATAGTTATCAAAGCCACGAGGGTTAACTATATCTCCTGGACGGATATCTGGTACTAAACTTAACTGCAAAATAATCAGTGTTGGTAACACCAGCAACAGTAACAACCAAACACCAGCCGGTGCAAGTAATATCAAAGGTTGTAGCCAATTAAAGCGGGGGTGATTTAGTTTGATATTTTCAAAATTACGAATTTCGGTAGACATGATTGGGGATTGGGGACTGGGGATTGGGGACTGGGGATTGGGGACTGGGGATAAAAACTATTGCCTATTGCCTATTGCCTATTGCCTTTCCCTAACTGCTAGTTAATTGAGTCCAATATCGCTCATAAATATCTTCAAATTGTCCTAATGGACTGATGCGTTCACATTTCTCCAAAAGCGCATTTGGAGGGAACAAATCATCATTATTTTTAATTTGATTAGGTAATAATTCAAATCCGGCGCTATTGGGTGTGGCAATTTTCAATCTTTGGCTAGTGGTGGCTGCTATTTCTGGTTGCAAAATAAAGTTTATCCAAGCATAAGCACCATCTATATTTGGTGCTGATTTAGGAATTACCATTGTGTCAGTCCATAATGAAGAACCACTGCGGGGAATTACATATTTGAGCTTGGGGTTTTCCTTACTCACCCTGATGGCATCTGCGGAATAACACATGGCTAAAACTAAATCACCTGCTAACATCTGATTTTGCCAAGCATCAGTATCAAAAGCAGCGATCGCAGGTTTTAATTCTGTTAATTTTTCATAAGCTTGTTTGATTTCATTTTCATTTTGTGAGTTGTAAGAATAACCCAACATTCTTAAAACTGCACCCATGACTTCCCGCACATCATTTAATAATGTCATGCGCTTATTGAGTAAGGCTTGATTTTGCCAGAGATAATTCCAATCTTCCGGTGCTTGTTTCAGGATTTCCGAGTTATATAGTAAACCTGTTGTTCCCCAATTGAAGGGGATACTATAACGGTTTTTAGGGTCGTAAGTGGGGTTTTGAAACTGCGGAAATAAATTCTCTAAACCAATCAGGCGATCGTGTTGTAATTCTATTAATAAATCCCTGTCTACCATCTTCTGCACCATATAATCAGATGGGTAAATCAGGCTATAAGTACCACCACCGCTAGCTAACAGTTTCGCTAGCATCACTTCATTAGAATCATAAGGATCTACCTGTACCTTCATCCCAGTTTGGGTACTAAAGGTTTGCAGTAGTTTTTTGTCAGAATATTGCGTCCAAGTATAAAGATATAATTGGTCAGTGCGACCAGAGCTAGTAGCAGCCCTCACATCAGCCAACTTCCAGCCACATCCACTTAAAGATAAAGTAGAAAGTGCTGTTACTCCTTGTAAAAATTTGCGTCTGTTAGTCATGAGTGATTAGTCAATCGCTATACAATCTTCTTCTGCCCACCAAGCATATATAGGTGTATCGCGATCTGGCAAACTACCAAAGGTGTTTGGTTGTAAAACATTCAGACTAATACCGTTAATTAATTCCACGACATAATTAACGTGAGTTCCTAAATACATCACATTGACTAGCCGTCCTTCAAAACAGTTGTTCTCTACACTGGGCTGATATAAGGACAGCTGAATTTTTTCTGGACGTACACTAACTACTACAGCTTTTAATAATTCCGTTGGTGTATCTTCTGTCCGATTGACGACAATAGTCAATCCAGTTTTTGTGACAATTTTGACTGTAGACGCTTCTACATCTGTGATTTCACCACTAAATAAATTGGTATCGCCAATAAAATCCGCTACAAAAGATGTCTTGGGGCGTTCGTAAATTTCACAGGGAGTACCAATTTGCTCGATTTTGCCTTGATTCATCACAGCGATGCGATCGCTCAACGATAACGCTTCTTCTTGGTCGTGCGTCACCATGATGAAAGTTAAACCCAGACCTTTGTGTAAATTAGATAACTCAACCTGCATTTCCTTACGCAGTTTTAAATCTAATGCTCCCAAAGGTTCATCTAGAAGCACCACAGCCGGACGATTGACTAAAGCCCTAGCCAAAGCTACCCTTTGCTGTTGACCACCAGAAAGTTGACTAGGAAAGCGCGATCGCAAACTTTCCATTTTTACCAGCCTTAAAGCTTCGTTGACTCGACTTTCAATTTCGGCTTTACGGAGTTTCTCTTTTTTGAGGCGTAATCCAAAGGCAATATTATTCCACACATTCAGATGGTTAAACAGAGCATAACTTTGAAAAACTGTATTCACAGGGCGACGGTAAGGCGGTACATTAGTCATCGGCTGACCCTGAATCAATAACTTGCCAGCATCAACCCTTTCAAACCCAGCAATTAAACGGAGTGTGGTTGTTTTACCACACCCAGAAGGCCCCAAAATACTAAAAAACTCTCCCTGTCTGATATCTAAATCTACTCCGTGTACTGCTGGTTCTTGATTGAAAAACTTGAACACGTTACGCAGTTCAACATCAAGCGGCTGAAAAGCCACAATTCCTTTCTGGTGCTGGGTCACAGTTTGAGCCATAATCCTCAGTAGAATGCCGCGAGTTTACGTGATTTTGTCATCTAATGTAGCCTATTAAGTAGAACAAAAATCACACTTGGGTTTATTGTATCCGCCGACAACAACTGTGCAGAAAAGAATGTTCCCAATTGTTACACGCTCAAAATTGGTTAGTAGTTTCTGGGAACTATATACAACGAATACCCATCCCTTGTGCTGTTCTTTGACTTTTCGCTTTTGCCGTCCGCGTAAGTGGTATGAGATTCAAAAGTATGATATTCAGCCTATCTCTCAATTGATAAACTGATGGACATAGATTTAATTCCTAATTTGGCATCATAGTTGGAGCCATAATTCTGAGTAAAATCCTCAGACAGTGCCAATGCCCTAGGCAATCACACAACCAATCGCTATTTGTGTAGCCCATAGCGGTTTATTTCACCATCAATAATCGATAGGATGTGAGCAGCATCGTATCCCAATCGTCATAACTCATTCTCTTACTATGGCTTTATTACAACCACTTTCTCCCCTTAGTGGACAAAAAAATACCCGTACAGTCGGACGTAGTTATCAATCTATATTTTTGATTATCTTTACCCTATTAATGACGACTGGGATCGGTGTGCGCTTGGCATATTTACAAATTGTGGAAGGAGAAAACCACCGCCAGCGAGCAGAGGCAAATCGAATTCGGATCATTCCTAAACATCCAGAGAGGGGCAATATTTTTGACCGCAATGGCAAACTTCTAGCCAGTACACGTTATCCCCGTTCTGTATATCTCTGGCCAATGGCACATACCAAACCCTCTTGGACAGTTGTCGGGCCGCGTTTGGCGAAAATCTTAGATATCCCTCAAGAAGATATAGAAAAGAAGTTACAAGAAGCTGGTGCTAACTCGTCTTCATTAATTCGGATTGCTCGTGATTTGAACGAAGCCCAAATCACCGCTATGAAAGAGTATGAGAATGAACTCCAAAATGTAGAAATACATACGGAGGCTGTGCGTTACTATCCCCACGGTAGGGAATTAGCTCATGTGCTGGGCTATACAAGAGAACTCACGGCTGAACAATTACAAGAAAAGCGAAAAGAAGGCTACCGTTTGGGCGATGTGATTGGGCAGATGGGAGCAGAAAAAGCCTTTGAAACAACACTGCGGGGTGAATGGGGAGGTCAGCAGGTAGAAGTTGATGGTGCAGGTAGACCCCTGCGGGTTTTGGGAGAGAAACAGGCCAAACCCGGTAATGACATTCACCTGACTATAGATTTAAATGTACAACTAGCAGCAGAAAAAGCCTTGGGAACTCGCAATGGTTCAATTATCGCCCTTGATCCCAAAAATGGTGCTGTTTTAGCGATGGTGTCTCACCCCACTTTTGATCCCAATATTTTCTCCAAGCAAAAACTTTCACAAAAAGACTGGGAATCTGTACAAGGTGCAGACCACCCCCTAGTTAATCGCGCCCTCAGTGCCTTCCCTCCTGCCAGCACCTTTAAAATTGTCACCAAAACCGCCGGACTAGAATCGGGTAAGTTTTCCCCTAACACAGTGCTGCAAACCTACGGTTCTTTAACTATTGGTGGAACTAGATTTGGTGAGTGGAATCACGCTGGTTTCGGCCCATTGGGTTTTGTAGGAGCAATGCAGTGGAGTAGTGATACTTTCTTCTATCAAATTGCTAAGGGAATTGGCGGGCCGACTCTGATTAAATGGACTCGCAAGTATGGCTTTGGCGAAAAAACAGGCTTTGAGTTCACTTCGGAAGAATCAAAGGGTTTAGTCCCGGATGACGCATGGAAACGGAAAGTTCGCAAGATGCCTTGGACTGTAGGCGACACTATTAATATGTCTATTGGTCAAGGTGCTTTATTAAGTACGCCTTTACAAGTGGCAGTGATGTTTGCTGTCCCAGCTAATGGTGGCGATCGCGTCCAACCACATTTGCTTAAAGATAATGAAGAAGCCAAAAGCTGGCGAGAACCTGTCCATATCAAGCCATCGACGATGAAACTTCTGCGTGAAGGATTGCGTAAAGTGATCACTGAAGGTACAGGCCAAGTTTTAAATCAACCCACTGTTCCCCCAGTTGCTGGTAAAAGTGGCACAGCTGAAGCCTGGAAGCGTGGTGTCAAGCAAAATCATGCTTGGTTCGGAGCTTACGCCCCTGCTGATCAGCCAGAAATTCTCATTGTCGCCTTTGCGGAACATTCTGGTGGTGGTGGTGGTAGCCTTGCAGCTCCCATGATTTTACAAATCATGGAAGACTATTTCCAACGTAAATATCCGGGTAAGTATCAAAAACCGGAAGTAAAAAGATCAGGTAATAGGTAATGGGTAATGGGTAATGGGCAATAGGCAATAGGAAATAGGCAATAGGCAATAATTCTCCCTCTGTTTCCTAATCCCCAGTCCCCAGTCCCCAGTCCCCAGTCCCAAAATTACTGCTTCTGGGTAGCGATCGCTAATTTTGCTCCCTTTACCTGCCGTACCTGATCCATCACTGCTACAACTTTACCGTGTCCTACTCTCTCATCAGCATTAATAACTACTAAAGCTTCTGAGTTAGCACCAGCTAAATTACGTATTTGTTCTGCTAGAGAATTCACTAGAACTGGTTGACGATTCAAGCTAACTTCTCCTTTTTCGTCAACCGTGATCGTGATTTTTGTGGGTACTTGCTGTTGATTGGCTGTTGCTGCTTTCGGTAAATTTACTGGCAACCCTTGTGACCTAGTTAAAAACAGCGTTGACATAATAAAAAATGTCAAAATCGCAAAAATCACATCGATCATCGGCACAATATTGATCTGTGCTGGAATATCAGCGTCATCTTGTAGGCGCATAGGCTTTTTCTCCTCGTTCATAGCGGCGACGATAGAGTAATTCTAACTGTCCCCCATATTCCTGAAACAACGCCATTTGTCGGCTATAAAGTCCGCGAAAGGAGTTGGCGAAAAACAATGCGAATATAGCCACAATCAACCCGGCAGCTGTAGACACCAAAGCTTCACTGATCCCAGCTGTCACGTCTGCGGTTTTTGTACCTCCCACATCCCCAATATCCAAAGAAGCGAAGGAAGTAATCAATCCTAATACTGTACCTAACAAACCTAATAGTGGTGCTAAACCGATAATGGTGTCAAAGATATTTTGAAAGCGTTTGAGTATAGGTATCTCAGCTTGTGCTTCACTTTCTAAAGCTAAACGAAATTCTTCTGGAGTTGGTTCTTCTAATTCCAACGCTGCTAAAAAAACCCGTGCAAGAGGCAAATCTGCATTTTGTCGGAGTTTATCTATTGCACCTACTACATTGTCTAAGCGATAGAGCTTCAATACCTCTGCGATTACACGACTTTGACGGTTATGTATTCTCAGCCAAAACCTGACACGTTCAATAATTAACGCTACTGCCAATATAGAAAACACCAATAGCGGCCACATAACTACGCCACCAGCAGTGAACAGATTCTTAATTCCCATGCAAAGCCTCGTTATCCCACAAACACAAAAACTACTAGCATACTCAGACAAATTGAGAGTTATTGTCAAGATACTTTCAAAGAATATGCTAATCTTTGCAATTAAGATGTAATGGTTTTCCTAAAAAAATCGCTCAATAAGTCTTTATAACTATTTTCTAGCTATTTAATACAGCTAGTAACTTGATTAATTAATTACTTGATATTTGTATCTAAGCATTCTACTATATCTAAGTTAGTAATATTAAGTTGCAATAAATTATGACCTTTTCGGGCATAGCTGTTGAGCAGCGTTCCAAAGAAACTGAGGCTCTCAGGTCTTTTCTGGTTTACAGTCTGATTGGCTCGGTGGCATTGCATATTGGTATATTGACCATAGGTATAGGAAATCTGTTGCGGAAAACTGCTGAAGTCGAAGCTGAACCTCTAGAGGTAACAATAGTTGAGTCGCCGACTGTAGAAACAGAACCAACACCAAAAGAGATAAAACCTGAACCAAAACCTCAGCCGGAAACTCCTATACGCCGGGTGACACCAGAGGTTAGCAGTCCCAGCGAAATTGCATTAGCACCTCAACCACAACCTCAAGCTGCTCCGGTGGCTATTACTCCTCTAAAATTAAAAACTGAGCCAGTAAGTAACCTCAAAACTCCCCCAGTTCCAAGCAAAGCGCCTGAAAAACCACAGTCAACAGCACAACCCCAAAGAGTCCTCACATCTGAACCTAGCAATACCCAACAAACGACAACCCAACCTGTAGCACCAAGCAGTGACAAATTAAGAAGTTTGTTAAGTGGTATCAGAGATACTAGAGCAACTCAGGGAAACAGTAGTAATAGTGATACTGTAGCAGAGTCAAATAACTCTGCTAGTATAGGTTCTAATGTCGCGGTAAATACTGGCAATACTGCTGACACTGGCTTGAATGTTACTAACAGGCGCAGAAGAAGCAGTGACACAGTAGCTACAGCCCCAAGTTCTGTCAAAATAGAATCACCATCAGGCAATAATAGTGGCAATGACTCTTCCAGAGCAGGAAATGGTCGTGCAGCTTGTCGTGAGTGCAGCACTAGGTATCCCGAATCTGCTAGAAGACGAGGTATAGAAGGTAAAGTTGAAGTAGCTGTTGATACTGATGAAAAAGGTAACGTCACTAATGTCAGGATTGTGAACTCTAGTGGTAATCGTGACTTGGACGAAGAAACCATTAGACAAGCACGTAACTGGAAATTAAAACCTGCTGCTAATGGTAGACAGGGAGTATCTATCGCCACTGAATATGCCATTACAGGTTCCCGGCGTTATCGCGAACTGCAAGAACGCAAAAGACAAAGACAAGCACAAGCAAGACAACGAACCACAGCTGCTAGTGCAAATACTACAGAAGAAGCTGTGAGTAATCAACAAAGTTCACGAACATCAAATAATACAGAAAATAGAATCAGACGGCGGCGATTATCTCCTACATCATCTCCAGATACCCGACCATCAACAGCCTCAACCACTAACACTAGGACATCTGAAAATCAGAGAAGCATTCGCAATTCTCTACGTAGAGCGCGGCGTGAGCTTCCAGTTACCCAAGCATCGCCTACATCACAACCACAACCAACTGCAAATCGACGGCGGCGCAGGAACCAGACACAAGAAGCCTCATCTTCTAGTGCAAGTAGGTTGCGGAATGCTTTACGTCGTTCTCGTCAGCCATCGCAATCTCAACCTTCTTCATCGACAACTTCTACAGAGACTTCTACCCCTACGGAGAATAAGAATGAGTAAGTTCTACTAAAACTCTACGGGAATTAACGTATAGTTTTTAGAATAGTTAATTTAAGTTAGTCTGCGATCGCTATTTTGTCTTTGAACTGCTCAAGGCTACCATTCTCAATTAGATTTAGTTTACCAAGAATAGGGTTTTCACTTCTGAAGTCATGCGGCTATCTTAGAGGGGACAAACTTTTTGAGGCTGGGTGAGGTGGATAGATGCTAATGTTGCTCTTCTACATAAATAGTCAGTGTTACGCTCTCCCTAGCCAACAGGTTGTCGAAGTTTTACCACTTGTCACCCTCAAAACCCTTCCTCATGCACCTGAGTATTTTGCTGGTGTATTTAATTATCGAGGGCAGATTATTCCTGTACTGGATTTATGTCAGTTGATGGCAGGTAAACCCTGCTGTGAACATTTGAGTTCTCGGATGATTCTGGTAAATTCTCAGGGAGAGAATACTGCAAAGTCGTCTGTATTATCTACAACTGCAACTTCATCGGTGTCTGTGATTGGTTTAATAGCAGAACGAGTTGTAGAAACATTGCATAAACCGAATCTACAGTTAGTTGATGCCAATGTCCAGATAGGTACAGCACCCTATTTGGGTAAGATGATCCTAGATGAACAAGGCATAATTCAATGTCTGCGGATTGAACATTTGTTATCAGAGGCTGAACAGGTTGATTTTTTGCCAGCTAACTAAATAGTGTATTTACCACAAGTCATCATCACCCATCGCTGAAAACATGACGTATTCTGATGGCGAAGCTTTACTCAGACAAAAAATTGGTTTAGATGCAAATTCAATAGGCTCCGCCAGCATTACTAGAGCTATTGAGCAGAGGATGGCGGATGGCAAAATCACAGATATAGCCTGCTACTTGGAACAATTGCAGGAATCTAACTTGGAATGGGAAGCACTGATTGACAGTGTGATTGTTCCAGAAACTTGGTTTTTTCGGGAGCGAGAATCGTTTAAGTTTTTACAAAAATATATTCAATCTGAGTGGTTGAGAACTCAGCCTCAAAGAGTATTGCGGGTTTTGAGCGTGCCGTGTTCTACTGGTGAAGAACCTTATTCAATTGCGATCGCTCTTTTAAAAACTGGGTTAAATCAGGCTAACTTCCACATTGATGCTGTTGATATTAGCAAGAAGTGTTTGTTATCTGCTCAAAGAGCAATTTACGGAAAATATTCCTTTCGTGACAATACTTTATCTTTTCAAGAACAGTATTTTCAAGCAACTGAGGCGGGATATCAGCTATGTGAACAGGTAAGGAATTTAGTACATTTTCGCCAAGGCAATTTAGCTGATCTCGATTTTTTGGTTGGTGCTGCACCTTATGATATTGTTTTTTGTCGCAACTTGCTGATTTATTTTGACCCCGATACCAAAGAACGTACTATCCGCACCTTGGAACGGTTACTAATTCAGGATGGTTTGTTGTTTGTTGGTCATGCGGAAACAGGTTTGTTACTCAACTCTCGCTTTACTTCGGTGCGTCACTCTTTGGCTTTTGCTTATCGTAAAGCGAATATTTTATGTTCTGTAGCAAAACAGAATAGTGGCAATGAACACAAAAAGCATCATCCAATTCAACACAAACAACATATTGCTCGCCATCCCCAACCACACAAACAACAAATTCAGCAGGCAAACTTACTAGATACCGCTAGGACTCTAGCTAACCAAGGCTCTCTTTCGCAAGCCTGTCAACTTTGTCAAGACTATATAAGCAAAAATTTGATTAGTGTTGAAGCTCATGTACTGCTTGGTCAAGTGCAACAAGCGATGGGTCAAAATGAAGAAGCCGCAGCATCATTTCAAAAAGCAGTTTACCTGCAACCTACTTACGAAGAAGCTTTAATTCATTTAGCATTACTACGAGAACATCAGGGGGATGTGACTAATGCTAATCTTCTTTGGCAGCGCATTCGCCGACTCCATAATCGCCGATAAATTATGAGGCGCAGTAGTAGCATTTCCCCAAAAAATCATGAATTATTAAGTTATATATTATTTGTTTAAAAACTGTTTGTCTCGTAGTTTGTATGGGAAACCTTGCAGTCATAAGGCATTTCTATGTCTTGATGACCAGTTTGTTATGTATTAAATTTCTGTAAATTAAATAAACTTTTTTTTACAGCATTTGAGGATGTAGTAAATATATGCAACAAGGTTTAAAACTTAACCATTTTGTCATAGCTGGATGTGGGTTGATAGTTATATTAACTAGCGTTACAACTTACATTACAAAAAAAACGAATCAAGAATTGGTAACTAATTCAAATCTCCTTAGTGAAACTTACGCTTTAAAAACAAATTTAAAAGAACTAGAAAAACTTTTAGTTGATTCCGAAACAGGACAACGAGGATTTATTATTACCAAGGAAGAAGAGTATTTAGAACCTTTTTACAAAGCAAAAGAAAAATTAAATAGTAATTTAACTCAAATGGAACGAGATTTTAGAGATGATCATGAAGAACTGAAAATTCTCAATAAAATCCAAGAGTTATCTAAACAAAAAATTAAAATTTCGGAAGAAACAATTTACCTTAAAAGACTTGGTAAGGAAAAAGAACTGCTGAATTATTTTTCTGCCAATAAAGGTAAAATTCTTATGGATGAAATCAGGCAGGAAATAGAAAAGACTCTGCAAATTGAAGATGATAAATTAAAAGAACAGCAAAAGCAAGTTAATCAACTTCAAAATTTTGCTGACTTAGTTATTTGGGGAAGTCTGATATGTATTATCCTCACAGTAATATCAGTTTGCCTTGCTATTATTCTAATTCCTGGGCGAGCTTTGAGTCGTTCTTTACAAAATGCTTTTACTTTAGCTGAAAAAGTTTCTGATGGTGATTTAACAATTGAAGTCGAAGCAAATTCAACTGATGTTATTGGTAAGCTCATGTCTACTTTAAAAGACATGGCAAAAAATCTTAATAATCTGATTCGTCAAGTACAACAGTCTGGTATTCAAGCAACTTCTTCGGCCACACAAATAGCTGCATCAGGTAAACAATTAGAAGCCACTCTAACAGAGCAGGTAGCCTCAACCAATCAGGTAGCGGCAGCAGCGAAAGAAATTTCTGCCACTTCCAGAGAACTTGCCAAAACAATGGAAGAAGTGGCGGCTATGTCGCAAAGTACAACCATCGCAGCCAGTGATAGTCAAAAAGATTTGTTGCGGATGGAATCTACAATGCGTCAACTGGCAGAAGCAACTAATTCCATCGCGTCTAGGTTGGGAGTAATTAGTGAGAAAGCTAACAATATCAACAATATTGTGGTCACAATTACCAAAGTTGCAGATCAAACAAATTTGTTGTCTTTGAATGCGGCAATTGAAGCAGAAAAAGCGGGTGAGTATGGTTTAGGTTTTGCTGTGGTTGCTAGGGAAATTCGCCGATTAGCAGACCAAACCGCAGTTGCTACTCTCGACATTGAGCAAATGGTCAAACAAATGCAATCTTCTGTGTCTACAGGCGTTATGGAAATGGATAAGTTCGCCACAGAAGTAGGACGCACTGTGGAAGATGTTGCCAATATTAGCACTCAAGTAGGACAAATTATTGAGCAAGTGCAGGATTTGACCCCGCGATTTGAAGTTGTAAGTCAGGGGATGGAAACGCAATCTCAAGGAGCGCAACAAATTAGTGAAGCGATGACACAGTTAAGCAATACCTCTTCTCAAACAGCCGCTTCCTTGAGAGAAATTAATCATGCTATTTCTCAACTCAACCAAGTTGCTCACGGGTTACGCCAAGAAATTTCCCGCTTCAAAATTAGGGCTGTTAGTCAATAGTCAATAGTTTTTTTCCTGCTCTTCTGCACCTCTGCTTCTCACCTCCCTGTTCGCTATGAATAATTGTTACAATCTCATCGGTATTACAGGCGATCGCTCTTGTCCAGAGTTATCTAATTTTATCCATTGTCGGAACTGTCCTGTTTACTCAAATATTGGTCGTCAGTTACTAGAGCGCACCATACCTGACAACTATCGCTATGAGTGGACTGAGTTATTTTCTGAGCAACGGGGAGATGATGCTGACACCTTAATCACTACAGCAACTCTCACAGTCGTCATCTTTCGTTTACAAAGAGAATGGCTGGCACTTTCTACACAAGTTTTTAAAGAAACCATATCTCCAACTTTGATTCATAACCTACCCCATCGGAGTAATCAAATATTACGAGGATTGGTAAATATTCGTGGTGAACTACAATTGTGTGTCTCCTTAACTCATTTGCTGAATCTGGAAACGGTTGATACTCCCGTAGCAGCTTTGAGTCCTGTGGTGTACCCACGTATGGTGGTGGTGGAAAAGGCGGGTAGTGTTTGGGTATTTCCTGTAGACGAACTGTATGGCGTACAGCGATTTCATCAACATGAATTACGAGATACGCCAAATAGCATGACGGCGACAACTCACAACTTTACCAAAGGGTTTTTCTATTGGCGAGAGAACAGTCTGGGCTATTTGGATGAGGAATTACTATTTACCACCTTAAATAGAAAGGTGTGGCGATGACAAAAGAAACTGATTATAGTCAATTTTCCTTGCTGGATTTATTCAGCATGGAGGTAAAAACCCAGGTAGCGATATTAAACGATCGCCTATTGGCACTGGAAACTCAACCCCAACCCCAGGAAGACTTAGCAGCCTTAATGCGGGCAGCTCATTCTATTAAAGGAGCGGCGAGGATTGTACAACTTAATGCCGTTGTTACCCTAGCTCATGCAATGGAAGACTGTTTTGTTGCAGCCCAGACGGGACAAATCCGGCTCACTGCGGCTGATATTGATGTGCTGTTGGCGGCTGCGGATATGCTGCTACATATAGGTGAAGCTTGTGACGGTAACTCTCACCCCCAATTGCCAGAGGCAGCCAAGATTCAATCTTTAGTTACTGCGATCGCTAATATTCTCAATTCTCAGCCTGCTAGTCAAACTGTACCAGTAGAATTTCCACAACCAGAAACAGCATCAGCTTGGGTTGTCCCACCATCTCAAGTATTTACCCCTGTGTCCAAGGCTGAAGTCGTACAAAACCGAGCTGTGCGGGTGGGTGCAGATAATCTTAACCGCTTGATGGGATTAGCTGGAGAGTCATTAGTTGAAGCTAAATGGCTGGAAACCTTTGCTGACTCACTCCTAAAATTAAAAACTAGGCAGACGCAGTTATTCGGCTTATTGGAAGGGTTAGAAGAACTATTAAGTAATAATTCTCGGCATTTATTAGAACGCCAGATCCAGGAAAAAATGAGTGCAGTACGTCAAACTGCTAGTGAATGTCGCCAGCTGTTAGGCGATCGCCATAATGAACTAGAGTTATATTCTCAGCGTTCTACCAACCTCGCAGATCGGCTATATCGCCAAGTCATCGCCACACACATGAGTCCCTTTGGCGAAGGAGGACAAGGTTTTCCGCGCATGGTGCGGGACATGGCTAGGCAATTAGGTAAACGTATAAAACTAGACATTGTTGGTAAATCGACGCTGGTAGACCGAGACATTTTAGAACGTCTAGAAGTGCCTTTAACTCATATTTTGCGAAATGCTATTGATCACGGCATTGAGACACCCCAAGAACGTGTAGCAGTAGGTAAGTCAGAAACAGGAACAATTCGGATTGAAGTTGTCCATCGTGCGGGAATGTTGTTAATTACTGTGTCAGATGATGGACGGGGTATAGATTTAGAATTTTTGCGTCAGGAGATTGCCAGAAAAAACCTGACTACGCCAGAAATGGCCGCCCAATTAACAGAAGCCGAGTTAATGGAGTTTTTATTTTTACCTGGGTTCTCCACCACTAAGACAGTAACAGAAATTTCTGGTCGGGGTGTTGGTTTAGATGTGGCGCACAGCACAGTCCGGGAACTTGGCGGCAGTTTGCGGGCGGTTTCTCAGCCAGGGTTTGGTATGGCGTTTTACTTACAGCTACCCCTAACCCTCTCAGTATTACGTACTCTAGTGGTGGAGATTGCTAACGAAGCTTATGCTTTTGGGTTGGCACGTATTGATCAGGTGGTGATGATTCTCAAGTCGGCAATTGTGGTGTCCGAGAATCAGCCGTTTTTCATGTTAAACGACCAAGCAGTAGCCTTAATCTCAGCCCATCAAGTTTTAGAGTTGCCAGCACAGGTAGTAAATCCCGAATTACTGCCAGTAGTAATTATTAGCGATCGCCTCAGCCGTTATGGTGTAGTAATTGACCGTTTTATTGGTGAGTGTAGTTTAGTTGTCCGTCCCCTCGACCCCCGTCTGGGTAAAGTTCCTAACATTAGTGCCGCCGCCTTAATGGATGATGGTTCACCAGTATTAATTATTGATATTGAAGATTTAGTTCGTTCCATTGCCAAGGTGCTGGCTAGTGGACAACTCAGCCAGGTAAATCACTCCACTCAACAAGCAGTTGCCAAAACTTACAAACGTGTCTTGGTGGTAGATGATTCCATTACAGTCCGCGAAATGGAGCGTAAACTCTTAGAAAACAAGGGTTTCAAAGTCGAAGTAGCGGTCAATGGTATGGATGGCTGGAACGCCATTCGCAGCAGTGATTATGATTTGGTAATTACCGACATTGATATGCCAAGAATGAATGGTTTTGAACTTACCAGCCAAATCAAAAACCATGCCAAGTTAAAGCATATTCCTGTAATTATCGTTTCCTACAAAGACCGAGAAGCAGACAGAATTCATGGCTTAGAAGCCGGTGCAAACTACTATCTGACTAAGAGTAGTTTTCATGATGACACTTTATTAAACGCCGTTATTGACTTGATTGGTGAGGCTTAGTCAAAAAGAAGGGTGTAGGGTGTAGGGGAAATCAGTGGGGGCTTGACCCACCACTGATTTTAGACCACCAAATCGGAGATTTTAGTGGGGGCTTTGACTCGAAGGTGGTTTCGGGGCAGGGTGTAAAAATAATCTAGTTTCTCTTCTTCCCCCACACCCCACACCCTGCACCCTACACCCTGTTGTGGTCAATAGTAGAGACTACAAGTCTTGATTGCTGAGGGATGAACCTTTAATTTACTAATTTTGAATTACATCGATGAGAATTGCCATTGTTAACGATATGGTTATGGCTGTAGAGTCGCTACGGCGTACCATTGCCAAAATCCCGGACTACGATGTGGCCTGGGTTGCTTATGATGGAGCAGAAGCTGTGACCAAGTGTGCAGTCGATACTCCGGACTTAATCTTGATGGATGTGCTGATGCCAAATATGGATGGAGTCGAAGCCACGAAGCACATCATGAAGCAATCACCTTGTGCAATTATGATGGTGACTGCCAGTGTTAACCGTTATGCTGGTCAAGTTTTTGAAGCCATGTCTTATGGTGCTTTAGATGCCATCAATACACCTATTGAGGGTAGTACAGGACTGCTGAAAAAAATCTCTACGATCGCCAAACTAATTGATAAGTCTCCCCGTTCCAGGATAGTCAACAAATCGCATAATTTACCATTATTGATTGCGATTGGTGCTTCTACAGGTGGCCCACAAGCATTAGTAACAGTTCTCTCCCAGTTTCCTCAAGATTTTCCTGCTGCGATCGTCATTGTCCAACATTTAGATGCTCAGTTTACTCCCAATTTTGCTACTTGGTTAAACGAACAAACTCCTCTATCTGTGGAAATAGCCAGTCCTGGTTCTTGTCCCCAAGCAGGAAAAATTTTGCTGGCTGGTACTAATCATCATCTTGTCCTACGTCCCAACCTGACCCTTGAGTATGAGCAAGAATCTGCGGATTGTTGTTACCATCCATCGATTGATGTCTTGTTTAAAAGCATAGTTAAACACTGGACTGGGAAAGGCATAGGAATTCTGCTTACAGGTATGGGACGGGATGGCGCACAAGGTTTGAAAATGATGCGGGATGCAGGTTGGCATACCATCACTCAAGACAGCAAAACTTCTGTAGTTTATGGTATGCCCAAAGCGGCAGCAGAATTAAATGCGGCTGTGGAGATTTTAGCACTGGAGGCGATCGCCTCAGCTTGTACCCGGTTTTTATCTACTGGTCAATCCTGATTTTGAGGTTATTAATAAAAATTTCAGTAAATTTACTAATATCGATTTTTTAATTGTTTATTCCTATTAGGAAATATCCCAATAAATACTTAATTAAGGCTAAAAAATATTTTGAAAATTCGATATGATTATTGATTTTTACAAAATGATACAAAATCAGTAATTACTTAAAATTAAGTTAATATTAATACAAAGACTAATTTTAGACTTATTAATAATTTGAGAGTATATAACAATGAAATTAGAATCAATATCATTATCTCCAGAGAACAAACAAGCTGTCCCGAATTATCTCCAAGTAAATACTCCTGAATCTGCGTTATCTGGGGGAAATTTAAACACAGATCAAACCACAGTTATATTAATTGACGATCAGCTAATTATTGGTGAAGCAGTTTGTCGGATTCTCTCTAGTGATTCAAATATTTCATTTCACTATCTAAGTGACCCAACACAAGCCATTCAGCAGGCGATCGCTCTTTCCCCCACAGTAATTTTACTGGATATGGTCATGCCAGAAATGGATGGGTTAATGCTGTTGCGTTGGTTTCGTTCCCACCCAGCAACCCGTGATATTCCTATTGTCATGCTATCCAGCAAAGAAGAAGCGAAACTCAAAGCAGATGCCTTTGCTGAAGGTGCAAACGATTATCTAATTAAGTTACCTGATCCAGTTGAGTTAATTGCTCGAATTCGTTACCATTCCAAAGCTTACAACAACCTCAAAGCACTCACTAATACAACTATTAATGCCCAATTACAAGCACAAAAATTAGAGCATACTTTACGGCAATTACAAACAACTCAAGTCCAGTTAGTGCAAACAGAAAAAATGTCTGGCTTAGGCCGCATGGTTGCAGGATTAGCACATGAAATTAATAATCCCATAAATTTTATCAATGGTAACTTCAAACATTTAAGTAACTATATTGAGTCTTTGGTTGATTTAATCAATTTTTATCAGCAAGAATATCCAGAACTAACTTCTGCTTTGCAAGAAAAAATTATAGATATTAATCTTGAGTTTATTATAGAAGATATACCTAAGCTCCTCGCCTCAATGAAACTAGGAACTGAGCGTATTAGTGAGATAGTTTCATCATTACGAAATTTTTCCCGGTTAGACCAAGCTGGTAAAAAAAGTGTGAATATTCATGAGGGTATTGAAAGTACACTATTACTTTTAAAACATCGTATCAGGCAGGAAATTAAAATTATTAAAGAGTATGGTAATTTACCACTAATTGAATGTTATCCAGCAGAACTAAATCAGGTATTCATGAATATTCTGAGCAATGCCATTGATGCTGTTCTAGAGCAGCATGATAAATCTCAGGAAAAAGAAATTTTCATTAACACTGAAATCACTGACTACCAAACAGCCAGAATTACTATTACAGATAATGGCGTTGGCATTAATCCAGAAATACAAAGCAAAATATTTGATCCTTTTTTTACAACTAAACCAGTTAATAAAGGAATCGGGCTAGGCTTATCAATTAGCTATCAAATAATTCAAGAGCATCAGGGTGATATCAAGGTAAAATCTGAACTTGGACAAGGCACAGAATTTATTCTTGAAATTCCCGTGACACTAAGTAAACAGTAAAAATTTATTGTGGCTAGCCTAGAAATACAGCAGATTCGATGTTTATGAGGTACAGCAACTAATTGAAAAAAGTAATGAGTAATAAGTAGTGAGTAATAAGTAAATTTCTTACTCATTACTCATGATGTACCTCACTTACTTCAAAAGTGCTGTATATTTATTTGTGTCTTTGTATTTAAGAAATGTTCTTACAGTACAGAGGCACATATTTTTTTTGAAATTGTATTTTATATAGCAAAAAGCTGTTAAAAATCTAATATATTAAATCACTGATTCAGAATAAATTTTTATTATTTCATAAAGGAATAATAGACTAACATTTCTATATTCCTGGTGTTTTATATAAAGATGGCAATAACCACCGATAGACCGAAATTAACTGTACCTGGGCCGAATCCTTTACCAATTTTTGGACGTACAGCTCTGCTGGTAGAATATGTCAAAGATTCCATTGCTTTATCACGTCGTCTATTTAAGAAATATGGTTCAGTGGTTTCTCTAGCAGCCGGAGGTGGAACAAATCTTTACTCATCAGAAGATTACTGTCCGGGTACTGTGCTGGCTTATGGGCCAGAAAATGTTCGGGAAGTCACAAGTCAGCATGAGATTTACCATAAATATCCTTTAACCGGAGGCTTGTACCGCAAGCGCAATGACTCTCCACGGACAGAAACTCTCAAACATTTTGGTGTGGGGTTGTTTGGTGTTAACAGTACAACCCATCGCCAACATCGCCAGCTGTTAATGCCCGCCTTTCACAAACAGCGCATTGAGTCTTATCGTGATGATATTGTCGGCATTACTCAGTCAGTTTTAGAGCAATTGCCATTGGGTAAGCCTGTTAACCTTTGTGAAATTATGCGGTTGCTGACTCTGCGTGCAGCGACAAAAACCTTATTTGGTGCTGATATTGGTGATGAAGGGGGTAGTAGTGCGAGATTATTGCAGAAAATTGGCACTCTACTAGGTTCACCTGCGATCGCTATCTTACCTTTTGATGTGCCAGGGCTACCTTTCCATCGCCTGCTGAATTTAATGGCGCAACTAGATGACGAAATGCGTACCTTAATTCGGTGCAAACAAGCTAGCGGTACAGACTCAGGGGATGTCCTCTCTATGCTTATCCAAGCACGGGACGCAGATAGTGGACTGGGGTTAACTGAGGATGAATTGCTAGGTCATGTGAGCGTTATCTTTGCAGCTGGTCATGAAACTAGCGCCAATGCTTTAACTTGGACACTGTTTTTGCTTTCCCAACACCCACAAGTCGCAGCCGATTTACTGGATGAACTAGAAAGTGTTCTGCAAGGCGCACCACCAACTATTGAGCAGTTGCAGCAGTTACCTTTATTAGAGCGTGTAATTAAAGAAAGTTTGCGAATTTTACCGCCTGTACCCTGGAATGCGCGGGTGACATCGCAACCAACTAGCTTGGGAGGCTATGAATTACCGACAGGGACGGAAGTCTTCGTAAGTATTTACCATACTCATCATCTGCCCCAAATCTTCCCCAACCCAGAGAAATTTGACCCCCAGCGTTGGGAGACCAAAGAACCCACGATGTATGAGTACAACCCCTTCAGTGCTGGTTCGCGCATTTGTATAGGAGCGCCTTTCGCACTGATGGAAATTAAAATTGTGCTAGCAATGCTATTAATGCAGTACCGCCTACAATACATTTCTCGGCAACAGCTAGAACGGGACGCTTTAATTGTTATGGCTCCCAAAAATGGAATGCAAATGCTCATCCACAAGCAAGACCGCCAATTTACCCAAGGAGTGGGGGGAGTGCGTGGTAATGTTTGTGAAATGGTGAGGCTCAATAATTAAGCAAATAATTAAGCTATCAGCTGTCAGCAGTCAGTTAATTATTGTAAAGCTGACTGCTGAACGCTGATAGCTAATTAAGCCATTTGATTTTCAATCGCCCAACGCGCTAGTTCAGTGCGGTTGTGGAGATTAGTTTTGCCCAACATATTGGAAACGTGGCTTTCAACAGTACGCTGACTAACATTTAATTCTTCAGCGATTTCGCGGTTGGCTAAACCCCTAGCTACAAACTGCACCACTTTTAGCTCGGTTGGGGTTAACTGCACATCGAAGGGAACCTGGATACGGGAACCGTTTTCTCCTCCTTTGGCTTGGTGTTCTTTCCAACGGATAGTTTGCTTCAGGGAGGATTCTACCTGCGCTACGAGTTCTTCTGGTTCAAAGGGCTTGACCATATAGACATCAGCGCCTTTATTGAGACCTTTAACTCGGTCTGCACTTTGTCCTTTTGCTGACAGGAAAAGAACAGGAATCCAACTGGTGCGTTCATTTTGCCGGACTTGTTCTACAAAGGTATATCCGTCCATTTCCGGCATCATCACGTCACAGATAATCATATCTGGTACATCATGTTCGAGAATCTCTAAAGCTTCTCGGCCATTTTCTGCGGTGATGACTTCATATCCTCGGAACTCCAAATAGTCCTTCACCAGCAAGATGAGGTTAGGGTCGTCATCAATCAGTAGAAGTCGTTTGTGATCTTTCATGCTGGGCTCTTTCATAGCAGTGGCACTTGTCGCGCTTCGATCCATCAAGGTATTGAATGGTTATCCTTATATGGTGGATTGTTGAGATGTTGTCATTTTTCCCACTTAACTTACCCTTGTTTAACTTGAAGTCTCAAAAGTGTTTGTCACTTTTATCAGACCGCTAGCTCTTTGGCATTATTCCAGTAAGGATACGTAGAGCAGTAGTATTTATAATGCGCTATTATATATCCCTTTGAAAGTAGCGGGTAAAAAAAACACTGATTAAATAATAATCTTTCTAGTTCACGAGTCAGTATCGGCTTCAGATGACCCTAGTTGTAAAACAACCCGCGCTTTCATTGGCTGACTACTCTACAATACCCTACGGATATTCAGCCTAGATTCATATGTTCACCAGCAAGTTAGGGAGTTGTCGGCAAAGGATGGGTTAAAAACGCTGATTCTTCAACCACCATTATGCCTATCAAGTGTTCTTGGATGATCCGCTCAATAACCTCCGGGTTTGCTTGGCGATACCAGACACTATCCGGGTAGACAACTATTATCTATCTATAACAACAAACTCGCAAGCAAAAAACTTTAATTTTGTTGCTCTAGATCACTGTATTGTTACTCATTGAGCGGCTCTCTGATTACTGTTCTATAACAATTTCCCCACTTTGCAAATAAAGTTGACCATATAAAAATATTCGTAACTTATGGAAAAGAACCCGAAAAATACTAATAATTAAGCATTTGTACTTACGCAATTCACGGGATGTGTATATACGAGGACTCAAAATGGGGAATAGGGAATAGGGAGTAGGGAATGGGGGATAAACAGTAGATATTTTTTCTGCTGTGTCTACCTCATCCTCCCCATTTTCGCCTACTTTCCCCACTCACCACTCACTACTCCCTACTCCCTTCCCTACCTAGTTCGGAAACCCGTACACCCTGCATTATTGCCATTGTCGGTTGCTCTTCGCTAAATTAGCACTCAGGAGTTGAGAGTGCTAACTCTGGAGAAATTGAAATATGGCAGCTGTATCTTTAAGCGTATCTACAGTTAAACCTTTAGGCGATCGCGTTTTCGTGAAAGTGAGCGCCTCGGAAGAAAAGACCGCAGGTGGTCTGTATTTACCCGACACCGCTAAGGAAAAACCCCAAGTAGGGGAAGTAGTCGCCCTTGGCCCTGGCAAGCGTAACGACGACGGTAGCCGTCAAGAATTAGAAATCAAAATTGGCGATAAAGTGTTGTACTCCAAGTACGCTGGCACTGACATCAAGCTCGGAACTGAAGAATACGTACTGCTGTCTGAAAAAGATATTTTAGCAGTCGTTGGCTAATGGGTGGTTCGGGTCACGACACATCATGCCCCATACCCCATGCCCAAATCAATTATTCAAAACCAAATTGACTGACAATTCCTGAGATTGAGACACCTATGGCAAAGCGCATTATCTACAACGAAAACGCCCGTCGCGCCCTTGAGCGTGGTATTGACATTCTAGCTGAGGCTGTAGCTGTTACCCTTGGCCCCAAAGGTCGGAACGTAGTATTAGAAAAGAAATTTGGTGCGCCTCAAATCGTTAACGACGGTGTAACCATCGCTAAAGAAATCGAATTAGAAGATCATATTGAAAACACTGGCGTTTCTTTGATTCGCCAAGCTGCTTCTAAAACCAACGATGCAGCAGGTGATGGTACAACCACCGCTACCGTTTTGGCTCATGCCATTGTGAAAGAAGGTTTGCGGAACGTAGCCGCAGGTGCTAACGCCATCCTGTTGAAGCGCGGTATTGATAAAGCTACCAACTTCTTGGTAGAGAGAATTAAAGAACACGCTCGTCCTGTAGAAGATTCTAAGGCGATCGCGCAAGTTGGTGCAATTTCTGCCGGTAACGACGATGAAGTCGGTCAGATGATTGCCCAAGCAATGGACAAAGTAGGTAAAGAAGGTGTAATTTCCCTAGAAGAAGGGAAGTCCATGACCACCGAATTGGAAATCACCGAAGGGATGCGCTTTGATAAAGGCTACATCTCTCCTTACTTTGCCACCGATGCAGAACGGATGGAAGCGATTTTTGATGATCCTTACATCCTGCTCACCGACAAGAAAATTGCTCTGGTACAAGATTTAGTACCTGTTCTTGAGCAAGTTGCCCGTCAAGGTAAACCCCTGGTTATCATTGCTGAAGATATTGAAAAAGAAGCTTTGGCAACCTTGGTTGTTAACCGTTTGCGTGGTGTGCTGAATGTAGCGGCTGTAAAAGCTCCTGGATTTGGCGATCGCCGCAAAGCTATGCTAGAAGATATCTCCGTTCTCACCGGCGGTCAAGTGATCACTGAAGATGCTGGTCTGAAACTGGAAAACACCAAGATAGATGGACTGGGTAGAGCGCGTCGCATCACCATTACCAAAGACAGCACTACAATTGTTGCTGAAGGTAACGAAGCTGGCGTTAAAGCCCGTTGCGAACAAATCCGTCGTCAAATGGAAGAAACTGAATCTTCCTACGACAAAGAAAAACTCCAAGAGCGTTTGGCTAAATTGTCTGGTGGTGTAGCTGTAGTGAAAGTTGGTGCAGCTACCGAAACCGAAATGAAAGACAAGAAACTGCGCTTAGAAGATGCTATCAACGCTACCAAAGCTGCTGTAGAAGAAGGTATCGTTCCTGGTGGTGGTACAACCTTAGCTCACCTCGCTCCTGAGTTGGAAACTTGGGCTAACGGCAACCTCACTGGTGAAGAATTGACCGGTGCTTTAATTGTGGCTCGTGCATTACCCGCACCTCTGAAGAGAATTGCTGAAAACGCAGGTCAGAACGGTGCTGTAATTGCTGAACGCGTGAAAGAGAAAGAATTCAACGTTGGCTTCAACGCTGCTAGCAACGAATTTGTAGATATGTTCGGTGCTGGTATTGTTGACCCCGCGAAAGTAACACGTTCTGCTCTGCAAAATGCTGCTTCTATCGCTGGTATGGTGTTGACAACCGAGTGCATCGTTGTTGACAAGCCTGAACCCAAGGATGCTGCTCCTGCTGCTGGTGGTGGCATGGGTGGCGGTGACTTCGATTACTAATACTCTATAGTCGCCTCATAAAAAACAGCTGCTTCCTTTTTGGAGGTGGCTGTTTTTTTGTCAATTTCTACATTTTCAGAGAAATTGTAGCTGCTAACATAGGATTTAGATTACTCAACAACTTATTTTGAGGAAATTTAACTATGACTCTAATTAACTATCAATCCAATTCTCAAAAATTAACCGAAATCGTCAAAACTTTAATTGACAATAATACTCTTTATCAAGAAAACTTAGATAAACAGGAAATGATAGAAGTAATTAACCGTACTTTTGACCCTGCTGCTGTTCCTGATTTGGAAAGTATCTCTGAGGAGGAATTAACCAAACGGATTAAGAGAATTTTGTCTTTACATTTAGTATCAGGAATGCTAAATGATTTGACTCCAGAGCAAATGCAACTTTTTGATGAATCTGTAAAACGGGGTTAGATGGGTTATTTATTAGATACTAATATTGTTTCAGCTTCACTAAAACAGAATGTCAAAATCAACTTAAAGTTGCAAGAGGTAAGTAGTTTAGATATAGACATTTTGATTAGCGGCATAACTTACTATGAAATTCAAAGAGGACTTTTGAGGAGCAATGCCACTAAGAAACTAGCTTTATTTCAACAATTTTGCCAAGATTATCCCATTTTATTCTTAGATGATATTAGGATTTTTCAAAAAGCCTCAGAAATTCATGCTGATTTAACAAACAGAGGTCAAATTATTCAGGATGCTGATATTTTGATAGCTGGTACCGCTATCATTCATAATTTAATTTTAGTTTCTCACGATTCTGATTTAATTAGAGTTAAAGGTTTACAGTTAGAAAATTGGTTAATTTCTTAGGTTAAACGCATTTTGGTAAATATAAACACATTATTCATACATCAAATACAGTATTAACACTGTTTTTTTATTAAGCTTTTATTCATACAAATAAGTACAACAATCAATATTCCGATAAAGTAGAGACTATTGTTGAGTAGGAAGCGAAATCAAGTTTGAGTTACGATAACGCTTGTAAGTATTTAGCTGAACAGTATCCAGAGGAGTTTGTGCGTTGGCTACTGGGGGTAGATGCACAACAAATTGAAGTATTAAAAACTGAACTTACCCTTGAACCGATTCGTGCTGATTCTGTGACATTTTTACGCACAGCAAACAGGATTTTACATATTGAATTTCAAACCTTAGCAACATCTAATCCGCCGCTTAATTTCCGAATGCTTGATTATTCCGTGAGGTTAAAGCGTCAATATCGCTATTCTGTAGCGCAGGTGGTGATATTTTTGCAAGAAACGACTAACGAAGTGGCGTTTACAGAGGAATATCGAGACGACACAACTATTCACCGCTATCAGGTTATTCGTCTGTGGGAACAAGATTCAGCATTATTTTTGGATAATCCTGCTCTATTACCTCTAGCAACTTTAACCCGAACTAACTCACCATTAGGGTTGCTTTCCCAAGTGGCTGAACAAGTCGCTACAATTTCTGATAGGGAACAAAGACAAAATATTGCTGGTTGTACAGAAATTCTTGCAGGTTTGCGGTTTGAAAAGGATTTGATTCGCCAATTATTACGGGAGGATATTATGCGCGAGTCTGTAATTTATCAAGATATTCTGCAAAAAGGAATAAAACAAGGTGAAGAAAGTTTAATATTACGTATGCTGAATCGGCGTTTTGGTGAAATAGGCGTGTCATTAATTGAAAAAATTAGAGGATTATCTGCTGAACAGTTAGAAGATTTAGGAGAAGCTTTGTTTGATTTTTCTGATGTTGCTGATTTAGAAGTTTGGTTAAACCAGCACAATTAGTCATCTGATGTGTTACGGCTAATTTCTCCAAGGAAAACGCTCAACTCCTGAAATAGCCGTAACACACCCTACTTAATATTTACGATTTTGTTACGAGTATCAAACTTTAGTGTCCTAGTATTTTATCGCGTAATTGTTTGATGCGATCGCGCAATTTTACAGCCTCTTCAAATTCTAAGTATTTGTGCAAAAATCAAATAGCAATTCTATAGCTAAAATTCAACTTACAAACAAAAGTTCATCTAGTTTACGTTTTAATTCTGGAGATGCCATTAACGGATTATAAACTTCTCCCTTGTAGGGTTGCCAAACATAACCAGAACTAAATGGTCGAAAAACTGGTAATGTTTCTACTTCCTGCTCAATTGTTTTCGACAGGACTAATCCTGGGATAGCTAAATTAGGCAAGTCTTCAATCAGTTCGCTATAAGTCCTAAATTCGTCAACTTCCACACCGACTAAAGCATAACGAAATGGAGGAGCGAGGCGTAGATTTTGATAGAGTAAGATACCTAATTCTGTCATTAAATAAGCACTTTCAGGTTTATCTATTCCCACTTCACTAATATTATTGGGATAAACCCGACACCACCAATTTTCTTCTATATCTTGAAAAGTGTCTGCACGACATAGGCATGGGCTACCATTTGAGAGTATTAATGTTTGCCCTATAAAATGTTGAGAAAATTCATGAGCATTGCTTTCTTCAGAGCCACACTCTGCTGATAAACTAAATAGCCATGCCATGCCTGTAGCCTCCTAGTGTTATGGTTTTAATCAATTCTTTTCCAATGGTTTTGGGTGTTTGCTAAGGCTAGCTCGTACTTTTCTAGTAACATTGTAACTCTTGGCAAAATGCTGATGTGAGTTGGGCTATCCTGAATAGCTTGTAAATCTCCGGTAATATTACTGTCATCAACTTGCCACAGGGGATCTTTTCCTGTTCCCCCAAATTTGGCAGGTTTACGAAATGCCGGTAAAGCTTCAATGGAGAGTGAAACTGACATTCCCTTTGTATCTCTGATGGCGACAGTAACAAGCTCTCCTTGAAACTTACGTTCTGACTCTGCTAACAAATAGCCTTGCTCATCCAAATAGCCTACGGGCATTTGCTCAATATTAATATCAATGCCAGGTCTAACTCCTAATAGTCTGGCACTCCGACCTATTTTGGGCTTGCCTTTTTGCTCCGCCATGCCTCGATAGTAGAGTTTTGCCATTAGCTAATGTGAGAAGAGTCCAGATAGCATGAAGTGAAATATCAAACTTTAGTGTCCTAGCATTTTATCGCGTAATTGTTTGATGCGATCGCGCAATTTTGCCGCCTCTTCAAATTTTAGTTTTTTCGCAGCTTCTTTCATTTGGGTTTCTAGTTGGGTAATCAATTCGGGTATCTGTTCTAAAGGTAATTCTCCGATATTTTCCTCAACAGTTTTTAAATCGGCTGCATTTAATCTTCTAGAAATATCTAGGAACGATAAAATCGCATTACTTGATTTTTTGACAATCGGTTGAGGTGTTATTCCGTGCATCTTGTTATATGCCATTTGAATCCCGCGTCTTCTGTCAGTTTCTTCAATGGCTTTAATCATGCTGTCTGTTAAATTATCAGCATACAAAATCGCTTGTCCCCGGATGTGACGAGCGGCTCTACCTATGGTTTGAATTAAGGAACGTTCAGCACGCAAAAACCCTTCTTTATCTGCATCTAAAATTGCCACTAAAGAGACTTCTGGTAAGTCTAAACCTTCCCGTAATAAGTTCACACCTACCAATACATCAAAGTTACCATCGCGCAAATCTTGTAATATCTCAATGCGCTCAATAGAATTAATCTCTGAATGTAAATAACGCACGCGAATACTATGGTCTTGCAGATACTCTGTTAAGTCTTCTGCCATACGTTTAGTTAAGGTAGTAATCAGTACCCGTTCTTGACGGTCAACTCTATCTTTAATTTCTCCCAACAAATCATCAATTTGTCCCTCTGTCGGACGCACAAAAATCTCTGGGTCAATTACCCCAGTCGGTCTAATGACTTGCTCAACTATTCTATCTTCGGAAATTTCTAATTCCCAATTTCCTGGAGTGGCGGAAACGAAAATACATTGATTAACTTTCGTCCAAAATTCCTCAGCTTTTAAAGGACGATTATCCGCCGCACTCGGAAGCCTAAATCCGTGTTCAATTAACACTTTTTTCCGAGCTTGGTCGCCGTTATACATACCGCGAATTTGCGGGACTGTGACGTGAGATTCATCTATTACTAAGAGCCAATCTTTAGGAAAATAATCAATTAAACACTCTGGTGGTTCTCCAGCTTGTCTTCCTGCTAGGTGACGGGAATAATTCTCTACGCCGTTGCAGTAACCAACTTCACGCAACATTTCTAAGTCATAGCGTGTACGCTGGTCTATACGTTGTGCTTCTACTAACTTACCAGTTTCTTCTAGTTCAGCTTTGCGCTGTTTTAATTCGGCTGCAATGTCTTCGCAAGCTTTTTCTAAACGTTCCTCTGGGGTGACAAAGTGACGTGCTGGGTAAATATTCACAGCTTGCAAACTTTGGATAATTTCACCCGTTACCGGGTCAATATAGCGAATTGCGTCAATTTCATCACCAAAGAATTCCACCCGAATAATTCTATCTTCGTAGGCGGGGCCGATTTCTAAAACATCACCCCGGACACGGAAACGTCCCCTTCCCATTTCGATGTCGTTGCGGGTGTACTGGACTGAAGTCAAATCCCGCAAAATCTGACGCTGGTTAACTTCCATCCCGATTTGCATGGGAATTGCTGCTTTCAGGTACTCTGAAGGGATTCCCAAACCGTAGATACAGCTAATTGATGCTACAACAATGACATCACGCCGTTCAAATAGCGATCGCGTCGCGGAATGGCGTAACATATCAATCTCATCGTTAATTGCCGCCGTTTTCTCAATGTATGTGTCGGTAACGGGAATATACGCTTCCGGCTGATAGTAGTCGTAGTAGCTGACGAAATACTCAACGGCGTTTTTGGGGAAGAACTCCCGCAACTCATTACAAAGTTGTGCAGCTAGGGTTTTGTTATGCGCCAATACTAAAGTCGGCTTACCCACCTTCTCAATGACTGCTGCTATGGAAAATGTCTTACCTGTTCCCGTTGCTCCTAGTAAAGTTTGATAACGGTTGTTAGCTTCAATGCTAGCAGCTAACTGCGCGATCGCTCGCGGTTGATCACCTGTGGGACTAAAGGGAGCTTGCAGACAAAATTCTGACATACATCTGTACTAAGAAAAACCCTATATTATGGTAGCGAGATTATGCTTTTACGGGATCTGGAAAACCTCTCTCTAAATCTCTCTCCTACAAGGAGAGAGACTTTGAATGTTCCCCCTTCCCGATGCGGGAAGGGGGTTAGGGGGTTAGGTTTGCGTGGGTTTTTCCACATAGCGCGAAAAGTCAGCTCTTCCTTGCCGTCCCCTACTTCTTAAGAGCTTTACTCTCACCTAAAATCTGAATAAAATAATCTCATCCCCAGACTCGCATAATTATAGATGGACTGGATTACGCTCCTGCGATCGCTACAGTCTGATTTTATTCACAGGTTATCATCGGGTTGTCTTCTGCATTGCGAAACAGAAGGTCAATATAGTGAGTTAACAGTTATCTCCGGTGAGAGGTTAAAAGCATTACGGGATTTTTGCTGGCAAATGGCTGAGAAATATAAGCGGGTTTCGCCAGTGCGTGATGTTTTTATTAGCTATCTCAAAGGTAAGTTGGGTGAGGAAGTTGTTAAAGAACGTTTAGCTGATTTGATTACAGAAGTAGATTATGAAAAGCGATTTGGTGGCGATGGCAAGATTGATTTTACTTTAACTGCTGACTCTTCTATTGGTATTGAAGTCAAATCACGCCACGGTAGAATTGAGCGTGTGAGATGGTCTATTAGTGCGGAAGAAGTGGAAAAAAATGCTGTTGTTGCTTGTATTTTTATTCAGGAAGAAGTTAATGAAGCACAATCGGCATATCATTTATTGTTGGCTGGATTTCTGCCGACTCGCATGATTAAATTAAAAACTGGAAAAATATCTTTTGGTATAGAGCAATTGCTTTATGGTGGTGGCTTAAGGTGCTATCTAGAACAGTTACAAGCGTCAAATAATCATCATCAAACTAGGCAATTTATGCCAATTTATCAATATCAAAATTCGTCATTATTACCATCTGAGCCAAATCAAGAGCAGTTATTAAAACCTGCTATATCTCGTCCAAATAACAATCATGTTTCCAGTTATAAACAAGATGAACAACTAAATTTGGATTATACAAAACTGGGTGATGAATATTTTTCTAAAGGTGAATACACAGTATCTATTAATCACTATAATCAAGCCTTAAAACTTAATATCAATGATAGTGAACTGTATTATAAACGGGGTTTAGCTTATTATCAAATTGGGAATTACGAAGCAGCGATCGCAGATTATTCTCAGGTAATTAAAATTAATCTTCATGATGCTAAAGCTTACCATAAACGGGGTTTAGCTTTATCGCAATTAGGAGCGTATGAAGCAGCAATTGATGATTATACCGAATCTATTAGATTGAATCCTCATGCTGCTGTAGCTTATAAACACCGTGCCGAAGTACGTTCTTATCTAGGAGATAATCAAGGAGCAATTGAGGACTATACCCAAGCCATAAAAATTAATCCTCAGTATGCAGATACCTATAAAAATCGTGGGATTGCTCGTTATATTTTAGGAACTCAGCCGGGATTTACACAAGCAATTCAGCTTAATCCCAATGATGCGAATGCTTATAAAAATCGCGGTAATGCTCGTGCAGATATTGGTGATTATGCAGGAGCAATAGAGGATTATACGCAAGCAATCCAGATTAATCCCTATCTAGCTGATGCTTATTATAACCGGGGAAATGCCCGTTATGATTTAGGTGATAATGAGGGAGCAATTGATGATTATACTCAAGCCATCCAAGTTAATCCTAATTATGCCGATGCCTATTACAATCGGGGCAATATTTATGCTGAACTGAAAAATCAGCCAGATGCGATCGCAGATTTTCAAACAGCAGCAGATATCTATCGCCAAGAAGGTAAATTAGCAGCACTACAAGATACCAAAGACCGAATTTTAGAATTAGAAATAGTCGAATCTATAGATATCTTAAATTTTTAATATTTTGATTCAAAACTATTGCCTATTGCCTAAGAAAAATTATAACCCGTAGTTTTCTGCACGTACTGCAAAACCTTTTCATAGGAATCTGGATTGCTGACGGGGTTAATCACAATGGGAATAGTCCCATCAGGCAACCAAAAAGTGATTCTGCCATTAGATTCCTGACAAAATGAACTAATACAATTAAGGTTAATTACATATTCATTTCTTTCATACAGAATTTTTACCCAATAGGCACTCTCTACTTCAAAGTCAGTAACTTTCTCTAAATAATCTAGAATTTTTTGATAATCTTCTAGATTATTTTGAGGATTAATGACAATAGGAATGGCACTATCAGGCAACCAAAAGGTAACTCTGCCGTTTTTTTCATAACAAAAAGCATTCACGCGGTCAAAATTGATCACATATTCTTTCCTCTCATAAAAAAGTTTTACCCAGTACGCCACAACATCTCCTCAAGTCCCAAGTTCATGATTGATGTTTACCCTGTATGTTAAGAAATCTGCTGATTTCATGAGTGATACCAATTCACCAAAATTATGAAACAAATTCAAATTCTCAAACCCTGTGAAAATCTGGATTCCTTAATTTTGAATGTTGAATTGGTGTGAGTGTTGTTGTTGTTTGTTGATGGAAAATTCCAAAAATGGATGGTGAATATGGTAGATGCCCTTGCCTGGGAAACCTGTAGGGGATGGTAAATGGTTTAAGATACCTCTACGGGTGTCTGGATGTTAGCAGTGGGATGATTACGAGCGATCGCAGCCTGCATAAAGCCTTTAAATAAAGGATGGGGGTTGCTAGGACGAGATTGAAACTCTGGATGGAATTGACATGCAATAAAAAATGGGTGTTGCGGTAATTCTACAATCTCTACTAACCGTCCGTCAGGCGAGGTTCCACTGATCACATAGCCAGAATCTAACAATAACTGACGATATGTGTTATTAAACTCGTAGCGATGGCGGTGTCGTTCATCAACTACTTCTGCTTGATAAAGTTGATATGCCAAGCTATTGGGGAGAATATGGCAAGGATAAACACCCAAGCGCATGGTTCCACCTAAATCGACAATATCTTGTTGATCTGGCAACAGGTTAATAACTGGGTACTTAGTAGATGGATCAAATTCTGCGCTGTTAGCACCTGTTAAACCACCGACATTTCTCGCCCATTCAATCACAGAACATTGCATTCCTAAGCATAAACCGAGGAAAGGAATTTGGCGATCGCGGGCATATTTAATGGCGGCAATTTTGCCATCTACCCCACGAGTTCCAAAGCCTCCGGGTACAAGTACGCCATCTACACCCGCCAGATATTCTTCTGCGGGTTGGGTTTCCAAATCTTCGGAATTCACCCACCGTAGGCGTAAATCCCCGTGAGTGGCAAATGCGGCATGACGCAGCGCCTCAACTACCGACAAATAGGCATCACTTAACCTGACATATTTACCGACAATGGCGATTTCTACAGTGTGCTTAGGACTGTATAAACGTTCTACCATTGTTTGCCATTTTTCTAGATTGGGCTGGCGTTGTTCCATCTGCAACAAGTCTAGGGCTTGTTGTGCTAGTCCTTCCCGTTCTAGAATCAGTGGGACTTCATAGATACTGCTAGCATCTTGGGCAGTGATGACACAGCCTACAGGGACATCACAGAATTCTGACATTTTTTGCTTTAACCCGACAGGGATCGGGCGATCGCTCCGACAGACTAAAATATCTGGTTGAATGCCAATTGATCTGAGTTCCTTTACCGAGTGCTGTGTCGGCTTGGTTTTCATTTCCCCCGCCGAAGCAATGTAAGGTACTAGAGTCACGTGCATATACAGCACATTTTGCCGCCCTACCTCTTTGCGTAACTGGCGAATAGCTTCCAAAAATGGTAGTGACTCAATATCGCCGACAGTACCACCAATTTCTGTAATCACTACAGACGGATTTGTTTCTTTCGCCACTAACAAAATCCGTTCTTTGATTTCATTAGTAATGTGGGGAATTACCTGTACTGTGCCACCATTGTAGTCACCCCGGCGTTCTCTGGTAATCACTGCTTGATAAATTGAGCCAGTGGTGACGCTGTTGAGCCGTGACATCAATGTATCGGTAAAGCGTTCGTAATGTCCCAAGTCTAAATCGGTTTCTGCACCATCTTGGGTAACAAACACTTCCCCATGTTGAAAAGGACTCATTGTTCCTGGATCAACATTAATATAAGGGTCAAGCTTTAAAATTGACACCGAATAATTTCGTGATTTGAGTAAACGGCCTAGACTTGCTGCTACAATGCCTTTGCCAATACTGGAAACCACACCTCCAGTTACAAAGATAAACTTAGTCATAGTAGTTTGAATTGCAATCAACTGCTAAAAATACCTTCCAAAAAGACATTCCGTCATTGTGCCACAGTCATACCAATTCAAAATTCAAAATAGCCTTTGCTTCGCAACGCTAGCGCGAAGGGCAAGACTTGCGCCTACAAAATTCAAAAATCAGAAATCCATAGTTTACAAGGGTTTCTGAATTTGAATCTGTTGCAGAATTTTCGTGGATTGGTGTGATATAGCAAATTCTTCTGTGATCCTGCTGTGAAAAAACTCCTAGTACCAGTAATATTAAGCTGCTTTATCACCTCCTCTGTCGCTTTGGCTCAACCAACACCATCGCTGAAAGTTGTTTATCCCCAAACCAATCACCAGACAAGTGCGGAAAAAATCTTCTTTATTGGCACCGCACCACCCAATGGACAAGTTCTCATTAATGGTACGCCAATTAACCGCAGTCGATCTGGCCATTTTGCACCAAGTTTCCCATTAAAGTTGGGAGAAAATATTTTTGAAATACGTCACCAAAATCAAGTGCTTCAGATTCGGGTGACAAGAATTAGCACTCAGCCTGAGATACCACAGGGGTTAGCTTTTGCTCAAGGTTCTCTGACTCCATCTGCTGATATTGCCAGACTACCGGGAGAACTAATTTGTTTTAGCGCAGTTGCACCCCCAAACGCCAGTGTCTCTGTGAAATTAGCGAATCAAACTGTGGCACTTTTGCCGCAACCGCAACAAGCTCAACTACCAAGTAATTTGGCAGCTTTGACAGGGCGTAATCAACCCACTACCCAGTCTAGCGTGGGTAAGTATGAGGGTTGCACTTCTGGTGTTGTCGTCGCGGATATCAAACAAGAGGTAGATTTGGGACAACCCCAGTTTCAACTAACGCTTAATGGTCAGAAGATAACTCAACCAGGAACTGGTAAAATTACTATCCTCTCACCTGCTCAGTTACCAGTAGCTGAAGTCACAGCAGATGCAGGTGTAGCTCGTACTGGCCCTAGTACCGATTATTCTCGACTGACTCCACTGCCCAAGGGAACAAGAGCCAGTGTTACAGGAAGGGAAGGTGAATGGTTACGTCTAGACTATGGTGGCTGGATTAATAGTAAAGAAACCCGCACTCTTCCAGGAGCGATTCCGCCACGCTCAATCATTCGCAGTGTTGGATATCGAAGGCTTCCCGGTGCTACAGAGATGGTTTTCCCTCTACAAACTCCTGTACCTGTGAGTGTGCAGCAAGGTGAGCAAACTTTGAGCCTCACACTCTACAACACCACTGCCCAAACTGATATTATTCGCCTGGATGATGACCCCTTAATTTCTCGCCTGGATTGGCAACAGGTAGCTCCAGGACAGGTACAATACACCTTCAACCTCAAAAAAGCTCAACAGTGGGGATATAAGCTGAGATACGACGGTACAACCCTGGTTTTAACTTTACGCCATGCGCCTGTTATCAAGCAGAATAGGCAAAAGTTCTTATCTGGTATCAAGATTCTACTAGATCCTGGTCATGGTGGTAAAGAATCTGGTGCAGCTGGACCAACTGGATATTTAGAAAAAGATGTGAATTTAGTTGTTTCTAAGCTGTTGCGGGATGAATTAGTCAAGCTGGGGGCAACGGTAGTAATGACAAGGGAGACAGATCAGGAAGTCTCTCTGCCAGAGCGTCAAGCAATTATCAATCGAGAAGAGCCTGCGATCGCCCTTTCCATCCATTACAACGCCTTACCCGACGCTGGCGATGCGGAAAATACGAAGGGCGTAGGTATGTTTTGGTATCATCCCCAAGCCCATAATCTGGCTATATTTATGCAAAACTATCTAGTAACAAAACTCGGTAGACCTTCCTACGGTGTATTTTGGAATAACTTAGCACTGACACGCCCAGCCGCCGCCCCCTCAGTATTATTAGAGTTGGGTTTTATGATTAATCCCAATGAATTTGAGTGGATAGCAGATCCCCAAGAACAGCAAAAGTTAGCCAAAGCTTTAGCTGACGGAATTGTCGCGTGGTTTCAAAGTCGTTCTTAGGGGACATAGGTGACAGGTGACAGGTGACAGGTGATAGCTAGTAGGGTGCGTCAGTCAGATTAACTCTTGACGTAGTAGGGATTTACTCGTACTGACGCAACCTTGTATATTGAGAGAAGTAGTAGGGGAATTGAGGTGAAATTCACATCACTACTGATAGGATTAACAGTTTTAAATTTTCTAGTAACTTCTAACGCAACTTGGGCGCAAGATAAAACCCTGAATCTGGCTGACTCATCTGTAATTTCCCACAGACAATACAAGCCTTTATCTGGACTCAAAATTGCACTTAACGCTGGACATGGTGGTGCAGAATTGGGTGCAGCTGGGCCAACTGGTTATTTAGCAAAAGACTTGAATTTGCAAGTAACCAAGTTATTGCGAGATGAGTTAGTGCAGCGAGGTGCAACTGTAGTGATGATCAGGGAATATGATCGAGACTTATCACTTGCAGAACGCCAGAAAATTATAGATCAAGAAGCACCTGCGATCGCTCTTACTTTTCACTATCGATTTCTTCCAGATGATGGTGATGCGGAAAATACCAGAGGTGTCAGTAGCTATTGGTATCATCCCCAAGCCCATAGTCTAGCTGTCTTACTACACAACCGTCTAGTTAATGATTTGGGTAGGCCTTCTTATGGTTTGTATTGGCAGAGTTTAGCACTCACACGCCCCCATACTGCACCATCAGTATTATTAGAGTTAGGTTTTATGAGCAACCCTGACGACTTTGAAGAGGCGACAAATCCCCAGGAACAGAAAAAGTTAGTCAAAACTTTAGCAGAGGGTATTACTGAGTGGTTTAGAAGCATTAAACCTTAAAATGCAGCAGTCAAGAGACTACAGCAAAATCTGTATACTGTCTCATCTTCGGCTCATGAAATGCTAAAACAATGTCTTCTTTGGGAACTCCAGCACGAACCAAATCAGTTGCAATACCGTCTTCCGTCCAATCTTCTTCGATCCAGAACTTATCATCACGAATCCGCACATAGACAGTCATAGCAGAAATGCGATCGCCATTTTGCCAACCAAGATTCATCCAAATGTAATGAGCCTTTGATTCGTCCACAATTAAAAACGTCTCAATACCTGGATTAGGATTAAGGTGACACAGTTCTACATACTCAGTCAAAATACGCTTAATTAACTTAGGATACTCAGTTAATTTATCCATTGTGTAATCTCCTCTGTCTCTATATCTACAACAATAATTGGTAGTTGATGTTTCTTGAGAATAAGTTGAATTACATCCTGAGTGAAAAAATTATTGTAAGCAACTTGGCTCACAGAAATATATAATTTACGGTCTGGTGCTGTTTCCTCTAAAAGATAACGGTAGATGTCATATTGACCAAGAGCCTCTTTCAAATCTTGTATTTTTGATGCACTAATAAAGCTTTTCACTTCCACAACCAGTTTTTGCTTGTCTCGTTGGGCTGCGATCGCGCGATCAGCACCCAGATCAGCGTACAATGTTGTTCTGCGATACTGAATTACATAAGGGTCATGTGTAATTGCCCAGCCATCTTTTATAAGTGCGTTTTTTACTGCATTGTGAATAATATCTAACTTAGGCATAGTTTAAGTATAAGTTAGTCTTTATATCTGTCAGCTTCTAACTCTAAATTAAATAGCACTGTCAAGAATTTCTTTTCTGGGCATATCTTGGTGTTGGTACTTTCATCATAGAAAATTGTATCCACCTTTACTATTTGCTTTCTACAGTAATTTTTCAATCATGCTGCCAACCATGTAAAAATGGCATCATAAACAAACCCCAAGCCAAACCTGTAATTAAACCAAAGGGTGTGACTAAATAATTATTAAAAACCCATAAACCAAAAATTTGCGCTGCTAATTCCAGAGGATACGCCATCATCAACACGCTAGCCAACGCCGCACCATTCCAACCGTACTGACTCAGCCAATAAAATCCTTTACCACCAGTCACGGCATACAGCAAGCGAGTAATGAGTAATCCTGTGACAGTACCGTAGCAGCGCATACACACAGCCATGAGGAATGGGGTTGCTAAATCTAAGCCCATATGTGGTTGCGGACATACATGATTACCCATGAAATAAATAATGTCCGCAATACCCCCAAGTAACCAAACCCCAGACGCAGCCAGAAAGGGAGCTAATGGAGGGCCGAATACCATTCCCACCAGCATGAAGTCAGCGATGAAACTAACCCAGTTAATTTGCAACTCTTTTGTTAAAGCTACTCTTACCATTTCCCTTCTGCGCGTCTAGTGTAGTCCGTTGACTAACCTACCTTAGAAACGTAGGGGCTTGTCAACTTATCTAACTGCTGGATTAACAGACTGAGGAATAATCCTACGTCTGTAACTACACCCACTGATTCTATTGAACCGCGATCGCTCAATTTAGTCACGACAGCCGGGTTAATATCCACACAAACCATTCTCACACCGGCGGGTGTCATATTCCCTACCCCAATAGAATGCAGCATCGATGACAGCATTAAAATCATCTCCGCACCTTCGAGGTTTTTGGCGTATTCTTCCTGTGCTGCAATCAAATTCATTTGGGTATCGGGTAAAGGGCCATCATCCCGAATTGAACCAGCCAAAACAAACGGTACTTGATTGCGGACGCATTCATACATTACGCCGCTATGAATTACCCCCGCTTCTACAGCTTTGGCAATGCTGCCATGACGACGAACGGTATTAATTACCTTGAGGTGATGGCGATGTCCACCACGAACTGCGACACCCCGCTTCATGTCCACACCGAGGGATGTACCCATCATATTTTGTTCGATGTCGTGGACTGCGATCGCATTTCCACCCAGCAAGGCTTGTACATAGCCTTCCCGAATTAGCCGGGCTAGGTGTTCGCCGCCACCTGTATGAATCACTACAGGCCCAGCCGTGACAACTACTTTACCACCAGCATCACGGATTTTACGTAACTCCCAAGCGACTTGTTCCACGACCAATTCCACCCGGCGTTCACTGGAAACACCAGAGGACATAAAGGTGAATTCTTGGGCGTTGCGTTGTTCTCGTGATTCGGTTTTGCGGACAGTGCGGATACCTTGCACGTCTACAACTACCTGTTCACCTACCTTCAAATCACGTAGAATTTTACACCGTGCGAGTAAGCCGTTGGGGGTGTGAGTAATGGCGATCGCGCCGTCCATGCGCTGATTTTCTACTTTCACCCACTGCCCATTTATCCTAACTTCGGTAGGATAAATCGTACTGACGTAGAAATCATCAGGGGCGACACCATCTTGAAGCACAGGCTCAAGCTTGACATCTCGCTCATCTTGTGGTAGGTCTACCGCACCTAAATCAATCAATTGGGAAATGATTTCTTCCATCACCTCATGAGAAGGTGCGGAAACTTTCACTTCTGCGGCGGAGGTGCTTTGGCGTTGTTCTCCTAAGTTGAAATTGAGAACTTGGAAACTACCGCCAGTATCAACGATCATATCCAAAGCGCGGTTAATCAAGCCAGAGTCAAGCAAATGTCCTTCGATGCGAATAATTCGGCTTTCGACTGAAACATTGGCGTGAACTTCTGCCCGTACTGGTTCTGTAACGCGCAAAGTCAGACATTTTGCCGCACCACCAGCTTTGAGAAATTCGGTAAGTTGGGTTTCCAAAACACGGAAACCAACAGATGCTAAACGGGACTTTAAGCCCTCACTGGCTTTGTTCATAATCACAATGCTGTCTACATTCACCGCATTACAAGCAAAGTTGACAGCATCCGCTTCAGCTATGGCGATACGCTTTTCGGCGGCAACGCGCATTTCAATTAGGCGGTTGGAGTAGGAATCAAACGCGCCGGGGTAATAGAGCAAATAGCCGTTAGCTAAAGGACAAAAACAAGTATCTAAATGATAGAAACGCTCATCAATTAACCGCAGGGATAATACCTCAATATCCAGCCATTTAGCGAGATATGGATGAGAATCTAATTCTGAACGGAAACCGTAACCAGCCCACAACCAACGCCCTTCTCTATCTAAAAGTGCATCGCCTGCACCTTCAAAGGGTAAGTCTTTAGGTAATTCATAAACTGTGTAACCATTGCCTTCAAACCATTTCTTGAAGTATGGTTCTTCTCCCTGCCGCTCCTTGTGTAAAAAGCGACTTAAAACTACATTTTTACCCAAGACTAATCCGGCGTTAGCTGTGAAAACCATATCTGGCCAGCCTTTTTCCGGTGTCACCAAATCCACAATTGCGTGTTCTTTCAAAATTTGGTGTAGTCCTTGCCACTGTTCCACCGCGCGATCGCGTGATGATTTGTGGATATTACCTTCCATCCAGGGATTAATCACATAATCCACATCATAGTGGTCAGGAGCGCACATCAAAAAACGAATCCGGGAAGTCATAAAAATATTACAAATGCTACAGAATTAACGCAAACAGAAGTATGATCTTTTTTCGGTGGTGTATAATCCCTTACTTGGTATCTATCTCTGGATAGTCCCAGGATTGACAAAATTTTGGCTCTAATTCTATTAGCCAAAGCAATGGTAACAAACCTATAGGTAAGGACTTAGTAGTATACCTCTGAGGCTATAACCTCGTGCTATTTTAGCCACATTTATTGTGAATAATTTAAGTTTTAAATAACAAATTTAACTTTAACTTTAGAAGATAATCCTGATATCGAAGATATTCGGGCAGTAATTAGCAAAATACTGAAATATAACAACGATATTCAACAGGATAAGGATATTGCTTATCCTCTAGGCGTTTTCATGCGAGATGCTCAATGTGAAATTGTTGGTGGTCTAGTGGGGAAAATACACTGGGGATGGTTGTTTGTTTCTCACCTATGGGTAGCTGATGCGTTGCGAGGCCAAGGCTATGGACAGCAACTTTGACAACAACAGATTTAGAGGCGATCGCTACGTCAATAGATTCTCTGCTAACTTGGACACAGCGATCGCTTCCCTATGCTGTACCTAAGTATAATTCCTGATGATAATCAAAATTAGGTAGTTTATTATCCAAGCGGCATTTACCTCATCGCAAAACCATGACTACTCTACGCTTCTCTCAATTTAACGCTTCCCTGAATCGTGGTGCAGCAGGTCAATTAGTATCTGATTTAACTAATGTTGATAACCCTAATAATGATACAGCAACACAAGCTAGAATAAATCAGGCGAAAACTGTAGCCGAAATTATACAGCGCAATAATCCAGATATATTGCTAATTAATGAGTTTGACTATGCTCCAGAAGCGGTAGACTTATTTAAACAAAATTTTCTGGAAGTTTCCCAAAACGGTGCTACTCCTGTTACTTATCAATATGCTTACATTGCACCTTCTAATACAGGTATTGCTTCTGGGTTTGACTTGAATAATGATGGCACAGTAGGTGGAGGTAATGACGCTTTTGGGTTTGGGAACTTCCCTGGACAATTTGGGATGTTACTGTTATCAAAGTATGAAATTGATACGGAGAATGTCCGCACCTTCCAAAATTTCTTGTGGAAGGATATGCCAGGAAGCCTACTAACTGATGACCCCACAGTAGACAATCCTAACACTCCGGCCAGTGAAAATCTTAACGGTTTCTATTCACCGGAAGAGATTGAAATTTTGCGTTTATCGTCTAAAAGCCATTGGGATGTGCCAATTAAAGTTAATGGGGAAACAGTTCATGTTTTAGTTAGTCACCCCACCCCACCCTTATTTGACGATCCCGCTAACACTCCTCCTGATCAAATCATAGACTGGAACGGGAAGCGTAACCATGATGAAATTCGGTTTTGGGCTGATTATGTAACTCCCGGTAAAGGTGATTATATTTATGATGATAATCAGAAAACGGGAGGTTTAGCGGCTGGGTCGCGCTTTGTGATCATGGGTGATCAAAATGCTGATCCCAATGATGGCGATAGTTACAATAACGCAATTCTACAATTATTACAAAATCCAGGTATTAACACTAATTCTATCCCTAGTAGTCCTGGTGCAGCCCAACAAGCAAGTTCACAGGGTATTGCTAATAATAATCACAAAAGTAATCCTAGTTTTGATACTGCTGACTTTAATGATAATGCTCCTGGTAATTTGCGGGCTGATTATGTTTTACCTTCGGTGGACTTGCAAATTACTAATTCTGGAGTTTTTTGGCCACTGAATACTGATCCCACATTTCCATTAGTGGGTACTTTTACTTCTGGTATCCCTGGTGGTTTTCCTAGTTCTGACCATCGCTTGGTGTTTGCAGATGTGCAGATGGGAGCAACAGAAAAGGGTGCTAGTTTACCGGAAGTGGAATTTGAGGGAGAAACTACATTTGTCACAGGTTTTGTTCCTGGTGGTGCAGCAGGTACAGAAGCTGTTGGGGGTTTGTCTGGTGTTGTTTATGATGCTGGTAATCAAGTTTACTACGCTCTCTCAGATGCTCGTTCTGATGCGTCTACTGGGGGTTCAGTTAGGTTCTATACTTTTACCGCAGATTTGACTGACATTACCAACCCTCAAGTAAGTTTTACTGATGTTACGACTTTAACAGATGCTGAAGGTGATGCCTTTGCACCTTTTAGCCTTGACCCGGAAGGTTTTGCGTTAACCAATAATGGCACAGTTTTCGTTTCCTCTGAAGGGGAAGCGAGTGCTAATCGTGTGATAGACCCCTTGATTAAGGAGTTTAACCTATCCACAGGTCAAGAAATCAGATCCCTCCCTGTTCCTGAGAAGTTTAAACCAGTTTTTAACGATTTTAATAACAATGGTGTTTTAGATGCTGGGGAACAAACTTCAGGTGTGCGGAATAATTTGGCCTTTGAAAGCTTAACTATTACACCTGACCAAAAAACCCTGTACACAGCTACAGAAAGTGCTTTAACCCAAGATGGAGCGATCGCTACTACCCAAACAGGCGCTCGCGCTCGGATTATTCAATATAACCTGGCCAGTGGACAACCAGAAAAAGAATATCTCTACATGGTTGATCCAGTAGCGGAAGCATCATCACCAGCCAACGCTTTTACTGTTAGTGGTTTGGTTGATTTATTGGCTATTGATAATCGGGGTACATTTTTAGCATTAGAGCGTTCTTTTTCAGTTGGTGCGCCTGGTACTGGTAACACGATTAAAATTTATGAGGTGAGTTTGCAAGGTGCTACAGATATTAGCACTATTGACTCTCTCGCAGGAGATATTACAGGGATTCAAGCAGTTCAGAAGCGGCTACTGTTAAACCTGAATGAGTTAAATTTACCCAATGGTTTAGATAATATTGAAGGGTTGGCTTTTGGCCCAAAATTGGCAGATGGTCGGCAGTCAATTGTTTTGGTCAGTGATAATAACTTTAATGCAATTCAATTTACCCAAATTTTAACTTTAAGTGCTGATTTAGTACCGACGGCGACACCAAGGGTAGAAACCCGTCCTGATTTGTTGGATGATGAGACTTTACCGACAGATCAACAAGCTGATGCTGATGATCCGGCGATTTATTTACATCCTACAGACTCGGCTAGAAGTTTAGTGTTGACGGCGGTAAAAAATGCGGGTTTGCGGGTTTATGATTTGTCTGGGAATTTGTTACAAACGATTAATCCAGGGGGGATTCGTTACAATAACATTGACCTACAATATGGTTTTATATTAGGTGGTCAAAAAATTGACATTGCTGTAGCAAGCGATCGCCGCAACGATAAGTTAGCCATTTTCAAAATTAACCCTGATGCTACTGGTAATAATTATTTAGAAGACATCACTGATACTAGTATTGGTGCTATTTTCACACAACCCACTTTCCCAAATTCCATAGAAGATGAATCTCATGCTTATGGGTTAGCTCTTTATCGTAGCCCTATCACTAATGATTACTATGTTTTTGTCAATCGCCGCAATACTGGAGACGTTGCCCAGTTAAAATTAGTTGATAATGGCAGTGGTAAAATTAGCACGGAGTTTGTTAGAGGTTTTACCGTTACTCCTCCCCCAGAAATTGTAGATGCAGAACTGCAAACAGAAGGGATGGTAGTTGACCAAGAAACCGGTTATTTGTACATTGGTCAGGAAAATGTCGGACTGTGGAAGTTTGAAGCTGAACCAACAGGTAACAATCAAGGAAAACTAATTGATAGAATTAAAGAGTTTGGTGGCAGCAATCTTGTTGATGATGTAGAAGGTTTATCTATCTACTACGGTGCAGATGGCAAAGGTTATTTACTGGTATCTAGCCAAGGAGATAACACTTTTGCGGTTTATCGTCGGGAAGGAGATAATGAATTTATAGGCCGCTTTGCTGTGGGGAACAACGGCTCAATTGACAGTGTACAAGAGTCTGATGGTGCAGATGTCATTAACGTTCCTTTAGGTGCTAATTTCCCCTTCGGTTTATTTGTTACTCAAGATGGTAATAATGATCCAGAGGTACTGGTTGAGGATGAAGGAGAATTAGAAAACATCAATAGCAACTTTAAGTTTGTACCTTGGGAAAATATTGCTAACTCATTCCCAGAAGCTTTAGCTATTGATATTACTAGCTACGATCCTCGTAATCCTGTTAATCGAATTGCCGCACAAATTAAGATTTTACCTGCACTTAACCAAGTTGCTGATGATATTTTTCAAATTACTGGAGGGGAAAATCTTAAACTCAAAGTTACTGTTTTAGGACGTAATTCTCAGTTAGTAAATGAATTGGGCGTATTTACAGTTGATGATACGAATGGCACAATTGACGGTATTGCCCCTGGTGCGGTAGGTTATACAAATGCAGCTTTAGCTAGAAGTAAAGTAATTTTTTCTGCGATCGCAAATAATCCCAATGGCTTTAATCCTGCCAATTTAGTCAGATTATTAGAATTCAATGAAAATAATAATTTGAGATTTTACTTAATCAAAAATAGTTCTAAAGATGCTGTTAATACTGGAACAATTTCCTCAGATAACATCATTTTCTCTAGTAACTCGACACAAAAAATTACTAATTTAGGAACAGAGGGTTTTTCTCTGGGATGGACAGAAGGTTCTAGTAGTGAATTCAACGATTTAGAAGTAAAAATTAAAGCTGTTGATGAATCCTTTCCTTTGGGGACAAATTTACAAGGACAATCCCAAGGCGAAGTAATTGATTTACTTGGTGTTACTGGTTCTATCACAGCCAATTTCATCGTTAACCGTGAAGCCGCTTTTAATAACTTTGTTGGTTTCTACAAAGTAGCTAATATCAACGGAGGAATTGATACTAATAATGATGGTGTAGCCGATATTCTCCCCGGACAATCTGGATATATTCAAGCCGCCGTAGAAAATCGCATTGCGGGAATTGATTTAACAGTCAATAACCAAGGAACTGCAACTTATACTGGCAGATTTCAAGGTGGTTCTATCTTCGCACCCTTTATCATTATTGATGGCAGACCCGATGCTCTGCTTGATAGCAACACTACTAATGATCCTGCGGTTTACTTCCCTTATTTGGGTGCAAACGCTGATAACTTTGATCATATTCGTTTGTTAGGAGATAACGTCTTTGGTTTTGAAGACTTACCAAACGGTGGTGATCAAGATTTCAATGATGTGATTGTGCAAGTTAATTTAAGTGTTGTTTAGTCACTGAAGGCTAAAGCCTTCAATCGTGGCTTTCATCTGCTCTAAAGCCAGAAATACGCAACTACGTTGCGTTTATCTGGGGTTTTCAGCCAACCTTCTGATAAAATTTATGCTGGATAATCCCTTTTAATATCCGCTTGAGAGCAGCTTTTTTAATTAGCTTCATGGCTTGTTTTGCTCCTAGCCAGCGTCGATATCTTTTACTCGCTTCGGGATAATCACTACTAACTATCTCAACTGGTAATAAATACATCTTTACCTGGTAAGTTTTACCTCGTTTGCGATATTTATAACTACCTAATTTATTAGCTTTTACTTGGCCAATGACTCCAGCTTCTTCCCAGGCTTCTTTAGCAGCTGAAGCTGGTGGAGTCATACCACTGACAATCCCACCTTTAGGTATTACCCAACGTTGGCGATCGCGCGTTGTAATCAGCAGTATTTCTACTCTACCGTTTCTAACACGATAAGGAATTACCCCGGATTGCTTAAATACTTTGCTCACTTTTCGCCCCATAGGAATGCTCTCTTTGTCTTGCTGTTTTGGTGTACGATGTTTACTCCCAAATCCGGAGCGTCGATACCGGATTAATTTTAGTGAAGATATGTTTTACCTTATTAAAATTGATCCATACCATAAACTGATGTAAATTTTCTGAATAAAAGTACGCAAAAAATTCAGCTAGCAACTATTTGCAGCTAGTTTCTCCGTTAAGCCACCGAATGAACTACTACTCAAAGACAGACATAAAAGAGCGATCGCTCAAAAATAAGTAATAAAAATTACAGGGTGTAGGGTGAGATGAGGAGGATGTAGCTGGCTTTGCTACCCAGGCGTAAGCCTACCTACAGGGAGATTTTAGCCCTGCCCAATACCCAATCTTTACACAGGCTTCTGATCTAAACGCATTGCTTGCTCTAATGCTGCTTTTTCTTTGGCTCGATGAGCGTAGGGTTGTAGTTGAATGCGATCGCAACCAGTCAAAATACTCAAATTTTCTAAACTCATTCCCCGCATTAACATTTCTATGCGCCAAGTATGTTGGGCTTGGGTGATTTCTGGTGGTTTTCCTTGGGGGGTTAATAAACCTGCTGTCCATGTTTGCCAATGTGCCAATACTTCAGATTCAGATATTGGTTTACCTGCTGCATTCAAAAACATGAAATTCTGGCTATCTTTACGACTTTTGAGCCATTTAATTAAAGGATTATTCGTGTAATAACCATAGCGTTTGCCTAAAATCCACTGATTGACGGGTACTTGCCGCACATATCCTGGGGTGGTAATTTGCAGCACATGACTTTGAGGATCATAAATTTGGTGATTGCGCTGCAAATTGACTATTTCTGTTGGAGACAAGCCAGTGGCAAATAATAAGTAAGCGATCGCATAATCTTGCACTCCCGACTTTTTAGCTTGTTGAAGAATTTCGTGAACTAAAACAGCAGGTAAATCAGTTATGTCTTGGCAGTTTGTTTGCAAGCTGTTCATCCTTGATGACATAGCACCGTGGAGAAATAACTCCACCAAATTCTCGATAAAATCATCCCGACTTTCCCACAATTCATGAAATTCGCTGGTTAATTCAATCACGGCATATCCCAAAATCATGCCATTGAGTAAACTAGCCAATTTTTCTGCTGGGAGATAGGTGTTCAAATCTCCCTGTTGAATGACAGTAGCTAGATACTGGGCTACGTAACGGTTCGCCTCTGTTAATCCTCGTCCTAAAGCACGACGATTTTCCGCCGGAAATTGATCTGCTTCTCCTACTACAGAACGAACCAGTTCTGGCATTCTCTCTAATGCCTGCAAAGTGTCACTTGCATAATCTTTCAAAGCTTGGTAAACATCACCAGGAGGATTAGCCCGACTGACTAGGGATTCACCTAAATTAATAAAAGCTGCTGATTCTTCTAGTACAGCTAATAATAATCCATGTTTATTACCAAAATTGCGAAATAACGTAACTTCATTGACTGCTGCTTTTTCCGCAATTTGGCGGGTGGTGGTGGCACTAACTCCCTGAGCCGTAAACAACTCCAGCGCAGCTTGAATTAGACGTTGACGGGTGGAAACAGGTTGAGATGTCATAAAGAAAATGCAAGTAACACTTGCACGAAAAACATAGAACTGGTAGCATGGCAAGTGTAAGTGATACTTGCTCTAGTCTACTGTAATGAACTGGGTTGCAGAGTGGATAAATCCCTTTTGAGCTATGTAATGCACTAGATACAAGAGCAAATCTTTACAGGAACCATCAACAGGAATTTTTATGACTGCAAAAAATCTAGCCATTGCCTCTGAGGGAGAAACACCACTGCGTCTCAGGTGGATCAATGTGGTATTTTTTGGGACAATTCATGCCTTAGCCTTGTTAGCGCCTTGGTTTTTCTCTTGGCAGGCATTGGGTTTGCTGGTGTTTCTACACTGGTTGTTTGGCAGTATTGGTATTTGCTTGGGATATCACCGATTACTTAGCCATAAGAGTTTTCAAGTACCCAAATGGTTAGAATATGCGATCGCTATTATTGGCGCATTAGCTCTGCAAGGCGGGCCAATTTTTTGGGTGGGAGGACACCGCCAACATCACGCCCACACGGAAGATATCAACTTAGATCCTTACTCTGCCAAGCGCGGCTTTTGGTGGAGTCATATGTTGTGGATCTTATATCCTCGTTATGAGTTTTTTGATGAAGAAACCTATCGAAAATATGCACCCGACTTAGCAAGACAACCTTTTTATCGTTGGTTAGATCGCTATTTTCTCCTACTGCAAATTCCTATGGGATTATTGCTTTACGCCTTGGGAGGATGGCCTTTTGTCTTCTATGGTATGTTTCTCAGAGCCGTATTGCTGTGGCACTCTACTTGGTTTGTCAACTCTGCAACCCATATGTGGGGTTATCGCACCTTTGACGCTGATGATAACGCCCGTAATCTCTGGTGGGTTTCTCTCGTTACCTACGGCGAAGGCTGGCATAACAACCATCACACTTATCCCCATGTAGCCAAAGCTGGTTTTCAGTGGTGGGAGATTGATGTCACTTGGTGGAGTATTAAACTTTTACAAACTCTGGGTTTAGCGAAAAAAGTTATATTACCTCCGCCGCTAAACACAACTCAAGGGTAATTGACGATTACCTCATGGCGAAGCAACCAACGCTTACATTCTATTCCGCCTGCGTATCCTGTGAGTTGATTGTTTGTACCAATCACCCGATGACAGGGAATGGCGATCGCAATTGGATTCAGTGAATTAGCCAAGCCGACAGCACGATAAGCCGTCGGCTGATTAATTTTTGCTGCTAGTTCACTATAAGTAATTTCAGAGTATTAGTTTGATTATAAAAAGATCAACTACAAGTAGCAATTATCAAGGTGGTGGATGACGACCTAAAAGTTCTTGTTCTGCTCGGATTGCTAATATTAAAGAGCGATTCATCCGGAGTGCATTAATAGTAGCTCTTCCTGTTGCCGTCAATCCTACAACTCTCACACCATGCCAACGAAAATGTTCTTTCCACACTTGTTGACGAGGATTAAAAATATTTACTTTTTCACCTGTTTCTGGGTCTTCCACTATTTGTTTAGCAGCCTTGTAAAGCGAACATGAAACACAAGCAAGTGCCAAATTATCTGCTGCGGTTTTACCATTCGCCACCACAGGAATTACATGATCAATATGAAATGTTGCTTCTTGCCCTATTTGGGATAACCCACAATATTCACAGCGATTGTCTGCTCTTTGAATAACTAACCGACGTAAAGAATTTGAAATTTTGGACATTGATTATTTTTTTGTAACACGGTGAGACCGTAAACGAAGCAGAGATAAAAACTCAGCTAACTCAACCAATCCTTCTGCTTCTTGACGCTCTGCCTGGGTCAATTCCTCACCTGCATCCTGTCTATCTAGCAAAAATTGCAGACGTTCTTGAACTGCATTTGGTAGTTGAAAATGGGTAAGTTCTACAGGTATTTCAATTACTTCAGGCATAAACAAAGGTATTGTGAAAGAGTAGGAGATAATTAGTAGTCTTGATACAGTTAGTTTATATCAAGTTTTTTAGCACTAGACTAGACCAACCATTTTCATTGCCTGAACCACTTGTGGGTGCAATGTACAGTACCAGAAATCTTTTTTATGCCATTTAACAATAAAAGCTGTAGGAAATGGAGAACCATCAGAGTGTTGAGGCAAAGACCAATTTAGGTATTCTGCAAGCATCTCACCCAATCTTGCATATTGAAGATTAACTGCACCAAAATGCTCGTAGCCAGCAGCTTTAGCTAATTCGGGAGTAGTGCTGGTCTGATTCTGTTTATGATAGTGAGCCTTAAGCATAGCTCGATGTCCTTCAGTTAATTTGTCTGCAATAGCATTGAAAGCTTTTGCATATTTCTCAGCAGAAGGTAGAGGTGAATCAGTTTCACACTCAGGAGTATCGATAACTGTCTCAAAGTCATCTAATGCGGCTGAAATTAGTTCACTACAGAAGGCACTTTTTGAACGACCTATGATTTCAGCCAGCTTTTCTAAACGCAAGTTGTCTGTTTTTGTTAGCGTTATAGAAAATCTAACTGACTCTTCTTGACGCTGCAAAACCTTATGCGCTAATTCCCGAACCTTATTCATAACCAAATATAGAATCAATATCTGAATCAAAATTAGCATCATTAATGTCAGTCGTCAATTAAGGTAAGTCATAGCTAAGACTGCTCCTTAACTGCTGTTTTGGGCGTTAAGCTGAAATATACTGATGAATACCTACGGCTTCATTTACTTCACAACAACCGAAACTAAATTAAATGTAGTAATTTTCTATGAATAAAATGCAAGCTAGTGTTTGGAACACTGGTAAAAGCCATGAAATAGCAAATACCTATGGTATTCGCGTAGGTATAAAAAATAGAGATCAATTTTTTGATCAGAATTGGCAAGAAATTAAACTAGAGATTGATGATAAGACTTATACTTTCTCTCTTACACCTGGATTTTGGAGAAAATGTCCAGAGTTTCGTGATAGCAGAGAACAAGTTATTCGGCATTGGTTACTGCAATACAAAACATTGCAATGGAATAAAGGTGAACCACCCAAAGTAGAACTTGTTTCTCTCGGTTATGGAAAATTTCACTTACTTTCTTAGGGCAGTGAATTAGATTATGATGAAATTAAGTAAATACTCTCACTAACTCATGGACTACCAAAATATCATCACAATTGAACCTGAAAAACGTAGTGGTAAACCTTGCATTCGAGGAATGAGAATTACGGTGTATGACATTTTGGAATATTTAGCTAGTGGGATGACGGAGACAGAAATTTTAGAAGACTTTTCGGAACTTACATCTGAAGATATCAAAGCTTGTTTGGCTTTTGCGGCTGACCGCGAGAGAAAATTATTTGTAACATCCCTGTGAAACTACTTTTAGACGAAAATCTTTCTGACAGAATTATTCCTCAGATTGTGGATATTTATCCGAATTCAACACACGTAAAATTACTCGCACTTACCCAAAGTGATGATTTATTGATTTGGGAATATGCCAAAGCTCATGATTTTGTGATTGTTTCCAAGGATTCTGATTTTCATCAGCGTAGTCTTGTCTACGGTCATCCGCCAAAATTTATCTATCTCCGTGTCGGTAACTGCTCCACTGCCAAAATTGTGCAAATATTACGGGAAAATTACACCACAATTAGCATTTTTGGCAATGCAGAGCAAGAAAGTATTCTAGTATTAACATGATGTGTTATTGGCAACTGAATTAATCAATATCGCTCAACCGAGAAAATATAAATGTAAATCTAGTTTGGTAATGATATGAAATATACTGGTGAAGACCAACGGCAGCATTTACTGAGCAATAGCCGCAACCAGTATGAATGAGCATATACATCGATTGATTGAGAGTATTCATCAAGAGTTACTACCTGAGTTGCAAGTTGAGAGTGTCAATCCCTATGATCCAGTCGAAGTGCGCTATCTTCCCCATCCTTGGCAGCTAATTGGTAGAGGTAACTATGCGGCAGTAGTTTGTCATACAGAATACCAAGATGTGGTAGTGAAGATTTATGCACCTGGAAGACCAGGATTTACAGAAGAAGTAGAAGTATATCGTCGTCTTGGCTCTCACCCAGCATTTTCGGAATGTCTCTATGCAAAAGACGGTTGTTTAGTCCTCAAGCGGTTATATGGAGTGACTTTATACGACTCCATCCAACGGGGTTTGCGTATCCCTAAACAAGTAATACAAGATATAGATCAGGCTCTAGATTATGCGCGTCAGCGTGGGCTTTACCCCCATGATGTTCACGGGCGTAATGTCATGATGTATGAAGGTAGAGGTTTAGTAGTAGATATTTCCGACTTTCTTGATGAGGAGAAATGCTCTAAATGGAATAACCTCAAAAGAGCTTATTATTGGCTATACCGTCCCATCCTTTCACCACTCCGGCTAAGGATTCCTTACTTTATACTTAATTTTATTCGTAAATCTTATCGCTGCTTGACTTTATTGAAAAAGAGAACACAGAAATCTGTTAGTCCCAATTCCTCTGCTTCCCTAAGCACCCGCAGTTAGGAACTTTGTTACACTCAGAGCAAACAGTTTGTAGTGACAAAAATTATGATTGTCGCCAAACCCTTATGCCTAAAGCTGGATGAGTTTCTCCAACTACCACAAACAAAGCCGGCTAGTGAGTATATTGATGGTGACATTAGTTATCAAGTTGGTTAATCAAGTGACGGCTAAATGTTAATTTGGGAAACTGGAACCCAAAACTCAGGAAATATTAACAAATGCCATATTTGAGTGATGCGCGTGAGATTAGTGCCATAGTTGCCGAATATACTCAAGCTACTACTCTGTGGATAGATACCGAAGTAGCAGAATATAAAAGTCGTAATCCTAGATTATCACTGATTCAGGTCTTAGATGATCCTCACGATATGAGTGGCGATCGCGTTTACCTTTTAGATGTCCTGAATCAGCCTGAAGTCATAGCTGAATTTATTGAGCAGATTATGGTCAATCCAGCTATTGAAAAGGTGTTTCACAATGCTAACTTTGATCTGAAATTTCTTGGTAATAAACAAGCTAAAAATATCACTTGCACCTGGGAATTAGCTAAAAAAATTCCTTACTATCTTTTACCATTACCAAACTACCAATTACAAACTTTAGCTACAGAATTATGTAATTTTAATTATATTGATAAACAAGAACAAAGTAGCGATTGGGGACGCAGACCACTGAGTGAAGAACAAATTGAATATGCTTATTTAGACTGTATTTATCTTGCTCAAATACATCAAGGTTTGTTAGAATTACAATTAGTAAGTAACCCAGACCCGGAATCAGAAGATTTAACAGTTCTGGGCGCACAGTTCACTCAAATTGAAGAACAGTGGAAGCTGTTAAATTCTGAGTATGAGCATCTACAAGAGCGTTTAAGAAGAGCGATGCAAGCTCAAAATGTCTCAGAAACGGCGTTTTATAAACTGAGTAGTTACGAACGCAAAGTTGTCAAAGTGCAGTTTGTAGAACTGGCAAGACTGGTAGAAAACCAAGGGATTAATTTAGATTTTCCGGTTACACTCACTCAGAAGCTGCAAAAAGATTTAGGGGAGAATCTCGAACAGTTGTCTGTAGATATCGAACAAAGTACATCTTGGCGGCTGTCTCCTCAAAAACCGGGAAGTGATGCACAGGAGGCATAAATCTCTTAACTTAGCTAGTCAAAAAACTATATATTTTTGATGAAAAAGTTAAGTTATTAATTGGATAAAATCTTAAAAGTATAATAAATAACAATATAATTTATTTCATAAAATTCCCGGTTGATACAACAGACTACTGTTAATTAAACCTAGAGGATAGGAGGTAGACGCGTCAATTGACTGGGCAAATCGATCAATAGTTAGCATCCATTGGAAGTTAGTGAATTCACTAACTTGGTACTAATTAAATCCAGTTGTCATGACGATTGTGAGCAACTTATGAAACTGCGGTTATTGGAGCAAGGGCGGGTGAAGTTCAACAAAATATTGACTATAGGTGTGTTTACCGCACTAAGCGCAATTACCATTGTTTCTTGTAGTAACACTAAAGACGTTTTAGTGACGGAAATTGGAGTCAATCCTCCTAGCCGTCGGGCAAGTAAAAACTCTCAAGCTGGTTCAGCTTATATTCAAGGACAAAAACAGCACGCTCAAGGTAATTTGCAAGCAGCGATCGCCTCCTATAATCAAGCTCTCAGTCAAGATCCGGAATATGCTGCTGCTTACAAAGCCAGAGGATTAACTTACTTTGATTTAGGAGACAAACAAAAAGCGATCGCAGATTACAACGAAGCCATTCGCCTTGCTGCCAACGATGCGGAAGCCTTCAATCTTCGGGGCAACGCCCGCGCATCTCTGGGTGATCAAAGAGGCGCGATTACAGACTACAACGAAGCGATTCGCCTGTCTCCCAATTATGCCGAAGCCTACAATAATCGGGGCAATGCCCTTTCTGTACAGGGAGACAAAAGCGGCTCTATCGAAGATTTTAACCAAGCTATTCGCCTCAATCCCAGATATGCGATCGCCTACAACAACCGAGGTAACGCCCGTGCTGCTCAAGGTGACTTACAAGGGGCAATCAGCGATTATAACCAAGCCATTCGCCTCAATCGTAATTTTGGCCCCGCTTACAACAACCGGGGAAACGCCCGTGCAGCCCAAGGTGACAGACAAGCAGCCTTACAAGACTTGCAAAAAGCGGCAGATATTTTTCAGAAACAAAACAATAATGATTTATACCAACAGGTGATGAACAACATCCAAGAATTGGGACAGTAGTAATCTATATTTAACGTGCGCCTCCGTTGGAGATTCACGTTATAAATCGGTACCGTTCAGTTAAGGCTAAAAATTAAAGCTGGGGTAGCAAAAATCATCGCCGACAATTATTTGACTAAATTTGATTCTACAAATAGGGACACAGATAGGCTGTGTCCTTATATATACGTATTATTATTTAGTGCAGAAGTATTTCAGATTCATCTTCAATTGTCGGAGAACGTAAATCTTCTACCATCGCCTGAATCTCGGCTGGCGGTGGAGGGGTGAGACGAGAAACTACTAGCGTCACCACCAAGTTAATCAGCATACCCAAAGTACCAATCCCTTCGGGAGATACGCCAAAAAACCAAGGCTGTACACCTCCGAACTTCACACCGATGATGTAGACAATGGTAAAAATTAATCCTGTCAACATCCCCGCGATCGCACCTTGGGAATTGGTACGCTTATCGAAAATCCCCAAAACTATCACTGGGAAGAAGCTAGCAGCTGCTAAACCAAAGGCAAAAGCTACCACTTCACTCACAAACCCCGGCGGATTTACACCAAAGTAACCAGCCAACACCAAGGATAAACCCACCATCACACGCCCGACAAACACCCGTTTGTGTTCTGAGGCGCTGGAATCAATAATGCGGTAATAAATATCATGAGCAACGGAACTAGATATAACTAGCAACAAACCTGATGCTGTAGATAAAGCCGCCGCTAACCCACCAGCTGCTACCAAAGCAATCACCCACGGGGCGAGTTTGGCTACCTCTGGGGTAGATAGCACAATGATATCTCGGTCAATTTTAATTTCGTTGGTGTCTTTATTAGGGGTTAACTGAAAACGCCCATCTTGATTTTTATCCTCGAATGTCAGCAGTCCCGTTTTTTCCCACTTGTTCGCCCAGTCTAACTGCTGTACTTCTGTGACTGTGTGATTATGCAGAGAATCAATCAAGTTATAACGGGCAAACATGGAAAGTGCCGGTGCTGTAGTGTACAGAATGGCAATGAATAACAATGCCCAACCAGCAGAAAACCTAGCAGCCCGTACACTGGGAACTGTGTAAAACCTAACGATAATATGAGGTAAGCCAGCCGTACCCACCATCAAGGCAATTGTGGTGAACAGTACATCTAGCATGGACTTGTTCACAAAAGGCTGAGTATATTCTTGAAACCCTAAATCAACCTGAATTTGATTGAGTTTGGTAGCAACATCACTAAAGGTAAACGCTAACTGGGGGATGGGATTACCAGTGAGTATCCAGGCGATCGCCACAGCCGGAATCAAGTAAGCTAAAATCAACACACCGTACTGGGCTACTTGTGTCCAGGTGATGCCTTTCATCCCACCTAAGACAGCAAAAAAGCCGACAATCACCATCCCGATGATCACACCAGTGTTGATGTCTACCTGTAAGAAACGGCTAAAGACAATACCCACACCGCGCATTTGCCCAGCAACGTAGGTAAGAGAGACGAAAATGGCTGCTACTACTGCCACTAAACGAGCGATATTTGAATAGTAGCGATCGCCTACAAAATCTGGCACTGTATACTTACCAAATTTCCGCAGATAGGGAGCGAGTAATAAAGCTAGCAGCACATAACCGCCAGTCCATCCCATCAAATAGATAGAACCGTCGTAACCCAAAAAAGAAATCAGCCCCGCCATAGAAATAAACGAAGCCGCAGACATCCAATCGGCGGCGGTGGCTGCACCATTAGCAATAGAAGGGATATCTTGTCCTGCTACATAAAAGTCTTTGCTACTTTTAACTCGTGATTGCCAACCGATGTAAATATAAGCAACAAAAGACAGTCCAACTATTAAAATCGTCCAAGTTTCAACTGACACTGTTTTTCCTTACTTCTTGATATTATATTTGCGGTCTAATTTGTCCATTTGAAAGGCATAAACGAAAATCAATCCTACAAATACGAGGATTGATCCTTGTTGTGCCATCCAAAAGCCGAACGGTACGCCAAAAAAGCGAAATCCATTCAATGGTTGAACTAACAAAATACTAAAAACTAGGGAAACCAGTACCCAAATAATTAAAAGATTGCGAATTAAAGCCGTATTAGCACGCCAATAAGATTGACGTTGATGTTCATTCATGGTTGTCTAGCGTAAGTGCATCAAGAATCTTACCAATAAGCCGTGATTACGCTAGATGATCTGGTATATTTCTTTATTTATTTATTAAATTTTATTAAAATTACCCATTGTAAAAAAATCTTTTATAGCAAGCTTAGAAGTTGTTTGCAAAGTCCCTGATTATGTATCAAATATTTTTAAAACCCCCTAAATTCCCCTTAAAAAGGGGGAATTTGATTCTATTTCCCCCCTTTTTAAGGGGGCTAGGGGGGAGCAACAAGTGTTTAAAAACACAGCCAACTACTTTTCAAACATCCTCTTAAATAATTAGTAAGTAAAACAAGGTAAATAATTAAAGGTTTGTAGTAAGAACTTTAGTTCTTAGAAAAGGACTAAAGTCCTGACTACGAACTGAATCCTGGTATTTTTACATTGCTTAACATAGTTGATTTTTGCCAGTCGTTCTACTTATAAGAATCCCATTTAATTTTTGAAATACAAACAGAAACCCCAGATATAGTGGGCAAAGCCCACCCTACCTTACTTAGCACTCACACCCACCTGTTGAGAATAATATGTAGGCTGGGCATAGATGCTGATAATGCTATCGTTTACTACAAAAAAATCACCTTCTTGCTCATATTTAGAAAACTGTAAATCAGGATATCTCCTAGCAAGTTCTTTGGCAGTTATGGCTGGTACTGATATTTCTTGAGGTAGCGTACCAGTAGCACCGATGTAAAAAACTAAAGGAGAAATTTTTTCTTGATAAATTTTATTAGCATATTGTTCTAGTTTGGTTTTTGCATCGGTTAAAGCTGCTACCGTTACATCTTTACTCACACTATAACCAGAGAATTTATCTTGTAATAACTGTGCCAAACTATTAGCACCTATTTTAGATAAAGTTGCTGAGACTATGCCGTAATTTTCAAGTCCTAAAAAATCATCAAAAATCACCTTCATGAATTCATCAACTTTTGTGATTTTGATGCGAGATGACAGTAGCTTATGTCTAAAAGCGAGATTTTCATGAAAAGCCATTGTCAAATTAGGCTTAGTTAAAATTTCACCAGTTTCTTTGTCATACACTCGATACATTTTATCCAGAAACTTGTTTGCAGAATAAAACTTGCTGAGATTCAAAATATCTTTACTGCCGATATCAATTTTGTAAATCCTCTGTAAGTCAATATTGCCATCAGTTAATGCTTGTTGACGATTTATGTATTCGTTAGTTGTGGGGAAATTAATGTAAAGATTACTAGAAAGACAGTGATTTTTTAGTTCATCTAACTGTGGTTCTATAAAGATATCGGATTCTCCCTTGAGATGAGCCGTAATCATACTCAAAATCACTTTGATTTTTGCTAACTCATCGAATAAACCAGCAATATTTGGATATTTAATATTGTCATTTACTAGGGGCAAATTATCCAAGTTTATGGTGTATTCATGATGAAAATCAAACTCTGCTCTATCTAAAACATCTTTGAGTAATTCAAAAGCTTTCTTGCTGCTAATTTTGATTTTCAAAAATGAAATATAAAGTTTACCATTACTAACAATGGTATAATTATTAAATAAATATAAATCATTAGCTAGCAAACCAGCTACTTCTAAAATCGGGGTTTTATCCTCAGATTTTACTAACTTAACTTGACGTTTAACTAGCATATTCACTGTGGCAGTGTTGCGATTAAAGGCAAACTTATCTATGCTGACATACTCGGCATTATCTATATATTCTGTTTGTAACCAAGGCCGTTTGAGTTCACCATTTTCATCTCTGATACCGTGAACTCGTTTGATACCAGTTCGCTGATAATTTGCTTGCAGATGTTTGATATTGATAATTATATTTTTGCGGTATTCTGTCAAAATTTCGATGAGTTCTAGCAGAGAAATTTTGTGATGATTTGCCATACTGCTATCCTCCATATTCAGTGCAGAACTAATTAATAGTCTTTCTGTATTGCACCATTTATACCTTTATAGTACATATGTACCATAAAAATGTCAAGTGACTATTAACTGCTTGTGTAGTGTAGCGGCAGTATTATTGTTAAATTTAGGTAAACTAAATAACGGATCAGTCTGCCAAGCTTCCGCCGAGTCACGACGCATTGCTAGCAGCAGGCACATTGCATGAAGAAAATTTATGGCGCTTATAGTTCAGAAATACGGTGGTACATCTGTCGGTTCAGTCGAACGCATCCAAGCTGTGGCACAGCGTGTCTACAAAACTGTGCAAGCGGGAAACTCTCTGGTAGTAGTGGTTTCCGCAATGGGGAAAACCACCGATGGACTTGTTAAGTTAGCCAATGGAATTTCTCGCAATCCCTGCCGCCGGGAAATGGATATGTTGCTTTCCACTGGTGAGCAAGTCACCATTGCGTTACTCAGTATGGCGTTGCAGGAAATTGGACAACCAGCCATCTCTATGACTGGCGCTCAAGTGGGTATTGTGACTGAAGCTGAACACACCCGCGCCCGGATTTTACAGATTGAAACAGAACGTCTGATGCGTCACATTGACGACGGCAAAGTAGTTGTAGTTGCGGGTTTTCAAGGTATCTCTAGCAACGGAGAACTGGAAATTACAACTTTGGGACGTGGTGGTTCTGATACATCGGCTGTAGCTTTGGCGGCAGCATTACAGGCAAATTTTTGTGAAATTTATACAGATGTGCCAGGGATTTTAACTACAGATCCTCGTTTAGTTCCTGAAGCGCAGTTGATGGACGAAATCACCAGTGATGAAATGTTGGAACTAGCGAGTTTGGGTGCAAAAGTATTACATCCCCGTGCTGTGGAAATTGCTCGCAACTATTGTGTACCTTTAGTAGTGAGATCAAGTTGGACAGATGATCCTGGTACTTGGGTAACAACACCCCAACACCAAGAGCGATCGCTGATTAATTTAGAAATTGCCCGTCCCGTAGATACGGTAGAATTTGACACCAACCAAGCCAGGGTAGCACTATTGCGTGTACCTGATAAACCAGGGGTAGCAGCCAGATTATTTGGGGAAATTTCCCACCAAAATGTAGATGTAGATTTAATTATTCAATCCATCCATGAAGGTAACAGTAATGACATCGCTTTTACTGTCACCACACCCATATTAAAGCGAGCAGAAGCAGTAGCAGAAGCGATCGCCCCAGCCTTACGGAGTACATCCGATCCCCATACCGACGAAGCTGAGGTAATGGTAGAACAAGACATTGCTAAAGTTAGCATAGCTGGGGCAGGGATGATTGGTAGGCCTGGGGTAGCTGCCAAAATGTTTGCCACCTTAGCGGCAGCTAGGGTAAATATTCACATGATTTCTACCAGTGAAGTCAAGGTAAGTTGTGTAGTTGATGCAGCAGACTGCGATCGCGCCGTCACTGCCCTATGTACCGCCTTTGAAATCGTCGCTTCCCCGACTTCCCTAGCCTCTCCCGCCGCCCCGACAGTCTCCCATCCTGCTGTGCGCGGTGTCGCCTTGGACTTAAACCAAGTACGTTTAGCGATTCGCCAAGTCCCAGATCGTCCAGGAATGGCGGCAAAGTTGTTTGGCATACTAGCCGAACACAACATCAGCGTAGATATGATCATTCAATCTCAACGCTGCCGGGTAGTTGATGGTGTGCCGAAACGGGATATCGCCTTTACAGTACCTCGGATGGATGGGGAAACAGCCCAACAACTGCTAACTCAAGCCGCAGTAGATTTAGGTTGGGGTGATGTAGTTTTAGATAGTGCGATCGCCAAAGTCAGTATTGTCGGTGCAGGTATGGTAGGACACCCAGGTGTCGCCGCTAAAATGTTTGAGGCACTAGCCCAACACCAAATCAATATTCAAATGATTGCCACCTCAGAAATCAAAATTAGCTGCGTAGTGGCACAAGAACAAGGTGTACAAGCTTTGCAAGTCATTCACGCCGCCTTTGGGTTAGCTGGTAGCCAAAAATTTGTCGTACCAGCGTAGAAAGAGGGAGTTGGGAGTGGGGAGTTGGGAGTAGGAAATGGGCGTGGAATATGAAATTTTCTCCCCGCCTCCCCTGCCCCCCCTGCCTTCTTCAACCATTCCTCGGATGCCAATCCTCCATTGTGGCGATAATTTCTGCAATGCGACGCTCACCACACCAGATTAAATCTAGTTTTCTGAGTTTTTCTAAAATCATGGAGTTATTTTCATAGGTGAGGTTATAAGCTTCGCCTTCTCTCATTGCTGCCAACAAATCTTGAATGATGATTAATTCATCAAACTGGGGATTTGGTTCCTCATCATTGATAATGGCAGTAACTCGTTCCTGGGGTAATTCTGCTAAACAACTAAAGATAAATTTTGTTGGGAAATCGACATCTTGCAGTGCAGAATTACGCTTAACTAACCCAGCAATCAATACTCCCAAATAAGCAGCTGCTTGAGAATTACTTAACCTTTGTACTTTTTGAGATGCAATTGCTGTTAAATTGGCAAAAAATCGACATCCCAATTGTTGTTCCATAACCGTAATGATATCTGGAACAGTCGAGGTTTGTAATTGTGCTGCAAATAAAGCTTGATGTTCTTGGGGCAATCGATTGAGTAAGACTTCCTTGGCGCGATCGCTAATCATAACTTCTTCATTGCTGCCCAAACTAAAGTCTTTACCTGGTTCTAAACCAGCACTCGTTAATATTTGCCACAAATGATTTTCCGCTTGTTGCTGCACTTGTTGATAAGATGATTGCCCGCAAAAATTTTGTACAAACCATCTGTGACTATCTCCATCACATTCCACCAAGACTTTGTTAACAATTAAAGTCGTTAATTGTTCTGTTCCCAGAATTCTTGTCCAATAAATAATTAATCTTTGAATAGCAATTTGATCACGCTTTTGTAGCGCCTTCAGCAATTGACGTTTAGCAGTATCTTGGTTTTTATCTCGTCTTAAGTTGTTGAAGTTCACGCTCACTACTTTTTTTATTTACAGGTGATAGAGATTACAACTTTTTTACAAAATTTACTGATGGAATGTCATTAGTGCTATTTCTGAAAATTTGATATTTCAAATTAAAGTGTGGCGACAGCTTAACATCATTGACAATCTATGACTTCTGGCTAAAGTATTAGCTACACACACAAAAAAATTAGCATAATGTCAAAACTTAGAGATAACTTAATTCTTTGAGATCAGTTCTAGGCGATCGCCTAGGATTTTCGGTCTTGTTGTACTATGAACAGATTGGCAACACCGGGTAATTTATCTTTACCCTCTAGGGTGCGAAAATCCAGAATTTTTTCGTCTAACCAGTTGCTATTTTTTAATTAATTGATACACTTGTTCTTCATTATCCGAGTTAACCAGCACCTATGGTGCATATTAAGCGCGTAGAACTTACCAATTTTAAATCCTTCGGTGGCACTACTTCCGTCCCTCTGCTACCGGGGTTTACTGTCATCTCTGGGCCGAATGGTTCGGGTAAGTCTAATATTTTGGATGCGCTGCTGTTTTGTTTGGGATTGGCTAGTTCTAAGGGAATGCGGGCTGATCGTTTGCCGGATTTGGTTAATAATAATCAAACGGCTAAAAGTCGGGCGGCGGTGGAAGCTAGTGTGACGGTGACTTTTGATTTGTCGGAGGAAGTTTCGCGCAAAGGCGCAGAGGCGCAGAGGGAGGGAGGCGCGGAGGGATTAGAGGAAGATTCCGACTCCCTACTCCCTACTCCCCACTCCCTAACTGAATGGAGTGTGACTAGACGGTTGCGGGTGACTCATCAGGGAACTTATACGTCGAATTACTATATCAATGGTGTGAGTGCGACTCTGACGGAGTTACATGAGGAGTTGGAGAGGCTGCGGATTTATCCAGAAGGATATAACGTGGTGTTGCAGGGGGATGTCACGAGTATTATCTCGATGAATGCGAAGGAACGCCGGGAAATTATTGATGAGTTGGCTGGGGTGGCGGCGTTTGATCGGAAGATTCACCAAGCTAAGGGAACTTTAGATGAGGTGAAGGAGAAGGAAGATAGTTGTCGGATTATTGAGAATGAGTTAACTTTACAGCGCGATCGCCTGTCTCAAGATAAGGCGAAAGCGGAGAAGTATCAAAAGCTGAGGACGGAGTTTCTGCATAAGCAGTCTTGGGAAGCGGTGTTGTCTTGGCGTTCTCTCCAGGTACAGCAGGAGAAGTTAGCTACGGAGATTCAAGCAGGCGATCGCAATTATAGTGAACTGACTACTCAACTAACTGCCTTAAATGCGGAAATTGCCCAAAAAACGGCTGAATTAGAGCAACTTAACGCCCATGTGAAGGCTTTGGGGGAAGAAGAACTGTTGGCGGTACAATCTACCCTGGCAACTCAAGAAGCGGAAAGGAAGCAATTACAACGTCAGCAAGCGGAGTTAGAGGCGGCTATTCAAGAAACTGCTAAACGCTTGGCGCACACTCAGCAGGAAATTCAACAGCATCAGCAGGGTTTGGGTGAAATTGCTCAAGCACAGGATGTAGAACGCCAATCTATTGTCTATTGTCAACGCCAACGGGATGAAGCACAACAAGCTTTGGAACAATCCCGTGAAGCAGCCGCAGAAATCGCTTCGGCTTCGGAAGCATGGGTACAGCAACAAACGGCGTTAAATCGTCAAATTGAAACTTTACTGCAAACTCTAGAACCCCAGCGTACTGAACAAGCCCAACTGCGGGAACGGAATAGTCAATTACAGCAACTAATTCAAGAGGAAACCGAGTTAATTGCTAATTTAGAACCTCAGTTAGCAGAGAAACAAGCTGAGTGTACGCGGTTAGAAACCGAGTTTAATACTTCCAGTGAACCCATCCAAGATTTAGCGCAAAATCTCGCCGCTACAGAACAGGAGTTACAAATCCAGCAGGATACCCAAAAACGGCTGTTACAAGAGCAACGGGAAAAACAACGGCAGTTAGATAAAATTGAGGCACAAGCCCAAGCACAGCAAGAAGTTCAGGGAACCCAAGCCAGTAAGGTGATTATCCAATCGGGAATACCTGGGGTTTGTGGTTTGGTGGTACATTTGGGACGGGTAGAACCCCGCTTTCAGTTGGCGTTGGAAATTGCGGCTGGGGCGCGTTTGGGGCATATTGTGGTGGAAGATGACGGTATCGCCGCCGCCGGGATTGAATTACTCAAACAAAAACGCGCCGGGAGAGCCACGTTTTTACCGTTAAATAAAATTCAAGCTCCGAGAATTACCCAAGATGCTACCCTGCGGTTAGCTCATGGCTTTGTTAACTATGCCGTTAACTTAGTAGAATGCGATCGCCGTTATCGGGATGTGTTTAATTATGTTTTCGGTAACACAGTCGTATTTGCCAACTTAGAACAGGCACGGAAAAATCTTGGCTTATATCGCATCGTCACCTTAGACGGGGAACTATTAGAAACCAGTGGCGCGATGACTGGTGGGAGCATGAACCAGCGTTCAGCGTTACGCTTTGGCAAGGGAGAAGCGGCGGAGTCAGATGAAGCCGTAGCTTTAAAACAGCGTTTACAGGATATTGACCGCATTTTAGACCGTTGTAGTGATGCGATCGCCACTTTAGCCACTAAAACTAAACAATTATCCCAAGAACTTACCGAAGCCCGTCAAGCCCGGCGAGAACAGCAGTTACAGTTAGAACAGCTACAAAAAGAGATTAAGAGTTTAACCGCGCAGTTAGCAGGGACGCGATCGCAACTGAGCCAAAACACCGAAAAATTTACCACTTCCCAATCCCGCCTGGAAATATTAGACAATGAACTTCCAGGACAAGAAACCCAATTACAACAATTACGCCACACCCTAGCCGAATTAGAAGCTTCCCAAACCCCCAGCGAATGGCAACAAATCCAAGCGACAATTAAAACCCAAGAACAGCAATTACAACAACGGGAAACCGCCTTACGGGAAGCCGAGCAAAGATTAAAAAACCTAGAAAATCAGCAACAACGCCTCCTAGAACGCATCCAAGAAGCTGAACAACGCATTACGGAATATCAACAAGAACAACAAACCCAACAAACCCAAATCACCACCCTCAGCACTCAGCACTCAGCACTCAGCACTCAAATCACAGAAACTCGTGCCAAGCTGAGTGAAATGGAAAAGAATTTGGGCGAAGAAAAGCAAAAACGCGACGCAATAGAACAGCAAGTGCGATCGCATCTGCTACGTCAACAACAATTAGAGTGGGAAATCCAAAAGCTGGAAGAAACCCAACACAAACGCCGCGAAGATTTAGCAGCCATCCAAAGCCAATTACAAGAATTACTCCCGGAATTGCCTAATCCCTTGCCAGAAGTACCGGATCAGGTAGACTTAGAGGAATTACAGAAAGAATTGCGATCGCTTACCAAACGCCTACAGGCAATGGAACCTGTGAATATGCTAGCCTTGGAGGAATACGAGCGCACCCAAAAACGTCTCGAAGAACTCAGCCAAAAATTGCAGACATTAGAAGCAGAACGCACCGAATTATTATTAAGGATTGAAAACTTTACTACCTTGCGGCAAATAGCTTTTAAAGAAGCCTTCGATGCTGTGAATGAAAACTTCCAATCAATTTTCGCCACCCTCTCCGACGGTGACGGCTACCTGCAACTCGATAATCCCGAAGATCCCTTTAATAGTGGCTTGAATTTAGTCGCCCACCCCAAAGGTAAACCAGTCCAAAGACTCGCTTCCATGTCTGGGGGTGAAAAATCTCTCACCGCCCTAAGCTTTATTTTTGCCCTGCAACGCTACCGCCCCTCACCCTTTTACGCCTTTGACGAAGTAGATATGTTCCTGGATGGCGCAAACGTCGAAAGATTATCTAGAATGATCAAACAGCAGGCACAGCAAGCACAGTTCATAGTTGTGAGTTTGCGTCGTCCGATGATAGAATCAGCCGAACGCACCATTGGCGTTACTCAGGCTAGAGGAGCTTATACTCAAGTTTTGGGAATTAAGTTACAATCCTCGAATACATCTGCTTGAGTTTTTGTTAATAATAGTGTATAGATAAACCGGATTCGAGATCAGGACTCCGTATAGAATGACCTCTGAACAGATAATTAGGCGTTCCGACATATTAAATACCCAGGTGATTACCCGCGACAATGGCAAACGGTTAGGCATCGTCAGTCAAGTCTGGGTAGATATTGATCAAAGAGAGGTTGTGGCTCTTGGTTTGCGAGACAGCCTGATCTCTATTTCTGGTCTGCCACGCTATATGTACCTGAGCAGCGTCAGCCAATTTGGTGATGTCATCCTGGTGGATAACGAAGATGTCATAGAAGATATTGAAGTTGAAGCCCTCAGCAACCTGATGAACTGGGAAGTGATCACAGAAACAGGTGAAGTTCTCGGCAGAGTCAGGGGCTTCAAGTTTGAGGGCGAAACAGGTAAGCTCAACTCCATTGTCATCGCCTCTTTGGGAGTACCCCAAATTCCCGACCAGTTTTTGAGTACCTACGAAATATCCATAGAAGAAGTAGTCAGTACAGGCCCCAACAGATTAATTGTCTTTGAGGGAGCAGAAGAACGGGTGAACCAGTTAACCGTCGGTGTTCTGGAACGCCTGGGTATTGGCAAAGCACCTTGGGAAAGGGAATCCGAAGAAGAATACTACTCCACACCCCGCGCCGTTGCACCATCCAATCAACTACCCAGTGGTGTCCCATTGCAGCCACCCAAGCCCAAAGTCCGCACCCCTGAACCTGTAGCTGTAGAAGAAGAATGGACTGAAGACTACATCGAAGAAGAAATACCCCAGCGTCAAGTCATGCGGGCGCGACAGTACGAGTCTATTCAATACGAAGAAGACGAAGAAGATAACTGGAGTGAAGCCACAGGTAGGGATAGATATCAAGAACCACCAGCCCAGCCCTATAAGCCCTACACCAATGATTACGACGATTATGACGATGTAGAAGGCGATGCTTGGGAAGATACGCCGCCGCAACCAGTGAATATTCCCAAGAAAGTCAAAGAAAGACAGCCAGAATACGAAGAAGAAAGCGGATATTAAATTTTCACCCCTCCTCAGCCACGAGGAGGGGTAATTTTTGGGTTTGGTAATTTACCCAGTCTCTAAGTTCAATTAAGGTTAATAGCAGAATTAGCCATTTTTACCAATTCAGCCCGCTTACCTGCTTTCAAAGCGATAGAATATTGCACACCCTGTTGTCGCCAACTCAAGGTAGCATCTGAGCAATTAGCACCACAACGAAAATCAACAAAATAGCCAGTAATACCCTTAGCTAAAGCCACGGGTTTACCAGTCAGACGCGGTATTTTTTTGGTAACAGCTTCAGCCGAAACCACACCCAAACGACAAGCTGTCCCCCCAGTGCAGTCAGGAGTAAAACCCAGCAGAATATCGTACTTTTTGGGTGTAACAGTTTCCAAAATGGCGTAAATGGGGTTTGCGCCATCAGATTCAGGAATATATGTTGGTAATAAAATCTTAATTTGGCTTTTTTGCTTTAATTTGGGGATGATTGATTTAAAAACTGCGTGAGGCTGGGGTTTGGTTGTTTTAATCTGCTGTTGTGCTAATGGTTGTGTTGAGTTGTTTGGATGAGCTACAGCTGAATAATTGCCACCACTAACACCGACTAATAGAAATAATCCACAGACATAACCAAGATTTTTGCAGCTAAAAATCATGTTTTCAAACCTATTTTTAGGGAACTACTATCTTGTATTTCCCATTTTTCGATTGCAATTACGGATATGTATTGCAATTACCACTTGTTGAATTCGTTTCATGCTGCTTGCTCCTGGGGATATTTCAGCATAATAGCCTGACTGGGAAAGCAAACGATGAGGGGCGCGGAGCAGATAAAGGAAAGGGTGAGCCACTTTTAGAACTGCCACCGTTGATCGCATTTCATTATCAATCTGAGAAAATTTCTAAAAATTGCGTGGCGGTAATAATATGAACTCCTTGAAAGGGATGAAGTTCTAATAAATCTTTATCTCCTGTAATAATATGAGTTGCATTACCATTAATAGCCACTTCAAGAAATTGGTCATTTTTTGGATCTCTACACTCTTTGATCATCTGGACTATTTCAACTTCTTCTGATTCAAGTTTTAATTTAGCTAAAAATTGAGTACGAATAGTCAGAGAAATATATTTATCGAATTTTGAACGATGGAGAATTTCTTGTAGTTCTTTAAAATTCGCATCTGAAAATAAAATTCTCCCTAAGCTTTTGGCTTTTTAAATGCCACATCTGGCACAGATGATTTAATCAAGACTGCACTAAATAGAATGTTTGTATCAATAACAAACCGCAGTTCATCCATTCTGAAGAATTTCATCTAGAATTTCTTGAGTTAAACCCCTATTTTTCGCTTCTTCTTGCATTTCTTGAATAATGTCATCTAGGGATTTATCTTGAATAATTAATTTAAGCAAATCGTTAATAATAGTCTGAATTTTTTGCTGTTTTTGTGGTTCTGCTTCTTGATAAGCTTTGGCTACTTCAGCATCAACTTGAATTGCAATTGTTTTCATGTTTTTAGAAGAAAAAATAAATTATATTTGTTTAATTATAGCATTTAATAACTACAAGATTTATAACTTCAGAGATTGGAGGTATTACTCAGGCATAAAATGGGGTTGGTGTGGCTTGTGATGCTATTGAAAGACAGGTGTAAGGTATGTGGTGATCGCATCGAGGGAGTGTTATGTGCGATCGCTTTGCCAAGTTGCGTTGGGTTACATTCACAGTAAGGCTTCACTCAAGCTTATCCGCAAAAATAGCAACCATACTATGAATTTTTCCTTTCCCGTTTACGTTCACTAGCTATTTCTCTTTCTAGGAAATAGTACATCTCTTTTGCCCAAACAGACATTTCAGGTACTGGATGTTTAAACCATGTTTCCAAAGGTGTTAAATAAATTTCAATGTATGGGATTATAGACCCTGACCATATATTAGGAGAGAGACGGTGTGCTAAAGTCTGGCGAAATTCTTTAAAAGTCCCAAATTCATGAGTCAATTTTTCCAAAACTGGATGCCATCTATGATTACCTTGATCGTCTATTTCAAGAATAGGATAGAAAATACATAGGAAGGATGCTCTAATTTCTGGATTAACTTTAGCCCATTCTCTAAATATAGAATCAGAAATACCGAATAGTATGCCTTCTTTATAATGAACTCCTACATTATGGGAATTAACATCAAAAGCGTCTTGTTGTGGCTTAATCAGAGTTTCTAAGTGATAAATTTCTGATTGAGTTGCCATGTCAAAGAAATGTGATAAATTTTCCCACAGTACAATCGGTTTCTCTTTCACTAATAATTCAATGATATTTCGACAATAGTTTTTTAGCGCAGAGAAAAGTTGATACTCTTCAACTTGGCATAACCTTATGACTTGATTGCTAAGTCTAATGGCGAATTCGTCATCTATACCATAATGTTTTTGCACCAATAAAACAAGCTGTTCAAATAAATATCCATCTGTAGTAGCTGATCTTACTTTTTCAAAAAGTTCCTTTGAAGTAATAATTTCTTTAATCCGTTTGGCAAGTTGCCTGTCAAGAATATCTCTATTATGTTGGTACATGGAAATAATTTCGAGAGCTACCCACATACCTTCCGAGCCGTGATTAGAAGCTAATTCATCAATTAAACTAAAAATATCTTCAGAATTAAGTTGGCTTAGTGCTTGTCCATAAGATAAATAGACACATTCTGTTACCGAAATACTCCCATCTCTTATTCTTTGAACAATTTCATTTAGTCTATCAACAGAAATATAAACAGCCCTATAAATATTACTTATTTCATGCTTGAGGGCATCGCAATTAAGAGCAATGTCAATGCACTTATTTGCAGTTTCAGGGTCTCTTTTATCAATCCCAGAAAGTAATGCTCTAAGAAAATTTATTCCTCTCCTGTCAGAAGATATTTCAAATTCGTTTACTGCGAACTGAAAAGATTGTACTGGGTCTTCCAATCGCATGGCTAACTCATGAGCGAATGGAAACACATTGTTCAGTTCTTCCCTAATCATTATTTGGATAGCACGATTGATAAGTTCTTTGTCTACTGCAATTTCAGCAGCAACTTCCTTCGCCTTTCTCGACGAGTATTCAAAGTCTCGATTATTGGTATTTTCTTCATCGTATTTTATATCAGGATTGCGAAGATGCGATTCCCAAAATTTTGTATAGAGCAGTGCTTTATGAACTGGATCTGTTGGTATTATATTATCGTAAAGCTTCCTAACTTTTTGCGAAAATTCTTCTAGTGCTTTCGTTCTGTCAAAATATAGCCAATCGCCAACTCCCTGAATAGCATCAAGCCAAAATTTTTTTTCCTCAGTAACTTTGTATAAAATTTGTTCAATCTCATTTAAGATATTTTCACAAATTAGTGAGCGAATAGCTCTAGCAATAATGTTCTCACACTGAATCGATAATTTTGGATATTGTGAGCGTATATAGTCTAGTCTTTGAAGACCATTTCTATGAAAATCAAATTCATCACATCCTTTTGGTTTCCATTCTTTAGGAGTAGGTTTACTTCCAATTTTATGAGAGATTACTGAACCATAAAAATAATTTCGTTTGAGGGTATTTTCTAGTGCGTCAATACAAATAGATACAATCCTTTCATCACCTGATGATATTCCTTGATCTAGTATTGCAAACCTCTCAAAAGGTTCAGCTTCAGTTTCACTGAGACGTAATTGAAAAAGTTGTTTAAAGCGATTACCTGCATCATTTGAATAAGTATTATGTTCAATCACAGCTAACCGCATGAGTAGTGGTGCTGCTATGTAAAAATATCTTTTTCGGGAAACAAGTTTTGCTAAAATTTGGAGAAAATCATGCTTTCTTATTATGGCTTCTTTCAAATCATCTATGGATAAATCCTTATATAGATAATGAATAACATTAGCTACGCCATCAGGATCGATGTGTACTATGGCATTCAGGCATTGTGAACCAAGCTCAGTTTTCAAATTTTCTCGTGAACCACACCACCCATCTCTTGACAAAAGCCTTTTAGCGACTGTAGCGGCTGTTTTTGAAGCGTCGAAATAACACCATTGACTTAAGAAAGATGCACGTAATGTTGGAGATGCACTTTCTATGAATTTAAGGATACTGTTTACACGCAGTAAATCTAACCTTCTTTTTCCAAGGAAAACAGCTATGGGAAGAGGTTTAGCTATGAAATAACAACCAAAATGATCTACAAGATGTTGTTTTGCTGCATAAGCTAAATGTTCATACATCTCATCACCAGTTTGTCTGGCTAAATTTTCACTAACAAAGTCAATCTCATCACTGACATTTTCATCCGCACCTAATTGCTTGAATAGCGCAAGACACTCAATTGCTCGAACTTGTTCGGCTCGGTTTATGCCACAACTTGTAAGAATGCGCTCTACAACATCTTCTACAGATTTCAGAATTGGTAGTCCCTCTGAATAGTTATCTGTAGCTAATACTGCAATGCGTGGATATCCTCCACTTATATTTTTAATAAATTGAATATCTGAGTAATCAGCTTTTGGATATCGCTGCTGAATAATGCCTTCAATAAGAGTTTCATCAGCAGGAGTAACGGAAATATTTAGGCAGTTATTTTTTTCAATAGGTTTGTTATCATTACCAATTGTTATGATTTTAAGGTTACTACCCTCACTTGTTATAATTTCACCAAGCTTAACAGCAGCTTCGCGTGGACATTCATCCACAATCATGAGAGCAGAATTTCCAACATCTGAAAGACTCTCAGCTATTTGAAAAATCTGATAGCTAACGTCTCTAAAATCACAATAAATTGCAGATGTTACTAATGCGATTTTTGCTGTGGTGGTTTCATCTCTAAACACCTCATACACAAACCGAGTTTTTCCTACGCCCGATGATCCAATAATTCGGATTGATGTTTTAGAATCAGCTAAGTAATCTACAATTCGTTCTTTTGCTTTCTCGTAACTAAGCGAGTTATCACCAGTAGAATCGCTCTTAGTTCCAATTAGAAAGCGGCTGGCTTTGTCTTCGACCTTTGGAATTGAAAAGATATCAGATTTCTTACCCAATCTTTCAATTGTTTGAAAACTTTTTAAAGTAAGTCCAGATTGTTTTTCGTTAAGCCAAACTGCGATTGCTGGATATTTTTCCACCCAGTCTTTAATCTTATTTGCATCATAAATATCAATACTCTTTAACTGAGCAGGATCAGCCCCAGTCTCTTGAATACCTTCCTTAATAGCTGTAATTAGATCATCTTTTTTAGATCCAATAAAAATTTCAGAGGTAAATCCGATATAAGAGCCATTTTCATTAATGACTGTTTTTAAAGCATTATTAAGTTCTCGTTTGACACCCTTTTTTTGACTGGGCTTTGTCCAAACCTCTTTTTTCCAGCCTGCTTTTCCCAATTTAGTAGCTTTTGATTGAAATATGCAAAATCTAGATGGTAGATAATCTGTTTTTTCACACCCTCCTGTCCATGAAATTCGTGCATCTTCTCCTCCATCGGCAACAGTAATCTGAAGGGGTACTGAAACTCCTCGTAAACAAATACCAGAACTTTGTGCTTCGGCGTGTAGCAATTTTTTCAGCAGTTCTACAAGCTCTTTGCTATCCAAGCTTTCAATCTGAGATGGGGAGATATTAAAAATCATGCTGTTTCAAGCTGTGTGTAAGTTGATAAAAAGTGTAAATTTATGTACAACTCCTGCCAAGCTACCTGTAGCTTTGCCATAGATGGCTGATGAAGGGTGAATTTCTGGCAGCATTTGCCGAGGAATACCCATAATTTCCAAGATTTCCCCTTCCCAGTCCAAAGTGTTCCAGTTCATCAGCAAAGTACGACTGGCATTGGTAACATAAGTAATATGCAAACCGCCTTCTGTACCACCTGTTAAATACGAAACTTTTGCCACGCTAATTTAGCCGCGCCTACCATCCCAGCAGAGTTACCCAATTGTGCAGGGATAATCTGTAAACCCATCCGCGAGGTTGGCATCACCCGCTTGTCAATTTCTGCCTGAACTGCTGGAAAGAAAAATTCAAAACTAGCACTCACACCACCACCAATGACGATCGCTTGCGGTGTTAAAACATAAATTAAACTAGCTAAACCTATACCTAAATCTCTACCGTATTCTTGCCAAAATGCTAAAGCATTAACATCTCCAGCTTGTGCTAGCATTCCTAATTCCGCAGGTTCTTTCCCAGTCCGGCGACGAATGGCTTGAATTGATGTGTATTGTTCCAGAGAACCTTGATTACCACTCTTACACATAGGGCCATCCGGTTGCAGGGTAATTAATCCCAGTTCTCCGGCTGCGCCTCGTTGTCCCACAAACAATTTGCCATCGAGAATAATTGCACCACCAACCCCAGTTCCCAAGGTTAACAGCATAAAATTCTGAAATTGCCGACCGGCTCCCAACCAAGCCTCTCCTACACCTGCACAATTGGCATCATTATCAATAACGGTTGGTTTGCCAGTTTTAGCTTCCAACCAATCAGCCAGAGGGACATTCTGCCATCCCGGTAAATTAATCGCAATTTGGGCAATGCGTCCTGTGGCATCAGCCGGGCCGGGAGTACCCACACCAATAGCTATAGTTTGATTATCTACATCAATTTGCGCGATCGCATCCACCATCACAGCTAAAACCGCCTCTGGTGTCTGCGGTTGCGGAGTTGCGACAGTCAAAGATTGCAGACACGTACCATCTTGACTGAATCGCCCCAATTTAATTGCCGTTCCCCCTACGTCAATCCCAATTACTTGAGAATTCCCCACTGTTAATTCCTCACACCCAGCTACTAGCCACAATAAAAACTAGCAGCTTTAACTAAGCTGACCAAAATTCCCCACCTTGACAGGTCTGGGTACTTCAGAAAAGCATATTAGCTTTTGGCTGTTTTTGCATCAAAAAATTCTAAGTTATCAGTCTTTTTAGGAGCCAATCTTAAATCAGTCACCGTGGGACGAAAATTAGATTGTTCACCTAAAGCTGTCACCGGCGCACCTTTTAAAATCCCAGCCAAAGCCACTGAAAGCATAAACCCACCAGCCGCCGCCGCAATTAAAGAAATGTTATCTTTCACTCTTTTCTCTCAGTTGTAAATACAAAGATTAGTTTCAATTCAACATCCAAAAGCAGAAATCCTAATTTTGAATTTTTTAGGCGCAAGCCTTCGCTACGCCGACGTAAGCCTATCCGTAGGGTATTTTGAATTGTCTATTTCCGGTTTCCATTTTCTCCCCGCAATCGGGGATTGACAAATTCATTTAACCCTTCACCAAGTAGTGATAACCCTACCACCATAAAAGTCATTGCTAAACCAGGGAAAAGGGTAGTCCACCAAACACCAGTAGGTAAAGCTTCTAGAGCTTGTTTCAAATCGTACCCCCACTCTGGTATTTCTTCCGGTAAGCCTAGCCCTAAAAAGCCCAAACCACCTAATACTAGAATTGCATCGGCAGCGTTGAGGGTAAAAAGTACGGGTACGCTTTGAATAACGTTGAAAAATAAATATCGAGATAGCACAATCCAAGTAGAAGCGCCCATTGCTTGAGCCGCCTCGATAAATACTTCTGTTTTGACACTGACGGTATGATTACGAACCACTCGATAATATTGCGGGATGTATGCAATACTAATAGCGATCGCAGCGTTTAATATCCCTCGCCCTACTACAAAAGCCAGTGTCACCGACAACAGTAACCCCGGTAAAGTGTAGATACTATCCATCAGAAACAGCAACACTTTATCTAACCTACCGCCGAGGTAGCCACTAACCATCCCCAAGGGTACGCCAACAATCATACTCAGCGCCGTGGCTAAAACCACTACTTGCAACGCTGCTTGAGCGCCAAATATCGTGCGGGAAAACACATCATGTCCTAAGCGACTGGTGCCAAACCAATGTTTAGCAGATGGTGCTTCCTGAATCGGGTTTGAGAGAAATTCTTTCGGGTTTTGTAGCCATCCCCAAGCCTGGAAAGCAGGAGCAAAGAAAGCCAGGAAAATGAAGAACAGAGTAATCGCCAATCCAACTAGCATTAATTTTTGGGAAAGGCTGGGATTTTTAGCAAAACGTAAAAATAACGGTAGTTGACGTTTAGTGATGGTCATGTGCGAGCCTGCATTGAGCAAGATACGCTGACCATTTTACATATCAGATTGGTAATTGGGGAGTCAACCCCTGCGGGGAATTCAAAATTCCAAATTCAAAATTAAGAAATCTGAATTTGGAATTGGCATAACACACCTAAAATGTTGCAAGGTGTGTTGTGCTATGCAACAACGCACCCTACTGGCATATACTTTGCGATAAGTGAACCTACAGATTACTTTCAATTAACTGGCGATACTCACTCTTTTGTTTAACACCTTTGAGTTCCTTCAATAGTTCTTTATTCTTGAAAAATTGAATGGTCGGTGTTCCTGTCACGCCAGCATTTTCAGCAATCTCGCGGTCTTTGTCGATGTCAATTTCGACAAAGTGGATTTTACCGTCAAATTCATCCACGACTTTATTTAATATCGGCTTGAGGGTATGACAAGGGCCGCAACCAGGGGCGACGTACTTGACTACTAGCAGGCGATCGCTTTCATGGAATAATTTTCTTAAAGCGTAACTACCCTCATGACGGGTTGCAGCTAAATCAAATTCCGCCGCTTGTTCTGCTTCTGTTTTCTGAGCAGCTGGCTGGGGTTCTAACTCATTATTAATTGTTGGTTCATGGTGAAATTCATGAATCAACCCATTACTAGACAGCCAACGTTCCGCCAACAACGCCGCCGCACAGCCACTACCAGCCGCCGTAATCGCTTGGCGATATTCATGGTCTTGTACGTCACCCGCCGCAAAGACACCCTCTACACTGGTTTCTGGTGAACCATGTTTAGTGACGATGTAACCCACCTCATCCAGTTCGATTTGTCCCTTAAACAAAGAAGTATTAGGCGTGTGACCAATGGCATAGAATAAGCCCTTAGCTGTCAGCTTACTTTCTTCTCCAGTTTTGTTATTACGAACTACTATCCCTTCCATGAAGCTGTTACCAAATATATCTATGGCTTCGGTGTTCCAATGTACTTGGATTTTGGGATTGCTCAATACCCGGTCTTGCATGGCTTTAGATGCCCGCATCTTATCAGAACGGACTAACAAGTTAACTTTCGAGCCATACTTAGTTAAATAAATAGATTCTTCCGCCGCCGAGTCGCCAGCCCCAACCACCGCTAAGTCTGCACCGTGAAAAATCGGAGTTGCGCCATCACAAATCGCACAAGCAGAAATTCCCCGACTCCAGAATTGATGTTCACTAGGTAAACCTAAACGCTTGGCTGTCGCACCAGTGGCAATAATTATAGTATGTGCCTTAACTTCCCTTTCTTCCGAACGGATAGTAAAAGGACGCTGACTCAAATCAACTGATACCACATCTTCAGTATATAATTCAGCCCCCCAACGTTCCGCCTGCGCCTTCATTCTATCCATTAATTCCGGCCCAGTAATTCCTTGTGGGAAACCAGGAAAGTTTTCTACTTCTGTCGTCGTCATTAGTTGCCCACCAGGCAAACCCCCAGCTTGAAAACCTTCAAATACCACAGGTTTTAGGTTAGCTCGTCCAGCATAAATAGCAGCTGTGTAACCTGCTGGCCCAGAACCGATAATTACTAAGTTTTCTACAGTCGGGTTAGTCATAATATTTATACGAACTCATAACGACTACGTTTAGTATAGCATGATATATCCAGGAGTTATGCAACAGACTGATTCTTTGACATTAGGCGTAGGGCAAGAACTTAAATATTTAGTATTCCCCTCTGCTCCCTTCTGACTTTTCACGGGGTCTGGAAAACCTCTCTCTAAATCTCTCTCCTACAAGGAGAGAGACTTTGAATGTTCCCCCTTCCCGATGCGGGAAGGGGGTTAGGGGGTTAGGTTTTTCGTGGGCTTTTCCACATAACGTGAAAAGTCAGCTGCTCCCCTGCCGCCGCTCCCAGCCCTAGTTACTATCTTTGAAAGCAACTCAGTATAATTCTTCCTGATGCCACAAAAAACTATATGGATATATAAATAAGTAGATGCACCTTAATTAAAAGCAAGCCCCTCAGTTTTTGACTAGGGGCTTTTATCTCAAAATAGATGGCAATAAGCTAGGAGCTACCCATAAGGCATAACCAATAAATGCAAATAGCATGGTAATTACAACAGTAATGCCATAGCTGATGCAAATTAATAAGCCATCGGATTCAATGGTAGCGACTGCCAAAAGTAAAATCCCTACTGTGGGAATGGGATTAGTAAAGGGAATGGGTGAGATAAGTAACAGTGTTAACCAAGAGATACACAACCCATTGATGCGCCAAGTTAAAGGATTTTCGGCGATTTTAGTCAAGCGGGGACGGGTGATGGATTCTAATACTTTGGTAACACGGCGCAGGTTTTGTAACAGGAACTGAGCAAAGGGACGAGGAAATTGATAGCGGGCGATGCTTTTCGGTAGCCAAGGCGATCGCCTACCAAGTATCATCTGTACAGATAATAGTAAACACGCAGCTCCAAAAGGCCCTGTTAATCCCGGTGGCATAGGGAACAAAAAGGGCAAAACTAATAATGTAATGACTAAGCTAAAACCGCGTTCAGATGTCTGTGCCAGAATTTCACCGAGAGACAGATGTTGTTCTGCTAGGCGTTGCAGCAGTAACTTAATATCTTGAGAAAATCTCAGGTGTATTTGGCGTGAGTTGATGTGAGTTTTCACAATACCCCGCTCTTTACTTAGCTAAAAGACACTTCAGATTAAATACAAATGCACCCGTAGCTATTCCTTACGTTTCTTTACCATATCAAATTCTTGGGTAGCACCGCAGATATAGGAAATAGGCAATAGCCACTCTTGCAATAGGTAATAGTTACTCGGCTCCTCTGCTCCCCTGCTTCTTCAAACAGGTGGCACAAAAACAGCAACAGCTTTAGGGATGACGCGGAAATGAGCCGGAGTGTAGGTGGTAATTTCGCCATCGGTGTTGATGGGGCGGGTTTTACGGGTGTAAATTTCTATTTCTTGTCCATGCAAGGAGCGGACATTTTGCCGATGAATATGTCTCCCTTTGCGTATAGCAGGTAGTAAGGGAATTATTTGCCACCAGTGTTTAATCTCTAAACTATAAAGGTCTAGTCTTTGGTCATCAATTTTGGCATCATGCACTATAGCCATACCACCCCCATAGTAGCGGCCATTACCCACAGCAATTTGGACTGTCTTGACTCGATAGGATTTACCATTCATCCGAATTTCCGCGCTAAATGGTCGAGATTCCCAAATTACTTGCAATGCTGTAGCAGCATAAGCAAGAACTCCCCAGCGTTTTTTGACTTCTTTGGTCAGTTTTTGGGTAATTTTTACACTCAATCCTAAACTAGCCACGTTGAAAAAATGTTTACCGTTTACCCAACCTAAATCAATGCGTCGCAATTCTCCATGAGCAATGATTTCACACGCTTCGGGTAGAGAGTTAGAAATTCCTAAAGTTCTAGCTAAATCATTGGCAGTTCCTAAAGGTAGAACTCCCAAAGGTAATTGAGTTTCTACTAAAGCATCTACTACGGCATTGAGAGTACCATCACCACCACCAACTATAACTAAGTCAACATGATTTTTATATTTATGTATAATTTCTGCTAGATGTGAGGGATGTTCTGTTGATTCTTCAGTTAATTGAAAGCCAAGTTTTTGTAAGCAATTAATCGCCTCTAAGAGTCGATTTTGCCCTTGACGAGCATGACGATTTACTAACAGTAGTGCGTGGGGACTCATGGGGCTTACTCTTTGTGGGGGATATGATGAATTATCCACAACCATCTATAAATCACTGTTTTTTCTTGCATCATATAATTTTTTGTTTTTTAAGTTACCAAAAAAATTCTAACAGAAATCTGGTGTAATCTAGCTTAACTTGATTATCTCTAGATGTGTCTATGCTGGGGGATGAAATAGCAAAAACAAGAGGAAAGATAGTTATAACTAATTAATTTTTCTTTGATGACGTACAACGTTGGTTTTGTGATGTTTTTATTTGTCAATTCTCATTGTGGCAGATTGAAAACTGTCCATAGATATCAGGTTATTATTTAAATAGATATCGCCTTTTCCATCATTGCTGGGGTTGATCCCAAAGTGGGGCTATATGCCTCATTTATACAGATTTTAAGTTAACTAATAAAACAGGCTTTTTAGTAGATTGTTTTCATGAATTTGCAAAAAACACAGACTTAATTGTTTTAGGTAAACGGGGAGAAGCCGCAGAGTTTGCATCGGGACACTAGCCTTTGGGGTTGCTTCCCGTGCAAGAGCGATCGCACATCATCGTCATGTTTGGATAGTCGTTACCCGTGGACAAGTACAGCGACGCATTACCCACCTTGACTTGCAGCGATTCTGTCAGCATAACCATGAGTCCTCTTTCACCTTGTCAGCCCAAATTAATCAGGTGGAAAGCCGCATACAGGCGTTAGAATCAGCATTTGCGGTGATTCAGTTAGATACAGACCTAACCCCCTTCCCTACAAGGGAAGGGGAGTAAAGCCGCATTTCTCACAAACAGTAGGGGCAGGTTCACAGATATGCTCAAATCATTCACGAATATTTCGCTCAACCCGCCCCTACTCTGGACTGAGGTTGCAATAATTGGTGAGAAATCCGGGTAAAGCTCAAAGCCTCTCTCCTTGTAGGAGAGAGGTTTGGAGAGAGGTTAGAGTGTATTGCATACAAACGAGAACTTCTATACTCAAAACACCATCATTCAACCTCAGAACTAGAAGATTCTCCTTTGCAGCAAGAACGTTCTCACTGGAAACAGGAAAGTTCTCGTTTGCAACAGAAACATTCTCGTTTAGAACAAGAACATTCTCACTGGAAACAAGAATACTTTAGTTTGAAACAGAAACATTCTCGTTTGCAACACGAAACTTCGGGTTCTGAACATGAAACTTTGAGTTCAAAACAGGAAACTTGGAGATAAAAGCTAGAGTGATGAGATTGGGAAGGTAAATGTTCGTGTTCTCATTAGAGAGAATCGCGTAAATTTGCTAAATTCTCACGCACTCTCACAGTATGAGGATGATTCCCTCCTAAACTTTGCTCGAAAATATTCAAAGCTTGGGAATACAGGGGTTCGGCTTGGTCGTACTTTCCTTGGGAATAGTAGAGTTTAGCCAAGTTGTTGAGGCTAGTGGCGATATCGGGATGATTATCTCCCAGCAGGCGTTGTCTAAGTTCTAAAGCTTGGAGATACAAGGGTTCGGCTTGGTCGTACTTTCCTTGGGAATAGTAGAGTTTAGCCAAGTTGTTGAGACTAGTGGCGACATGGGGATGATTATCTCCCAGCAGGCATTGACACAGTTCTAAAGCTTGGAGATACAGGAATTCGGCTTGGTCGTACTTGCCTTGGGATTCGTAGAGTCCAGCCAAGTTGTTGAGGCTGGCGGCGACATCGGGATGATTGTCTCCCAGCAGGCGTTGTCTGAGTTTTAAAGCTTGGAGATATAGGGGTTCGGCTTGGTTGTACTTGCCTTGGGATTCGTAGAGTCCAGCCAAGTTGTGCAAGCTGGTGGCGACAGAGGGATGATTGTCTCCCAGCAGGCGTTGTCTGAGTTTTAAAGCCTGGAGATACAGGGGTTCGGCTTGGTTGTACTTGCCTTGGGATTCGTAGAGTACGGCCAAGTTGTTGAGGCTGGTGGCGACATGGGGATGATTGTCTCCCAGCAGGCGTTGTCTGAGTTTTAAAGCCTGGAGATACAGGGGTTCGGCTTGGTCGTACTTTCCTTGGGATTTGTAGAGTAATGCGAAGTTGTTGAGGCTAGAGGCGATATCCGGATGATTGTCTCCCAGCAGGCGTTTAGAGAGTTCTAAAGCTTGAAGATACAGGGGTTCGGCTTGGTCATACTTTCCTTGGGATTCGTAGAGTACGGCCAAGTTGTTGAGGCTGGCGGCGACATGAGGATGATTATCTCCTAGCAGACGTTGACAGAGTTCTAAAGCTTGAAGATACAGGGGTTCGGCTTGGTCGTACTTGCCTTGGGATTCGTAGAGTCCAGCCAAGTTGTTGAGGCTGGTGGCGACATCGGGATGATTGTCTCCCAGCAGGCGTTGTCTGAGTTCTAAAGATTGGAGTAACAGGGGTTCGGCTTGGTCGTACTTGCCTTGGGATTCGTAGAGTAATGCCAAGTTGTTGAGGCTGGTGGCGACATGAGGATGATTGTCTCCCAAGCGGTTTTGTACTGTTGATAAACACTGTTGATTCCAAGGTTCGGCTTGGGTATATAACCCTTGTCCTTCATAGAAGTAACCCAAGCCGAAGAAAGGCGAAATTAAATCTTTATCACTGAGGTGTTGAATGAGATTGTTTGCTACTTCAGCTATGTGTGGTATGGCAAGGAAAACAGCGTTAATTTCTTCAAGGGTAGGAGTCTCAGAAATTTCTTTAGCAATTGCTACCATTACCTGACAAAACGATCGCTTAAATTCCTCTGCTTGCTCTAAACCTGTAAACTTAGATTGGAAAAATTCCCGCAGTAGGGGATGTAGTTGATAGATTCCTTCACCTTTGCGCTGGAGTAGATGCAGATTCAATAATTTATCATCCCGAATTTCTTCTAACTCATCTTCATCTTTCTCTGTTAAGCACTGTTCTACTAATTTCCAGGGTATGGGTGTGGTTGCAAATAAACTGAGTACACAGCCTAATAACTGATCATCCTCTGCTAATTCCTGCCAACTCAACTCAAAGGCGGCTTGCACTCCCCTTTGTGCTGTCATATCAGCTTCTGGTTTTACAAGTGCAGGTTGTTCTAATCGCTTTTTCTCTAAACGCTGCATCATTGCTGATAAGGATAAATCCGGTTTTCGCGCCAGATATCGCCCCACCAACTCTAAACCCAAAGGCAAATACCCCAGCCATTCACATAACTGTTTTGCTACATCTAATTCTCTCTCAATTCGCCCTGGTGTTTCTGCTAGCAAAGACCGTAACAACTCCAACGCTGCATCTGGTTGTAATACATCTAAAGGTAATTGCTTGATGGCTGCACCCAACTTTTTGCGCGTAGTCATCAACACTTTAAATCTGGAAGATGCGCCCTGTAGGTAAGGTTTGATTTGCTGGTAATCTGTAACATCATCCACCACCAGCAGCACATTACCCTCACGCCAATACCGCCAGCAGTATTGTACTTGTGCAGGTAAATCAAAATCTTCTGGTGGGTTTAAATCAAGCTGAGTTCTGGCAAACCGCACCACTTGAACGCCAAAATCCTCAACTTTCGCCTGTAACCAGCACAGTCCACCTTTGTAGTTTTCGTGCTGAGTCATGGCATATTGCAAGGCGAGTTCTGTTTTACCCAGTCCACCCATTCCCAAAATAGCTGCAATGGCTACTTGGTTATTTTCCTGCAAAAGTTTATGGAGTTCTTGCAGTTCTTCATCACGTCCGACAAATTTCACCACCCCACTCAGGGGTAAATTTTGCGGTATTTCAGGATTTGACTTTACCCGTTCCTGTTCGGGCGACTGTAGTCAGTTGTATGTGTTGTGCTGTTCCCCAATTGTGATTTGTTGGGCAACCATTGCCCCTTTTTCAGCTTGGATACTTTCTGCTAACTTGGCAAAGTTATTAACAATTGCTGGCTGCGCTTGAATTTCTGCGGCTAATTTTTGAATTTTCTCAGCACTCTGGGACTGATCTTGATTGATTGTGGCTTCTACTTCCCGCACTGATTGAGCAATTTCGGTATCTGTATCGGCTGCGGCTTTCAACTCCAACACAGCTTGACCATAATCTAACGGCTGCTGTGTGTTTTCCTGTGACGTATTCGCTAGTAAGGGGACTTTATTTTTCTTTTTTAGCTGTGCGATTAACTCATTACTTTTTTCTAATGCTGCTTCCCCCAGCTTTTCGCCTGTTTTTTCTAAAGCCTTAGTTAAAACTATAGTAGCGATCGCAGTTCCTACGGCTGTTAATGTTACTGCTTCCATAATTTAACAATAATATTGCGAGATTATACTGATTTTTCTCAGCATAACAGTTTCTCAACAGAGAAAAAAGCACAAATTATATAGCGTCTCTCTTTGTAGGAGCTACGGTGTACACACAAGTTTTCAATTTGCACTATGAAACCACATCTCGCCTAGAACAGCAATTCAGTATTCCTAGAAGAACCCCTCCCCCAGCCCCTCCCCTGCAAGGAGAGGGGAGTTTTGCTCCCCCTTCCCTAGTAGGGAAGGGGGTTGGGGGGTTAGGTTTTTCATTCCTGAATCGATGCTCTAGAACAGCATGACAAAATTTAATTATTCATTAAAAAGAAAAAGGCAAAAGATAAGCGGTAAAATTTTGTACTTTTACCTTTTATCTTTTACCTAAGATCCCAGTAGTCGTCATCTGGGGAAAACTGTGAAAACTTACCTATGAAGGGTGTAGGGGTCGAATATTCACCAACTAACCGACATCATCATGGGCGAACCGGTTAAAGAGGAAATCTAAAGCATAGTTCCGCAGCTGATAATATTGTGGATCTTCCATGATGCGGGCGCGATCGCGAGGACGAGAAAAAGGAATTTCCATCACTTCCCCAATCTTGGCGTGTGGGCCATTGGTCATCATCACTAATTTATCTGCTAAAAACAACGCCTCATCGATGTCGTGGGTAATCATCAACACAGTACAGCGATTTTCGTTCCAAATCTTCAGCAGTTCTTCCTGTAATTCCTCTTTGGTAATTGCGTCTAATGCACCAAAGGGTTCGTCTAAAATTAGTACCTTGGGACGAATTGCCAAAGCACGAGCAATAGAAACCCGTTGTCTCATACCGCCGGACATTTGGGTGGGTTTCTTGTCCATCGCATCGGCTAATCCTACCATTGCTAGGTGTTCCCGGACAATCGCCCGTTTTTCGGCTTCGATTTTGTTGGGGTAAACAGCGTTAACTGCTAAGTAGATGTTTTCAAAAGCTGTCCGCCAAGGTAGCAAAGCATAGTTTTGAAAGACTACCATTCTATCGGGGCCTGGTTTGGTGATGGGTTGACCTTCTAATAAAACTTGACCCGTGGTAGGAGTGTTAAAACCAGACACCATGTTTAACAGTGTGGATTTACCACAGCCAGAGTGACCAATGACACAAATGAATTCACCCTGTTCTACGTTGAGGTTTACGCCATCAAGGACTGTGAATGGGCCTTTCTTGGTGGGATAGACTTTGGTAACGTCTTTGATTTCTAAGAATGGTCTGGAGTTGGCGAAGGTGGATGTTGGTTGTCTGTCTCTGAGGGTTGTGCTGCGGTTTTGCATGGCGGTGATGGGGGTGAAGTTTTTAACGCAGAGGATGGGGAGGTAAGCGCATTGGCCGTTAGGCGTTCCCGCAGGGTAGGTACGCGGAGTATGAGGATGATTAGGGGAGTTGGGCGCGAGTTGTTGCTTACTCTTGAATGAGGTTCCGATACTCGTCAACGGAGCAAAAATACTCGTCAACGGAGTAAAAATACTCGTCAACGGAGTTCCGATACTCGTCAATGGAGTAAAAAGACTCATCAACGGAGTTCCAAGATAGATGAACGGAGTAAAAAGACTCGTTCATCTAGTTCCGATACTCGTCAACGGAGTAAAAAGACTCGTTCATCCAGTTCCGATACTCGTCAACGGAGTAAAAAGACTCATCAACGAGGTGAAAAAACTCGCGCATGGTTTTCATCTCCCCTAGATTGGCTTAGGCTACTCTTCTAGTTGGGGAGTCAAGAATGACTTCGGCAACTGAAAAATCACGTTTAATGTCTAAGTTGTTGAGATAGGCAATGGGATCATCAGCATTAAAGGGAGTACCATCAAATAATTGAATGGGTTGGCGGGTATAGCTGACATCTAAACCTAATTCTCTGGCGGCGGTGCTGAATATCCTGACGCTGCACACCCTTTCGACAATTTCTACCCAGTTTCTAGGGAAGGGAGTGTCACCCCAACGGGCTAATTGAGTCATAATCCACATTTGTTCGGTGCGGCTGGGGCGATTAATTGCTGACTCAGAGTAAAACTGATGGTGGGCATACTGGCGCAGGGGATGGTCTAAGCTACAAGCCTCAGAGTTGGGGTCTTCCAATTGGATATACTCAACGTCAGTGCTGACGTAATCTCTACCCGCTAAAATTAGCCTGATTTCTTCAGCATTTTCGGGTTTAGCGCAATACTGACAAGCTTCTAGTAAGGCTTTGGTGAGGGCAATATAGGTATTAGGATATTTCTCTGCCCAATCTTCCCGCACACCCAGCACTTTACCGGGGTGTCCTAACCACACTTCTAAGTCTGTGGCGATGGTAAAGCCTATACCTTCCTCAGCCGCGCGGTAGTTCCAAGGTTCACCGACACAGAAACCGTCAATGGTGGCGGCTTGTAAGTCAGCAACCATCTGGGCGGGAGGGATAGTTTTCATATCTACATCTAAGTCGGGGTCAATTCCCCCAGCTGCTAGCCAGTAACGCAGCAATAAGTTGTGCATGGATGCGGGATGCACTACGCCCATTATGTGGCGCTGTTCACGGGTACGCAACAGGTAATTTTTGAAGTCTGATAAGGTACGCACACCTTGGTCATAGAAGCGTTTCGCTAAGGTGATGGCGTTACCGTTGCGAGTCATGGTGAGGGAGGTGACAACGGGGAGGGGTTGATTGTTGTGTCCTCCCAATGTTAACCACATGGGCATCCCGGAAGGCATTTGTGCCGCATCGATATAACTGCCAACCATGCCATCCACGATACCGCGCCAGCTAGTTTCCCGCACTAGGTTAACTTCATCTAAACCGTGTTTAGTGAAGAAACCTTTTTCTTTAGCCACGGCGAGAGGGGCGCAGGCGGTGAGGGGTAAGAAGCCAATATCTAGGTTAACTTTTTCTAACCCATGACGAGCCACAGCCGCAGTTTTTCTGGCGCGGATTTTCTTGACTCGTTTTTGTTGGTTGAGGAAGTAAATCATCTCACTCCGCAAGCTGTAGTAGCTGGGATGTTCTACTACTTCCATGCGTTTGCGGGGGCGGGGGATATCGACTTCGAGGATGTCACCAATTTTCGATTCTGGCCCATTGGTGAGCATGACAATTCTGTCAGATAACAGCACTGCTTCGTCTACGTCGTGAGTTACCATGACGGCGGTAACTTGATTTTCTTCGCAGATTTGCATTAACTGTTCTTGTAAGTTACCCCGTGTGAGGGCATCTAGTGCGCCGAAGGGTTCATCTAATAGTAATAGTTTAGGACGAATTGCTAAGGCGCGAGCGATCGCTACCCGTTGTTTTTGTCCACCAGATAACATCCCTGGTGGTTTATCTGCATGGGGACGCAACCCCACCATATCAATATGTTTGTCAACGATTGCCTTACGTTCTGTGGCAGACATCCCCCGCATGACTGAATCAACAGCCAGGGCAATATTTTCTCTCACTGTCCGCCAAGGCAATAAGGAATAATTTTGGAATACCACCATCCGGTCTGGCCCTGGCTTGGTAATTTTTTGTCCTTCCAGAGTCACAACACCTTCACTGGGTAAATCCAAACCAGCAATCATATTTAAGAGAGTGGATTTACCGCAACCAGAGTGACCAATCAAAGAAACAAATTCACCTTTTTTAATTTGCAGGTCAATTCCTTTGAGGGCAATATATTGGCCACCGCCAGTGAGATTAAATACTTTGTCAATTTGGTCAACAGCAACAAATACAGCCATAGTTTTCAGGTATTGGTGATTGGTGATTGGGGAATAGGTGATAGGTGACAGGTAACAGTGGAAAGAAGAGATAAGGGGGTACAGATGATGAGAATATTGATCAACCTGTACCCTGTAACCTCTAACCTATTTCTGTTCTGCTGGTAAAATCAGGTTCTGTAACCAAGCCATGAATTTATCGAGAAGTAGACCGACAACGCCGATATAAACTAGGGCTAAAATTACTTCGCTGACGTTGTTGTTTTGATAGGCATCCCAGATAAAGAAACCAATCCCGACGATACCGGACATAACGATTTCTGCTGCAATAATCGCTAACCAAGCCAAACCGATGGCAATTCTTAAGCCTGTGAAAATGTAGGGTAAGGCGGCGGGAATCAGAATGTTAATAAAGTATTCTTTGCGGTTAAGTTGCAATACTTTGGCTACGTTATTGTAGTCTTGAGGAATTTGGGTAACACCAACCGCAGTATTAATTAAGATAGGCCAAATCGCAGTGATGAAGATGACGAACAAAGCGGCTGGTTCGTTTTGACGTAAAGCCGCCAAGGAAATCGGCACCCATGCTAAAGGCGGTACAGTCCGCAGTAGTTGGAAGATGGGGTCTAAAGCTTTGGACATGGTTTGGTTAATCCCAATCAAAATGCCCAAACCAATACCGACAATTGCCGCGAGGATATAGCTAATTGCTACCCGTTGCAGACTGGCTAAGATTTGCCAAAATAGTCCTTTATCTATACCACCTTTGTCGTAAAAGGGGTACAAAATTAACGTCCAAGTGTCTGTAATGACTTGGATTGGCCCTGGTAGTGTTGCGCCGGGAGTCCAAGCGAATAACTGCCAGATTACCAGAAAAATAGCGATCGCGATCGCGGGCGGTACAATATTCGGAAATTGCTTTTGCAGTTGAGATAATAAGCTGTTATCAAACTTTGGGTTAACAGCTCTTCTTTGTGCTATGGTCATGATTTTTGTGTTCCTCAGATGACGAATAAAAAGGGTGTAGGGGTGTAAGGGTATAAGGAAGGGTATAAGGAAGAAAAACTCTTGCGTCTTCCCTGTCACCTGTCACCTGTTCCCTACTATTGCTAAACACTCACTTTCTTGATAGACAAACTCTTGAGATATGCTTCTGGGTTTTCGGGGTCAAACTTAGCACCATCAAAAAATTCTTCTACACCACGAGTTGTGCTGGTGGGAATATCAGCAGCCGCAATTCCTGCTTCTTTCGCTGCTTCTTTCCAAATATCTTCGCGGTTAACTTTCTTGATTAATTCTTTGGCTTTAGCTGCACCGTTGGTAATGTAATCTTTGGGCAAGAAACCCCAGCGTACACTTTCGGTGATGAACCATAAATCATGGCTTTGATATGGATAAGAAACGCTACCTTTTTCATCTTTCCAGTAATAAGCCGCCATTGATTTGTCTTCAACTTTGCGACCATCACCCATGTCATAATTTCCTTGGAATGGAGCTAAAAGAATATCTGCTGAAGGTAAATTAAAGTAACTTCTAGCAGCCAGGATTTCTGCGGCTTCTTTGCGGTTATCAAAGTTATCCAACCACTGTTGAGCTGCCATGATGCCTTTTAATAGTGCTTTGGTAGCTTTGGGATGTTGGTCAACCCAATCAGCTCGCATTGCTAGGTATTCTTCGGGGTGATTCTTCCAAATTTCCGCCGTTAATGCCGCCATAAAGCCGATTTTGTCTGTGACGATGCGGTATGGCCAGGGGTCGCCTGTGCTGAAGGCATCCATTGTGCCTGTTTTCATGTTGGCGACGGTTTGCGCTGCGGGGACTGTAAGCAGTTTCACATCTGCATCTGGGTCAATACCACCAGCTGCTAACCAGTAGCGAATCCAGAAATCTTGGTTAACGGCTGGAAAGGTTTGGGCGGCTGTGAAGGGGGTGGCTGAGGCTTTGAGTTTGGAGAATACAGACTTGGCTCTTGCTAAGTCTAAACCGATACCGCTACCTTTGTGTTTGTTGGCGATCGCAATCCCATTTCCATGTGTAATTAATTGACACAATACATACATGGGGATTTTTTGATTACCCTTAGTAATTAAACCTTCAGTAATCAAATGCGGCATCGGCATTTGCCATTGACCACCATCAATCCCACCGCCAGCCGAACCAATTTCTACGTTATCTCTAGCTGCACCCCAAGAAGCTTGTTTAGCAAGCTCTACATTAGTCATGCCATACTTCGCAAAAAAGCCTTTTTCTTTGGCAATAATTAAAGGCGCAGATTCTACAATCGGGATATAACCTAACTTGACGGTAGTAACTTCTGGGGCTTGTTCTGGATTAATATTCGCGGCTGGTTGAGCAGTTGGAACTGATTGATTGCCACCACCAGTATTAGCTTCAGGAGGATTTCCCAAACAACCTTTCAAAAACACAGCACCAGCCGATGCACCTGCTGTCACGATAAATTTACGGCGGGAAATTTGATTGAAAAAATCTGACATATTAACTCCTTAAGATGGGATTTTAATTGTTTATGCACAAAAACTTCTGCAAGTAAACTTGGATGTCTCTTGCGGTATTCATGAAGCTTTTTGTTATATTTAGTTAGTCGATGGCAACTACTTTTTTACAGCAACGCTAGTTATGACTAACTCTTGATAAATTGATGCTTTTTTTGGGCGGTGGCTATCGGATTTCTTTGGCTGTTGAAATCAGTTTACAGGTATTTATGCCCAAGTGGTTTACTCTGGACAGGCAATTATTAAATAAATATTAGATTGGATATATAAGTAAAAATTTATCTTTGGCAATTACAGCGTCCGCGACCTTTCAATGTATTGGTATTTGTGAATGATGATGATTGAAGTAATCCAAAAAATTAGCAATTTTAATTAGCTATATATATTGATGATATTAGTTGCTGAAAATATCCCTAATATAAACAATGATAACTATCAACTAAAATCTATATAGCGGTTGCCAATGACATGAGGACACTCTAGCCTCTAACCTCTAACCCCTAGCCTTTATTTTCTAGGCAGTTATATTTATACTCACCCTCAAAAATGTCATTGTGTAGCTCACTCTCAAGCTGCTGTCAGATGTACTATTAAAAGAAGGCTCAATTACCCTTTGCTCATAATGACTTTGGCTGAAACTCCCAACACCGAAGATTCCCTCAACCCCTTTCTCACCCTTAACTACGAAGCAGCCTTGGCATCCTTGGGTGATGATTATTATGACGAAGTAAAAGCAGCAGAATTTCCGCAACACATTCTGCGCTGGCGCAATGACTCTTTACTACCAAAATTGGGGTTAAATCCCCAAGTAGTGAAAGACGAAGATTTTATCAATACCTTCGGCAAGTTTCAGGGAAGTCAACCGTGTCTAGCACTGCGTTATCACGGCTATCAATTTGGTGAGTATAATCCACAATTAGGTGATGGTAGAGGGTTTTTGTACGGACAAATTCGTGGAACCGACGGCGAACTGTACGACTTCGGCACTAAAGGTTCTGGTAGAACACCCTATTCTCGTGGTGGTGATGGGATGCTCACACTCAAAGGTGGGGTGCGGGAAGTTTTAGCAGCAGAAGCATTGCATCAGTTGGGGGTACGTACATCCCGGTGTTTGAGCATGATGGAAACTGGCTTATCCCTGTGGCGGGGGGATGAACCTTCTCCTACCCGTTCATCTGTGATGGTGCGGATGAGCAGTTCACATATTCGTTTTGGGACTTTTGAGCGGTTGTACTTTCTGCAACGCCCAGATTTAATTCAAAAGTTATTAGATCATGTAATTGAGCATTATTACCCCCATTTAGCGCATGAACCAGATAAATATGCGTTGTTCTATGCAGAATTAGTGCAACGGGTAGCCAAACTGGTAGCACAGTGGATGGCCGCAGGTTTTTGTCATGCTGTCCTCAATACTGACAATATGTCAATTACAGGAGAAAGCTTTGACTACGGCCCTTACGCATTTATTCCTACTTATGATCCATATTTTACGGCTGCATACTTTGACTATTACAAACGCTACTGTTATGCTCATCAACCAGGTATTTGTCAACTGAATCTGGAAATGCTCCAGCAACCATTAAAGGCAATTATCCCTCAAACTGCTCTAGAAGCAGGACTGGCACAATTTAGCGATTATTATTCTGCTGAATACCAGACTTTAATGCTGAAGAAGTTGGGGTTTGAGCAGTTATCGTTTCCCGAAGCTGATGAACTTTTAAGCTTAACAATTAAAGTTTTACAGGATAGCCAAGTCGGTTATCATCAGTTTTTCTATGAAATGGCTCGCACCTTTTCAGTTAAGTGGAGAGACGAACCAGGATGTATCCTCAATAGTTCAGACTGTGTGCCTGCATCTGGGGCATCGGCCATCTTCGATAACTGGTGCATACTATATCATAAAATCTTAAATAATTTCGATCCAGATGACATGGGGCGTATTGCCCAAACTCTGGCTCACTACAATCCTCAGACTGTGTTATTAAGACCTGTAATTGAATCAATTTGGGAGCCAATTGCTCAGGAAGATAATTGGCAACCTTTTTATGAGTTAATCAAGAAACTCCAATCTAGGGATTAGTCATCAAATGTTGACTATGAACCTTGCCATCATTAGTCAGTTCCAGTAATATTATCTAAGCATCTAGATGGTTGATTAAAAAAATACTATTTTAGATGTTGATGTTACACATAACCCGATGTATTGAATCTGTCTTTGATAATCGTGGTTAAATATTGCTGCAATCGTTATCCCGTTTTTGACAGCAAAAACCTGTTTTATTAAGCTCCTTCTCTACCTTCGCGGAGCGTGTCGTAGACAGAGGCTGCGCCAACGGAGCGGGAACAGGGAACAGAAGAGAAAAAGAGCAGCAGTATAGCTGCGCTTAACGCGTAGCGTCTCCTTTAGGAGAAGTCAGGTTTTAAACCGAGTGGAATTGTGGGCGTACCACTCCGGGGAAGCAAGGTACGCGTAAGCTTCCCGCAAGAAACGAAGAGAAAGTCATAGAAAGAATCGTGGTATCGCAAGGTAGGTTGAAACCTTAACGCCAGTTCTTACCCTGCGGGTAGGCTTACGCCATCGTAAGAGAAGCAAGCTACAAGTCGGGAAACCCCCCCACGAGACTGGCTCCCCTTGTGGGTGGCTTGTTTCCCTGTTGCCTGTTGCCCATTCTCTAGATTGATATGGTGCTTCCCAATTACATCAGGTGTACCTTAGCCTCTGAGCTTAACGGGATGTAAAGCTGTAAATAATATCTCGTTAACTAATCAACACAAACAATAAATTGTGTGGTCTTGATGTCTAGTTGAATATGACAACTTTATTTTAGTTGTCATATGGAACTAACTTTTAGTGCGTAGTAAGAGTGATGAGAGTGTATTTACTACGGCAGTATGAAAATAACTATGATTAAAATTACTTTGATTAGCCATTTGAATTACCTATACTTGTAGTTCAGTTGTGAAAACACATACATACAGCAGATTGTAGGTAAATGAGCTACAAGTTTTAAGGACAAAGCCACATACCAAAAGAGTTGCAATCATGTCTCCTGTTCTCTGCTGTATATTTGCAGTCCGATAGCAGAAATGCACACAAAAGATTATTGATATTTATTTTTTTATTTCTGCCATTATTTTCGATATTTTTACTATCCAGATAATAATTTTGGTGTACACGATTACAATTGCAATTAACTAAATTTCAACTCAACATTTTATTCTCTAGCCAATTAATAACCATACGAATCTACTGTCATATGAGATGCTTCAACTGGCTGTTAATTATCAAGTTAATAAGCGTATGGCTAATACATTTAGCATACTCAAAACTTAGAAATTTTATAGTTTTTTAAGATAGTCAATTTAAAGTTAAATAAAGTTTTATTGTGATTTATTCAAAGACAAAAAACTATTTTCCTAAAAAAAAGACTTTCAAAAATTAAAAAATAAATATAAAATTAATGGACTTAGTAGAACAAGTTATATATGGGTTGTTTAAAAAAGACAACTTGCGTAATTGTCCCCTTGCTATCTTTCTTTTTAATTACTTAAAAAGAAAAAAAAATGATGTTAAAAAACGCTCAAGGTGTTGGAGGGTGAATCAGTGTACAAGCGGCACAAATATCACCTATGTAAACCAGTGAATTTCCTGAGAATACAGAGGTTGCTGCCGCTTCTGGTGGGTGTGATCGTCTTCCTGATAGTAGTTATACTTTGGCAGAGGCTATTAGTTGCAGAGCAGCTTAACATTCAAAAACTGATTCAACAACAAGCGATCGCCACCAAAACAGAATTCATTACCCAAATCAAGACTCGCATTCTGGCATTAGAGCGGATGGGTGAACATTGGCAGTGGCATGGTGAGATTCCCCAATCAGAGTGGGAATTAGAAGCCGCAGCCTATATTCAAGATTATGGAGGCTATCAGGCTATTGAAAGGGTTGATTCATCATGGCGGGTGCGTTGGATTGTGCCATTAGCCAGTAACGAAGCAGCCCGAAATTTTGATCTCAGCCAAGAATGGCGACGATCCAAGGCGTTAGAAACTGCACGCAAAAGTCATCAAACTACTCTGACGAATACCATCAACCTTGTCCAAGGTGGGCGGGGATTTTTAGCTTGTGTACCTTTATTTAAGAAGTATGAATTCAATGGATATATCCTAGGAGTTTTTCAAATTCAGCACCTATTAGAAAATGTTTTACACATACCACCGGGTTATAAAATCAGGGTATTTGATGGTCAAGAGTTAATTTATAGCTCAGATGTACAACCGCAAGTGAATTCATTCTGGAAGCAGAATGTAGATATTAACTTGTATACAGTCAACTGGCATTTAGAAATTTATCCTACGCCTGAGCTACTCAGAGATTTGCACTCACCTCTGCCTACATTTGTTTTGGTGGCAGGTATATTAGCAACTGTAGCACTGACATTATTAACTTATTTTGTCCAAGCCACCAAAATTAGCAATTATCAAATAGCAGCCATCAATCAAGAACTAGCACAAAGAATTGCCGAACAAAGACAAATAGAAATTGCCTTACGTGCCAGTGAAACGCGGTGGCGACAATTAATAGAAACAGTCAAAGTTATCCCTTGGGAATTAGACTGGCAAACTTTGCGTTTTACCTATGTTGGGCCACAAGCCGAAACTGTATTAGAATACCCCATTGAAAAATGGTACGAAGAAAATTTTTGGATTAATCATTTACATCCCCAAGATCAAGACAAGACTTTAAGTTTTTGCCAAGATGCAGTCAGCAGAGGCGAAAACCACGAAATGGAATACCGGATGTTAGCAGCTGATGGTAGGGTTGTGTGGCTGCGAGACATTGTGAGTGTAGTGCAAACAGACAAAACCCCGGTAATGCTCAGGGGTTTCATGTTTGATATTACCGACTTGAAACTCGTGGAAGAAACCTTAAGACTGCGAGAGAGAGCCTTGGCTGCTACCAATAATGGTATTGTCATTGCCGATGCCAGACTAGCCAATAATCCTGTAATTTATGTAAATTCTGCCTTTGAGCAAATCACAGGCTACAGTGCAACAGATGTGATTGGACAGAATTGTCGCTTTTTGCAAAGTACAGATACCGATCAACCAGCACTGCAAAAACTGCGACTAGCCCTAAAATCTGGGAAGGATTGCCAATTAATTCTGCGAAACTACCGCAAAGATGGCAGTTTATTTTGGAACGAATTAAGTATTTCTCCAATTTACGACGAAACAGGTACATTAACCCACTTTCTGGGGATTCAAAGTGATGTGAGCGATCGCCAAACCGCAGAAATGGCACTGCGTCGGCAAGCCCTTACCTTTGCCAATATCTATGATGCCGTGATTATCACAGATTTAAAGGGTCAAATTCTGGACTGGAATCCGGCTGCTGTCAGGATTTTTGGCTACACTAAAGCCGAAATTTGTGGTCAATCTGTGAGTATACTGCATCAACCTGAAGAAGATGCCATCTTGAACGCCTCCATCATAGAAGACATCATCCAGCAGGGACGTTGGTCTGGCGAGATTAACTTTATTCGCAAAGATGGTAGCACCGGAGTTTGTGAGACTACCATAGTAGCCCTACAAGATGAACAAGGGCAAAATGTCGCAACTATTAGTGTCAATCGAGATATTACCGAACGCAAACAAGCAGAAAAATTACTGCGTCAGAGTGAAGAACGCTTCCAAGCATTCATGAACCATACACCCACACCTGCTTGGATTACAGATACTGATGGCACCATTGTCTTCTTGAGTGAAACTTATCGCAGTGCTTTTAAATTACCCTTATCAAAACTGATTGGTAAAAAGATTGTTGACTTTTATGAACCAAAATTTGCTCAACACTTTCTAGATACTATCCAAACGGTAGCCCGTACCCAGCAAGTGATTGAAACCGTGGAGTCTGCTCCATGCGGCAACGGTACTGCTAGAGAGTTTTTAGTCTATCAATTTCCCATTGCCAATCAGCCTGGGCAGTGTCTAGTAGGAGGAATTGCTATTGATATTACCGCTCGCCAACGAGCTGAAGAAGCACTGCAACGACAATTAAATCGGACATTATTACTGGAAAAAATCACCCAGAAAATTCGCCAAAGTCTTGATACTAAAGAGATATTTGAGACTGCTGCCACTCAAATTGGGCAAGCTTTTGCAGTTGATCGGTGTCTAATTCATGCTTTCATCAGCGATCCAGTTCCCAGTATTCCCCTAGTAGCAGAATATAACATTGCACCGAATCCTTGCTCCCAGCAGACATCAGAAGTGCCGATGGTGGGGAACCCTCACGTCATCGAGATGATGACTCACGATCGCGCGATCGCTTCCCCCAATGTCTACCAAGATCCCTTACTCCAGTCTGCCTGCCAGATTTGTAGTCAAATGGGGCTGAAATCCATGCTTGCAGTCCGCACCTCCTATCAAGGAGAACCCAATGGCGCGATTGGTTTACACCAATGTAGCTATTTCCGGGAGTGGACAACCGAAGAAATAGAACTTTTAGAAGCAGTAGCCGCACAACTTGGCATAGCCCTAGCCCATGCCCATTTACTAGAGCAAGAAACCCGGCAACGAGAAGAACTCACAGTTAAAAACTTTGCCTTAGAACAGGCCAAACGGGCAGCAGAAGCCGCCAACCGTGCCAAAAGTGAATTTTTAGCCATGATGAGCCATGAAATTCGTACCCCCATGAATGCCGTCATTGGGATGACGGAACTACTACTGAATACTGAATTGACAACGCAGCAGCGCGACTTTGTAGAAACCGTCCTCACTAGCAGCGAAGCCTTGCTGACGATTATTAATGACATTCTCGATTTTTCCAAAATTGAGTCGGGTAAGTTAGAACTAGAAGCCCAACCTTTTGATTTGAGAACTTGTGTAGAGCAGGTAATTGACCTCCTAGCACCCAAAGCTGCCCACAAAGATATTGAGCTGGCTTATCTGATTCATCCCCAAGTCCCCACCCAGATTGTTGGAGATTTGACTCGTCTGCGCCAAATTTTAATGAATCTACTCAACAATGCCATTAAGTTTACCGAAAAAGGTGAGGTCATACTGTCGGTACGAGCCGAGCCAGTAACAACTCACAAAGCCAAAAACTCTTGTCAAATTCTGTTCACCATCAAAGACACAGGCATTGGCATCCCCCCAGATAAAATGGGGCGATTATTTCAACCTTTTGTACAAGCCGATGCTTCCATGACTCGCAAGTATGGCGGGACAGGATTAGGGTTAGTAATTAGCAAACGCTTAGGCGAGATGATGAGCGGTTATCTGTGGGTGGAAAGTCAAGGGTGTGTTGGTGGTAATCCCCCTCCCCAATGGCAAGCTAAAAAGCCAGTGTTATCCAATCTCCCTTACCCTGGTTCCACCTTTTACTTTGCCATGACTGCCCAGGTGGTGGATCATGCAGACTCCAATGAATTGACACTCACTTACCCGATTCAGCTTAGGAATAAGCGGTTATTAATCGTAGATGATAATCCCACCAACCGCAAAATTCTGCACTTACAAACCGAGCCTTGGCAAATGCAAACTTACACTGCTCAATCCGGTGCCGAAGCCTTAGCTTTAATTGATCAGGGGATGCAGTTTGATATTGCCATTTTGGATATGCAAATGCCAGAAATGGATGGACTCACCTTGGCACAAGAGATCCGCCAGCGTTCTGGTTATCAATATTTACCCTTGGTCATTCTCACATCTTGGGGTCAACCAGACAATGACAACGCATTGAGGAATCTGGGCTTTACTGCCTATCTGCATAAACCCATTAAACAATCTCAGCTTTATGATGTCCTGGCTTGTACTTTAGAAAATCAGCCAATTCGGGCAAAGCTTCCTTATCCCTATCCGCCCCAAATCAATCAGCATTTGGCAGAGCAACTGCCATTACGAATTTTGTTAGCAGAGGACATCGTTGTTAATCAAAAAGTGGCCTTACTCATGCTGAAAAAAATGGGTTATCGGGCAGATGTAGTAGCTAATGGTTTAGAAGTGTTAGCAGTTTTGCAACATCAGCCTTTCGATGTGGTTTTGATGGATGTGAATATGCCCGAAATGGATGGACTAGAAACCAGTCGCAGAATCCGTCAAACCTGGAATGATCGTCCTTACATCATTGCCATGACTGCCAATGCCATGCAGGGCGATCGCGAAGCTTGTTTAGCAGCTGGTATGGATGACTACATCAGTAAACCCCTACAACTTGAGGAATTAGCCAAAGCTCTAGGCAAATGTCAGCCCCGTCACAGAGAACAAGCACATCATGGTGAATCTCCCTTGCAGTCTAATACTGATGAATTTATCACTCAACAGCAATTACTGCCCCGAACTCCACAAACAAGTGAAAAAAACCAGACATTTCCCGATACCAATCATCTAAATTCTGCTACAATAGATACAAAGGTATTGAAAGAATTACGTAAGATGCTGCGAGGGGAATCAGGGGCATTTGCTGAATTAATTAGTTGCTACCTGACGGAAGCTCCGAAGTTAATCCAAGATATTCAAGTCGCGATCAATACTGATGATGCCGCAACTCTCTGGAATACAGCTCATAAGTTCAAATCCAGTAGTGGCTCAGTTGGTGCAGTATTGTTGGCACAACTTTGCAAGCAGCTAGAAAGCAAAGGACGCAGTAACAACTTGGCAGGCATTGCGGAAATCGGCTCCCAACTATGTCAAGAGTATGAGTTAGTCAAAGCGGTTTTGCAAAGAGAAATTAACAAGGAGTGATCATGAAAAATCATTTTCTAGAAGACCAATCCTTAATTCTCATTGTTGATGATGAACCGTTTATTCGCGCACAGCTGCGCCTATCTCTACAATGTGAGGGCTATAGAACAGTCGAAGCACAAGACGGCAGAGAAGCTTTGACTGTGTTTAAGCAATTAAAACCAGATATCGTCCTGCTCGACGCGATTATGCCAGATATGGATGGCTTTGAGTGCTGTACTCGTTTGCAAGAACTAGATAATAGCAAATATACACCAGTGTTAATGATTACAGGATTGGAGGATCAAGAATCTGTTGACCGTGCATTTGAAGTTGGTGCCATTGATTATGTCACCAAACCCATTCACTGGGCTGTTTTGCGTCAACGGGTGAGACGCTTGATTCAACAATCTCACCTGCAACAAAAACTAGAAGCAGCTAACCGAGAATTGCAGCGATTAGTAACAATTGATGAGTTAACGCAAGTAGCTAACCGCCGCAGGTTTGAAGAGTATTGTTCCCAAGAATGGCAGTGTATGGCCAGAGAGCAACTACCCTTGTCTCTCATCCTCTGTGATGTGGATTTCTTCAAAGCTTACAATGATACCTATGGCCATCGTGCAGGCGATCGCTGTTTGCAATTAGTTGCTAAAGCCATTCAAGACAGTGCCAAGCGTCCTGCTGATTTAGTGGCACGTTACGGTGGCGAAGAGTTCGCCGTGATTCTGCCCAGAACCGATGCTGAAGGCGCTGTTCATATCGCTACAACAATTTGTGAATCGGTGAGGGGACTGTTAATTCCTCATTATGGTTCTCAGATTAGTGATTATGTCACCTTGAGTGCTGGTGTAGCTACCGCCGTTCCACAGCCCAACTCTGATTTTCAAGAAATTATTGATGAGGCCGATCGGGCATTATATCAAGCCAAAATTGCCGGGCGCGATCGCTATCAACAATATAGTAAACTATCAACCTCTACAGCTTTTTTCTGGAAGTCGGAAGTTTAAATTGAATGCTGTTAGCTTGCTTCGGGGCTTGAGCCGATGCTGAGTAAAAACCTAATCCCCAGTCCCCAGTCCCTCCTGCCTTATCCCTCCGTCATCTTATTAGCAACTCGATGAGCGCGTGCTTCAGCTGAAGACATGACTTCCTCTAAATTTTCGAGGATTTCGCCGGGGAAGTTTTCTAAAACTCGCGTCGAAATCGCTACCCTACCTTTACCTTCATCCAAGTCAATAATCACAGCTTTAATTTGTTGCCCGACTTGAAAGACTTTTTCGATAGAGTCAATGAATTTTTGACTAATTTGCTTGATGTGTAGCAAAGCACTGATGCCATCGATATCAACAAACACACCAAAAGGTTTGATCCCAGTCACTTTACCTTCTACTAACTGACCAATTTCTAACAGGTTTAAGTTACTAGAACGAGTTGCTAAACGCTGGGACAGGATCAATTTTTTATTGTTACGGTCTACTTCCAAAAGTGCAACTGTGAGATTTTTACCTTTGAGTGCTTCTAAGTTATCACGCTCTGCCAAGTGCGATCGCGGGATAAATCCCCGCAATGATTGCAAATCGACAGTCACACCACCTTTATTGACACCTGTCACCCTCACTTCCACCGTCTGGCTATTTTCTTGCATCTGTGCCAGTTTGTCCCAAATATGCTGAATTTCTAATTGCCGACGCGAAAGAGTGACTTGACCCTCTGCATCCTGCTCGCGGATAATCAAAAACTCTAACTCCTCGTGTAAAGGCAACACCTCCGATAAATCGGTAACAGTTCTCAAAGAAGCCTCATCACGAGGAATATAAGCCGACGACTTGCCACCAATGTCAACATAAGCTCCATCCGGATCAAGTTGAAACACTTTGCCGTAAACAACTTGTCCCTTTTGAAATTGGTAGTCGTGTTTTTCTAATGCTTTGGCAAAATCGTCCATTGTAAAAGACGAGTTGGCTTTTTGAGAAAGTTTCGATTCGGAATTCATGACAATTAACAGGAAATTATTGTTATTTTATGGGATACCACTGGAGTTTGATTAAAGTCTGTAACCTTGGCATTTCCTATGCAGTTAGCACAGTGCCGAACAGTTGCTTAACTTGCTCCCAAGCATCAGCCGCAGCTGCGGGATGATAACTGGCACGACGGTCACAGAAAAATCCGTGGTCAGCTCCATCGTAGCGGAACATACGATGGTAAATGTTGTATTTTTCTAACTCTGTTGTAATCTGATTGACATGATCTGAGGGAATGCTTGCATCTGCCGTGCCAAAAAACACATAAATTGTGCCTTTAATATCTGGGGTACGGGTGATACTGGGATTGCCATTACCGGGTGTGCGTGTGGGAATTCCAGCGCCGTAGAAGGAAGCTGTAGCTGTAATATCTGGGAGAGTGGCAGCAAGATATGCTACATGACCACCAAAACAAAAGCCGATGCAGCCAAAACCATCTGGTTTGACTTGGGGGAGGGTTTTGAGATAGTCGATGGCTGCTTGAATATCACCGAGTAACTGGGATACTTGAGTTTGTTCCCAGGCGTATTTTCTGCCGATTTCAATATCTTCAGGGGTATAGCCTGTTTCAAAACCAGGGGCGACACGTTGAAACAATGCTGGGGCGATCGCTACATATCCCAACTTGGCAATCCGTTCTGTCACGTCCCGAATATGCTCATTCACACCAAAAATTTCTTGTAAAACCACCACCCCTGGGTAAGAACCCGGTGCTTGTGGCTGTGCTAAATAAGCAGTTATTTGCAAGCTATCATGGGGAATCTTCACGGTTTTAGTGTCTAATACTAGCTCAGTCATAATAATTTTTACCCGTGCTATGTGCTGAAGCTCTGTGATTATTTGATATAACTATGCCAGTATGTCTAGGTTATTTCCAATCAAATTATCGACTATCAATATCCAGTTTCTTCATTTTGAATTTTGAATTGCCTACTTGGGAGGTTGGGTGATGATTCAATTCCGTATTCAGCCAGACAGTGAAATTCCCGCATCAACCCAGCTATTTAACCAAATTCGCTTTGCGATCGCTTCCCGGCAATATCCACCCGGATACAAATTACCCAGCACCAGGGCATTGGCGATGCAAACGGGATTACACCGCAATACCATCAGTAAAGTTTATCGTCAGCTAGAAGAAGACGGTTTTGTAGAGAGTCTAGCTGGTTCCGGAATTTATGTCCGCGCCCAAGGACATGAAGGTGGTAGCAGGCTGCAATCACCGATATTGCAACAGTATCCCGAAGCAGCGAAAGTTTTGCAGCAAGCCCTGGATGAACTACTCAGCCAAGGATGCACACTCCATCAAGCACGGGAAATATTTCTAGCAGAAATTGACTGGCGTTTACGTTGTAGTGCGCGGGTATTAGTGGCGGTTCCCTCTCAAGATATGGGTGTAGGTGAGTTAATGGTTTATGAACTGGAAGAAGCCCTACAAATACCAGTGCAGCTAGTAACAATCCAAGAACTAGCGGCGGTACTCGATAAAACTACCTCAGCGACAGTAGTTACCAGTCGCTATTTTATCAATGACGTAGAAGCGATCGCCGCTCCCAAGGCTGTGCGAGTAATTCCTGTAGATATCTACGACTACACCAGAGAAATCAACCTCCTGAAAACCCTGCCAAAAGATAACTGCGTAGGTATAGTTAGCCTCAGTTCTGGAATTAACCACCAAGCAGAAGTCATTCTCCACGGCTTACGCGGTGACGACTTACTGGTAATGACTACTCAACCAAAAGATACATATAAATTGCAGGCCATTGTCAAGCGAGCAGAGGTGATTATTAGTGATCAAGCTAGTTTTGCCATAGTGCAAGCTACTCTACAAGCTGCTGCCGATGATATCATTCGTCCACCCAAACTGATTAAAGTGGAGAATTACATCGGTACAAATTCCATTAACTTGCTGAAGCGAGAATTAGGATTGGGTTAACACAATCATGAGAGCGATCGCTGAGAATGAGGTGTAGGCGATCGCTCATGAATTTAATCCCTGTAATCAAGATTAATTTGGCATCAATTTACTGATTTGTTGTGTCTTGTTCTTGGCTTAACCAAACTTCTAAATCCGCTACTGTGGAGAAATCTAACAATGCTTCTCCTAATGCTTCTAACTGCTCAGTAGACAATCTTTGAACCTGTTCGACCATAGATAAATCGATATTTCCCAAGCGTCGATTTAACTGGCGCAGAATTAGCTGTTGTTCTCCTTGTTGTAAACCTTGTTGTAAACCTTGTTGTAAGCCTTGTTGTACACCTTCTTGTCTAGCTCGTTCTCTGTCTTCCTGATACAATGGTGCTAATCTCATCACTAACTCCCTATCTTCTGTTTCGATATTTTGATTGATTCTCAAGTTTTGTTGTAGGTTATAGAGTAATTCTAGCGTCACTCTCACAAAGGGATGATTGGCTGGCAGTGCTGCTAATTCATCAATTGCTTGTTGCTGTACTCTCCCACGTCCTAGTATTCTTAGCCATAGTGTTTCGGGAATAGATGGTAACTGATGAATTACAACTATGGCTGTGCGGAAATACTTGGGTAAAAAGTACACTCCATCTCCCCAATCTGATTTTAGTTGCCCACCATACCCTGAAATGGTATTTTCGGAGGCGGTAGGTGTGAGTATCCACAGTTGGGGAATTTCTGCTTCTAGTATTTTAATTTGATTGCGCTTTGCTTCTCGCTGCATTGCACTCTTGATTTCTAATAACTTAGAGATACAATCGCCAATTTCGTCTACTGATGCGGGGTTGCGGAATGGTTCAAATATGGCTGGTGTTGTGGCCATTGAGCCTAATATTCCCAAGGTGTTTAAGTTGGCTGTTTGTGTGGGAATTGGTGTGAATAATACGTCTATTTCTTTGACTTCTGCTGCTACTCTACTTGGTGCTTGGACTGTTCCGAATGGTTTTAGTAGTTCTTCTAGGTAGTCTTTGGAGAATTGGTCATGGATGAATCTGGTCATTCCTTTGGATTGGGCAAGGATATTTGATGGTATTTTACCAGAGCGTAGGCTTTGCCCGTCGTAGACATCGCCCGTCAAATCAATAGATACGGCGGGCGATCGCTCATATTAATTATGATTAAATTTATTGATTGGTAGTGTTTTGTTTTTGTCTTAACCAGAGTTCTAAATCTGCGACTGTGGCAAAATCTAATAATGCTTCTCCCAGAGATTCTAATTGTTCAATAGATAATTGTTGAATTTGCTCGATGAGAGATGAATCGATGTTTCCCAGTCTTCGATTTAATTGGCGCACAATTAACTGTTGTTCTCCTTGTTGCAAACCTTGCTGTACACCTTGCTGTAAGCCTTGTTGTAAACCTTCTTGTCTGGCGCGTTCTCTGTCTTCCTGATACAGTGGTGCTAATCTCATCACTAACTCCCGGTCTTCTGTTTCGATATTCTGGTTGATTCGCAAATTTTGTTGCAGGCTATAAAGTAATTCTAGCGTCACTCTTTGGAATGGGTGATTTGCTGGTAGTGCTGTTAATTCATCAATTGCGCGTTGCTGCACTTTCCCACGTCCCAGGATTCTCAACCATAGTGTTTCGGGAATAGATGGTAACTGATGAATTACAACTATGGCTGTGCGGAAATATTCAGGTAAAAAGTACACTCCCTCTACCCAATCTGATTTGAGAACTCCACCAAAACCAGCAATGATTGTTTCTGATGCGGTGAGTGTGAGTATCCATTGTTGGGGAATTTCTGAGTCTGATATTTTGCTTTTGTTGCGATTTGCTTCTCGCTGAATTGCCTTGTTTACTTCTAATGATTTTGATAGACAATCTTTAATTTCTTCGATGGATGTGGGGTTGCGGAATGGTTCAAATATGGCTGGGGTTGTGGCCATTGAGCCTAATATTCCCAAGGTGTTTAAGTTGGTTGTTTGTGTGGGAATTGGTGTGAATAATACGTCTATTTCTTTGACTTCTGCTGCGACTCGACTTGGTGCTTGGACTATTCCGAATGGTTTGAGTAGTTCTTCTAGGTAGTCTTTGGAAAATTGGTCATGGATGAATCTGGTCATTCCTTTGGCTTGGGCAAGGATAATTGATGGTATTTTACCAAATGGCGTAGGCTTTGCCCGTCGTAGACATCGCCTGCCAAATCAATAGATAACGGAGGGCTATCGCTCATATTAATTATGATTAAATTTATTGATTTGTGGTGTTTTGTTGTTGGCTTAACCAAACTTCTAAATCTGCAACTGCGGCAAAATCTAGTAATTCTTCCCCTAATATTTCTAACTGCTCTATTGATAACTGTTGAATTTGTTCAATGAGCGAGGAATCGATGTTTCCCAGTCTTCGATGTAACTGCCGTAGAATTAACTGTTGTTCTCCTTGTTGTAAACCTTCCTGTCTAGCGCGCTCTCTGTCTTCCTGGTACAATGGTGCTAATCTCATCACTAACTCCCTATCTTCTGTTTCGATATTTTGATTAATTCGCAAATTTTGTTGCAGACTATAAAGTAATTCTAGCGTCACTCTTTTGAATGGGTGAATGCTTGGGAGTGCGGCTAATTCGTCAATCGCTTGCTGCTGTACTTTACCACGTCCTAGTATTCTCAGCCATAGTGTTTCGGGAATCGATGCTAACTGATGAATTGTAACTATGGCTGTGCGGAAATGCTGGGGTAAAAAGTATATTCCTTTGACCCAATCTAATTTCGGCTCTCCTCCATAACCGGATATGATGTTTTCTGATGCGCTGGGTGTGAGTATCCACAGTTGGGGAATTTCTGTGTCTAGTATTTTAATTTTATTACGCTTTGCTTCTCGTTGGATTGCGCTCTTTACTTCTGATAATTTAGAGATACAATCGCTAATTTCGTCTACTGATGCGGGGTTGCGGAATGGTTCAAATATGGCTGGTGTTGTGGCCATTCTACCTAATATTCCCAAGGTGTTTAAGTTGGTTGTTTGTGTCGGAATTGGTGTGAATAATACGTCTATTTCTTTGACTTCTGCTGCGACTCTACTTGGTGCTTGGACTGTTCCGAATGGTTTTAGTAGTTCTTCTAGGTAGTCTTTGGAGAATTGGTCATGGATGAATCTGGTCATTCCTTTGGCTTGAACAAGGCGAATTGATGGTATTTTACCAAAGCGTAGGCTTTGCCCGTCGTAGACATCGCCCTCCAAATCAATAGATAACGGAGGGCGATATCTTAAGGTTTTTTGATGTGAAGTAACTGATTAGATTTTATTAGGTAAATAGGAAATTAGCTCCGAATAAATTAACATTCACATCACTGCTAATAAAGCCAGATGTACCTGATATGGTGGCTAATAATTGACCTGTTCCAAAGCCTGTATTACCAGCCAGACCATCACCGATTCTTAGTTGTGTACTTGTTCCTGATTTCACTAAATCAATGTTAGCGATACCTGTGAATTGTAATTGATCACCACCGACACCACGCACAAACTGATAAATAGTATCTGTTCCATGACCAGAGGCATAGTTAACGATATCCGCTGCATTATCATTTAGGCCTAAATAAAGGCTGTCATTACCAGTACCACCATTGAGCGAATCTGCCCCGAAACCGCCATTAAGGGTATCATCACCAGAACCACCAATTAAGGTGTCATTGAAATTAGAACCAATCACTCGCTCAATACTGATTAGGGTGTCTGTACCTCCTAATCCATCAGTGGCTATACCCGTGAAGAGGTTGACATTAACTGCGGCAGCGGCACTTTGATAAGAAACGGTATCATTACCAGACCTACCATTGAGCGTATCATTACCAGCCCCGCCAATTAAGGTGTCATAACCACCCTCACCAATTAGGGTATCATTACCATCACCACCATTGAGGCTATCATTGCCATTGCCACCTTCTAAGGTTTCATCACCAGAACCACCAATTAAGGTGTCATTGAAATTAGAACCAATCACTCGCTCAATACTGATTAGGGTGTCTGTACCTCCTTGTCCGTCAGTGGCTATACCTGTGGAGAGGTTGACATTAACTGCGGCGGTGGCACTTCGATAAGAAACGGTATCGTTACCAGACCTACCATTGAGCGTATCATTACCAGCCCCACCAATTAAGGTGTCGTAACCACCCTCGCCAATTAGGGTATCATTACCATCACCGCCATTGAGGCTATCATTGCCATTGCCACCTTCTAAGGTTTCATCACCAGTGCCACCAATTAAAGTGTCATTAAAATTAGAACCAATCACTCGCTCAATACTGATTAGGGTGTCTGTACCTCCTTGTCCATCAGCTGCTGTACCTATGGAGAGGTTGACGTTGACAGCCGCTGTGGCACTTTGGTAAGAGGCAGTATCAATTCCTAAACCACCATCAAGGGTATCATTACCAGCCCCGCCAATTAAGGTATCATTGCCATCTCCCGCCCAGACTTGATCATTACCATAGCCTGCATCGATATAGTCATTTCCTGCGCCTCCAAAAATGTCATCATTGCCACCTTCAGTTATATTCCGCCCAGGAAAATCTTTATCATCTCCGTAAAGCTTATCATCACCATCCTGTCCATCTATGGCATCATCACCAAAACTGCCATAGATAGTGTCATTGCCTGCACCTCCTTTAAGGGCGACATAATCTCCGTTGGGATCGAATTTGTCGTTTCCAGCACCCCCATCAATGAAATCATCACCAGCATCACCAAGTATCCGATCTACACCAGCCGCACCATAGAGTGTGTCGTTGCCATCTCCACCCCAGGCTGTGTCATCACCGTAACCTAGATCAATATAGTCGTCTCCAGCCCCTCCAGAGATAACATCGTTACCACCCTGAGTTTGATTGAGAATATCTTGATTTAGCTCATCTCCGTACAGTCTGTCATCACCGTCGCCACCATCAATGATGTCATCACCAAAACCACCATAGATGGTGTCGTAACCTCCACCACCTTTTAAGGCGGCATAATCTCCGTTGGGGTCGAGAACTTTGTCATTCCCAGAACCGCCAAAGATAATGTCATCACCTTCGTCGCCATAGATAATGTCAACATCATCCTGTCCATCAATGATGTCATCACCATAGCCACCATAAATCAAATCATTGCCGGCTCCACCTCTTAATCCAGCAGTGAAGTCTGGACGGCGATCATCTCCATCTCCTCCATAGATAGTGTCATTACCGTTATCACCTTGCAGTTGATCTCGTCCTGCTCCACCGTCGAGAATGTCATTGCCATCGCCGCCGTAAATGAGGTCATTGCCACTTGTGCCGATATATGTATCGTTGCCTAAACCAGCACTGGGAATAAAATTAATAGTTTCGTCAGGTCTTCCACCTCTGGGCAAGGCGTTAAATAGATTCAGAACGTCATAGCCAGATACATTGCCTAATTGCTCAATGAAGCCTACACCAGCTGTAGCTCCAGTGGCTGTGGGGTCAAAAAAGAAGTTAATAAATAAGTCATTGGAACGTGTGGCATAACCATCTTTATTGAGGTCGATTAATAGGTTGTTATCATCCCATCTGTAAAGTCCCACTTTTCCGCTTTGAAGTTCAGATAGGGAAATAATTACATCTTTGATATTGAGAGCATCATATCCGCCATCATCTTGAATGATAGTTGCAAACCCATCGGCTGCTGAGACGAGATATAAATCATCTCCTGTACCACCGTAGAGTTCATCCTTTCCACCTTTGGCTACGAGAATGTCATTACCTGCATAGCCATAAATCTGATCCTTTCCTGTCTGTCCACCAAGATAGTCATTACCTGCTGTACCCTTGATTGCAGATTGATCGCGATCGTCTCCTGTAGTTCCAGTCTTAGGACTGTTACCAACTAAACTTAAAAAACTGGTACTATCCAAACCAGCAATGTATTCAATAAAGCCAGTTCCTTTAGTATTGCCTGTGCCGAAAAAGTTGAGGAGAGTGACATCTTGAGCAAAGATGAATTTGTTGTCTTTGTTCAGGTCAATTACTAAGGCAGTTCCAACCCTGGCAAGGTTAGATATACTGAGTGGGAAGTTACTAATGTTGAGTTGAGGGTTTGTAGGTAACTGTTGCAGTGTTAAGGTATCTATGCCAGATTCATCTTGAATGATGCTTCCAGAGTCATTGACTACTGGATTGTTGGGATCGAGATAAACCAGGTAATAGAGGTCATTTCCTGTTCCTCCTAAAAGGGTGTTAACACCACCACCACCTGTTAAGAGGTCATTGCCTGTTCCTCCTAAGAGGATATCGTTGCCATCTTGTCCATGAACGGCATCGTTACCATCACCACCTAAGATGATGTCATCTCCAGCACCGCCTTTTAACCCTTCACCGCGATTTGCATCTTGGTCATCTCCCGCACCGCCATCAATATAGTCATTGCCATCATCGCCGTATAGGAGATCCGTAAAAGTTCCAGCACCTCCTAAAATGGTGTCATCACCATTGCCACCATGAATGTAATCGCCTCCAGATCCACCATCAATGCTATCGTTGCCATTATCACCATAGATGGTATCGTTCCCTGCGTCACCATTGAGAATGTCATCACCCCTACCACCAGACAGAAAATTAGCAGCACTATTACCGATAATTGTGTCGTTACCATCCCCAGTAAAGGCTTTTTCGATGGTAGTTCCTGCACTGATAATTAAGGCATACCCATTCAGATTACTTGTAGAACCTGGATTGAGGTTGAGGTATGAGTAGTTAACAGCCGCAGCGTTAATGGTATCAATACCCGAAGTATCAGTCAGTGTATTGGAGTCATTAATACCATCATACTCATTAGTGTAGAAATAAGTGTCATCAGCTGTATCTGCATCCCCGTATATATTTAATTTCCAACTGTTGAACATCCCAGTGTTTGTAAGCTGTGAATCACGTATTTTGAGTATCCAATCGCCAGCACTGTTTTCTCCCCAAAATTGTGAACTTGAAAACCTAAAATTGATATTATCTCCAGCATCTGGATATCTAACTAAAGTGCTTGTAATTTTTTTACTGGGGGAGATAAGTTCAACAATTAAATCGCCTCGATGGGGATGAGTTATATTGAGTTCTACTTCCACCCAATCAATATCTAAACTAGCAGCTAGGATAAAAGTATAACTAATCTCACTATTATCTGTAATGGGCAAGCCTACATTGCCTGAAGCATAAGAATAAGACTGTTCATTGTTAAATCGGCTCTGTTTTTGCCAAGTTTCTGCCAAACGGACGGCAGCATGAGCATCAACCAAGCCAAATCCATAGTCATCACTGACGTGTAAACCTTTATTATTCCAGTTCTTAGCTCCATTATTGTTGTAACTGGAGCTAGAACCTGTTTTACGGGCAGAATAGGCGAGAATTTCTTGAATATCTCGATAGCCCAAATTGGGGTTTGCTTCCAACATTAAAGCCACTACCCCAGATACCATCGGAGCAGCAGCTGAAGTACCATCAAAATTGTTAGTATAATCTCCAAAACTATAGCCAGCAGTTCCTGTGCGATCAGTGGTAACAATGCTAGAAGGTTCGCTGCCAAAAGCAGAAACAAGAATAGAAGCACCAGGGGTACTATAGGATGTGATGTTTCCATCCTTCTTAACAGCAGCGACTGTAATTACGTGTCGGGAGTTTTGAAAGTTGTGATAGTTGGTATTATCTCCTGTGTTACGGCTGTTTCCGGCTGAAAATACTATCGCTGTTCCTCGTCCATTACGTCCATTGGCAACAGCATTTTGGATAGCTTGTCCTGCTTGGGGAAAAGTATAAAAATTATCGTAAAAGCGGTTATAGCGATGATTACCTAGCCCTCCAAACCCCCAACTATTATTGACAACATCAACATTGACGAAGTTATGCAAAGCATTAGTAACCGCACTCATGAATTTATTAGCGTTACTGTCGGAATCAACGAGAATAGAAATAGCTCGAAACCCTGTAATCTTTGCACCATAAGCCACTCCTACCACACCATTACCATTTCTTTCAGCAGCAATGATACCTGCTACAGCAGTACCATGTGCGTTGCCAGAAGTTCCGAAGGGATCTTTATCGTTATCGTCATAATCGTAGTCTTGAAATGTATCGTAATTATCATTCAAATCTTCGTGGTTGTAATCAAACCCATCATCAATCACACCGACAACAACACCACGCCCTGTATAGTCATCCCAAACATTAACTACGTTGAGATCAACACCAAGAACACCAGTGGATTGATCGTAGTTGTATAGATACCATTGATCCTTAAATAAGGAGTCGGAAGGCAAAGTAGCCATAAGGTTGTTTATTTATTTTGACAATTAACGTTTCATGGCAGCCCAAGAGGGTATTTGAAAACTTGTCCCAAATAACCTGTATAAATTCGCAGTGTCCAGATCCCCGACTTCTTTGAGAAGTCGGGGATCTAACTTCTTCCTAATTTCTTAGCGAATGATTTCTGGTTGCTAAGAGCGATCGCATCTTAGTTCATTAAAAAATTAACGATTATCTCAGTGAACCAAAAAGATCAGATAAATCTTTTCCGATCTCTTGTTTGTATGTAGGTTCATCCATATTTAAACATTTGTTTATCAGGCTATAATGCTCTTCTGATCGACCTTCAAATAACCTAAAACGTGTATTTTTTAAATAGGCATAAGCTTGACAAGCATTATCACTACTAGCTGAGAAAAAATAATCTTGGGCATTCTGAATTTCTTGCAGCATTGCATCCTTCACATCACGAGTAGTATGGCTATTAGCCCAATTTATTGATTCCTGCGGATCTACAATAGATTCACCTCTAATAGCCTTACCTGCATTGACTAAATAAGCATATGATTCTGCAATTTCTACACGAGTTTGGGCTTGTGCTGGGTTAGAGGAAATTACAAAATAGGTATAGGTGAGCATTAAAGCACTCACAACATTAAACTTACGCATGACTAACTCCTGATTAGTTGTAAATTGCTTTCAAAGCATCCATAAATGTGTGCTTATTACAAAAAGCGATCGCACCTCAAAATACTTACCTATTATGAGAGCAATCACCTAATTTTTACTGCTTATCTCAGTGAACCAAAAAGATCAGATAAGTCTTTGTCAACCTCTTGCTTGTATTTAGGTTCATCCATATTTAAACAGGTATTTACTAGGCTGGAATGATTTTCTGAGCGACCTTCAAATAACCTGAAACGTGTATTTTTTAAATAGGCGTAAGCTTGACAAGCGTTGTTACTGCTAGCTGATGAAAAATAATTCTGAGAAACTCTAATTTCATGTAGCATTGCATCCTTAACCGCACGAGTTTTACGCTTGTTAGCCCAGGCTATTGATTGTTTATGAGGTACAGGGGATCTACCTCTAATAACCCGACTTGCATTAACTAAGTAAGCGTATGATTCTGCAATTTCTACACGAGTTTGGGCTTGTGCTGGTGTAGAGGAAATGACAAAACAGGTGAGCATTAAAGCACTCACAAAATTTAATTTACGCATGACTAACTCCTAAGTAGCTGTAATTTTTTCCAATAATCAATAAATTTGTACTTGTCTTGATAAGGCGATCGCACACATTTTTACCTAGTTCTCACCTGATAACAAACATCATGTATGAGATTTGGCTCTGAAATATTTATTGGTTTGCCTTCTCTTTTGTCTATTCTCCCTCGCTTACAATCCACATAGACTTTATAAGTACCACTAGCAGTAGCAATTAAAGCAAGAACTTTTTCTACTTTTCCTTGTAGATCAACTTTTGTTACCCTAGTACTTAATACACGCCATGCCCTGCGAATGCCAAAAGTTTGTGCAAAAGAACTTGAATAAGAACTGCCTAGCAGTAATACAGAAACATTTACAACAATCCATAAGCTAGTAGCTGTGAGTAATGTCAACAAAATTTTCGGTGCTTTCTTCGTGTTAATCATTGAGTTAACCATGCGAGTAATACTTAGTTGATAATAGTGGTTTTTCTCAAATACATATTTCTCTATTTTGATGACGATCATTTCTAGATTCCTGATATATTTTTAAGGCTAAAAATTTTCTGTCAGCCATTGAGAATAAGGTATTGAGAAAATAAATACAGGGATAACTGCAAAAACTCCAAATAAAAACTGAGAACAAGCTGAAGTTTTGGATGCTTACCCTTTATTTATGCAATGCTAATTAATATCTTTTAGTACAGCTTAAATTGCCATTAAAATTAGCAATATCTCCTATACATAGATTGAAGTTTACTAATTGAGAACTTTGCCAGCGACGACGTTGGTTCTTGCAAGTTGCATATAGGGTGTTTTGATGTGAATAAATATTCACACAGGATTCTAAATAGCTTCCTCTGGGACCCTCTATACATTCTAAATCACCATTTATATTATTAATTCCACCTATACATCGTCTGGGATTGTTGAGGTAAGTTTCAACCCAGTAACCTCTCCTATTTTTACATACTGCATTCAAATTACCTGCTCGATCTATATAAGCATGAGTGCAGCTATTTAAATAAGATCCGTTGGGGACTCGATTATTTGCATTTGCTGTTAGCATCAATGATTCAAAACTAACAAGAACAACAGTTATTATTCCAGTAATAGTTTGATAGTAAATAATTTTCATCTTCCTTTTCCTTTAACTAAAGAATACTTTTAGAGGCTGCCATTTGTGACATCAGACTGTAATCACAAATGTGACATTGTTTTTTATCGCTGTCAACCAGGAGTAGATATATGTAATACAATTACATACAAGTACAAATACGTGTAAATACTTTTAATTAAAGGAAAATAAGCTTAAACTAGCCACCCTGACCTAAATTAAACAACATAAAACCCAAAACCCTTACTTAGTCAGGATTACAACAACAAATTTTCATTCATATACCCCCAATTACAGAGGATGATGAACATTAACTTCTATTAAGATAGTCACAAATGTGATTATAATCTGAAGAAAATAAAAACAACCCATGAACCAACAACAATTCGAGGTGAAATTTGAGAAACTGACAAGCAGACGAAAAGAAGTGTTGCACAGGATACTGGCTGGCGAGACAGATGCAGACATCGCAGCCGCTATGAATATTGGCGAAGCTAGCGTCAGAAAATTTATTGAGAGGATATGTCAGGAATTTGGACTGAACAATGAACATTCTGACAGTCGCCGCTATAAACGTTCAGAGCTAGTGACACTCGTCGCTAAACACAAACCTGACTTATTAAGTGAGCATCATCCACAAGTTACATATCAAGTAACTGTAGCTGAACCTGAAGAGACTGATGATGCTAACGTGACGGAATTTATCTTGCAATTGCTGTCAACGCACCAACCTATCAATGAAGAGTTTAGCAAATTTCTACTGCGGTTTAACTTCAATGAACAGGAGAAAAAGCAAATGCCTAAAGCTCTTAATAAAATAGGATATCAACACTATCTCAATAGCGATTTTAATACCGCATTATCCTATCTAAAAATGGCTGTGGAATTAAAACCAGATTTTGCTTCTGCTCACTACAACTTAGGAGCAACTTATGAAAAATTAGATAATCGTCATCAGGCTTGTGAACATTATAAAATTGCCATGCAATATCAAAATCGAGCAGCAGATGCGGCGATGAATAATTTAGCTCGGTTGGAAATTATCCAAGGAAATAATATTGCTGCTATAGAACTGATTGAACCAATTTTATCAAGGGTAAAAGATAATACCGTTAAAGCCGCATTATATAAAAATCTAGGTTGGGCATATTTTCAGCAAAATTGTTATGCACCAGCCAAACAGCATTTACTCACATCTTTGGAATTAGAAATAGATTATGCTCCAGCTTATGCTTTATTAGCACAAGTCCAAGAAGCAGAGGGAAATCAAGAAGGCGCTATATCATCATGGCAGAATTTCCTGGAATCTTACTCCCATGATCAGCAATTAAATAGAGTCCGTTGGAAGTTACCAGAATTAGAGATTTGGAAACTGAATGCCATGAGAACTGTCAATATCTCAAATTACAAAGATTGCAAGATACACTCTTAATTGAGTTTGTAGTAAGGACTTTAGTCCTTATTTGACTTATTTGAGGGCTAGAGTAAATATTCAGTAGGGTGTGTTACGGCATTGTCATGATTTGAGTATGAGCAACAGTATAAATTGCCGTAACGCACCCCATGATCAAGTTGTGTTACTTATAGAACTTACGCAACTGGCACATTCGTAAGGTGCGTCAGATTTGAGGTTTTCGCTATTCTCAACAGATTTTTGGTATCTGACGCACCCTACAAGATAGGTTGAGTGTGACACCTGCGTAAGTTCTGACTTATTTGAGGACTAAAGTCCTCACTACGAACCTTTAACGTGGTTAACTGGGTGGAACGGTTGGATCATCATCCTCGTCTTCATCCCCACCATGAACGGCGTTTTTAATAATTGATAATGCAAATAGCATAAATCGTCTCTCAGTTCATATTAATTGGTGTTTAAACCAAGAAGAAGCAAGGGTAATTTCTCCGCTTGTTAAGTTTCTTGTTTAATATCCCTAGATTTCTTGTTGTTATTATGTCTGAAAGTATTTGAGATCCCAACACGAAAAAGTAGGGAAATTTTGAATTGAATATGAACTTTCTCAGCCTCAAATCAGAACAAGGTAGGGAAAAGTAAGGTGCAAAGGTGCATGGCAGATACTCAGATACCCTACATCTCAAAGACATAGGGGATCTGTTGCTTTCAAATTGCGGTAAGATTATCCATATTTATCTTGATATATTACCTATGGACTCCAAAGCTAAAATTCCTTGGGGGGAGATTAAAAAATTAGTTGATACCATCGTATTTGAATCTACTCAAAAGTATCTGACTGATGTAGAAGTTCAGGTATTAAAAGGTAGTTGGGAGGGGAAAAAATATGATGATATTGCCAGAGAATTAAATTTAGCTAATACATATATTCAAAATGATGTGGGGGCTAAATTATGGAAAAAACTTACAGAAATTATCGGCGAACCTGTGAGTAAAAATAATTTCCGTCAAGCACTAAATCGCGCCAGAGAAAAGCGACAATCACTACCAATACTGCCACCTATTAACAGGCTAGAGCTTCCCCATGATCCAGTCCCGCTTAATTCTCCTCTTTATATAGAACGCTATTCCCTAGAATCTCTGCATTACACTATAGAGTCTTTCTGCTATGAAACCATTACCCAACCAGCTGCACTCATCCGCATCAAAGCACCAAGGCAAATGGGTAAAACTTCCCTACTGGATAGAATTCTCGCGCAAGCACGTAACTATGGTTATCGCACAGTCCGCTTAAACCTCCAAGATGTAGATGAAGTAAACTTTAGTAACTTAGATAGGTTTTTGCGTTGGTTTTGTGCATATATCAGCCTAGAGTTAAATATAGGCGATCGCATCAATGATTTTTGGAAGCAGCCCATCGGTAGTAAAATTAGCTGTAAAACTTACTTGCAAGACTATGTATTTCCACAAATAGACACCCCCTTAGTCTTGGCTTGTGATGAAGTAGACCGAGTTTTTCGTTACCCTGAAGTTTCTCAAGGCTTTTTTGGACTACTGCGAACTTGTCACGAAGAAGCGAATAACCGAAATATCTGGAAGCAACTGCGACTGATGGTAGTACATTCCACCGAAAATTATGGGCCATTAGATATCAATCATTCGCCGTTTAATATTGGGGAAGCAATAGAGTTGACAGAGTTTACCCCCACCCAAGTCAAGGATTTAGCACAGCGACATCAACTTGATGGGGATGATGATTTAGTACAGCAATTGATGGCTATGGTAGGAGGACATCCTTATCTAGTGCGATTAGCACTTTATCATCTCGCTCAATCATCTCCAGGAAAATGGGGAAGTTTACAACAATTGTTGCAAGATGCTCCTAGCGACGCGGGAATTTATAGCCAACATTTGCGCCGACACCTCGGAATTCTCCGAGAGAATGAAAAACTAGCAGCAGCGTTCAAGCAAGTGATTAGCACAATTGACGCAGCACCATTAGACTCAATATTAGGCTATCAATTGTACAGCATGGGATTAATTAAATGGCAAAGTAATCAAGTCATACCACGCTGTAAGTTATACCGACAGTATTTTCAAGAACGCCTGGGAGATTAATAAATTCCAACTTACTGATTGAATTTATATAAATCTATAATTTATGAATTATGACACATCATTTAAGTCAGCTTTCAATTATTACAAAGTTGGTGGTAGTTTATCCCCAGAGCATCCCAGCTATGTAAAGCGACAAGCAGATGAAGAATTATATACAAGCTTAAAAAACGGAGATTTTTGTTGTGTATTTAATTCCCGACAAATGGGAAAATCTAGCTTGCGAGTTCAAATCAGAAAAAAGCTGGAAGAGGAAGGTATCAATTGTACGTCAATTGACATGACAACAATAGGCAGTTCTGATCATACTGCCGAGAGTTTTTATGCAGGTATTACTTTTGAATTATGGTCTGGTTTTCTAGATGATGTATCTAGATTTTATGAATGGTGGCAACAACATCAAGTTTTGTCACCATTGCAACGACTGAGCCAATTTATTGATAAGGTATTGTTGACAGAAGCATCTCAAAATATTGTTATTTTTATTGATGAAATTGATAACTTAATCAATAGAGAAACTAAAGATGAATTTTTAGAATTTATTCGTGCTTGTTATAATCAACGCGCAGACAAACCCAAATATAAAGGACTAACATTTTGTCTTTTAGGGGTAGTCACACCATCAGATTTGAAAGATAAACAGGGAATACCTTTTAATATCGGCAGGACTATTGAGTTATCTGGATTTAGTCTAGAAGAAGCCAAGCCATCATTAACTAAAGGATTAGCCCAAAAAGTAGATGCGCCTGAAAAGGTTTTACAAGAGATATTATCTTGGACTGGTGGACAACCATTTCTCACACAGAAATTATGCAAGCTGATTGTGGAAAAGCAAGAAAGTAGCCAGCCTAATATCGATACATTAGTTCAAAATTATATAATTAAAAATTGGGAATTTTACGATGATCCAGAGCATTTAAGAACAATTAGAAATCGCTTACTTTTTGATCAGCATCTAGCATATAATAGGCTAAAAGTTTATAATCAAATATTACAGTATGGTCAGATTGATGCTAGTGATGATTCTGAACAAATAGCATTACGCTTATCTGGCTTAGTAGTCAAATACCAAGGCAAGCTAAAAGTTTGCAACCAAATATATCAAAATGTCTTTAACCAAGAGTGGGTTGAAAAAAATCTAGCTACACTCCCACAACCTGTAGATACTACTTCTGAATTTAAAAGTGTAAGAATTTTAAACTATAGTTTGCTAGTTCCCATAGCAATTATTTTGGCTGTCATCAGTTTAATTTCACTGGGTTTTTCATATATTGTTGTTGAAAGTAAACCTTGGAATCAAGCATATAATAGTAGTAATATAGGAGCTATACTTGAGTGTATACGTGTCTGTTTCTTATTAACATTAGAAGTTTATGTGATTTGTTCGGAATTTAGTGAAGAAACTATTCAATTGATTCTAGATAAAAAATTTTATTTGAGACGGAGAACTACCTGCATTGTAGGATTTGTATTTTTATTAATGTTGCTCTTCCATCATTTATGGTATGGGCCACATCAACTGTTGGGAAATAATCAAGTCACATCTCGTGAATATTTTCACCAATACCTACTACCTTATCTTTGGTATTTTCCTTACTCTTTTATTAACTTTATTATTATAGGTATTCCATTATCTGGTTTAAGTATACACGTTGTTATCCAAGATTGTAGTAAGCTCAGTATAAAAATCAAGAAATATCACAAATATCTGACTCAAGTCACCAATAAAATTAAAAAGGCATCTGTTCCAACTTCTGTTGCTGATAAAAATGAAATCATTCAAGAATTAAAACAAATATACTGGGATTTCCATGAAAAAATCCAACGCCCTATCAACTTACTTTTAGGTATTTTAATTTTGATTTATTTTGATGCAACTTTCAGTAGAAGCACATTGTCAAATAGTGCGTATCTCTGGACACAATTATTTTGTATTTTTGGCTTTATGACTCCTGCAATCGTGTTGATTCTCTGGGGATTATTAGCATATCAGAAAAATTTGGCGGAGACTATTGGTGTTTTATTCAAACTCAATTTTGATTTCACTGAAATTGAAAATCAATATAATACGGTTAATTTATTAAAGAAGCTTTTAATATCAAATGTTTTATTCCGTATAATCTGCGTAATTTGTTGTTTACATATTATTTACATAATATTTAAAATCTAGTTCTCAAGCACTTTAATATTATGATCAAAATTGTTAAAAGAAAAATTACCCAATCAGAAGCAGAGTTACTGATTAGAGAAATCAAGCTAACACCTAATATTATGGGTTATGCTTTAACGGAATGGATGGCGGCAGAACACATCATAGTTGCGGAAAATGAAGATGGTAAAATGCTAGGAGCCTGTTTAAATTATGACTTTCATGAACATTGGAATAAAATAGCAGCATTATTTGTATTTAAAGATTTTCGAGGCAGAGGTATTGGTAAACTCTTGTTTTATGAATCATATCAAGATGCAGTCAGACGTAACAAGAATGTATTTACAAATAGTGCTAATCAAATTGTCATCAAAATGATGAAAGATTTAAATTTTATTATGTTTAATAATTTATTAGATTTGCCACAAGTCATTAATCAATATCAATTGACATTTTATTGGCATTCTCTTATATGGCTCATGAATTTATACAGAATTCAAGAAATAATTAGGAAAACAATAGTTTACGGTTATCACACAAACTTTGTTTACGGCATTAATATCACTGCTATTTAACCCATAGATAGAGGGTAAAAGACAAACGAAAATGGGAAAATATCAAAGAAATCCATGACTAAAAACCCATGATTGTAGAAATGCACCCTTATGTGGGTTTGGTAGAAGCTATCAAACAACGCCGTGCTGCTAGAGCCTTTAAAAGTAATGTCATACCCGAAGCGATATTACAAGAAATTTTAGAGCTAGGAATACAAGCACCATCTGGTTTTAACCTCCAGCCTTGGAGATTTATCGTAGTTCAAGAACAACGAAATAAAGACAAACTCCAAGCCTGCGCCTTTAATCAACGCCAAGTAGGTGAAGCACCCGTTGTCCTAATTTGTTGTGGTGACAGACGGGTAAAACAGATGGAAAATATTACCTCCGTCATCCAACTAGGCGAAGAACAGGGAATTATGACACCCAGCTACGCCAACTATATGCGTTCTAACATACCCGAATTCTTCACCAACCATCCCAGTTTCGAGACAATAGAAGCCTGGACAAATCGCCACACCATGATAGCTGTAGCTTATATGATGATTGTGGCTAAAAGCTTTGGTGTTGATAGCTGCCCAATGGAAGGATTTGATAGCCAGCAAGTCAAACAAGCATTTCAAATCCCCGAAGAAGTCGATATTTGCTGCTTACTAGCCCTAGGCTACGCCACCGAACCCTTCAAAGAATATGGCGGACGCTTCCCCATCAACCAAGTATGCTTCCAAGAAAACTATAACCAACCCTTCCGACTCAACCCTTAACCTCTCAAAAAAACTCCGCGCCCCTACCCTGCGGGTTCCGCCTTTGGCGGTATGCGTTTCAAACCTAACCCACTTGCAACTCCGCTATCGGAACTTGCAAAAACTCCCGCACCTGCCGCAAATAAGTAGCCGCATCCTCCAACATCGGAAAATGAGCCGTATCAGGAATCATCACAAACTCCACCTTTTCATTTAAAGCTGCGGCTTGTCGCCCCATTTCAGCCGGAATAATCTGGTCATATTCCCCAGCCACTATGAGAGTTGGCACTTGCAACTTAGCAAACTCCTGCGGCATCAATTCCGCCTGCGCTTTACTTACTGAAGTAAAAATAGTACCTAACGCCGCATCGTAATCTGCTTCCAGAAAATCTTGTAAAAAAGCCTGACGCTCAAATCTTGGTATAGGACGATGTAAAAATCTCGCCATAAACATCCTGTCAACAAATGGTATTTTCCCTAACCATTTGGGACGGAATTTCACAACATAACCACCAAATTTATGAAAAGCTGCAAAGGCTTTTTCATCGTACTCAAAAATGCCACTACAGGTCAAAATCCCCCGTTCCACTCGTTGGGGATAGCGGTTAAAAAACAAAGTCGCAACAGAAGCGCCCATTGAGTGAGCATTTACATAAACAGGCTGGAGCTGCAATTCATCGAGCAGAACCGCCAAATCTTCAGCGTATTCTTCTAGCTCATAAGTTAACTCTTGAATTGCCTGAGTTTTTTCTGGGTTTGATTGCGACTCAACCACCGACTCACTAGCTTGGACGACAGTTGGTTTGCCCTTGGAACGCCCAAACCCCCGTAAATCGTAGAGTAGACAATCAAATTCATCTAGTAAAGCATTGGCTGTACTTCTCCAGTACCTAGCTGAACCCGCCCAACCATGAATGAAAACCATCACAGGCTTTGCCAAACCACTAGATGGTTGTTTCACCCACTCGTAATAATGCTCAACGCCACGAATAGTAATATAAGGCATTAGTCAACAGTCCAAAGTCAACAGTCCAAAGTCAATGGTTATTAGTCAATAGCCTATTAACTAATAACTATTGACTATTGACTACTAAGCTGATTCTGGTTTGGGTAGTGAAGATGGATGTACTAGCAGTTCTGCTGTGGAACGCTTCTCAACCATTTCCCGTGTGACGGTGCAGCGAGTCACATCTTTACGAGATGGCAACTCGTACATCACATCTAGCATGAGTTCTTCGACAATTCCCCGTAATGCCCTCGCACCAGTTTTCCGCCGGTAGGCTTCTTGCGCGATCGCTCGCAACGCTTCTGGTTTAAAGTCTAATTGGACGTTATCCATCTTCAGCAGTTTTTGGTACTGCTTGACTAAGGCGCTACGTGGTTGGGTGAGAATTGCCATTAAAGCTTCTTCATCTAGGGGATCTACCACTGCTACCATTGGTACACGCCCGATAAATTCGGGAATCATACCAAATTTCACTAAATCATCTGGTTCGAGATGACGCAGTACATCTGCTGCCCGCTTTTCTTTTGATTGCCCGTCCCCAGGTTGCACAAAGCCGATTGACTTTTTGCCTCCTCTCTGCTCTACCACCTTCTCTAAGCCAACAAAGGCTCCACCGCAAATAAACAGAATGTTGCTGGTATCAATTTGAATGCAGTCTTGATATGGGTGCTTGCGTCCCCCTTGGGGTGGAACGTTGGCGATTGTGCCTTCTAGCATCTTCAGCAAGGCTTGCTGTACACCTTCACCGGAAACATCTCTAGTAATTGAGGGGTTTTCGCTCTTGCGGGCAATTTTATCAATTTCGTCGATGTAGATAATGCCTCGTTGTGCTTCTTCTACATCCAAATCAGCTACTTGCAGCAATCGTAGTAGAATGTTTTCTACATCTTCCCCTACATACCCTGCTTCTGTCAGTGTTGTGGCATCTGCAACCGCAAAGGGAACATCCAGAATTTTGGCAAGGGTTTGGGCTAGGAGCGTTTTGCCACAACCAGTAGGGCCAATTAACAAGATATTGGATTTTTGCAGTTCTACGGCATCATCAGCACCATTTTTCCCACTACCCTTAGACTGCAAAAGTGCTAGCCGTTTGTAATGGTTATAAACCGCCACTGACAAGACTTTTTTGGCTTCATCTTGCCCTATGACGTGTTCGTCTAGGTATTTTTTAATCTCTCTGGGTTTGGGTATTTGGGTCAGGGAGAGACTGGAAGAGCGGGTGCGGCGTTTTTGTGGGGGTTCTGACTTTGGTGCTGGTTGTGCCGCCGCACCATTTGTATCTAGTAACTCCTCATCTAGTATTTCATTACACAAGTCAACGCATTCATCGCAGATGTAGACTCCCGGCCCTGCGATCAATTTACGCACCTGCTCTTGAGACTTGCCACAAAACGAACATTTCAAATGGGAGTCGTACTTAGACATACCAGCCTCTTATTTCACAACAGTGACATTTTCCCCAGCAGTGGGGAGATTTTGTCTGGAGATAACTTGATCGATCAAACCGTAACTCTTTGCCTCTTCTGCGGACATAAAGAAGTCGCGATCAGTATCAGTTTCGATTCTTTCTAAAGGTTGACCAGTGTGTTTAGCTAATAACTGATTCAACTGAGCTTTAATGTACAGAATTTCCCTAGCTTGGATTTCTATGTCAATTGCTTGACCTTGAGCGCCGCCTAGGGGTTGGTGAATCATAATGCGGGAATCGGGTAGAGACATACGCTTACCTGGTGTTCCGGCTGTTAGTAAAAACGCCCCCATGCTTGCGGCTAATCCAAAACATATAGTAACAACATCGGGACGTATCTGTTGAATTGTATCATAGATTGCCATGCCTGCGTAGACAGAGCCGCCAGGGGAGTTGATGTACAGTTGGATGTCTTTTTCCGAGTCTTCGGCATCCAGGAATAACAACTGGGCAACAATGGTATTGGCTACGGCATCGTCGATGGGAGTTCCCAAAAATATAATCCGCTCTCGCAGTAGGCGGGAGTAGATATCAAAAGCCCTTTCACCCATACCTGATTGTTCTACTACCATTGGCACAATATTGCTGATACCGTTCAAATGGGAGTAGATTCCGATTGGACTGGAATTGCTAATGGTGTAGTTTGCCGACTGCGATACAAGCATAGGAGAACAGTTAAAAGATAGTTGGTACAGATATTTTGGCAGCTGTGGCTGCGCTAAATTCATAGATGGAATTTTGAATTTACCTATGTGTTAACCATTATGCCTCATCTATATTCTTCTCGTATAACACAGGATCAGGCAAAGAAGATCATGAAATAAATACGGCATCACTACACAGGGCATTGGGAATATAATCTCCTTCGCAGAAAAGCCAGCTACATCCTACACCCCTACATCCGTACTCTCCACTCCCTGTATTTCTTAAATAATTGGAGTTGATGATTGCTGAGTGTTGAGTACAAAGTTTTGTGACTCATATACTCAGCATTTATAACCGCAAAATCAGCTTTTGTGGAAAATTTTATTCCCCTGCTGTTGATTCTGTGGCAACTTCTGGTGTTTGTGCCTCAGTCTCAGGTGCAGTTGTCTCTGACTCTTCCTCTGGGCTTTGTAATGAACCTTCTGGTACAAGTTCGACGGTGGAATGCTCTAACAGCCAATTGATGATCTTTTCGGTCAATAGTTCGTTTTCTACGACTGAGCGCAGTCTGTCTTCGTCAATATCTTCCTCTGGATACTGTTCCAACAGTTCTGTGACTCTGGCTTGAATTTCTTCTGGGGTGGTTTCAATTGACTCACGTTTAGCAACTTCTTGTAAAGCCAAAGACCGCTTCAGGCGTTCAATGGCTTCATCGCGCGATCGCTCCCGTAATTGCGGAATAATATCTTCGGTAAATAACTTTCTCACATCCAGCCCTTGCTGCGACAGCTTAATTGCTGTTTGTGTGAGCATCGTGTCGATTTCTTGATCAATGAGGGTGGCAGGTAAATCGACTTCTATGTGTTTCAGTAATTCTGCTAATAAAGCCTCTTGCTGGTTGGCTTTGGTTTTCTCCTCAGCTTCTTTTTGATACCGCTCTTCTAAAGATCCACGCAGAGCTTCTAAGGTGTCAAAGTCGCTGACTTCTTGGGCGAAATCATCATCTAATGCCGGCAGTTCTTTTTCTTTAATTTCTTTGAGTGTCACCGTAAAAATTGCCGGTTTCCCTGCTAACTCTTCGTTAACGTAGGGATCTGGGAACTGAGCGGCAACTTCTTTGGTTTCTCCAGGGTTCATCCCCACTATGCCAGACACAAAACCAGGAATAAATTTATCTTCCTGCAATTCCACCTGAAAATCGCTAGCTTCACCACCTGGAATTGGTTCTGGTTCTGCTGTTTCGTCATCTCCTTCGGCTTTGGCTATGACACCTTTAAAATCAACTACAGCTACATCACCAATTTGAGCTGCACGTCCTTCTACGGGAATCAAGGTTGCCATTTGCTGACGTTCTTGTTCTAGAACTTCATCCACCCGATTGGGATCATGCTTGATTTCTTCGGCTTGAGCTTGCAACCCTGTGTACTGCACTAAATTCACTTCTGGTGATACATCAACAGCAGCTGCAAAAGTCAGGGGTTGGCCTGGTTCGTAGTTATTGATTAAATCATCAAAGTCAGAGCGCAAGCGGGGTTGACCAATTGCCTGAATAGATTCCTGCTTGACGGCTTGCTCAATGCCATCTTGAATGAGTTCTTCTAGTGCTGCGGCTTTAATGCGAGTAATGCCTAAACGCTGTACCAATATCTGCCTAGGTACTTTGCCTTTACGAAACCCAGGAATATTGACTGTACCTGCTAAGTTTTTAATAACCTGTTCGTAAGTTTTCTGAGTAATTTCTGGTGTTATCTCTATTTCCAGCCCAATTTGGCTGGCGGGAAGTTTTTCCTGGGTAACTTTCATGCTTCGTCTCTAATTTTCTGGTGTTTGTGACTCCAAGTACATACAAGAGGCGATCGCTCGCTTCTATTCGGTTAATGTCTCTTGGTTTAAAATGGGAGGTGTCTACAAGGCATATGTCCTGCCTAGCGTAAAGATCCAGTTTACTGCTAATGGCAAAGGTCTTGACAGTATTACCGATATAACTTTACTGATTAAACAGGCGACTCTTAACGAAGTTGGGGAGCAGGGAGTAGGGAGAAATGGGGAAAGTCCTCCTCTGTTGCACCGTACCCCCTGACTTGAAAGAGCAGGGGGAGCAGGGGAGGCAGGGGGAGAAAGACATCTTTCATGTTTGACTGTGAAACTTGCTTCATCGGGACTGACTTAATTTTTCTTCTCCCCATACCCCACTCAGATGTTTCAATTTCCCAAGTATGCCTCCTGACTTCTTCAATGATTCATAACATGGGAATTTTGCCATTAGGCGTAAACACATCACTTAATTGATTTTCTACTGATAGCTGGTTGTTGTATAATACATATAATTTTTTTAATCTAATGGTAAATTAAACTAAAGATATATTGTAAAATCCGGCATTAATACATTTAAGTACCGAAAAAACAGCGTGGTGGCAAAAAAGAAGAAGATAACAAAATAAAAAATTATTTAAACTCAGTTATTGCTATTTAGTGGATAAATTGTAAGTCTTGCTCAAAAATTAATGATCTATAACCTCTTAAAGGAGGAAGTTAGTTTGTCAAAATCGTATCGTGTAGCTATTTTAGGGGCAACTGGTGCTGTAGGTACAGAGTTGCTGGAATTACTAGAAAGCCGGAATTTTCCGGTGGCTGATTTAAAGTTATTGGCATCAGCCAGAAGTGTGGGGCGATCGCTCCCCTTTAAAGGTGAAGATATCCCCATAGAACCAGTCAGCGATCGCGCTTTTGAAAATGTGGATATCGTCCTCGCTAGTGCGGGTGGTTCTACATCCAAAACTTGGGCAGCAGTAGCTGTAGAAAAGGGCGCAGTCGTCATCGACAACTCCAGCGCCTTTAGGATGAACCCCGAAGTTCCCCTGGTAGTCCCAGAGGTGAATCCCCAAGCCGCAGCTAACCATCAAGGGATTATCGCCAATCCCAACTGCACCACAATTTTAATGACATTGGCAGTCTGGCCTTTACACCAAGTCAAACCAGTGCAAAGGATTGTCGCCGCTACCTATCAATCTGCTAGTGGTGCGGGTGCCAAAGCCATGGAAGAAGTCAAAACCCAAAGTAGCGCCATTTTACAGGGGCAGCCACCAGTCGCCGAAGTCTTGCCCTATCCCTTGGCATTTAATTTATTTCCCCATAATTCCCCCATGACCGATTCCGGGTATTGTGAGGAAGAAATGAAAATGGTCAACGAAACCCGCAAAATTTTTGGTACACAACAAATTAGAATTACAGCTACTTGTGTACGGGTTCCCGTACTCCGCGCCCATTCAGAAGCCATTAATCTAGAGTTTGCTGAACCATTTTCCCCAGACGCAGCCAGAGAAATTTTAAGCCAAGCCCCTGGAGTGAAATTATTAGAAGATTGGGGCAGAAATTACTTCCCCATGCCAATAGAAGCTAGTGGCCGCGATGAAGTTTTAGTGGGTAGAATCCGCCAAGATATTTCTCATCCCTGTGGTTTAGAACTTTGGCTGTGCGGTGATCAAATTCGCAAAGGCGCAGCCTTGAATGCAGTGCAGATAGCCGAGTTGTTAGTAGAGAAAAACTTACTCCAACCTGCAAAGGCATACGTTTCTTAGGAGGGAGTGGGGAGTAGGGGTATAGGGGTTTAAGGCAAAAGAATTACTACCTATTAACTTCTGAGCCGCTAACAGCACTCGTTACTACTAATCTTGTAAGCAACTCGCAAATAAGTTATTACAATGAAAACCACCAAGACAAAAAAACAAAAAGGTAATTGAGGAGTAAAAAGAGGGTGGGAGATTTTGGCAGAGTTTTAACCGCTATGATTACACCGTTTAAAGCAGACGGTGGTGTAGACTATGCTTTAGCGGCAGAACTAGCAGCACATCTAGCTGATAACGGTACAGACACCTTGGTGGTGTGCGGCACAACTGGTGAGTCTCCTACCTTAAGTTGGGACGAAGAATACCAGTTATTTGTGGAAGTATTGCAGGCAGTCGCAGGCAAAGCCAAAGTCATAGCAGGATGTGGTTCAAATTCCACCAAAGAAGCGATCGCAGCAACCCAAAAGGCAGTTAAAATAGGTGTACATGGTACATTACAAGTTGTCCCCTACTACAACAAACCACCACAAGCAGGTTTGTACCGACACTTTCAGGCAATAGCTGAGTCCTGTCCCGAACTACCGCTATTGTTGTACAACGTCCCCGGCCGTACAGGTCAAAATCTCAGTCCAGAGACAGTTGTACAGTTAGCCGCAATTGACAATATAGTTGGTATCAAAGAAGCTAGTGGTAATATCGATCAAGCCAGCGAAATTCGTAGGTTGACACCGAAAGAGTTTCAGATTTACTCTGGAGATGATTCGTTGACCCTGCCCTTGTTAGCGATCGGGGCAAAGGGTGTAGTCAGTGTAGCTTCTCATCTGGTTGGTAATCAACTACAGCAGATGATTCAAGCTTTTGAGTCCGGGCAAGTTGCAGTTGCCAGTGAAATTCATCTCCAACTCTTCCCATTGTTCAAAGCTTTATTTGTCACTACAAATCCGATTCCCGTTAAACAAGCACTAAAACTTCAAGGTTGGGAGGTTGGTTCTACACGTCCGCCATTATGTGAAGCTGACCCAGAAGTTAGCCAAAAATTAGCGGCGGTAATGAAAAATCTCGATTTAATTTAATCATAATTGCTAATTACTGTTGGCCAAAACTGTATATCAATATCATGTAATAGGCGGATAACGCCTGTTAAAAACTCTTATAGATATACACAAAATTACTCTATGTAAAGTCCTTTTTATTGAATCAAAAACTGCACATTTAATTAAAAGTTGGCTGCTTTCCAATAGCAGGCTTGTCTTGTCATTCCTACAAACTTTCAATCGATTTATTCTCAAACAACAAACAACAAATCTTCAGGAGAAAATGGCTAAAAACGAAACTAACTCCGCCCTAAAAATTATTCCGTTGGGTGGTTTGCATGAAATTGGTAAAAATACCTGCGTTTTTGAATATGATGATGAAATTGTCTTATTAGATGCGGGTTTGGCCTTCCCGACAGAAGCCATGCACGGAGTCAACATCGTCCTCCCAGATACGACTTATCTGCGGGAAAATCGCCACAAAATTAAAGGCATGATTGTCACCCACGGTCATGAAGACCACATTGGCGGGATTGCTTTTCACCTCAAACAATTTGACATTCCCGTAATTTACGGGCCTAGGCTAGCAATGGCGATGCTAGAGGGGAAATTAGAAGAAGCCGGAGTCCGCGATCGCACAGAATTAAGAACAGTCCTACCCCGTGATGTCGTGCGGATTGGCAAATCGTTCTTTGTCGAATACATCCGCAACACCCACTCCATTGCTGATAGCTTCACCATCGCCATCCACACGCCTTTGGGTGTGGTGATTCACACCGGGGATTTTAAAATTGACCACACCCCAGTCGATGGTGAAAGATTTGACTTACAACGCCTAGCAGAACACGGTGAAAAAGGTGTACTTTGCTTGTTGAGTGACTCCACTAACTCAGAAGTACCAGGATTCACTCCTTCCGAACGTTCCGTTTATCCCAACCTAGATCGGGTATTTAGTCAGGCCAGTGGGCGATTATTTGTCACTACCTTTGCTTCTAGCGTGCATCGGATCAATATGATTTTGCAGCTAGCGAAAAAGCATAATCGGACTGTGACAGTGGTTGGGCGTTCCATGTTGAATTTGATTGCCCATGCCCGAAATCTGGGTTATGTCAAGTGTGAAGACAGCCTACTGCAACCCCTGCATATGGTTCGCTCTCTTCCCGATGAGAATGTACTGATTCTCACAACTGGCTCTCAGGGGGAAACAATGGCAGCCATGACCCGGATTGCCAACAAAGAACACCCCCACATTAAAATCCGTCAAGGAGACACAGTTGTATTTTCTGCTAACCCCATTCCCGGTAATACAATTGCTGTCGTTAATACCATTGATAAGTTGATGATCCAGGGGGCAAAAGTCGTATATGGACGCGATAAAGGTATCCACGTCTCCGGACACGGCTGTCAGGAAGACCAAAAACTGATGCTTGCCTTGACTCGCCCCAAATTCTTTGTGCCGGTTCACGGTGAACATCGGATGTTAGTGAAGCACTCAGAAACTGCTCAGAGTATGGGTGTACCTCCAGAAAATATGGTGATTATTCAGAATGGTGATGTCATAGAACTGACAGAAGATGCCATTCGGGTGGCTGGTAAAGTGCCATCTGGGATTGAACTGGTGGATACTACAAGTTCTGGGATGGTGAGTGCGAAGGTTTTACAAGAACGCCAGCGTATGGCAGAGGAAGGGATTGTCACTATTGCTGCTGCCATCGATTGGCAGGGTAAACTCATGGCCAAGCCAGAAATTCATCTGCGCGGTGTTGTTACCAGTGTAGAGCGATCGCTGGTACAGAAATGGGTACAACAGCGTATTGAAGAAATCCTCACCGTGCGTTGGTCGGAGTTCGCTGCTGGGGAAGGTGAACAACCGGAAGTCGATTGGGGTGGCTTGCATGGCACTTTGGAGCGAGAATTGCACCGTTCCATTCGTCGGGAATTGCAATGTCAGCCTTCTGTGACTTTGTTGATGCAAATGCCAGATGAGCCACCTGTGAAAGTTGCTGATGGTAGAAGGCGACGGACTCGGACGGCTGCTCAGGTCGCTTCGTAAGAATAAGCTCACCCATACTGCCAGCAGAACCCGTAGGGTAGGCGCAAAAGAACAGTAAGCTCAATTCAATTTCTCAGGCTATGCAAGGATTTGAGCGTAAGAGAGAGTAGAAATTAGCCGTAAAGCACCGCATAATTGTGGTGCTTTAACGCACGCCACTACAATTTGAGGTTGATTTTATAAATCATCTCTGATTTTGTTCATAGTAATTTTGTGATGATCATGTAATAATTCTTACGTCCAGAGTCAGATACACAGCATGAATTGATCAAGATAAGATATTTGCCAAATATAATTTACATCTTATCTACTCAGTATTTGTGGTTAATCAACATTCTGAAAGCCTGATACATAATCACCTAGAAAAGCCCTCAATCCAGCAATATCAATTTAGCTGGTTTGACTGGTTTTGTTTGTGGTATCCTCCGGGTTGGCTAATTTTATTTAACCGCCACTGGCAACATTATCATACAGACCCAGAGGGTTGGCATTGGCTAGAATATTTACTATTTTTAATTCCTGGGGGATTTTATCTAGCATTTTTGAGTCGCTGGTTGCGCTTAGGTTGTCGTTCACCTAGAACGGATATTGAAGAATTTAATCCTAACTATCAACGGGCATTCCGTGAAGAAATTTTAGCTCCCATTGTGAAGTATTATTTTCGTGGGGAATTGCAGCAAGTTGAGAATTTACCTACAACAGAACCAATCATCGTGGCGATGAATCATGCAGGGATGTGTTTTCCTTGGGACTTTATTTGTTTGGGTTATTTATTAGGCGAAGCCAGAGGTTGGACAGCACAACCTTTAGCGGGGATATCATTATTTGATCATCCTTGGGTGGTATGGTGGCTACCTCCCAAATGGTCGCAGATTTTAGGGGCTGTTCGAGCAGAGTTAGGTGAGTTTGAACAAGCTATTTCCCAAGGTAAAATTCTGTTATATGCACCCGAAGGTTTACGCGGGCCGTTAAAAGGTTGGGGGAAACGCTACCAACTGCAAAAATTTGATCTGAGTTTTTTACAGTTGAGCGATCGCTATCATATTCCCATTCTCCCAGTCGTTTGCATTGGTAGCGAATCCTTACATCCTTGGACTGTCAATCTCAGAAAATTACAAACACTATTCAAATTACCGTTTTGTCCCTTATCACCTTTGATGTTGGTGCTAATTCTTTTTCCCTCAATGGGGGTGTGGGCTATGAGAACTCGCTTGCGTTATTTTATTCAGCCAGTAGAAGCAGTAAACACAAAAACAGAGTGTGATCACGAAGTCAGCAAAGGCAGGAAAGCAATTTATCAACGCGTCAATCAATTACGTGAACAATTGCAAATTCAAATTAATCAATTGATCAGTCTTTAACTGAACACGATATGATAGCTTTTTACTCCACTGAAGCAGTCCCGAAGCGATAGCCTTTACCGTAAACTGTATGAATCAAAGGTGTTTCTTTGCCTACCTCAATTTTGCGCCGGAGAAGACGAATTAATGCTGCTATGACGTTACTACTTGGCTGTTCTTCATCTTGCCAGAGATATTGCATAATTTGGGCATGAGTTAGTAACTGTCCAGTATGTTCCATAAAGTATTGCAACAGCTGGCTTTCTTTGTCTGAGAGTTCAATTACCCTTCCTTGACGGTAGGCGACTTGGTTCTCATAATCAAGTTCTAAATCAGCTACAGTTAATCTTCCCGTTGTCGCTTCATAACTTTGTGAACCAGAACGACGCAACAAAGCACGGACTCTAGCCAATAACTCCCGCAGTTCAAAAGGTTTAACTAAATAGTCATCGGCACCGGCATCTAAGCCTTCTACTCTGTCATCTAGAGTATCTTTGGCAGTGAGAAACAATACAGGGGTAATTTTGCCTTGATGACGCAATTCTTGACAAATCTCTAACCCCGTTTTTCCAGGTAGCATCCAATCTAAAATCAGCAAGTCATAACCGCCTGACTGTGCCATATCGCTGCCACTTGTACCATCATAAGCGGCATCTACGACGTAACCCTCACGCGTCAAAACACGGCTTAAAGGGGCTGTAAGTTCTACTTCATCATCAACTAATAAAATTCTCATGCTGCTTGGGTGAGCAATAGAGATATTCTCAATATTATTGAACTGCTTAGACAAGGACATTGATAAAGTGTCCATAGCCAAGGATACCAATAAAGAGAATGTTAACTGTTGCGTTACCGAAAGGGGAACTACTTAAAAATAGCATCCGCCTCCTGCAATCTGTGGGCTTGGATTTTAGTGCTTTTTTAGACTCAGGAAACCGCCAACTGCAAATTACTGATGCTAGCGGAAAAGCCAAAGGATTATTAGTTAGAGGGCAAGATGTGCCTGTATATGTAGAATATGGTCAGGCACAAATCGGTATTATCGGTTACGATGTACTTAAAGAAAAGCAGCCACAAGTTGCCCATTTAGTTGATTTGCAGTTTGGCTATTGTCGAATGTCGGTAGCTGTTAAAGCATCCAGTCCCTACAAATCGCCTTTAGATTTACCACCTCACAGTCGGGTTGCTTCTAAATATGTCAACTGTGCTTGTGAATACTTCCAAAGTTTAGATTTACCTGTGGAAATAGTACCGCTTTACGGTTCTGTAGAACTTGGCCCCATTACAGGGATGTCTGAGGCTATTGTTGATTTAGTCTCTACAGGGCGGACTTTACGCGAAAACGGTTTGATTGAAATTACTACTTTGTATGAAAGCACGGCACGGTTGATTGCTCATCCCCTAAGTTATCGGCTGAATATGGGTAATTTACATCAATTGGTTGAGCAACTGCGAGAAGCGGTTTTGACACCTGCCTAACCCATTATCTGCAATTGATGGTTGGTTAGGGTGCGTCAGTATGAATAATTTCTTGGTACAGCTAGGTTTTCTCGCACTGACGCACCCTACATTTACTACATTTACGTTTTATTCTTTTTTCAGAAATTTTGGATACACTGAAATTAGCCGTAACGCTTCCTGCCTGGAAAAGAAATTTTAGTAACATTTTGTATAAGTTTTTAGTAAAAATCTAAAAAAAGTCTCATATAAAGCTCAAGATTTAGAAAAGTTCTGATAAATGTAAAAAATAATTAAGCAGGGCATGAAATCATCAGTATGCTTGCTTTGTCTACTTTTGAAAAATTTTTAATAAAAATTTATGACATTTTACTCAATTTCACAGGAACAGGCGAGACTTGCAGCTCTGCGCCAGTATCAAATTCTGGACACTGAACCCGAAGAAGCCTATGACAATCTGGCTCAGTTGGCTGCTTTTATTTGTAGTACGCCCATAGCGTTGGTCAATTTTATTGATGAACATCGTCAGTGGTTTAAGGCAAAATTGGGCATAGATGTTTCAGAAATGCCCCGTGGTGTGGGTTTTTCATACTTGTGTCAAGAAACACAGGGTGTTGTAGTCGTTCCCGATGCTTTAGCAGATGATCGCCTGGCTAGTAACGCAGTAGTAACCTCATATCCTTACGTGCGGTTTTATGCAGGTGTACCACTTTTTACTCCCCAAGGTGAGATATTGGGAACTCTCTGTGTGCTTGATCATGAACCAAAACAACTCAGTCAACAACAAATTGATGCACTGGTAGCTTTAAGTCGCTTAGTTATCAATCAATTGGAACTGCGGCGCAGTGTAAGAGATGTAGCACAGATTACAGAACAACTGATACAGCAAGAGCAGACAGCTCGCTTAGAATCGGAGACGGTAAGCGATCGCATTAGTAATATACTAGAAAGTATTACCGATGCGTTTTTTGCCCTAGATCAAGAGTGGCGATTCACTTACATCAATCGTCAAGCCGCAAGATTATTACAGAGAAACCAAACTGAGTTATTGAGTCAAAGTATCTGGGAAGTGTTTCCAGAGTCAAGAGAAACGTCATTTTATCGAGAGTATCACAGAGCGATCGCACAACAGATCAGCGTCGAATTTGAAGAGTTTTCACCATCCCTCAACAGATGGTTTGTAGTCCATGCCTACCCAAGTAGAGATGGCTTATCTGTTTATTTTCAAGATATTACCGACAAACGGCAAACCGCAACCGCACTGCAAGAGAGTGAAGCACGCTGGCAGTTAGCCTTACATGGTAATAATGATGGCATTTGGGATTGGAATGTTAAAACCAATGAAGTCTTCTTCTCCACACGCTGGAAAGAAATGTTGGGGTATGAAGACCATGAAATTGTTAACAATATAGAGGAATGGTCAAAGCGAGTTCATCCAGATGACTTAGATGAGGTAATGCAAGCCATTCAAGCTCATTTTGCTAAACAGACACCGTTTTACATTACCGAGCATCGCCTATTGTGCAAAGATGGAAGTTATAAATGGATATTGGATCGAGGACAGGCACTTTGGGATGAAAGCGGTAATGTAGTCCGCATGGTTGGTTCTCACACAGATATCCATGAACGCAAACAAGTAGAAGAAGAATTCAAAAGACAGAATTTGCGATCGCAACTATTTGCTGAAATAACCCTCAAAATTCGGGAAACGCTGCAAATTGAGGAAATTTTGCAAACATCAGTCAATGAAGTCCAAAAACTTTTGCAAGCAGACAGAGTATTAATTTTTCGCTTGTGGGCTGATGGTTCAGGAACCGTGGAACAGGAAGCCGTATTACCTGGCTGGCCTGTAGTGCTAGGGAAAAATATTGTTGATCCGTGTTTTCAACAAGACTATGTAGAGAAATATCGCCAAGGTAGAGTCAGTGGAATACCTGATATTGAAAAAGCAGATATCCTAGACTGCCATCGGGAATTTTTGCAACAATTTGGTGTAAAAGCTAACCTCGTAGTCCCCATTCTCAACGGAGATGGCATTTGGGGTTTACTAATTGCCCATCAGTGTGCCACCCCTCGCTATTGGACAACCTCTGAGTTGGACTTATTGCAACAGTTAGGCAATCAAATGGGCATAGCTTTATATCAAGCCCAGTTATTAGAACAACAAACCCGCCAAAGTCAAGAACTGGCTCGCTCTAATGCAGAATTAGAAAATTTCGCCTATGTTGCCTCCCATGACTTGCAAGAACCATTACGGATGGTGACTAGCTACTTACAATTATTAGAGCGCAGATACAAACAACAACTAGACGCTAACGCCGAACAGTATATTAGCTATGCCGTAGATGGGGCGCGGCGGATGCAAACCTTAATTAACGACTTATTAGACTATTCACGGGTGACTACCCGTGGGCAACCCTTTGTGTTAGTAGATTGTGCTGATATTTTAGACAGAGCGATCGCTAATCTCAAAATTGCCATCGAAGATGCTGGTGCAATCATCACCTATGATACTTTACCTACAGTGATCGCCGATCCCACCCAACTAACCCAAGTTTTTCAAAACCTCATTGCTAACGCCATCAAATTCCGCCGGGAAATCCCTTCCCAAATTCATATCGGCGTAGCCAGGGAATTGGGAGTAGGGGGAGCAGGGGGAGCAGGGGGAGCAGAGGAGCAGGGGAGCAGAGGAGATGAGGGAGACAAGGGAGACAAGAGAGAGTCTTCCCAATCCCCAGTCCCCAATCCCCAATCCCCAATCCCCAATCCCCAATCCCCAATCCCCAATCCCCAATCCCCAATCCCCAGTCCCCAATCCCCAATCCCCAATCCCCAATCCCCAATCCCCAATCCCCAGTCCCCAGCCCAATGGCTATTTTCAGTCCGCGATAACGGAATTGGGATAGAACCGCAATATACTGAACGTATCTTTGCAATTTTTCAACGCCTACATGGCAGAAGTAAATACCCAGGGACTGGCATTGGTCTGGCAATATGTAAGAAGATTATAGAACGCCACGGCGGTCATATCTGGGTTGAGTCGCAACCGGGTCAAGGCTCGGTGTTTTACTTCACAATCCCAGAGCCAGTAAATCAACCATCGTCAATATGACAGCAGTGATTATGCCAATTGAGGTTTTGTTAGTAGAAGACAATCCAGGAGATGCCCAACTAACACGTATTGCCTTAGAAGATAGTAAAATCTCAGTTCACCTCAATGTGGTTGAAGATGGGGTAGAGGCAATGGCATTCCTGCGAAAACAGGAAAAATACGCCAATGTGCCTCATCCTGACATAGTGCTGCTAGATTTAAATTTACCGAGAAAAGATGGGCGGGAAGTCTTAGCTGAAATTAAAACTGATGAAAATCTTAAACGGATTCCTGTGGTTGTACTTACCACTTCCCAAGCAGAAGAAGATATCTTGAAAGCGTATAACCTAGCCGCTAACTGTTACATAACTAAGCCTGTTGATTTTGACCAGTTCGTTAGAATTGTACAATCTATAGAAAACTTTTGGTTTGCGATCGTCAAGCTGCCACCGGAGTAGAGGTTATGGCAGGTAAAACAATAAAAGTCTTGTTAGTAGAAGATAATCCTGGTGATGTCTTTTTAATCAAGGAGTTATTATACGAGGTAAATACAACTAGAGTAAATCTAGAAAACGTTGAGCAATTATCAGAGGCATTCCATCTGTTAGCAAACCAAAGTTTTGATGTCATGCTATTAGATCTGTCTTTACCTGATAGCCAAGGACTAGAAACTTTTGTGAAAGCTAATCGCCAGGCGAAGACAATTCCTATCATTGTGCTGACTGGTACGGATGATGAAAACTTGGCGCTCAGGGCGATGCAAGAGGGAGCGCAGGATTATTTAGTTAAAGGACAAGTAACTGGCGACTTATTGGTGCGTTCTATGCGCTATGCCATTGAACGTCAACGTATAGAAGATGCCCTGCGCCACAGTGAGGAGAGATTTCGGGTAGCCTTAAAAAACTCCCCAATTTTTGTGTTTAATCAAGATAGAGACTTACGTTATACCTGGGTTTACAACCCCCTAGCTGGGTGGACAGTGGAAGAAATGTTGGGTAAACAAGACTGTGAAATGATTTCCTACGAAGATGCCCAACGTCTCACGGCGATTAAATATCATGTCTTATCCACAGGTATAGGTACTCGTGCAGAAGTAGCGATTACTACTGCTCAAGGGACGCAATATTACGATCTAACTATTGAACCATTGCGGAATGAATCCCAAGAAATTGTGGGCATAACTGGCGCAAGCATTGATATTAGTGAGCGCAAACTAGCAGAAGCAAAAATCCGTGAACAAGCAGCATTGCTGGATATTACTACTGATGCCATTTGTGTACGTGATTTAGAAAATAAAATTCTGTTTTGGAATCAAGGCGCAGAAAAACTTTATGGCTGGCAGGCTTATGAGGCTATAGGTAAAAATGCCAGCGAACTTTTGTTTCCAGAACCTGCTCCAGAAATTGAAGCCGCATTGTTACAGGTGATATCTCAAGGTAACTGGCAAGGAGAGCTAAATAAAGTTACCAAAAAAGGTAAAGAAATTGTAGTGGCTAGTCGTTGGAGTTTAGTCCATGACGAACAAGGAAAGCCTAAATCAATCCTGTCTGTGGATACAGATATTACTCAGAAAAAACATTTAGAAGCCCAATTATTTCGTACCCAACGCTTAGAAAGTATTGGCACTTTAGCTAGTGGCATTGCCCACGATCTCAACAATATTTTGACCCCAATTTTGGCAGGAGCGCAATTGCTACCACTGAAGTTTCCTGATGCTGATGAACGGACACAGCATTTGTTAGAAATTTTAGAAATTAATGCTAAACGTGGTGCAGATTTAGTTAAACAGGTATTGTCTTTTGCCAGGGGTGTAGAAGGTAAACGCATTACCTTGCAACTTAGACACATCATTGTAGAATTAGCCAAAGTTTTACGAGAAACATTTCCCAAATCTATCGAAGTGGTGACAGATATACCCAAAGAGTTGTGGACAGTTTCTGGAGATAGTACCCAACTCCATCAGGTACTCATGAATCTCTGTGTTAATGCCCGTGATGCCATGCCCAATGGTGGCACTCTCAAAATAGTAGCCGAAAATTTGTTCATTGATGAAAACTATGCTCGCATGAACTTGGAAGCTAAACAGGGGCCTTACATAGTAATTACAGTATCAGATACAGGAGTTGGTATTCCTGAAGAACACTTAGATAGAATTTTTGAGCCATTCTTTACTACCAAAGCAGTAGGACAAGGTACAGGTTTAGGGCTGTCTACTGTGATTGGCATTATTCAAAGCCACGGTGGTTTTGTGAATGTAGATAGTGAAGTAGGACGTGGCACTACCTTTAAAGTTTACTTGCCGGCGGTAGGAGATACAGCAGAAATAGAGGTAGATTATTTACCGCCACCCATAGGCAATGGAGAGTTAATTTTAATTGTGGATGATGAACCCTCAATCAGAGAAGTGACTCAAACATCTTTGGAAAGCAAGCAATACAAAACCGTAGTTGCTTGTGATGGTGTGGAAGCGATCGCTATCTATGCCAAGTATGCAGATAAAATTAGTGCTGTGCTAATGAATATCATGCTGCCAGGGTTAGATGGACTAACTACTATTCGTACCTTGAAAAAAATTAATTCCGAAGTCAAAATCATTGCCACCAGTGGATTGATTTCTAAAAACAAGCTGGGGGAAATAGTCAACACTGGTGCTGATGGCTTTTTATCTAAACCCTATACCGTCAATGAATTGTTGTTCGCGTTAAATCAAGTGATGACGTGATGGGTAGGGCAATAGGTATTTTTTCTGGCTCCTTGCTTACCCTTTTTAGGGCGAGTTCGACGTTTGGAAACAACCCCTCTCCATAGAGCATTACAAAAAAGATACAAATGTTACCTTCAGATAAGTGCTTCTAGAATTGTAAAAATTAATATAATGCTCGTACTATGAGCATCTATCAAACATCCCCCAAATCTTACAAACAAGACCGTTGGCGTAACAATGACTGGCGACTATTTCTTCGTCTAGTACCTTACGCCCGCCGTAGCAGCAAACTGCTGATCATCGCCATGATACTGCTGTTACCCATTGCTTTAGCTAATGCTGTGCAGCCTCTTTTCATTGGACAGGCTGTATCTCTAATTCGCAATGAACCTAGTACATACGAGTTTCTCAGGAATCGTCCCATATTTCAGGGACTCCAAATCATAGAAGGTTTATTGCTGATTACCATTGTGGTGCGATTAGTCCTGACTGGTATTCAAGGTTACTTACTACAGAAGTTAGGACAAAAAATCACCGCCGCCATTCGTCAAGACTTGTTTCATCATGTCACATCTCTGGCAGTGCGTTTTTTCGATCGCACACCTGTGGGTAAATTGGTAACTCGCCTGACTAGCGATGTGGAAGTATTAGGGGATGTGTTTTCTACAGGGGCTATCGGCATCGTCTCGGATGTGTTTTCGATGCTGGTAATCTTGGGTTTAATGTTTTCGATTCAGTGGCAACTGGCTTGTTTACTACTGGTGATGTTGCTACCGGTGACTTGGTTAATTATTTATTTTCAGCAACGATATCGCCAAGCTAATTACAAAGCCAGAGAAGAACTGTCCTTGTTAAATTCCCAGTTACAAGAAAATGTCCTGGGGATTAACGTTGTACAGTTGTTCCGGCGAGAAAAGTTTAATGCTGAGTTATTCCGCGCCACTAACCAACGCTACAACCAGCAATCAGATGAAACTATTTTCTATGATTCTGCTGTTTCTGCAACTTTAGAATGGATTGGCTTAATTGCGATCGCCGGGGTTTTATGGTTAGGTGGTTGGTTACTGTTGCGAAATAACTTGACTTTTGGGACTTTATCAGCATTTATTTTATATGCCCAGCGATTGTTTGATCCTTTACGGGATTTTGCCGAAAAATTCACCGTCATTCAAGCGGGCTTTACCGCAATGGAACGGGTGAGCGATATTTTAGATGAACCGATAGAAATTAGCGATCGCGTCAATCCCCGCTTTTCCCTCCTAGATCAGCAATTCGGTTACATCGACGAAATCATTGCTAGTTTAGAATCCCAAGAAACCAAATCAGCAACAAGTTTAGGAGAAATCCACTTTGAACACGTTTGGTTTGCCTACAAAGATGATGATTACGTCATTAAAGACTTAGATTTTGTCATCCATCCTGGCGAAAAAGTAGCATTAGTAGGGCCGACAGGTGCCGGGAAAAGTTCCATTATCCGCCTGTTGTGTCGTCTCTACGAACCCACCCAAGGACGCATTCTAGTAGATGGCGTAGATATTCGAGATTTACCCCAAGCCGAACTACGTCGTTATTTGTCCGTAATCTTACAAGAAGGTTTTGTATTTGCTGGTGATGTGAAAAGTAATATTACCTTGGGTGATTACTATACCTTAGATGAAATTGAAACTGCTGCTGAAAAAACCAACATTGCCGATTTTATTGCACAATTACCTGCAAGTTATCATACCCAACTCCGAGAAAGAGGGACAAATCTTTCTAGCGGTCAAAAGCAACTGTTAGCCTTTGCCCGTGCAGCAATTCGTAATCCTCAAATTCTCGTCTTGGATGAAGCCACCGCTAGTCTAGATGTAGGTACAGAAGCTTTAGTACAAGAAGCATTAAATGAGTTATTAATTGGGCGGACTGCAATTATTATTGCTCACCGCTTGTCTACAATTCGCAATGTAGATCGCATTTTTGTATTAAAGCGAGGTGAATTAATAGAACAAGGTAGCCATGAGGAACTGTTGAAAACCGGAGGACTCTATTCCACTTTGCATAACTTGCAAATGTTAGGGACTTGAGGGGATTGGGGATTGGGGATTGGGGATTGGGAAAACTCTCTCCTCCTTGTGTCCCTTGTCTCTCTCATCTCTCTCATCTCCTCTGCCCACTTCCCACTCCCACTTAACTACAAATCGGTATAAATCTTTATGGAAACGTTATTAAACAATCGCTATCGAGTAATTCGGACTTTGGGAGGAGGGGGATTTGGGGAAACTTTTATTGCTGAAGATATCCAAATGCCATCTCATCGGCGTTGTGTGATTAAACAACTCAAACCAATTCACAACAACCCCGAAATTTACCAGTTAGTACAAGAACGTTTTCAACGAGAAGCAGCAATCTTAGAAGATTTAGGCAGTTACACAGACCAAATACCGACTTTATACGCTTATTTTCAATCTGATGGGCAATTTTATGTAGTCCAAGAATGGGTGGAAGGAGAGACACTCACAGTTAAATTTCGCCAGCAAGGTGTATTTAGTGAAAGCGCAGTTAGAGAAATTTTAGCTAACTTATTACCCGTTTTAGAGTACGTCCATTCTAAGCGCATCATCCACCGTGATATTAAGCCAGATAACATCATTTTGCGTCATCGGGATGGCAAACCTGTACTGATTGATTTCGGGGCTGTGAGGGAATCTATGGGAACAGTGGTAAATTCTCAAGGTAATCCTACCAGTTCGATTGTGATAGGTACACCTGGATATATGCCCAGTGAACAAGCGGCAGGTAGACCGGTTTATTCTAGTGATTTATATAGTCTAGGCATCACAGCAATTTATTTACTGACTGGGAAACAACCGCAGGAATTAGAGACAGATCCCAGAACTGGGGAAATTATGTGGCATACACACGCCTTGAGTGTTAGTCCTACATTAGCAGCTGTAATTGATCGGGCGATCGCCTACCACCCCAGAGAACGCTTCGCTACCGCTAGGGAAATGCTAGAAGCCTTGCTCTCAGGTGCAGTCAACTTCCCCCCAACCCTCGCTTATCAACAATCACCAACTCCCACAATTCCCTATCAACAACCACCAGTAGCAACAGCACCACCTGCGACAATATCACCTCATACCATCGCCGTCAGTCCAGCCCCTTCCCCATCTCCCCAACCGATGAGCCAAAACAATGGTAATCGGGGCATCTTACTTGGTAGTTTAATTGCTGGGGGTTTAGTGAGTGCATCTGTCTTAATTGGTTTCGCCTTAACTAGACCAAATCAACCAGTAACACAGTCAACCACATCCTCTAATGAATCTACCATCAACAGCAACACCAGCCGAAATTTAGAACCAACAACCACGCTACAAGCGCCTGAAACAACCATAAATCAGCAAACAACTCAAAATACTGCACCACAGGTAAATCCTCCTGTCACCAGAAATTTACCTCCTGTCAGCAACCCGGTTAATTCTTCAACTGCTGATAACTCCGAACCCAGCACATCAGAACCAGAAGAGACTACATCACCTGAAACTCCAGAAGTTGATCGTCCCTCACCAGAACAAGCAGTAGAAAATTATTATGCAACTATCAATCAGGGAGAATATCAGACAGCTTGGAGTCTGTTATCTCCTAGTTTTCAAAATAATCGCAAGCTTCACCCCAATGGTTATTCTTCTTACGTGGGTTGGTGGGGAGGGCAGGTAGAAAGTGTCACTGTTGAGGCAGCCAATTTAGAAGAAGCTAATGCAGAAACAGCTACAGTTAATACTCGGTTAACATACTTCATGAAAAACGGTAGACAAGCACCTGCTTCTGTACGGTTCTATTTGTTATGGGATGCTGAGAATAACAGATGGGTTGTTAATGGTGCTAGGTAGCTAGTAGCAGCTGCTGGCGATGATTTAGGTAGTTCAGCAAACTAATTCTCAAAGCAACTGTGATTTTTGGATGGCATAAATAATTAACATATAATCACATCTACAAACTCAACATCATCTCAATAGAGTCATAAATGTTATGCAAACCGCAACCCAAAAACGTTATTACACCCCCGAAGAATACCTAGAACTAGAAGAAAAAGCCGAATTTAGAAGCGAATACCGCGATGGAGAAATCATACCGATGACAGGTGGCACTACCAATCATAATAAAATAGCCGGTAACTTTTACTCGTACTTGAGATATGCTTTACGGGGTCAAGATTACGAAATTTACATTGCTGATGTGCGTTTGTGGCTACCCCGTTATCGGCAATACACCTATCCTGATGTGATGGTAATTAAAGGTCAACCAGTGTATACAGGAACTAATACCACCACCGTCACAAATCCATCATTAATTGTGGAAGTTTTATCTCAATCCACGAAGAATTATGACCAAGGAGATAAGTTTCATTACTATCGCTCAATTCCAGAGTTTCAGGAATATATTTTAATTGACCAATATCAATATCATGTGATGCAGTATGTGAAAACTGCGGCTGATCAATGGTTATTTACTGAATTAGAAAGTGAATCTGCTACCTTGTCCCTGAGTACAATTAATTTGCAAATCTCACTACCAGAAATTTATGAAAAAGTGGATTTTAGCAACAGCAGTGATGAAGAGTAATGCTGTTGGAATTATGAATCAAAAGCATCTTTACACTTACTTTTTTTACTAAATTGGCTACCCAATACCCAATTCCCAGCCCCCAATCCCCAAATCGTGATTTGGCACTCCTCAGCCGTCATGCTAAGGATTCTTGCTTCATCCGTCCTCCCTAGAAACCTGAATACAAAATATTCAAATCTCCCCGTTTGGATACGTCCACAAGCGCACACGGACTGCCCGACCGCGTTTGAAACGATTTCTTTAATTTTTGCTCTACTCCCAAATTTGTACAAGATTTAGGATTTTTACTACCAGGGTTCCGGATCAGGAGTTGTCCGCTTGACCTACTTCGTTTTTTATTGATGCGCTTTACCGCTAAGGATATCATATCACGAAAGCCGTCCTAGAAGGACGGGGAACTTTAAACCCAAATTTTCGGTAAATTGAGAAATGGCGGATATATTGAACTATTAATGACATCCATTCTGCTAAACAATCGCTATCAAGTTATTCAGGTACTCAGTGCTGGTGGGTTTGGAGAAACCTTTTTGGCGGAAGATACTCATATGCCTTCCCGCCGTCGCTGTGTGATTAAGCAACTCAAACCGATTAATAATGATCCCCAGGCTTATCAAAGCATTCAACAGCGATTTGAGAGAGAAGCTGCAACTTTAGAGTATTTGGGTGAACATAGTGATCAAATCCCTAAACTCTATGCCTACTTTTTAGAGAATGGGCAGTTCTACTTGGTGCAAGAATGGATTCAAGGTCAGACTTTAAGAGATTTGTGGGAAACTAAGGGGTATCAGAGTGAAACTGTTGTCCGGACAATTGTCTTGAGTCTGCTATCAGTATTGGATTATATCCACAGTAAAGGGATTATTCACCGCGATATTAAGCCAGATAACATTATTCTTCGTTCCCGTGATTTAAAGCCAGTTTTAATTGATTTTGGGGCAGTTAAAGAAACAATTCGTTCAGTGGTGGGTTCTCCTGGTTATCCTACACACTCTATGGTGATTGGTACACCTGGATATATGCCTAGTGAACAAGCCGTTGGTAGGCCAGTCTACGCTACAGATATTTATAGCTTAGGTTTGACAGCGATTTATCTGTTGACTGGCAAAAACCCGGAAGAATTACCAACAAATGCCCAAACTGGAGAGATTCTTTGGCAGCAACACGCACCGCATATTTCCCCTGATTTAGCGAGGGTGTTGACTCAGGCAGTTAAACCGCAGGCAGGCGATCGCTTCAGCACTGCTCATAAAATGCTGTATGCTTTATCTGCGGCTGATAGTATTCCTATACAGTCATCTACTGCCACTGCTACTTTTCCCGCCACCCAACAAACCCAAGCAATATCGACACCTGCCAAAATTCCCCAAAAAAATCCCCAAAAACCGATTTGGATATTCGCCAGTTTAATAGTTGGTGGTTTAATGACTGGCGTAGCACTATCAAATCTGACTCGTCCATTACCATCTACCGCACCCATTGCTAATAATCCTCTCCCGACATCAGAGTCTCAGGCTACCACTCCTGCACCTACTAATTCGCCCATTACTTCCCCATCTCCCATTGCATCTAACCCCAATCCACAGCCAGTAACTTCTGCACCTATACCGCAGATTCAGAACCGCGAAGTAGAAGACAATCCTCCAGAAACATCAACATCAGACAACGTACCCGTAGCAGCTAATACTCCCACCCCTCAAGCCACATCAGCACCAGAACCAGAAATAGAGAATCCAACTGTTGCAGAACCTCCACAGGAAGCACCACCACCCCCCACACCCCCGAAAAAAAAAGAAAATACCAGTAGGCAAAGCGTTCCAGCATTTCCCACAGGTACATCAAGAAGCACAGTAGAAGCCACACTCGGAAAACCAAAGAGAGATTTAAGAGGTTTATGGGGTAATACCCGTGCCGTTGTTTATCAATTAGTTCCCAATCAAATTGACTTAGGTTACTTATTTGATCGCAATACGGGAGAGCTAAAGCAAACTGAGGCATCTTTTGCCCAGTCTGTAGATTTGCCCCTCATGCAAGCTACTCTCAATGGTAAGTTAAATGGACAAGCTAATGCCAAAATTCAACAGGGATTGCAACAAATATACCAGCGTCAGAAAGCTGATTTTAGCTTTAGAGTAGGTGCAGTTAAGGGTCAAATTGTCCGGAATAACTGCGATTCAATTTACATTAGCATTTGGGATGCAGACTTACACGATTTTGTGAATCCGGCAGCAGCTAAAAAGTGTTAAAATTAGAGGCTGGGGTTAGAGGGTAGTAAGTTTTGATAGTCTTGTAATTGTTTGACAATTTCACGGATTAATCTGCCAAAATCCAGGTTATTGTCACCATTATTAATATCGGTGGGGCTGTTAGCGAAGATGTGAACAGGTGTGCTGTCATAATACTGGAATGCAAACTGAACTTGGGAAGTTGTTGTTGTGTAATTGCCTCCCAGACTTGAGTTATTTGTGATAGTGTTCCCATCTGGGAAAGACTTAATGTAGAAACTAAAATTATTGGTGAATGGACTATTTGCCGGGAAAGTTTTAAAGAATTCGTCGAGAAAAGGATTGAAGTTGAACCCAGAGTCTGTGGTTGGTGTATTGTTGCTACCGTTATTACCTGCTGTGCCTGTAATGATTTGTCGTATTTGACTTTCAGTCAGAGTGGGATTAGCACTGAGCATCAAGGCAACGACACCAGCAACGAAAGGAGATGCCATAGATGTACCGCTATAATTAGCGTACTCATTACCGGGTATGGTGGAATAAATACTTTTCCCTGGAGCCGTGACATAAGCTAGTTCATTGCTACCAGCACGGTTAGAGAAGTCTGTAAAATTAGCATTTTTATCTACAGCACCAACAGCGATTCCTGATTTATCAGCATAGCGGGCAGGATACCCTGGTAATGAGCCGCCATCATTGCCTGCTGCCATGACAACAATTACCCCTTTACTGCTGGCGTATTCAATGGCAGATTTGAGAGTTCGACTGGAAAAATCACCGCCCAAGCTGAGGTTAATTACATTTGCGCCATTATTGACAGCGTAGTATATACCATCTGCGATCGCGCTATAGGAACCCGAACCAGAACTATTCAAAACTTTCACAGGCATAATTTTGGCGTTGTAAGCCACACCAGTCACACCATAACCATTATTCTCCCCCGCAATAACCCCAGAAACGTGTGTACCATGTCCGTTATCGTCTAGGGTGTTGTTATTGTTACCGTCAAAGTTCCATCCTTGAAAATCATCTACATAGCCATTGCCATCATCATCTATGCCATTACCAGCAATTTCTCCACTATTAGTCCAGATATTATTTCTTAAATCATTGTGGTTGTAGTCCACGCCAGTATCAATAACTGCAACCACAATTCCATTGCCTGTATATCCATTTCCCCACACTGCCGGGGCATTGATCATATCTAATCCCCAATTATTACCCCCAAGGTTGGGAACATCACTAAAGGGACTCTGCCCAATCGCGCCAGAGACTGCTTTAGAAGCATCAATTAAACCAAAGCCATTGTTGGAGTTATAGTTGCTAGTGCTGGTAGCGGTAGCACTAGCATCTGTTGCTGCCACAAAGCTACTACGATTATTCAGTTGTGAACTATAGTTATTCTGTGTATTAAAAGTATCTAATGAGGAGAGATATGTAGAACTTTGCCCGTCAAAAGAATTAGATTTTATGCTCACATCATCATTGGGCATAGGTATTTTCTCCTCAAATAGAATGTCTGTTTTTTGGCAGCATTAATTTTTAAAACCTTATGTCACAGGTTTTAAGGAATAAATTTGCCCTCTTAGCCCATAATTACTATGAAATAAATTAGTAAAATGCTGTGTTTTTTACCAAATCTTATTCAATAACTTTTAATAGTTTATTCGCTTTAATTATGTTTCATCTATACAGAAGTACCACTAATTAGATATAAACTGAATTTCCGGCTTTATGCTGATTGTCTTGAGTGTTGTTTTGAGGGTTGTAACAGCTAGAAAAAGTCAACATTTCAAAACAAACAATGTGCATCAAATATCCAGATAATAGACTATATAAAATGTTGGATAAAAAATTGTCATGGCAACTACAAATAACCACAAGCCGATATTCATATTGGGTTACGTTGCGCTTAAACCGAGCTACATTTAATGTATAAAATTAGCTGTGATAATTTACTACGAATACGTAAGCGATCGCAAACAGTACAATCACTGTCAGGGATATCTGAGGACAAGCCGCTTTTCTACGTTCGCGCAGCGTCAGCTTTAGCATAGCTTACAGTCTGTAGTCATCTCTCACCCTTCACAGGCAATGTCTCTGAAACACGCACCTCATTCTATAATTTAGAGAGAGTAATAACCTTCACAACACTACAGATCACAATCTATACAACTACAAGATAATTTTATGTTAGGTCTGGATAGAATTAGCTTTGATCGTAATATTATGGCTGGACAAGCCTGTATTCGTGGGATGCGGATTCCCGTTTCTCTTATCGTTAACTTGGTAGCTAATGGCAAAGCTATGGACGAGATTTTAGAAGAATATCCTGATTTAGAACCAGATGATATTCGTCAATCTCTACTTTACGCAGCGTGGTTGACTCAAGAGCGAGTCTATTCCTTCCAAAGTGCTTAAAATTTAATTATGAAGTTTTTGGCTGACATGGGAATTTCATCACGCACTGTAATTTGGTTGCGTAGTCGTGGTGATGATGTGGTGCATTGACGCGATGAAGGTTTACAAAGACTACCAGATAATGAGATTTTAATTAAAGCCCGTACAGAAGAAAGAATTTTATTAACTGTAGATTTAGATTTTGCCCAGCTTTTAGCTGTTAGTGGGGATAATTTACCCAGTGTCATTTTGTTTAGATTGGGTAATGAAAACTACGATGCAATCAATGAACGTTTGACACAAGTTTTACGTGAATGTGAGGAAGATTTAGAGTTAGGTGCAATTATTTCTGTAAGTAATGAAACTTTCCGCGTTAGAAGATTACCAATATAGGCACAATTAAACTGATATCAGATTTAGGTTCAGCCTCACCACACTATAGCAATCCGATTTGATTACTAAAATTATCTGCGTGGTGCGCTTCGCGCAGCGCCAGCGCAGGCTACGCCAACAAAAATCATATAGGAGTCCTATATCATTCTCATTTGAAACAGGAACATTCTCACTTGAAACAAGAACATTCTAGTTTGGAACATGAAACTTTGAGTTCAGAACATGAAACTTCGAGTTCAAAACACGAAACTTTGAGTTCAGAGCATAAAACTTCAAGTTCAGAACGCGGAACTTCAAGTTCGGAACACAAACGTTCTCACTTGCAACAGGAAACTTCGAGTTCAGAACAGGAAAGTTGGAGATGAGAACATCAAAGTTTGTGTTTGAATGTAGAAAAGCATCGCCACCAGCATCGCGTATTCAAGAATGAACCTGATTATTCTGGCTGTGAGTTTAAACGCTCACACAAATCTGCTAAATTTTTACGACAAGTAAAAGTATTAGGATGATTTGATCCTAAATTTTGCTCATAAATATTCAAAGCTTGCTTTAATAGGTGTTCAGCTTCCCTGTGTCTTCTTTGGGAGTTGTAAAGTACAGCCAGATTGTTAAGGTTGAGTGCCACATTAGGATGTTCCTCACCCAATCTGTGTCGTTGTAATTCTAACGCTTCTTGATATAAGGGTTCTGCTTTGTTGTATTCACCTTGAGATTCGTAAAGTCCGGCTAAGTTATTATTTTATACACCTGCGCCATGCGCTTTGTGAAGGCTTCCTCACCAATATCAATATCGCTTGCTAGTTTTGCTTCACCTTTATCTGTGTTTTCAACTTTCAACCGAGCTAAAAAGGCTGCTGTTTGCTCTGGGGATAACTCATGAGTAGCAGCTTCTTGTCGTAAAAACTCATCCCATTGCATACACAGCCTGAGAAAACTTTGCTTGATTCTACTTATCTTACACCTTGCTTCTACTTCGTCTCTATTTTTCAGGAATCTCCGGCTTTATGGGCAGAAATACTATGAAAACAGTTAATCAAACCGAGGTTCACGCCATGAATACTACTCTTGCAACTGCTACCAAATCTCAGCCATCTACCCAAACCTCCCAGTTAATCACCACATCTTCGCCAACTATTGAGCAACCTTCTGCTTGGATGCGCCATGGTTATAGCCCTACGGAAATCATCCTCGCAGCCGCAATTTTGACTTCTTTGTTGATGGGGGGAGTTGCAACTGTAATTATGGCGATGACTGGGTTAGTCAAAACTTTAGCCCCAGAGATAGTTAATCAAAGCAACCAAAAAAGAAAATAATTTATTTGTCAAGTCCAACATTTTCACGCTGAACCCTTATCCCGCCTAGAACTTAAGTTCTAGGCTAATAGCAAAAGTCCACTATAAGTGGACTAGATGGAGTCTTTCTTTTAGTCCTCTTTTATAGGACTTGCGCTATTAGACTCGGAATTAATATTTACCAGAAATCTCTTAATTAGTAAATTTCCTTCGATAAATTGCAAAAGCGTGTGCCATCATACCTGTCAACACTACACCTATTGTGCTAGGTTCTGGTATTGGTGTATAGTTACCTACTTTAATTTGAGCAGCTAATTGAGAACGTCCTGGTGCAATACCTGTCCAACTTAATTGTGTTTGACCAGTTAGGGTAAAAGAATTTGATATACCTTTAATGGCTAGGTAATCAACATCACTAATGGTTGAACCTGAAGAAGATAAATTACCTATAGATATGTTATTCAATTTAAGGTTACTCAGTGATATGGAACTACTATTACTATTATTCCTTTGATTAGCAAAGGTGCGGATAAACATAGAATTCACGTTACCACTAAATTCTTCAGATGTTAAGGTGAAATTTTGGGATGTATCAAAAACTTGGTAAGTCACTTTGTTGCCTGTGTATTCTAGGCTGAAATTCCATGTTTTTCCATTACCCCAATTCAAATTCTCCGCATCAACAGGTGTACCATTTTCGTCATTGATACCTAACTCTCGTTCAGCAATATTAATGGAATTATTACCGATGCGGCTTTCAGCTACGAATAACTCTGTAAATACATTTTGCTGAATTAGTGATCTAAAATCGTGATCATCAAAATCTGAGTCAGCATCTTGAGAAGATAAAGGAATGATGCTAATTGCTTTTGCTGGCTGGGGTGCTATCAATAATCCCAAAGTCAGTAAGCCCAAAACAAAAGATATCTTTCTAGAAATGTTGAAGCTTGACATTTTTTCCTAAGTTCCTGCAAACACATAAAAATTGTGTTAACTGAACATTCAAACACAATATCAACAGCACACAGATATTAGTTCACATTCTTACCTAGGGTAATAAATACTTACACACAGCCAGACTGTGATTATCGTGTTTAATATGAGTATTTAGCCGAGCCACAAAATTAGAGAAATAATATACAGTTGAAGTTAGAACAAATTCTCATAGTTTGTCAATAACATTTTTTTAATTTTATAAATACTTGATATAAATATGTTATTAGCTGGCTGATAAGTAAGTCAGGGGTAAAATTCATAAGTAGATAACAAACAATTTAGAAGGATAATTAGAGTTTAATCTATACATTGGGAAATACAAATATAAGCTGTGTAATAGCTAGCAATACACAGCCTCTTTCCTCAATTGAGAGGATAAAATTATCGATTTTATTTCATATTGAGAGAATAAAAATTCTTGAACATAGGTTGGGTTAATCACAGCGCAACCCAAAATAGATAGAACTTATATAGGACTCGTATTTGATTTCTGAAAAAAACTCAGTACACCCCTACTCTCTCCTTTCCTATTGCCTATTGCCTATTGCCTATTGCCTGGCTACGCAGATAATTTTAGAAATCAAAGCGGATTCCTATACCAATTTAAAATTCAAAATTAAAAGTTCTGAGAAATCTTGACTTTACAGAGGTTTCAGGATTTGGATCTGTTTCATAGTTTTGATGAATCAGTATTACATAATCGCAAAGGCTTTATGTTCATTGCGATCAAAGGAGTGCGATCGCAATGACAAAAATAGGGTATTGTGGGGTAATCTTTGCTTAAGTCTTGACGAATATTGGTGTTGGGTCTCCTTCCGTCAACCCAACCTAAACCTGATATTACACGTTTGCTTGCTGGCGTTGATACAGTGACCAGTACAAACCCTTTTGCTGCAATAATTGTGCATGAGTACCATGTTCAGCAATGACACCGCGTTCCAAGACTAAAATCTGATCTGCTCGTTTCAAAGGTGCAAAGCGGTGAGCAATCAAAAATACAGTCCGGTTAGCGGAAACTTTTTGCAGATTTTGCAATACCTGCTGTTCAGTTTCACTATCTAAGGCACTGGTGGCTTCATCTAAGATTAAAATCGGTGCATCCGAGAGAAACAACCTTGCCAAAGCAATCCGTTGTCTTTGTCCCCCAGATAAAGCTGTACCCCGTTCCCCAACGTTAGTTTCGTAACCATAAGGTAGTTGACTGATGAAGTCATGGGCTACAGCCATTCTGGCAGCTTCTACTACTTGTTCAGCAGTAATGTTGGGATTGCCCAGGGTGATATTTTCCAAGATAGAACCGTTAAATAAAAAGTCTTCTTGGAGAACTACACCAATTTGTTGTCGCAGTGAAGATAAATCTGCACTCTTAATATCAAATCCATCAATGAGAATCCGTCCTGATTCAATTTGATACAGTCGTTGCAATAGTTTAGAAAGGGTACTTTTACCAGAACCACTACGTCCGACAATGCCCACAAATTGTCCTGGTTCGACATGAAAGGAAATGCCCCTTAACACAGGTTCAGTATTAGCTTTATAACGGAAAAACACCTGTTCAAAAGTAACTTGTCCTTTCAGGGGTGGTAATACTAACCCTGTCCCCATTTCGGCTTCTGGGGCGACGTTGAGAATATCGCCAATTCTGTCTACTGAGAGTAGAACTTGTTGCAGATTTTGCCACAATTGGACTAAGCGCAACAGTGGACCTGTTACCCTTCCAGATAACATTTGAAAAGCTACAAGTTGCCCAACTGTCAGCTTTTGTTCAATAACTAATTTTGCGCCAAACCAAAGGATTAATAGGGAAGAAAAATTAGTAAGAAAGTCACCAATATTACTACTAATATTGGAAGTAGTAGAAGCTTTAAACCCAGTACGTACAAATCTAGCAAATAACCCTTCCCAGCGATCGCGGGCTACGGATTCAGCCGCATGGGCTTTGACAGAATGGATACCAGTGATTGTTTCTACTAAAAATGACTGACTATCGGCACTCCGGTTAAAGGTTTCGTTTAACCAGTTCCGCAAAATCGGTGTCGCCACTATCGTCAAGGTAGCGAACAATGGCAACACTGCCAACGCCACAAAGGTAAGCGAAATATTGTAGTAAAACATCAATGCCAGATAAACCACAGCAAAGATGCTATCTAAAATTACCGTTAATGCTGTACCTGTAAGAAACTGGCGAATTTGTTCCAGTTCTTGGACTCTGGCGACGGTATCCCCCACGCGCCGTGACTCAAAATAAGCCAAGGGCAACCGCATCAGATGGCGAAATAACTGGGCTGATAAACTTAAATCTAAGCGCCGGGCTGTATGGGTAAAGATAAATAGCCGGAGAATTCCGAGTATAGACTCAAATAAAGCGATAAACAACAGCGCGATCGCCATGACATCGAGAGTGGGTAAACTCTCTTGCACCATGACTTTATCAATCACCACCTGGGTAATCAGTGGTGTGCCTAAACCCAATAGCTGCAAGGTAAAAGAAGCCAGTAAAACTTCTCCTAACAGTCCCCGGTATTTCCAAACGGCTGGAATAAACCAACTCAGGTTGAATTTTTCTTGCTGGGATATCAGTTCTACTTGCCACAACCTACCATCCCAGAATTGATCAACCACCGATTGGGGCAGACTTTCACAAATACTATCAGGATGGAGGGGATTAGCGATAATTAAGCGATCGCCTTTGACACCATAGGCTACCACCCAAGTAGGTTTATCAGGTAAGTCCGATTGCCACTGTAATAAAGCCGGAAACGACAATTGCCGCAATTCTTCCCAACTGACTTGCAACCGCCGCAGCACTAAACCCAACTTTTCCCCTGCTTCTACCACCTGCTTCGGGTTCTGCCCCCGCAGTTGGCGTTGTACCCATTCCAGTTTGACAGGGTTATCTAACTGTTGGGCTGCCATTGTTAAACAAGCAGCAGCCGTATTCCACCCAGCTACAAAAGGATAATTTTGGGCAACTGGCGTAGGAGTTTGGGGAATTGCTCCCGGTTCTGGCAAAGGCTGCTGTGAAACATAAGGCTGGTATTCTGTCCCCTCAGTAGCGATTTCTGGATTTTCCTGTTTTACCGGATTTAACCAAAAATTTTCGATCTCCGGGGTAGATATTTCTGCCCACAGTTTCGTATCCCAACAAACTACTACTACCTCTTTACTAGCCGCTACAGCCTTATAATCCCCTGGTAATTTTTGTAAATCGCCAAACCAGTCTCCCGCCTGTAAGGCTGCTAAAGGTTGACCGGTATCTTCTTCCCGTAAGCGCACCTTACCAGCAATAATAAAAAACTGATAACCTCCCGTTTCATTTGACCAAATTTTTTCACCGAGTCGATATTGGCGGGTTTCTAAACGATGTTCTAATTGGGATTTTTGCTCAGGATTGAGCAGGTTCAGAGGTGGTTGATTCCAGGGTATAGCAGCTAGCAATTTTTTTCTTAGAGATTCATTATCCTGAAGTTTTAACTCACTTGTAATTTGACTGTCAGCTTTTGAATTTTCTCCGCTAGCCATTTTTCAAATAATTCGTTTTGTAGTGCTTGTTTTAGTTGAGTATCTTCTAGAGACGCTGGTAAAAATTGTTCTACGCGAAACAAACCATAACGTCCGTCGAGTTCTATCGGCCCTACGACTTGCCCAGGATTGGCAACATCAATAGCAGCCCTTAAGACATCTGGCATCGTTCCCCGGCTAATTGGTCCCATCATGCCGTTGACAATGCGATCGTCTGCTAGTGAATATTCCTTAGCTAATTGCTCAAAATTTCCTCCTTCTTCGATTTGTATTTGTAACTCCTCTGCTAGTTCTCGACTATCAACAACAATCCGCGAAATCACCACCCGATCTAAAAAGATTTTCCGTTCAATAAAATATTCTGAAAGTTTCGCTGCTGTCACTAAAGTTTTGAGTTTTTCTACCTTAAAGTTGAAAGCAATTGATGCGTGGAATGTTGCGTAATCTGTACCATTTTGCTGTAGCCATGCTTGAAAAGCTTGGGGGTCAGCAAGTTGATTTTTTAGGCGAAAATCAATCACGGTCTGTTCAGTTGCGGCTGGATTAATTTCAATATCATCTCGCGTGCTAATTTCTTGCTCAATCACATACTGACGAAGGACATCACCAATAAATTGAGCTAGTTTCCCTGAAGTTTGCAGATATTTTACTGTCTTTTCTACAGAAATTGGCTGGTCATCAATGCTCAAAAATGATAAAGTTTCCATGAACTAACCTGGTAAAAACAGCTAAAATTTTATAAACTAAAAATAAGGAATGGCAACTGTTAACAATAAAAATTGTTTTATTAATACAATTTTCTATTTTGACTGATATTTTTTGCCATAGGCATAACAGTCAAATTCAGCCATGAAGCCGAAAGTGACTCTCAAAATAATTGGGTAAACGCTAAGAAAATTAACGATTCAAGAGTGCTGAGGAAAAAATACTAGCCTCTAGCCTTGATCTACTTATGCAGTCACACTCATCCAAATAAATGCGAATAACATAGCGGCGATCGCACCAATAAAAGTGTTAATAATATTAACTACTTCATTCGTCAGCCAAGTATATTTAGCTTGCAGAGTTGCCCCAATCACACTTTCTAAATTGGTAGCAATGAAAGCTGCCAAAATACACCAAGCAATTCCCAAGGGTTGTAGCAAACCGACACCCCAACCTACAATAGCGATCGCAATTGAAGCCACCACACCCGCTAAAGTACCCTCTAAACTTACCGCCCCCTCTGTACCTCTCGGCACTGGTTGCAGTGTCGTAATTAAAAAGGTACGTTGACCATAGGCTTTACCCACTTCACTAGCACAGGTATCAGACAGTTTGGTGCTGAAACTGGCGACATAGCCTAATAAAAGCAGGGATTGGGGATTGGGAATTGGAGATTGGGGATTGGGTAAGAGGAGTCCGGCATTAATTAATCCGAATCCTACAGCACACAACGCGCCAGTCAAAGCAGAACCCCAGACATTTTCCGGGCCTCTTGCGCCGGAACGCTTCTCGGCAATGCCTTCCGCTTCTTTTTGTGCCATGCCAATGCGTGTCACACCAGAACCAACTAAAAAATAGAACATTACTACTACATATCCCTGCCAACCTAGAGTTCCCCAAATCAATACGCCCAGTAACCAAGCGTGGAGTAATCCCGCAGGGGTCAGCAGCTTTTTAGGAGCAAACCATACTAAACTCAATAAAATTGTGTTCAGTCCTACTCCCACTAACCAAGGATTGGCAGAGTTTAAAAATGAGAACATCAGCCGTGAACCAAGAGTAGTTTTGCCAAGATATCAACAGAATAGCGAATTTTAGACCTGACGGCAGAATTTAGCATTCAGAACTCAGAATATCCTGCTGGACTAGCTACAAGCTGTATATCTCGAAGTTTTCGTTTCTGTAACTTACTCAGTGACAAACTACTATATTTGCTTGATTGTCTTTACCCCCTCATCCCTCAAGTGCATTGTTTATATTCACTTTACGGGTAGAAAAAGAAATCAACAGGCAAAACAGCAAAAAAATTATGTTCAGGTTTTACACTTCTCGTGAGGTTTTATGAATCTTTACAGCATCATCTGATCCCAACACCGTCACCAGAATATAAGTTAAGTTAATCTAAAACTGTATTCCAGTTAACTACCATCAGGAATACAGCATTTTTCCCTACTCCCCAAACCCTATGAATCAAACTTTATTTCACCTCGCATTTCCCGTCACCGATATTGCTCAGGCCAAAGCATATTATGTTGATGGCTTAGGCTGCATACCCGGACGTGAAAACCCCCAAGCCCTGATTCTTAATCTTTATGGTCATCAATTAGTAGCTCATCTCACCAAAGAACCTGTAACACCTCAGCGTACTATCTATCCCAGGCACTTTGGTTTAATTTTTACTCAAGAAACAGACTGGGAGGAACTCTTACAACAAGCACAACAAAAACAGCTTTTGTTTCGTGAACTCCCGAAAAATCGCTTCGTTGGTTCTCCCTTAGAGCATCGCACTTTCTTTTTAGAAGATCCGTTCTATAACTTAATGGAGTTTAAATATTATCGCCACCCAGAGGCGATTTTTGGTAGCTATGAATATACGCAGATTGGTGATAGGACTTAACTGGTTCTGCCAAGGCTGCTGCTACAGATGCTATACACCGGGAGTCTGTCAACATCCATGAATGTAATGCTACGGGAATGATGACTTCTTTACCTACGGGCATTTTAGAACTATGCGTAGGAATAATCATTAAATCATAAGGTGTCCAAATAGAAGTAAAGTTCAACTGCTGCAACATCACAGCATCAGTATTTAAATCTTTGAGAAAATCACTGTTCGGACGCATTTGCACGCATCCAGGATTCTGGGAAGCGTAGGCAACGACAGTACCATAATGTGGTGAAGAAATTGTAATGAACCGTTGCACACGGTTAATTCCTCCCAATCGTTGGATATAGTAACGGCTGACAATTCCACCCATACTGAAGCCGACTATATCTAGGGGTTGTTCGGGTGGAAAAGTTTTGGCAATATAGTCAGCTAGTTGCTGTGCCAATACATCTAGACCAACTTCACCCCTATTAGGTAGTAAATCCAGTGAATACACAGGCCAACCCTGTTGTCCTAAAAAAATAGCCATTTGATCAAATACAGCTTCTGTATCGGTAATGCCATGTACCAACAAGACGGCATTACGCTGCTGGTTTTTCGTTTTCATTTTCCAATTCATCTACATCAAGCCTGTAGAAAATGTAACTGAGTCTAATCCCCGTCTGTAAGCGGATTATGACACTCTTTTGACTGGTTGAGAATACTACCATTGATATTAACCATTGATACCCATCCAAGAAAGCAATGTTAAATTTTGTTAAGCATTCTTTCAGAATCTTGCTCTAAGTTAGGGTAAAATTTAATAATTAATCTTCAGTAGTTGCAGCTTGTAAGTGCTGGTAAGCAAGAGTCCGAAACCTTTACTTTTAGTATTAAGCTGGATTAAAAACAAACCAATCAAGTTTGTTGAATGAATAGCTAATAGTCAAAAAAGTTAGTATTCTGACGTAATTTTTAACATTTCAGTCAACTTTACAAATACAGAACTCAGGAGCTAGTCTAATGTTCGGTTTTCTCAAAAATTTATTTGCTGGCATCGTTAGTTTCATTACTGGTTTGCTACCTGGTAAGAAAAATGGTGGTTATTACTTACAAATCGATGATGAAACTGTTACTGAACCAAAACCAGCAGCACCTAAGACAGAAACAACCAATGGTACAAAAGCTACTCTAGCCGCAGAACCTGCTACACCAGCCCCAACTCCTAAACAGCCAGCTAAAGTAGAAGCTGCCACAAATGGCAAAGCTGCTCCAACTGAACCTACACCAGCACCAGTGGCTAGTACCAAAACAACTGCACCAACTGAAACGACATTTGCACCTAAATATTTAGCGCCTTCAGGTGCTGGCTCTAATGGTCGTCGTCGTCCGGGAGCAAATATGAATAACTTTTTGGACATGGCCAGTCAAGTTAAAACTCCTGGCTAGGATTTCTCAGTAAAGAAATATCTCTTCACTGTTAAAGATGCCCTACGCCCTTACATCCCTACACCCCCATACCCCTTTTCATAAAAATTAGCCCGCTATAGAGATGAAATGCTGAGTCCCAATTAGTCTTATCCCTACGAAACAGACGGATATGAGATTGGATGTTACTCAGCATTTCTGTTTGTTCTAGGACTGTTTCGGCAAAGGGTGTGAACTCTGACAAAAGTGGAACTTGTGATAGATAGTGTTGCATCCAGTCTAGTAAGGCATTCCAATTAATTCTGATGGTATTTTGGCTCGCTACAGAAGTAATTTCTATACCTCTCTGGAATTCATAGCTATGATCAGATATGCGTAAAATGCAGCGTCTTTCTGGTAAGTGTAAATCACAAAATTGTGCGTAGTCCTGTGTTTGGGTTTTGCGTTCTAGTTTGCGGTTGGCATTGACATCTACAACTTCTTCAAAAATCGGCAATAACCCCATGACTCGCGCTGTTACTTCTGACCAATCAAAGGTCAGAGTACCAAGTTGATTTAACTGGTTGCAGCAACTAACGGTAGGTTTGGGCTGAGATTCTAAGAAATATTGAACTTGAAAAACTTGTATTTGTGCGATCGCAGTTAGACTTGTCCACAAGCAAGGAATCCCCGCTTGCTGTAACTGCATACCGTAAAATTTGAGTTCGCCGATTCTCCCTGTCCGATAAAATTTCCAACTGCGGCTAGGGAGTAACAATTTAGCAGTGTAGGGGTCTAACTGCATAACCTGGGCAAATTTTGGTGCTAGTTGGTTTTTTTGGTCATGACTGAGGGGTTCTAAAATTAATACCCCTGGTTCAGTATCGTTTGGTGTGGCTGTGGCTTGGGCGATCGCTCTTTGTCTTTCCTCTCGCTCAATTTCTTGTAGTCTTTGTAACCCTTGCCGCGCTTGCGCCACAATTTTGTTATTCGTGGTACTCAAAAGTAGTTGCCGATAAGTTTTATCTGCATCTCGGCGTTTCCCTGAAACTTCTTGTAGTCTGGCTAGATAAAACTGCACCCAAGGGTTGTCCGGAGATTCTCTGAGGAGCTGTTTGAGTAATTTTGCAGCTGTTTGATAATCCTTACGCTCAAAAGCGATCGCCACTTGCTCAATCATGAAATATTTTCTGCACGCTGGAGATAAATCCTTTATACTTCACAGACTGCGGTAATTAGGGATAATGCGACGATGGGGGCGGTGACTGCTCGTAAGATGCGACGACCAAGGGATACTGGTTGAAATCCAGCTGCGATCGCTCCTTCCACCTCTGCGGCTGTCCAGCCCCCTTCCGGCCCCGTAGCAATTACAATCTCTCCACTAATCTGAGTCAGGGCATTTTGGAGATGCACCAACTCACCCCGCGCTTCACAAATATAGCGGTGAGTGGCTGTATTATTAGTGACAGCGTGACTAAAAGCCACAGGTTCTAAAATTGTCGGCACAAAAGCCCGTTCTGATTGTTCTGCGGCTTCATTAGCGATGCGTCGCCAACGTTCCAGTTTTTGGGGGCTAGGGTTTAGTAAAGTGCGATCGCTCAACACAGGTGCAATACAAGCTACTCCCAACTCTGTACAACACCGCACCACTTCATCAAAGCCGCTACCTTTAGGTAAGGCAATCATTAAAGTAATGGCTACAGGTAACTCAGTCTCCACAATTAGCGGTTCTAAAACCTGTGCTTGTTCCCCTGCTATCTTTGCTAACCACCACTTACCCCGCCCATCCATAGCAATGAAATGCTCACCCTCATATAAGCGCAACACCCGTCTTAAATAGTGTTGTTGCTCCGGTGTGAGTAAAATTTGCTCTTGCTGGATTTGAGTAGGTGCGATCGCAATTCGTTGTAGTTGAGCCATGTTAGCAGTCTGCTGAGATTTCTGGAATTATTAGCGTAGTTAGGTGACAGGTTACAGTTTACAGGGGACAGGAAAGGAAGAGGATCAGGTGTAGTGAATTTTGATGCACTAGCGCAGGCTACGTCAAGAAAAATCAACTGATGAATATTTTGGAAATTAGCTGCTCAAACTGTTGTTTTGGCTGTTTTTCTGGGCAAGATAACTATAAACTTGAATTTCTATAAAAATGCTGCCTACATCAACCGCAAATAACTTAATTTTAGTTGTAGATGATACTCTTACTAATCTAGAAATTATCTCTATTGCACTGACTGAGGAGGGATTTGATGTAGCTACAGCGATTAATGGAGAAACAGCTTTACAGCAGATTGCATCGCGATTACCAGATTTAATTTTATTAGATGTGATGATGCCCAGAATGGATGGCTTTGAGACTTGTAAAAACTTAAAGAATAATCCAGTTACTCAGGATATTCCAGTTATCTTCATGACTGGAATTACAGATACAGAAAGTAAGGTGAATGCTTTGAGTTTAGGAGCAGTTGATTATATTACTAAGCCTTTTCATAAAGCAGAGGTCTTAGCTCGGATCAAAGCACATTTACAATTGAGTATTTTAACTAAAAATTTAGAACAAAGGGTAGTAGAACGAACGGCTGAACTGGATCAAGCATTGCGAGAATTACAAGATTTTCAAGTCCAGTTGATACAACAAGAAAAAATGTCTGTGTTGGGTCAATTAGTTACAGGAGTGGCTCATGAGATTAATAACCCAGTTAGTTGCATTTATGGCAATTTAGGTCATGCCTTCACATATTTCCAAAATATGATCAATCTCATTGACCTTTATCAATATTACTATCCTGAACCAGTGACAGATATTCAAAACCAAATGATAGAAATGGATTGGGAATATGTGCGTTCTGATTTACCCAATGTAATTTTTGCTATGAAAGAAGGGATTCAACGCATTCGAGATATTAGTAGTAGTCTCAGAATTTTTTCGAGGTCAGATACAGAAAATAAAGCGGAGTGCAATATTCATGAATGTATCGATAGCACTCTGTTAATTCTCAAACATCGTCTTAAAGGATCTGAAAATTGTTCACCTATTGAAGTTATTAGAAATTATGGTGATTTACCATCTATACAATGCTTTCCTGGACAATTGAATCAGGTATTTATGAATATTTTGGCTAATTCGATTGATGCCTTGGAGGAGCCTAGTTATAAATATAGTGTAGATAATCCCCGGCAAATTTTTATTCATACCTTCCTAAGTAAAAATAAAAATCAAGTTTTTATTAAAATTAAGGATAATGGTATTGGAATGTCAGAGGAAATTCAGCAAAAGATTTTTGAGTATTTATTTACTACTAAAACTGTCGGTAAAGGTACAGGATTAGGATTAGCGATCGCTCGTCAAATTATTGTGCAGAAACATCAGGGTACTTTAGAGGTAAATTCTCTCATTGGTAAGGGTTCGGAGTTTACAATTACAATCCCGACAGCATAGCTTTTTCATAGCTCAACATCTACATACAGTAGATTCGATGTTTATGAGGTACAGCAACTAATTGAAAAAAGTAATGAGTAATAAGTAGTGAGTAATAAGTAAATTTCTTACTCATTACTCATTACTCATTACTCATTACTCATGATGTACCTCACTTACTTCAAAAGTGCTGTAGGATTTCTGCACTATCTAGACTTCGCTTTCATCAAAAGTGAATTTTCTCCCCAAATTTGGGAACTCTATGCTTATATAGGAATCCTATTTGATTTTTGTTGGCGTAGCCTGCGCTGGCGCATACAAATTCAGTACCAATTGAAAAGGTTGATTCCCTACTCCCAGCCTACGCAAGTCAGTATGGCTACACTTCTGGTAAGGGATACAACAATCAAAGCGGATTACTATAAAGGCTGATTCACCAGAGAGCTAAATTGATGTTTAAGATAGTAGTTGGCCATAGCAATGACCCAGACTCATTAGCAGGAGTTGAGGAAGTAATTCAGCAATGCAATAATTCCCTAACTGGAGATATTCCCCAAGCCGGAATTCTATTTACTGCGATTGACTTTAACCATCCTCTCATCCTGCAACAAATTTATCAGGCTTTTCCAGGAATTGAGTTAATTGGTGGAACTACGGATGGAGAAATTTCATCGGTATTAGAGTTTCAACAAGACTCAATTACTTTAATGTTGTTTTGTTCAGATGAAATAGAAATTTTTGCAGGTGTGGGACAGAAAGTTTCTCTAGATCCCATTATCGCTACCCGGCAAGCTGTAGAACAAGCAAAAGCCAAAACGACTAAAGTCCCTCAACTTTGCTTAACCCATCCAGAAAGTCTGACTACGAGTGGAGTTTCCATATTAAATGGCTTAAAACTGGCTTTAGGAGAAAAATTTCCCATCTTCGGTGGTTTAGCAGCCGATCAATCAAAATACCAAAATACTTATCAATTTTTTCAAACACAAGTCCTCAGTGATTCTGTACCAGTTCTATTGTTTTCTGGGAATGTTCTATTTTCTTACGGTGTAGCTAGTGGTTGGTTGCCCATTGGTAAAACTAGCAAAGTTACTAAAGTAGAGAAGAATATAGTCTATGAAATTGATGATAAACCAGCTTTAGACTTCTACCGCCATTATCTAGGTACGCTACCACCTTCAATGGAATATCCCCTAGCAGTATTTGATGAAGAGGGAGTAGGTTTCTATCTCAGAGCGCCAATCGCCCATGATGAAACAACAGGTAGTATTACATTTTTTGCAGATATTCCTGAGCAAGCAACTATCCAAATTGCCGAAGCAGGACATCAGGATATTTTGGCAGCTACGAACGCATCATTTATGAATGCCATAAATAATTATCCAGGAAAAGAGCCAGCAGGTGTGCTATTTTTTTCCTGTGTAGCGAGGCGGCAAATATTGGGTATGAAAACTCAACAAGAATACCAGAACACTAAAAATTATTTTGATAAGTTTATTCCTGCTTGTGGTTTCTATTCTAATGGCGAAATTTCCCCGATAAATTACACTGGCAAAACGCAATTTCATAATGAAACATTCGTAACTTTAATTTTAGGCAATCAGTAAACATTTACTAAAATTATGAATTGCGAACAGGAAATCCAAAAGCTGGAAAAAGCTAATAGAATATTACAAAAAAAAATAGAACGATCAGAAGCAGACCGAATCCAGTTAGAAGAAACCAATAGAAAAAAAGAATCATTACTCAAAAAAGTAATTGATGAACTGCAAGAGTCACAAACCCAGTTAGAACAAAGAACTATAGAACTAGAAAAGACATTAATTAACCTTCAGACAATGCAGGACAAAATGTCTGTTTTAGGTAGCCTAGTTTCAGATGTAGCTCACGAGATTAACAATCCTGTGGGTTTCATTATGGGCAACATTACTCCTGCTATGGAATATATTGGTGATTTGTTATATCTCATCGAACTTTATCAACAGTGTTATCCCGACCCACCAAAAGTAATCCAAAAACAAATTGATCTGATGGATTTAGAATATGTACGTGAGGATCTACCCAAACTCATTACTTCTATGAAAGAAGGTACTGATCGCATTAACAATCTCAGTGCTAGCTTGCGAAACTTCGCGCGATCCGACACAGAATCCACACTGCTTTTTAATATACATGAAGGAATTGATAGCACTCTTGTAATTTTGAAACATCGGTTAAAAGCTAATCAGAATCGCCCAGAAATTCAAGTAATTAAAAACTATGGAAATCTTCCGATAATCAAGTGTTTTCCTGGGCAATTGAGTCAGGTATTTATGAATATTTTTGCTAATGCAATTGATGCTTTAGAAGAGTCTAATCATGGGCTAAGTTTTGCAACAATTGAAGAAAAACCAAATAAAATTATTATTCAAACCGATTTCAATTCTCAGAATAATTTTGTTGTAATTCGCATTAAAGATAATGCTTTAGGTATACCGAAAGCAGTGAAGACCAAAATTTTTGAACATTCATTTACTACTAAACCTGTAGGCAAAGGTACGGGTTTAGGGTTAGCAATTGCTCATCAAATTATTGTGCAGAAACACGGCGGTACTATAGAAGTTGAATCTACATTGGGAGAGGGTTCGGAGTTTATCATTACCCTGCCTATGAATTTGTGAAAATTAAGTTCGTAGTGAGGACTTTATTCCTCTCTACGAGACGCTGCGCGAACACTACAAACAAAAATGGCTAATAGTCGCAAGCTATTAGCCATTTGTGTAACAGCAGATAAATCTACAAACCTTCTGCTGGATCAGCAGGTACTGCACTTACCTTTGTACTGACTACAGATGTGGTTTGTAAGATAGGGGTATTGGTGACAGAATTATTTGCCAAAGTAAATAGAGGATTTGACAAAATTCCGGCGAGGGAAGTAGCAATTAAAGTGACTATCAACCCTACTTGCAAAGGTCTAAATCCAGGCAAATTCCAACGTATTTCGGGATAGTTTTTCACTACGTCAGACATTTCTTGGGGTTCTTTGACTACCATCATCTTAACTACGCGGATGTAGTAGTAGATGGAGACAACACTGGTAACTAGACCTAGTAAGACTAACCAGTAAAGACCTGCTTGCCAACCAGCCCAGAATAGGTAAATTTTGCCGAAAAATCCAGCTAGAGGCGGAATACCACCCAAGGATAACAGGGAGAGACTCAGTCCGAGTGTGAGCAGTGGGTCTTTTTGATATAACCCAGAGTATTCGGCAATTTGGTCGGTTCCTGTCCGTAGGGAGAACAGAATTACGCAGGTAAAGCCGCACAGGTTCATGAACAAGTAAACCAGCAAGTAAAAGATCATGCTGGCGTAACCTGCATCAGTCCCAGCAATCAAGCCAATCATCACAAACCCAGCTTGGGCAATGGATGAATAAGCTAGCATCCGTTTCATACTGGTTTGGGCAAGGGCGACAACGTTACCCAAAATCATACTGAGAACAGCTAAAGCTGTGAACACAAACTTCCATTCCTCAGCGACGAGGGGGAAGGCTGTAGTTAGTAAGCGGATAGCAAGGGCAAATCCGGCTGCTTTGGAACCAACGGATAAAAAGGCGATCACTGGGGTAGGTGCGCCTTCATAAACGTCTGGTGTCCACTGGTGGAAAGGTGCAGCAGAGATTTTAAACCCAATACCTGCGATGACAAATACTAGGGCAATCACCAAACCCAAGGATTGACCAACATTAGCTTGAGCAATACCGTTGGCGATCGCACTTAGTTCTGTTTGACCACCGGAGAGTCCATACAGCAATGATACACCGTACAAAAATACTGCTGTACTGGAAGCTCCAATCAACAGATATTTGAGCGCCGCTTCATTAGAGCGGGGGTCACGCTTGGTATAACCTGTCAACAAATAAGAGGAAATACTCAGGGTTTCTAGTGAGATGAAAATCATCACCAATTCACTAGCTCCAGAGACAAACATCCCTCCCAGAGTAGCGGTCAACAAAATTGCGATGAATTCTGCTAAAGCGGTGCCACTCTGTTCAATGTAGCGAATTGACATCAGTATAGTGACTGCGGCTGACAAAGCAACGATACCGCGAAAAACAATACTGAGGTCATCACCGTTAAAGCCACCGCTAAAAGAGATGGGATTAGTAGCATCCCATTGGAAGCAAAGGGCGACAATCGAAGCAAGTAAACCTGCGATCGCTAGATAACCAATCCAGCGTGAGGATGTGCGCCCTAAAATCAAATCAACGATCAAAACCCCCATGAGGGTGATAATGACAATTCCCTCTGGTAAAATCGTTCCCGCATTTAATTGGGATGCAAGATTAGCAAAATCCATGAGATATATAGGTTTTGGCGATTAGACATCAAGGCTAACTGTGTTCACTCTAGCAATTTTTCTTGGCCAAAGTTGCATTAACTTATATTTTGGGGGATTGGGGACAAATCAATTCAAAATTCAAGAATGCTTGGGGATTGGGGACTGGGGACTGGGGATGGGGGAAAACTTCTACACGCCTACACCCCACTCTCAGGAAACTGACGCTTCAAGGCTGAGAAAACTGGACACGCAGCTTGTTCTTGTAGATTTTCTGGTTTACTCCAAGTGAAGGGGGCTTTTTGTGCGGCGGACATCCACAATAATTGTTTGGCTCTGGTCATGGCTACGTAGAGTAAACGATACTCCTCGGCGGTTTTGAGGTGCTTGGCTTGCTCCCAGGCTTGGGTGACTTCGGGGATGCTGTCTTCACCGTGGAGTGCAGCCCGAATTTGGGCGCGAGCTACTTCTGATAGTGTAAAGTCACCTAAAAACTGGCTTTGGGGAGGAACCCAAAACCGTCCAGGAATTAGATTTTCATGGAGAAAGGGAATAAATACATAGTTCCAATCCAATCCTTTGGCTTTGTGCATGGTAATAATTGTTATTTGACCAGCACGGGTGTAACGGGCTTCTGCATCTTCGGTTTCCACTGGTTCAAATCTTTCCGAACTGACAATTTCACTTAAAACGGCCAGCATTGCCCCCATTGAATTATTACCAGCTATTTGCTTGTTGACTCGTTCTGAGAGTTTGTCAGCAGTCGCTAGTTCGGCTTGATCATAATTTAATGTCAAAGCCAAGAAGGAAATTAACTGATACAAAGGCAGTTCCAAACGAGCGCGGAGTAAGCTACGACAGAGGTGAGAAGCTTTTTGGACTGGTTCTGGCTGGGGTGCAGCTAAGGGGCCGGGATAGAGAAATTCTTCTGGGAGACTAGCGAGGGCGTTCAAGTCTTGGGTGGGAATTAACTGACGCTGTACCAATACTTCCAAAGCGGCTTTTAGATAATCGGGGGAATGGGGGCGATCGCAAAATTGTAGCAGTGCCAAAATTTCCTGGGGAACATGGGAACGGCGATCGCTTTCTCCCACATCAAAGATTGTAATTTTATGCTCTTGACATATAGGCTCTAGTGCTTCAGCTAACCACCGTCCCTGACGATTTTCTCGCACCAAAACCGCCGCACTTTTACTGAAATCTTCGGTTAATAACTCAATCACTCTTTGACCAAGTAATTCCACTGTGTGATGAATGTCACGGGGCGTATATAGTTCTAAGCCTCTACCTACTGGTGCGGGGTTGACATCAACTTGGTTGACTGGGCGGATAGTTTGTAGACTAAAAGGACTAGGGAGATGGGGAGACTTTTGATTTTTAGCCCCATAAAAACTATTTACCCATTCCAGAGCAAAATTAGCGGCTGCAATAATCATGCCGGTACTGCGACCAGCTTGATCCATTGTTGCTAGTCTGGCAGAGCGATCGCACTGTTGGCAAAATTCCCGAAAATAAATCGGATCAGCCGGGGTAAAAGTCGAGTTAATCGCTTGGTTAGGATCACCGACGCGGATAAGGTTGATGGGGGAGTGGGGACTGGGGATTGGGGACTGGGGAGTTGGGACTGGGGATTGGGGATTGGGGACTGGGTAAAAGTTGTTCTCCTCGGCTCCTCTGCTCCCCTGCTCCCCTGCCCCCCTGCTCCCCTGCTCCCCTGCTTCACTGTGACTGGCCAAAATCTCTAATAGCTGCGTCTGCAATGGACTAGAATCTTGGGCTTCGTCTTCAAAGACGGCGAAGACTTGGCTTTGCTCGATACGGCGGGCGCTGTCGTTTTCTAGGACGCGCAGGGCGGCTAAAATCATGTCGTCGTAGTCAATGAAGTCACGCGATCGCATCAGGTTTTGATATTCCTCATACAATCCGGCGGCTATAGTTAAAATTTCATACGCGTCTGTGGTTTGTTGACTCCATTGCCGCAATTTTTCTGGTAAAATGCCCGAACTTTTGGCTTCATGAATGACTGTAGTTGCTAAGTCTGGTAAAACTTCGGTTCTTAGCACCGATTGACGACGTAACCTTTCAGTTTCTTCGCCGTCAAATTGCTGTCCTTCCAACAACTGAGCATAAAGCCTGGGGTGATTGGCAATCCATTGTTCTACGGCGGTGCGAATAAAGCGGTGGCTTTGATTGGGTGTAATGAGGGTGACGTTTTCTAACTCTAAACCTGATAAATCAGGGTGACGATTGGCAATATTTAAAGCTAGACCATGCAGGGTATAAACAGCAAAACCAGTTTGAGGTAAAGATAATTTTTTTAAGTAATCACGAATTTTTAATTTAATATTAGCAGCCGCCGAGCGCGTAAAAGTTACTACCACTAACTGACGGCGAGCCGATGGGCGTGATTGAGTAGCATTTTGATATTGCCGAGCGATCGCGATCGCTGCTGCTGCCGCCATCCCCGTAGATTTACCAGCACCAGGAACCGCAGAAACAGCCAATGGCCCTGATTGCCAATCAGCCATCTGTTGTTGTCCAGGGCGCAAAGTCTTGCGAATGTCTAAAATTTTCTCTTGTAAAGCCGCCACCAGTGAAGGTTGAGCCGATGGCGATGCAGTAGCAGTAACATTACTTTCTAGCATAGCTGTATGGAGCGAAGAAGCAAGGGATAAAAACTAATAACTATTGACTGTGGACTATTGACTATTACCCACACCTAACTGTCTTTAATTTAGATAAAATCACTATGGTGATACTTAACCTAATCTAAACCTAATGGAAATTGCCCGCTCACAAAATCCCCAATCATCGTTTCAACGTCCTGAAATCCTTGCACCTGCTGGTAACTGGGAGTGTGCTAAAGCGGCTGTAGAAAATGGGGCGGATGCAATTTATTTTGGTTTAGATCGGTTTAATGCCAGAATGCGGGCGCAAAATTTTACTGAGGCGGATTTACCTCAATTAATGGCATTTCTGCACCGTCGAGGTGTAAAGGGTTATGTCACTGTCAATACCCTAATTTTCCCTAAAGAATTAGCCCAAGCACAGCAATATCTCCGGACAATTATTGCTGCTGGGGTGGATGCGATCATCGTTCAAGATGTGGGGATTTGTCGTCTGATACGTCATCTATCACCGGATTTTCCGATTCACTCCTCTACGCAAATGACAATCACCAGTGCGGCTGGAGTAGACTTTGCTAAGTCTCTCGGTTGTCATTTAGTGGTGCTGGCGCGTGAATGTTCCCTCAAAGAAATTAACAAAATTCAGCAGCAGATTGCCCAACGTTCAGCGACTTTACCGCTAGAGGTATTTGTTCACGGTGCTTTATGTGTGGCTTATTCCGGGCAATGTTTAACCAGTGAAGCTTTAGGTGGACGTTCCGCAAATCGGGGTGAATGCGCTCAAGCTTGCCGGATGCCCTATGATTTAATCGCTGATGGGGAAATTGTAGACTTAGGCGATCGCAAATATTTACTCAGTCCCCAAGATTTAGCCGGGTTGGAAGTATTACCAGAGTTAGTCAAGTCCGGCGTAACCAGTCTCAAAATTGAAGGTCGGCTGAAAGCGCCAGAGTATGTTGCTAATGTCACCCGTGTTTATCGCCAAGCATTAGATCGGGTGATGGAAAAATTGCAAAAACCTAACCCCTTAACCCCCTTCCCTACTAGGGAAGGGGGAATAAAAGCTACCCTGGCTGTGTCGGAGAGAGAGCGGAGGAGAGGTCAAGAAAGCTACAACTTGGAGATGGCGTTTTCTCGTGGACTTTATACGGGTTGGTTTGAGGGGATTAATAATCAAGAGTTGGTTCATGCGCGATTTGGGAAAAAGCGGGGGGTTTATTTAGGTGAAGTTATCCGCATTCGCAATGAACAGGTGATAGTGAGGCTAGAAGCACCCCTGAAAGCTGGGGATGGAGTGGTGTTTGACTGTGGTCATCCAGAGGCTAGGGAAGAAGGTGGTCGAGTTTATGGAGTCATACAGAAAGGTGAAGATGCAGTTTTAACCTTTGGACGAGGTGATTTGAACTTCCGCCGGATTCATGTCGGTGATAAGCTGTGGAAAACCAGCGACCCGGAATTAGATAAACAACTGCGTCAGAGTTTTGCCGGGGATAATCCCCAATTTCAGCGTCCGATTGACGTGGAAGTTTATGGAGAGGTGGGTGAGTTATTGGTGGCGATCGCACGCGATGAACTTGGTAACATCATACAGGTACAATCAGAAATTTTACTGGTAGAAGCACACACCAAACCTCTAGATACAGACCGCCTCAAAGAACAGTTTGGTCGTTTGGGTAACACCCCTTTCTGTTTGGGAACATTAACTAATCATCTCAGTGGCGCTGTGATGTTACCCGTGAGTGAATTAAACCGGATGCGCCGAGAAATCGTCACCCAGTTAGAAGACTTACGCAGCCAACCCCAACGCTGGCAATTAAATCATCACGCCTCCTTCCAAGACCTACTTCCCCCTAAATCCCCCACATCCCCCACATCCCCCACACTCATCGTCCTAGTCCGCAACCTCAAACAACTCCAAGCCGCCCTCAAAACTGGTGTAGAAACCCTTTACTGTGAATTTGAAGACCCCCGTGCCTATCGGGAAGCAGTCAGGTTAGTAAATGAAGTGAGACAAGGGCGACAAGGTAGCACTTCCCCCACCTTGCGAGAAGCTAACACTACATCTCCCCCCTCCCCACTCCCCACTCCCCACTCCCCACTCCCCAGCATCTGGGTCGCTCCTCCCCGCATTACCAAACCTGGGGAAAACTGGATTTTGCAACAAGTCCGGGCTTCTCAAGCAGATGGCTATCTGGTGAGGAACTACGACCAACTAGAGTTTTTCGCCGCAGACCATTGTATTGGTGATTTCTCTCTTAACGTTGCCAACCCCTTAACAGCAGGCTATTTCAAACAGCATTTTGGTTTGGAACGGCTAACAGCATCCTATGACTTGAACGTTAACCAACTGGAAGATTTACTCACAAGTTGTTCACCCCAATGGTTTGAGGTGACAATTCATCAACATATGCCAATGTTCCATATGGAACACTGCGTTTTTTGTGCTTTTCTCTCGGCAGGGACAGACTATACAAACTGTGGCAGACCTTGTGAAAAACATGAAGTGAAATTAAGAGACCGAGTAGGCAGTGAACACATTTTGCTAGCAGATACAGGTTGCCGCAACACTGTATTTAATGGTACTGCCCAAACTGGAGCAGAATACGTACAGCGCCTGATAGACTTGGGATTGGGTCAGTTCCGCATTGAATTTGTCAATGAAACCCCAGAACAGGTGAGTAAAATCATACAGCGTTATCAACAATTACTCCAAGGTGAAATTACAGGTTCTCAACTCTGGCGCGAGTTGAAATTACACAATCAACTGGGTGTCACTCGTGGCCCTATGGGCGTGGCTACGGCTGGTATTCATTAGGTGACAGGTGATAGGTGACAGGTGACAGTAGACCTCTTGCACGAATCAAGAAAACAGGGCAAGTTCATAGTTGAGAAGCCAGGCAATCAAGTTGCAACGTAGACCAAAACGTTTTCTGCGATTACGATATTATTCTTTGAGGATGCGAAAAATCTTCAATCGGCGGTTGATATGTTCACCAACAACACGTAGTTGAGCTAAATTGCGATTATGCTGACGTTCAGGAGTGGATAAATTACGTAAATTTCTTACTCATTACTCATTACTCATTACTCATTACTCATTACTCATTACTCATTACTCATTACTCATTACTCATTACTCATTACTCATGATGTACCTCACTTACTTCAAAAATGCTGTAAATCAAAACATTACATAAAACCATGTAGAGATGTAGCAATGCTATGTCTCTACATGGTGTTTCGGAAATGCTTATTTGTCTATTGACACACCAACATCGGTGGAGCCGATCGCAATACTGCATCTAGTAACCCTGGAAACAGTGCTTCTAAATCTTCTTTCCTTAACTTGTTAATGTGCTGTGTCCCTTCCTTACGGCTCAAGACAACCCCTGACTCTCTGAGGATTTTAAAATGATTAGACATAGTAGACTTCGCGATCGCAAAATCAAAGTCAGCACAACATTGTTCTCCCTTGGTGGCTAGCAATCTCACAATCTCTAGCCGTACAGGATCACCAAGTGCATACAGCACTCCTGGTAAAGATATATTTTTTCGGTCTGGATGATATAAAAATTTCATATTTGCATTATCTCTTAAATTGACGTATATTTTAATTATTCGATATTATCGAACAAATGAATTAAATCAGGAGGACAACTATGTCATCCGTCACAAATGTTACAGAAGCCACATTTAAACAAGAAGTGCTGGACAGTGAAATTCCAGTATTGGTGGATTTTTGGGCCCCTTGGTGTGGGCCTTGTCGGATGGTAGCCCCAGTTGTCGATGAAGTTGCTAGCGAATACGCAGGACAGGTAAAGGTGGTGAAGCTGAACACAGATCAAAATCCCACTGTTGCCAGTCATTATGGAATTCGTAGCATTCCTACACTAATGGTATTTAAGGGGGGGCGGCAAGTCAGTACAGTTGTGGGGGCAGTTGCCAAAACCAGTCTGACTAAAACTTTAGTACAGCATATTCAGCAAGAGTAATACATCTGGTGGGCAATGCCCACCTCTACAAAATGAAAGGCAATAGGCACTCTTGCAATAGGTAATAGGCAATAGCCAATTGTGACTAAATTGCTATACTCTACTGGCAGAGCAGCTGGAATTAAAGAAGTTTTCACTACTGAATATGAAACAAGATGCTGAGGCTAGTGTTTTGACTAAAAACTCAGAAATCTTGCAGAGCTTCATGTCGTTAAATCCAACAATCTTAGGAGAATCTCATGAGTACAATCACCCAAATTCAACCTCTAGATGTACCTAAAGCTATTATTCAACGTCGCTCAATCAAAACTTTTAAAACCGATTCCATAGCGCCAGAACTGCTCAAACAATTAGTAGAGTTAACCGTAGCTGCACCTAGTAGTTTTAATATCCAAGACTGGCGGATCATTCTGGTTCAAGATGAGGCGCAAAAAGCGGCTTTATCAGCTGCCTCTTGGAATCAAAAGCAAATTATTGAAGCTCCAGTTACCTTTGTTTTCGCAGCCGATCCCACCGTTGGAGAAGGAGACTTAACCCCAGTATTTGAAAAAGCGTTGCAAACTGGCGCGTGGAACGAAGGCACTGTCAATTATTTTAAAAATGCTATTCCCCAATTTCAAGCAGGCTTAGGAGACAAACGCCGAGAATATGCCATTAAAGACGCAATGATTGCCGCGACTCATTTAGTCCTAGCCGCAGAAAGCCTGGGACTATCTACCTGTTTTATGAATGGTTGGATTGAAGAGAAAGTCAAAGAAGTAATTGGTGCAGCCGAAAATCCTGATTTAGCGATCGCAGTTTTAGTTCCTGTAGGCTATGCTGCCGAACCCCGCTTAGATCCCGGTCGCTTGCCATTATCTTACAACGTTTCTATAGACACAATTAATCATCCCTATCAAGGGTAATTTGCGAGTGCTGAGTCGGGAGTGGGGAGTATAAGGATAATTTCAATTATTATTTGTTCTCCTCATTCCCAGTCCCCAGCGCCCTTTCAAGGGACTTCCAGAGAAAACAATATTCCAAATGTAGGGTGCGTCAGTATGAATAATTTTTCGGTGTAGTTAGGTTTTCTGACACTGACACACCCTACTAAACTGTCAATTCTGGATAATTTATTTTTTGGTATTCCCCAACCAGGAGACATCACCATGATTGACCTATATTATTGGACAACACCTAACGGCCACAAAATCACTGTTTTTTTAGAAGAAGTCGGTTTACCTTACAACATCATCCCTATCAATATCGGCGCTGGCGACCAGTTTAAGCCAGAGTTTCTCAAGATTTCCCCCAATAATCGTATCCCAGCCATTGTTGACCATGAACCAACAGGAGGGGGTGAACCAATTTCTGTGTTTGAATCTGGTGCGATTTTGTTGTATTTGGCGGAAAAAACCGAGAAATTAATCCCCCAAAACCTGCGGGGACGCATGGAAGTTTTGCAATGGCTATTCTGGCAAATGGGGGGTTTAGGGCCGATGGCTGGACAAAATCACCACTTTAGCCAGTATGCGCCTGAAAAGATTGAGTATGCTATTAACCGCTACGTCAATGAAACAGCACGTTTATATGCCGTGTTAGATAAGCGATTAGCAGATAGAGAATTTGTTGCTGGGGATTACTCCATTGCAGATATCGCGGCTTATCCTTGGATAGTACCCCATGAGCGTCAAAGCCAAAACTTGGATAATTTCCCCAACCTCAAGCGTTGGTTTGAAGCAATTCAAGCGCGTCCAGCCGTAATTCGCGCCTATGAGAAAGCAGAAGCTTTCAAAAATCAGGCACTAGATATCGAAAAGTCGAGGAATGTGTTGTTTAACCAGTCTGTCAACACAGTCAGGTCATAGACATCTTTGAAAAATAATGTAGAGACGTAAAATGTAGAAACTTAGTAGTGCTGCGTCTCTACTAAATTCATCTATCCTAATCAGGATAATATATATTTTTTTGTATTACTTCACGAGTAAAAGTATTTCTGAATATTGAGCAAATAGTCTGAATAATCAGTTTATTTCAATCCTACATTCTGCTGTATGATTATGCTTTTTGATTAATACACCTATATCCCTAGTAGGGTTCAAAACCTCATTTATTCTTGTTACGGTTGCTAATGAAATTAATGCCAACCGTAATCATTATGACTTATACACAAACCAGCGATCCCACTATTCGTGAATATGTCCAAGCATGGCAAAAATTAGATGTAGATGAACAGCTTGCTTTGTTTTGGTTTATTTACAAAGAAATGGGTGGTGCAATTACACCAGCAGCCCCTGGTGCTAGTACAGTTTCTCCAGAAATTGCTGAAGGTTTATTTAATCAAGTCAAAGAATTAAACCACGAACAACAATTACAATTACAACGTGACTTGATTAGAGGTGTAGATAACCAAATTAGTCGTGAATACGGCTCTTTAAGTGATACCACCAAACTATTATTTTGGTATCGTTTAGCTCAAGGTATGGAAAATACAACTATTGTTCCCATGCCTCCTAACTACCAACTTTCATCTCAAACAAAACAACTGCTGGACAAAATTAAAGCATTGTCTTTTGAAAAGCAAATCAATCTTTTCCGTGATTACATTTCACCAATGGGTGCAGAACCAAAAGCCGGGGCAGAGATTTAGGTAAGCTTGCCTAGTTTTTGAGAAACACAGGGGATAGGTGACAGGTGACAGGTGACAGGTGACAGTGAAGAGGGAATAGGAGTGTTTCTTAGGAGATAAATAAGTAAACACAGAGAAAGATTATTATTTTTCTCTGTGTTTAATAGGTTGCTCTTTAGTTTAAATGCACCCTAAATAACGCCCTTTGCTTTGTATTTCATAATTTAAGTTGATTAACTTATTAATCCATCTGTCTTTTGACTGGTTTAATAATCCTAATTTTTGGAGTAATAGTCTATCTTTTTATAGTGTCTCAAATACACCTAAAATTTTTAACCTAAACGAAAGTATAGTTAATTTCTATTACATTGATTACGCTGTGAATTTTGTTACTCAATAAATAGCAATTAATTGTGTTTTTTTTAATAAAAACCTGACATGAAGGAGAGATTTATGACTTCTACAAATGTTAATCCTGTAGCACAAGCGGTATCTAGTTTTAAAAATTTAGATATAGACGATCGCCTGGTAGTATTCGGTTCATTGTTTGGCAAAATTTCCGAGACAGTATCTACCACTGATATAGACAAGTTATCAACACAAAAAGCTGCGGATTTAGTAGCCCAAATTCAGCAACTTTCACCTGAAGAACAAGTCTATGCCTTGCGTGATTTGTTACCAGCCTCTAGAAATGATCAAAATGAAACCATGCTTGACCCCCATCCTAGTAAAGCAATGGTAGAACTGGCTCAAGGTGGTAGTAAAATTCCCACTGGTGAGTATGGGGCAATGAATGCTGAAGGTAAATTAGCTTTTTGGTATTTCTTAGGGCAAAGATTAGGCAGCACTATCATTGACATACCACGGGATTACACACCTTCACCACAAGCCACGGAATTAATTAATACCGTGAAATCTTTAAATACTAATGATTTAGTGTCTTTCCTGAAACAAGTTTTACAAACTAAAGTCAAAGCATAAAGAATTAAGTGTTGCTGATTGGGGGGACAGGGATTTTGCCTTGTGTCCCCTTTTTTTAGGGCAGAGTCAAGAATAAATATCCACTCCCCACTCCCCACTCCCCACTCCTCCGAACTTCTGAGCGGAGGAAACCTCCGCTCAGAGTTCTCTCTACTCCCTACTCCCCATCCCTTGATACTTACCTAGGGCAATCAATGGAAAATACTGCTGATAGAAGTGATATTTCAGATAAAAGTGGCAAGGAAAACCTGTACCTGTAAAGTCTGCCTCAAACCAGCTACCATCGGGTTTTTGAGTTGATACCAAATAGCTAATTCCTTTCTCAATCGCTTCATGGGCAAATGTACCAGTGGCTTCACCTGCTGCTATTAATCCAATTAACGCCCAAGCTGTTTGAGATGCGGTACTGCGTCCTTGGCCTTTGAGGCTGGGATCATTGTAACTGCGACAAGTTTCACCCCAACCACCATCTGAGTTTTGACAGCTAACTAACCAAGCTGCACCTTGTTCGATGTTACGTCTATACTTTTGGGGTGCGATGACAGCTAAAGCTGAGAGAACGCCACTCGTACCATAAATGTAATTTACTCCCCAACGTCCAAACCAACAGCCTTCCAGTTCTTGTTCGTTAAGAAGATAATTTAATGCCCGTTCTAGGTTATGAGGTGCAATGGATAAGTTACATATACCTAGCATTTCTAAGACTCTGGCGGTGACATCGGCGGTGTTGGGGTCAATCATGGCTTTCAAGTCGCCGTAGGGTATGGCGTTGAGCCAATCTTGGTCATTATCGATATCAAAAGCCGCCCAACCGCCGGGTTTACACTGCATAGATGCCACCCATTGGATAGCGCGATCGCACGCCTTCTGTTTTAATAATTCATTAGGTAACTTCGCCGCATATAGTGCCATCACCACGACAGCCGTATCATCCACATCTGGATAAAAACGATTGTCAAACTCAAACGCCCAAGCTCCCGGCTTACCTTGGCGATTTTTTACCGTCCAATCCCCATAATCGAGGATTTGCTTTTGTAATAACCATTCTCCCGCCTTGACTATCGCCGGATGATCCGGTGACATCCCAGAGTCAACAAACGCCCGCATCACCCAAGCTGTATCCCAAACTGGGGACACACAAGGCTGAACCCGGTAACTATCTTCTGTTTCGATGGCAAAATTATCAATGGCTTGCAAACCCCTTTCAACTATGGGGTCACTAGATTCATAATCCAGACACCGTAAAGCCAGCATCGAATTCAGCATGGCGGGGATAATTCCTCCCCAATCGCCTGTAGCTTCTTGCCGTTCTAAAATCCACTGTTCTGCGGCTTTGATACCTTCTGCTCTAAAAGGAATGAAATTTAAACTTTCTGCAAACTTAAATCCTTCATCTAGGGTGAGGAATAAATCTGTCCAGTCGCCATTGCGGGGTAATTCCCACCGGACATTTTCTCTACCTTCAGCGTATAACTCATCAAGATTGATGCCGGGTTTAGTGACAAAAACAGGTTTACGGTCAAAGACAATCAACAACGGCACAGTGCTAGACCGCGCCCAACTAGACATTTCGTAGATATTGACGGGGAATTCTTTCGGTAATAGCATCACCCAAGCTGGGAGAGAAGGCAAACCACGCCAGTCATAACAACCCAATAAAGCCAGGTGAAACTTTGTAAAGATGCGGGTTTTGCTGATGCCGCCCCGTTGGATAATAAAATCTCGCGCCCGGATCATATCTGGGTCAGTGGCAGGGACACCCAGTAACCTCAGCGCCATGTACGCCTCAACCGATGTGCTGAGTTCTCCGCCATCGTCATAGAATAATTCCCAACCGCCATGCTGCCGTTGTTGGGAACGCAGATATGCTGCAACTTTGTGTAGAGGTCTAGTTTTGTCTGTACCCCAAATTTTATGGAGTAAAACCACCTCAGCCGTGATGGTGACATTAGACTCTAGCTCTGCCCACCAGTAACCAGCCGGATTTTGCAGGGATAACAGATATTGTTGACTAGCTGCGATCGCTTCTGCAAGTTGATTGACTTGTACCCTGTCTTGTGTTTGCATCAAATACTACTCAAGATTTAGCTATGAACACAGCAGTACGGTGAAAAAATTTACCGCAATTATGAAATATTGTATGGTGTTTGAGGGATTTGAGGAAGGAAGGGGACAGGTGACAGGTGACAGAGGGAGCAGGGGAGAAAATCCCATGCCCAACGACTATTGACTATTGACTAGGAGCAACATGGGTGCATTTATCTTGGGAATAACATTATTATCTTTATTGATTTGGTTGGGATTGTTAACTTTGCGGGGGCAGTTTTGGCGGGTAGATCAGCAACTTGAGACGGTTGAACCTGTATTAAAATCCTTACCTACGGTGTGTGCAGTAGTTCCGGCGCGTAATGAGGCGGAATTGTTACCGATGACCATGCGATCGCTTTTACTGCAAGACTACCCTGGTGAGTTTCATATCTTCTTAGTAGATGATCATAGTACAGATGGTACAGCCGCCTTTGCTGAAGGTGTTGCCCACGCTGTAGATAGAGCCAAACAATTACAAATTATCCCTAGCGCATCCCTACCCCCTGGTTGGTCTGGTAAACTCTGGGCAGTTGAACAAGGCATTCAAAACGCTAAAACATTATCACCTGATTATTTTTTCCTCACTGATGCCGATATTGAACATGATGTCAATAATCTGCGGCGACTGGTTGCTAAAGCTGAACAAGAAAATTTAGATTTAGCTTCAGTCATGGTAAAACTCAGATGTCAAAGCTTCTGGGAAAAACTGTTAATCCCTGCATTCGTGTTTTTCTTTCAAAAACTCTACCCCTTTCGTTGGGTAAATAACCCCAAAAAGAAAACTGCGGCGGCGGCTGGAGGTTGTATTTTAATTCGCGCCACAGCCTTAGAACAAATCGGCGGTATCCAAGTCATCCGCCAAGCTTTAATTGATGACTGCGCTTTGGCTCAAGCTGTTAAGGGGACTGGGGATTGGCGATTGGGGATTGGCGACTGGAGACAAAGTAGAGTCACTCCCCCATCTCCCCCCACTCCCTCCCAAAAAATCTGGCTCGGCTTGAGTTCCCTAACGCGCAGCCTGCGTCCTTATCCATCTCTGCAAACAATTTGGGATATGGTGGCGCGGACTGCATACACGCAATTAAATTATTCTCCTTGGTTACTGTTGGGAACTGTGGCGGCGATGACTTTGATTTATTTGCTTCCGCCTGTGAGTTTTATCATAGGTGTATTGTTGAGTAATCAATTAATTGCACTCACAGGTTTATGCACATGGTTATTGATGACTTTGGCTTACTTCCCGACGATTCGTTTTTATAGATGTTCACCTATGTTTGCTTTTAGTTTACCTGCGATCGCATTTCTCTACACCCTGATGACAATAGATTCTGCATTACGTCATTGGCAAGGACGCGGCGGCGCGTGGAAAGGTAGAGTTTATCCAGGATAATCAATCAAAATCAGGTGTAATTTTGAGCAATGGCTGACTATGATAATCTGTGTAAAATCCTCGCCGAAACCTACCCCCGTGATTTTGCGCGGTGGCTATTAAATCAAGAACCACAAAAGATTAGTATCCTCAAAACCGAATTGAGTATCGAACCCATACGCGCTGATGCTGTGACATTTCTGCAAACAGACAATCGCCTTTTACACCTAGAATTTCAAACTACAATTAAATCCCGAACACCAATTGCTTTACGAATGCTTGATTACTACGTCAGATTAACTCGTAAATATCAAGTTCCAGTGACACAGGTAGTGATTTTCTTGCAAGAAACAAGGGACGAAATCGCTTTTACCACAGAATATATCAGCGAAGTCACCACCCACCGATATCAAGTCATCCGAATGTGGGAACAAGATTCAGCAATATTTTTAGGTAATTTGGCACTATTACCGTTAGCACCGTTGACACGAACAGATTCAGCCCAAGTGTTGTTATCCCAGGTAGCACAGGAAATTGCTAAAATTCCAGATATCGAGACGAGAAGAAATACAGCAGCTTACACAGAGATTTTAGCAGGGTTGAAGTTTGAAAAAGATTTGATTCATCAATTATTGAGCGAGGATATTATGCAAGAGTCAGTCATTTATCAGGATATTTTGCACAAGGGTGAACAAAAGGAAGCCTTGCGTTTTTTGCAGCGTCAGTTAACTCGGCGATTTGGAGAAATAGATTCATCAATAATTGAGCAGATGCGGGTTTTATCTACTGAACAGTTAGAAGTATTGGGAGAAGAGTTTTTAGATTTTGTTAATGTGTCTGATTTAGTAGCTTGGCTGGAGCAGAATATTAGCAATTGAAGATACTCAATCAAAATCAGGTGTAATTTTGAGCAATGGCTGACTATGATAATCTGTGTAAAATCCTGGTCGAAACATATCCCCGTGATTTTGCGCGGTGGCTATTAAATCAAGAACCGCAAAAGATTACCATCCTCAAAACCGAATTGAGTATCGAACCCATACGCGCTGATGCTGTGACATTTCTGCAAACAGAAAATCGCCTTTTACACCTAGAATTTCAAACTACAATTAAATCCCGAACACCAATTGCTTTACGAATGCTTGATTACTACGTCAGATTAACTCGTAAATATCAAGTTCCAGTGACACAGGTAGTGATTTTCTTGCAAGAAACAAGGGACGAAATCGCTTTTACCACAGAATATATCAGCGAAGTCACCACCCACCGATATCGAGTCATCCGAATGTGGGAACAAGATTCAGCAATATTTTTAGGCAATTTGGCACTATTACCGTTAGCACCGTTGACACGAACAGATTCAGCCCAAGTGTTGTTATCCCAAGTAGCACAGGAAATTGCTAAAATTCCAGATATCGAGACGAGAAGAAATACAGCAGCTTACACAGAGATTTTAGCAGGATTGAAGTTTGAAAAAGATTTGATTCGTCAATTACTGAGCGAGGATATTATGCAAGAGTCAGTCATTTATCAGGATATTTTGCACAAGGGAGAACAAAAAGAAGCCTTTCGTTTCTTACAGCGTTTATTAAGTCGGCGATTTGGGGAAATAGATTCATCAATAATTGAGCAGTTGCGGGTTTTATCTACTGAACAGTTAGAAGTATTGGGAGAAGAGTTTTTAGATTTTGCTAATGTGTCCGATTTAGTAGTTTGGTTGGAGCAGAATATTAGCAATTGAAGATACTCAATCAAATCAGGTGCAATTTTGAGCAATGGCTGACTATGATAATCTGTGTAAAATCCTCGCCGAAACTTATCCCCGTGATTTTGCGCGGTGGCTATTAAATCAAGAACCACAAAAGATTAGTATCCTCAAAACCGAATTGAGTATCGAACCCATACGCGCTGATGCTGTGACATTTCTGCAAACAGAAAATCGCCTTTTACACCTAGAATTTCAAACTACAATTAAATCCCGAACACCAATTGCTTTGCGAATGCTTGATTACTACGTCAGATTAACTCGTAAATATCAAGTTCCAGTGACACAGGTAGTGATTTTCTTGCAAGAAACAAGGGACGAAATCGCTTTTACCACAGAATATATCAGCGAAGTCACCACCCACCGATATCGAGTCATCCGAATGTGGGAACAAGATTCAGCAATATTTTTAGGCAATTTGGCACTATTACCGTTAGCACCGTTGACACGAACAGATTCAGCCCAAGTGTTGTTATCCCAGGTAGCACAGGAAATTGCTAAAATTCCAGATATCGAGACGAGAAGAAATACAGCAGCTTACACAGAGATTTTAGCAGGGTTGAAGTTTGAAAAAGATTTGATTCATCAATTATTGAGCGAGGAAATGATGCAAGAGTCAGTCATTTATCAGGATATTTTGCAAAAAGGTGAGAAACAAGGAGAAAAAAAAGGGGAACGAAAGGAAGCCTTGCGTTTCTTACAGCGTTTATTAAGTCGGCGATTTGGGGAAATAGATTCATCAATAATTGAGCAGTTGCGGATTTTATCTACTGAACAGTTAGAAGTATTGGGAGAAGAGTTTTTAGATTTTGCTAATGTGTCTGATTTAGTAGCTTGGCTGGAGCAGAATAGTTAGTCAATAAACATTCATGCCTAAGTGTCAATTGCCCCTCTGACTAAAATTACTGTACTATCCACACCGGAGGCGATCGCTTCTGGTATATTACCTTTGATGGCCTGTTGCAATAAGCCGTCACGGGAAGCACCCAAAACCACCACATCAAAGCCTTCATTTTCTACTAAGTTAATTACTCCCTCAGCTACAGAATCAGCTTGTACTGGGGTTGCAACCACTGTACTCGCCAATTGACGGCGACGCATCAATTGACGGATGGCTTGTTCAATCACTTGCATATCAGGCTTAAATTCTAATGGTTTAAACACCCGCGTCAAACAAATCTGCGGGTGTTCTCCCAAAGTGACTAAAGCTGGTAATAATTTAATGGCTAGTATGGCGTTGGGGCCTCCAGCCATTGGGACTAGCCAACGGTTGAATTGGGGACTGGGGACTGGGGACTGGGGACTGGGGACTGGGGGCTGGGGACTGCTACCTAGTTTTACTAGGACTACATCACAGGTGGCTTGACGGATGATGGTGTCTACAACATTGCCGAAAATTCTTCCGGGGGTGGAGGTGTTACCTTTCCAGCCCATGAGAATTAAGTCTATGTGGCGTTCGTTGATGGTTTCTAAAATGGCTTGGGCGGTGTCGTGGGCGACGCGAATTTGAGTGTGTAGGGGAATGTGCCATTTTTTGGCTAAGACTTCTGCTTGTCTGAGGAGGCGGCGACTTTTGGTGGTTCTGACTGGGGTTTCGGCGGGGGAACTGTGGCGGGACACTAGGATAACTTGGACGCATTCTATTTCATAATGGCGATCGCGGGCAATGGCGGCTGCCATTTGTAATAGTGTCTCTGCGGTTTCGGGGTTGGCTACAGGAACTAATAATCTACCTCTGCCAATACTAGGCGATCGCGTCTGGTAAACTACATAGGAAGGTTCTGGTTGTGGCCCTGGAATAGCGTTTTTACAGTTCAGATGATCTGCTTCAGCGCGGATAATGTCTGCACGGGTGATAATCCCAATCAATTTTCTCCCTTCAACTACTGGTAAGCGACTGAGTTCATATCTATCCAGTAAATACAAGACATTACTTAAATTGTGCAGAGGTGTTACCGTCATGGGATTGGCGGTCATAATCTCTTTTAAAGCAGTATCTTTTTGTAAGTGGCGATTTTGGATTTTTGTTAAATCTGATTGGGTAACAATTCCTACCAGTCTGTTATTGTCTACTACCGGAAAACCGCGATGATGGGATCTAGAAAAGGCTTGTGTGGCTTCCTCTAAAGTCATGTCTGCGTCGAGAGTTTCTACCCGTTGCTGCATGACATCTTTAGCTGTTAATTTGCTGACAACTCCTTCTACGGAAACTGTTTTACTCAAGGTGATGCCATTGAGTTGCAATAGTTTTTCATACAATGAACCAGGAAAGACTTTATCTGCAACTAAATAAGCCGTCACCGCCACAATCATCAAAGGTAGCACCAGATTAAAATCGGTGGTCATCTCAAAGACAATTACAATGGCGGTGATTGGGACTTTAGAAACGGCACAGAAAAATCCTCCCATCCCCGCTAAAGCATAGGTAATGGGAGAACCTTGATGTAAAACTTGCTGAGACAACACGCCTACCAAGTGACCCAAAACTGAACCTAAAATCAGACTGGGAGCAAATAACCCTCCAGGCGCGCCAGAACCAAAGGCTACTAAGGTGAGGATAAACTGAGAAATAAAAGCGATCGCGGCAATGGTAGGTTTGATATCACCAGTAATGATATACTCTCGTAAGCCAGTATAGTCGCGGAAAGATGCAGGTAAAAAAGACACAACTAATCCGGAAACTAAACCAGCCAACGCCATCCGCAAGGGTAAGCTGATGTGCAAACTGCGATAAAATTTGATACTAAAAATTAAGCCCCGGTTAAATAAAGCTCCCAGTATCCCCGCCAACACACCCAACAGCAAAAAAAAGGGAATTTCTGGCAAGTAGAATTGGCTGGAATAGTCCATCAATTGAATACTTAAATCAAAACTGCCACCACCCAACAGCCGCGACACCACCCCACCAATAAATGAGGCAATAATGGCAGTACCCAAGGTTAGCCCGGATAAATCTTGCAGTAATTCTTCAATAATAAATAGTACACCAGCAATGGGAGCATTAAACGCTGCTGCCAAGCCCGCACCTGCACCAGCCGCAATCATTTGCCGCCGATGATCAGGAGAAGTAGGTACTAAGCGACTCATACCCCCCGCCAATGCTGCCCCCACCTGCACTGTCGGCCCCTGCCTACCCAAAGTCATCCCTGAACCAAGGGTAATAATAGCAGTGAGTAGCTTCACTAATGCTACCCGCCAAGATAATTTCGTCGGAACATTTGCCAGAGTTGCCTTGACTTGAGGGATACCACTACCAGCCGCTTGGGGTGCTAACCTTTGTACCAACCAGCCAGCCAAAAACCCAAAACTTACCCCAACTAGAGGTAGTGCCACCCAAGCCGGTAAAACATGGGAACTCTGAACCCGTAACGCTCCCAGGGAACCCGAACCCACCTTCAAGCATACCGCCGATAAGGCAGCCACAACCCCGATAATACAAGCTTCTGCGATCGCTAAACCCTTTCTTGGCTGCAACCAGCTACGAAAGTGCATAAGAGTTAATAGGCAATAGGCAATAGAAAATAGGCAATAGGCAATAGGCAATAGGCAATAGGAAAAAATTCTCCCTCATCTTCCTCATCTCCCTCATCTCCCCCTGTAACCTGTAACCTGTAACCTGTAACCTCAATTCCTCCCCGTTGTCGATAGTCCTTCAACTATCAAAGAAGGAGTGTAACAAGAACCGTTCCAGTCAGCATCACTACCTAATTCTACTTCTTTGAGAGCAGTGTAGATGTTACCTGCCACCATCGTATCTTTAATACGTCCGATTACTTCACCTTTTCGGACGCGATAACCTAATTCAATGTTGATGGAAAAGTCGCCAGAAATACCACCACTGCCACCCAGCATCTGATCGACAATTAAGCCATCATCCATGTTTTGGATTAACTGTGCTAGTGAAACTGTACCAGGCTGAATGAGAAAATTAAATAAGCCGGGGGTGGGATAGCTACCTAAACTAGGACGGAAGCCATTGCCTGTTGTACCAGTATCTAGCTTACGTCCGGTGGTGCGATCGCAATAATAATGCTTTAAAATGCCGTTTTCAACAAACACTAAGGGTGTAGTTGGTGTACCTTCATCGTCAAAAGGGCAACTGTAAGGCCCTGCTAAGGGATCTTGATAAAGGGTAAGACTAGAAGCAATGACTGGTTTACCTATGCGTTCTGCCCAAGGGGAGGCTGACTCTAACACTCGCTTGCCATTTAAAGCGGCTTGGGCTGTTCCCCACAGCATATCAGCTGCTTTAGACGTGAATAAAATCGGTAGGCGGCCATTAGGGGAAGGGACATTTTCTTTAGCCCAAATCAATCTCTGTAAAATTTGCTGGGCTAATTTTTCTGGTTCGAGAATATCACGCTGAGTTTGACCATCGGAAACACTCAGAAAATCATCACCCCGTACCCACTCGGCTGACATATAACAGCTCAAAGTCGTATCGCTGTAATAGCAATCTAAACCTTGACTATTTACCAATCTTGTGGTTTCAACATCACATTCCCAGTCACTATTACAGAGAACATCTGGATAAGCATCGCGGATTATAGCGATCGCTTCTTTACCCCAATTAACCAACACTTCTATAGGTACAGCTTGACCTAAATCTGGGTAAGATGGCTGAGAATTGCTCACCAATTCTACTGGTTCGGCTAGATTTAGCCGACTCAAAGCGATTGCTTTTTCCACCATAACGTGAGGTTCCACAGCACCATAAGCTACCGTGAGTCCTGGACAACCATTGCACCATAGCCGCAGTGCTGTGCCTTCAGATTGACTGGTTTCTAGCTGCTTGAGTCGGTTAGCCTCAAAAAACACCGGACGAGAAAGCGATCGCGACTGATACACCTCAGCTGCTTCCGCTCCTGATTTGATGGCTAGTTCCAGTAGCTGTTCTGCTAGTGTATCCTGTGACAAATTTTCAGAACCCATGACTCTCGGTGAATTGTGGATTTTGGATTGTGAACCGCCGATCAACGCAGATCATTATCCCAAATCATTAGCTATTATCCGCGTAAATTAGCATTTGACTATTGGCAATGCAGACGGACGCAGATAATTATCCCAAATCATGGGTCTTTCTCATCATTTATTGCTGGGGAGTGGGGAGTGGGGAGTGGGGATTGGGGACTGGGGATTGGGGACTGGGGACTGGGGACTGGGGACTGGGGATTGGGGAGTGGGGATTGGGGACTGGGTAAAAACTTCTCCCTTGTCTCCCCTGCCTCCCCTGCCCCTCTGCTCCTCTGCTCCCCTGCCCTCTGCTCCTCTGCTCCTCTGCCCCTCTTCTAAGGCAAATTAACCTCTTGTAATAGCCAAAATCCAGCGAAAGCTTCCGCTTGGGGATCAGATTGCACACCTATAAAATGTACTCCGTTGGCATTTTGCTTGGCTGCTTCAAATCCTTGGGCTTCTGCTAATGTGGTGGAATTTTTGATATTGGCTAAAATCCAACTTTCCGCAGTACCTGTTTCTAAAACAAGTCTCGTTCCTTGACTTTGATCAACTCTCAAAAACGCCAACTCTAAACCCGACATCCACCCAGCTACAGGTAAGGCTCTGGGTGAAAAAATTAACACGCCAGGGATGCGGGTTTCGGGTGATAATTGCGCCAACTCTAGGGGAAAAGCTTCCCTAAAGCCAATATCCCACTCTGGCATTTCTGCTAATTCCGCCGCCGACAAGGAGACAAATACCCATTTTTGCCCTTCTAAAGCATCAGGTAATCTTTGAGGTAAGGGATTTTCTAGCCGCACCGAGGGATTTGCCCCTCCTTGATAGCCAGGTTCTTGAGGATACACCTCTATCATGCGTTGCTCTAGCCATTGATTGAGTACCAAAGTCCGACGACTAGACAGAGCCGGAATGCCCAAGTCTTGGCAAGCTTTGGTAATCATATTATTCATTTGGCGACGGAAAAAGCGAATTTTAATTGGTGCTTCCCCGGCTTTATCGATAGCTTCCTGTAAGGCTGTCCGTAACCAGCCTGAGTTTACCTGTGTACTAGGACAATATTGTGCATAGCGGAATAAAGAATCTAAGTTTGTGCGGATATCTAAGGGACTTTCACAGACTAAGACTTCCCAAACTTTTTTTTGATTTTCGTCCAAAATCGGACGGGAGTAAAAATCTATTTCCCAAATACTGCCCATGTTGTGCCGTAAAAATCTGGCGAGTTTATATTTTGCTTATACTTTCAGGGTAACTGAAAGTTTGAGACATTTTATAACCTTTCATTGGGGCGAAAGGTTTTACACAATTCATCAAACAGCAAATTGACGACTTTGCTCATTAATTTTTCTTGTATGTGCTTACCACCCAAAAGCTTTTCCCCTCGTTCACTGACGTTAGATTTAAGCGAATCGCGGTAATCAATTAATTCTTTGGTTAAATGGTTGCTGGGGAGTCTGCCAGTTTCTACAGCAGTTAACACATACTGCCACAAGCTGATCCGACAAAGTGAAGAACCGCTAGCTTTTTCAATTAGTCCATCACCTGACTGTTCTAAAACTGTTCCCATCCCTAGGCGCATTTTGAAGGTGTCGCGGCTGCGGTTGCGTTTGATGCGTTTGGTTTCCCCAGCGAGTCGTTTAACAATGGTTTCTCCATTTTTACGATCGCGCTCAGTCTTTTTGACTTCCCTAACCTCGTACTCAATGAGGGGCCGGCCATCAACCCCTAAAAATGACTCGAATGGGTAAATCCTGGTGAGTAATCGCGATCGCACTCGCAAGCCAAAACCAAATTGATCAAACACGTTCATGTAAGGCTTAAATGCTGAATCAGTCAGCATTTCACTAATTTTCACCTCTAGGTGCTGCTCATAAAGTGAAATATCACACATCCATTGAGCGTGTAATTTTAAAATTGGGTCAATCTCAATTCCATAGTCTTGAGCAATGGATTTTTGATAGCGATTATCCATCCTGGTTTTACCACCTGGGGAAATTTCACTACTACCAGCTAACCATCCCCATAACGGAGGGACAAATCCAGGCTTATAACTTGAGCTTTTAGACTGCGCCACCTCCGGGAATTGCCAAGCCAAAAGCTGACGGGCGTAATTCATGATTGGCGATTGAACACGGTTAAGGTGTTCGAGCTGTTGACACAAATCCCGTAGCTCATCAATTGGTTCTGGGCGGTGCATGAGAAAGTATCTCATGTTTAATTCCCCTGTTTCTAATCGATGGTCTGGGTCATGCCCATAAGCGGCCATAGCCAAAGCATCTGCGGGGTCACTTTTATTCGGTAGGTTTTTACCACCGCGATAACGCCGCAATTCAACGTGACCAACCCACAGAATTTTTACTTCTAGCTTTTTGAGAATAGAAGCCCATAACCTTGAGTAGTGATTTCCGGTCGGTTCTAGGATGGCATAATCAGGCTTAATTTCTGTTAGGTAATCTGCAAAATCAAAAGCTGATTTTTGCTTCTTCTTAGCATCTGGATTGGAATAAAAAGCAGGATATAAACTTGACAATTTATTTCTTGTTTTATTCCAATAGTTCTGCAATCCGCCTTTAGGATACTGTGTTAAAATGTGACAGGTTACGCTTGATTTACTAACATCAATTCCTAGAATTGTTAATTCATTTGTCATGGTTCTGCGTTACAAAAGTAGGTGTAGTTGAGGACTGGCATCCTTGGGATTACCCGAACTAGATAGCGCACGAATCACCCTAACGCCCCACACTTGAGGGGCGCGATTCAGGAGTAAACGCATTCGGGGAATTAGCGAGAGAAAAGCCGCGCATGAAAGCATGAACGCCATGATGGCGCAATTCACTCTGAACGCTGCATTCTCTCTTACTAACTGGCGAATTGATGTGGACTCAACCCGCGACTACGGCAAATTGCCGTAGTTTCGGCTACTGAGTCAGGTAGCCAATGGCTAGAGCCTCATCAGGCGGTTATTCTTCGTTCTCATCGTCATCGGGTAATGAGTTGATGATATCTATGAGTTTTTCGGAAGCTGGATCAAGGTGATTTTTGATTTCTATATCAATTCCAGTATTGGCATATTCCTCACGCATCATTATTCCTAAAGCTGCGTCGATTTTGGCTTTAATGTGGTGTAATGAATGCCAAAGTATGTAATAGTCCCAACTTGGATCAGGTTGGTGAATGTTGTTGTTAGTTATTTCTAAATTTTCACTACTCATAAACTTCGTCATCCTCAAAATCTTCGTCATCTGACCCAACAAGTGAATAGACATTATCAGGGTCAATGATGTTGAGAGCATCAACCATTGCCCGACCTGTTAACACATCAAAAACTGAGTAACCAGCCATTGCTTTGTTGACTTGGTTCATCTTCATGCGCTGCTCAAGTTCTGGAGTTCTCAAGCGCGGGTCGATATCCTCAATAGTGTTGATTGGTGGCGGTTCTTCATTCCCTTCAATCCAACGTTCGACTTGACCAGTCACAAATTCTGCCCAAGCTAGTTTGCTTGGTGGTTGGGGTGCAGTTTCAAAAAAATCAGCTAGTTCTTTACTTCGTTGAAAACCTTCCGGCCCACACTCTAAAGCCTCAACCCACTCATGGCTCATAGCAAAGCCACCTTTTTTCAAGGCTTCGGTGGCGACTTCTAGAGGATCTGCACCGCGATGAGTAGCAATAATTTGGGCTAGGGCATTGGCTTGTAAACTGCTGAGTCGTTCTAGGTCAATTATCCACAGGTTGGCTTTTCTGTCTTTGGATACCTCCATTGGGAAGGGGTCATGCACGGGAATCATGCCGTCAGGGAATAAGTTTAAGATTGGCTCATAAGGATTGCCGGGTTTGAGTTTTACCCAACTGTCGTGTTTATTCATGGTTTAAGGTGTTGTAGTTGTCGGGTGCTGGCTTCTGATAAAGCAGTGATAATAGCTTTGGCGTTTTCACCGTGAAATACTTGGTTATCTCCGTTTTGCCATGTGATCATGACCACGGGCTGATTGAAAACCTCTTCTTCTACTTGGACTTGTCGCATTTGGGCTAGATTTAACCAGCCGGCGGTGGGTAATTTGCAAGTGAACACTGTAGGAACTGATATGATTTGCATGAGCTATCTACGTCGCTGTGGATTGGCAATTTTTACAAGCGATGGCGTAACCGCCCGCCGGAGGCGATCGCACCAGGAGCATTACTGATTGCGATCGCTTCAAAAAAAATATCAGTAGCTAGAAACTGCCAACGGTATCGTTATCCGGGGACGTTGCCCCAGAGTCAAAAGGGATGTTATCAATCTCCGATACGGGTGATTTAACTGCGGTTACTTGTTTTTGAAGTTCGCGTAACTCCTGTCTAAGCTGCCTGATTTCCTGCTCAATTTTTTGGCTAGCATCTTCTCGGATTTTGCGCTCAACCATTTCCGCAAGACGTGAGATTGATTCTTCTACGTCATCTGTCTCGAAAACTTCAGCAAACAGTTCTAACCGCTTGCTTTCGTAGTTCCCCAGGTTGAGAACTCGTTGATAACTAATGGTTTTGATTTGCTTGAAGAAGGCAGGAGGCAGGAGGCAGAGGGCAGAAGGTTTTGTTTAGAAGGGGATTCCGACCCCTCCTAAACAAGAGCCACCAAATTGAAAATTTGGTGGGGGTCTTAAACCCTTGCTCCCTACCCTGCGGGAACCCCTTCGGGGAATGGTCGCGGCAGAGGACAGAGGCCAGTATTCCTTCTGCCTCCTGCCCTCTGCCCTCTGCCTTTCTTGATAATCTTTGTGCTAATTTTTACTTGGTAGATGATTCCTCGAATCAAGCGATCGCCTCCATGTTCCAGGTGATCGCTTTCGAGTTTTACTCCTGTGGCATAAATTTCTCTTTGGCCATCTGACGGAAGCTTTCACGCAATTCAACCGTCTCATGGAGTTTTTCGGGTAAGACTTGTAAAATGACCCCACACATGAAAGTGGCTCTTGTTACAGGCAACTCATACTCTAGGGCTAGGTATGCTACAAAATTGGCTGTAGTTTCAGCTAATAATTCATTGGCCTGTTGCTGATCATCAAAGTCGTATTCTCGAATTGTCATGATTGGGTAACTTCCTCTTGATGGTCAAACATGACTTCAAATTTCCCGCCACCCAGGCGCAGAATGCTCGCGTAAGCATCGGCATCGGTGCGCGTGCGAAGTCGAGCAACGCAGATATTGTTGCCGTTGGGCAAGTATTGGAAAATTGCCCACGGTCTAATTTCGTCGCGGTAAGACATCTATAAAAATCTCCTCAATTTTTAAAAAAGCCAGCACAAGCAACGAGCTAGTGCTGGTGGGGCTACTAACGTCGTTTATCCGGGCAACGGGTTTTAGGAATCGCCAGCAATACACCCTGCTGGCGAAATGCAATAACCAGTGAATATGGTGTTGTCAGTTAGTTTGATATGCGTCTAATTTGTCTCCTTTTCTAAACAGCAAGACTTTGGGCGCGGTGGTGAAGCGAGTGCGCCAGGATACTCATGACTAATTACCAATGACCAATAACTGATCACTGACAGGTGGCTTTTAACTGAGGGTGTTTCCGCACCGGGGCGTTAAGCAGTGGTGCGGGTGCTTGCTCCATATTTGCCCTCACAGGCACATTGGCAAGGGTGAGGGGGGAGCAAAAATAGTTTTCTATATGAGAAACTAATGTTATGTTAATCATATAGAAAACTTCCTGTCAATGGTTTTCTATATGAGATTTAGTTTTCTGTATGTAAAATAGGTTTACTGTGTATGAGTAAAAAGAATGGCGAGACCGAAAAAACTGCCGGAAGACGCAAAGAACGTGTCCCTATTTCTGAGTCAGAAAGACTGGGAACTATTCGACCTGAGAGCGAAAACGATGGGACTGAGCAGAGCGGATCTAGTAGCAAAGATAGCCAGAGGGGAGATACCGCTAGGACAGTTATCACCCACAGTGGAGAAAGCGATATTGGAAAAGTTTTAGAGCGCCTTGAGTTACTAGAAAATGGTTTTAAAGAATACGTTGGTTCTCATCGCCAGCGTCTTGAGGCGCGGTTAGACGAAAACAAGAGATTTGCAGATTCCTTTGATGAAGGAATGAAACTGATCAAGGCAGAACTTTATGAGATAGCTGCCGCTCAAAAACTAGAAAAACCTGAAGATTCTGAATAACCGTCCTACCTACGGGTAAGGGCGGTTTTGTTTATGAAATAACCGTGAAGATTGAAATGCGAGGCTTTACCGATGTGTTTAAGGTAACATTCCTCGCATAGTGGAATTGAACATCTACCATTCAATTCCTATGGAAATTCTAATTCAACTACTCCTCAATCTTCTGATTATTTATTACTGCATAGTCGCCTTGATCAACATATTTCGGTATGTTCGTTGCGAGTGGCAAGCGTTTATTTACAAGTGGAATCGCAGACCACAGGGGAGAGTCTCCCATTCATACCGCACCGACCCCAGAAACAGATACTTACAAAGTGATTTACTCACCTTGCTCAAAGGTGACGTTCCCACCGCCAAGCGACTTTTAGCACAACAGAGGCGAAAAAATCCCGGTCAGTCAGATAACTGGTACTTAGAGAAAGTTATTCACGACCTGGAGCGCGATCGCCGGCGCAGTTAAAACCACCCAACGCTGGGTGGCTTGCATCTATCTACTCGGATTATGACAGGAAAGCCAAAATTACAAAACACCCAGTGCAACTGGACAGAGGCACATGACGCTTACTGTCTCGAAAACAAAATCACCCCCGCCGCCAAACTCCTATGGCAATGGCTAATTCGCCAGGGGATAGGGGACGAGCAAGAACCAGACCTGAAAGAATTTAACCAATGGGTAGAAAAGCACCGGGGCAAAGGATACACCAGACCAACTCTCAAAGATGCCCTAGCCCAACTCGTTGATTGTCGAGTGGTGCAGATAGTCAAACAATTTACGTGGCGAATTGTACGAATAGTTACACGTCCCCTTGATTGGCTCAACCCGAAAAAAAATTTACGCCATCAACATAAAAATTGCGATTCACCACCCTCAAAACCGCAATCAGCCGACGACACCCCTAACAGCAGCAGCAATTCTTCTAATGACACAGCTTCCCGTGAGGAGATTATTGAGGTTTGTGCTAAAGCTGGTATTTTTTATCACCCAGACAAACCAGCAAAAGTATTTAGCTACTCGCTTGATGATGTGCTGTTAGCCATCGATGTCTATAAATTGCGATCGGCCCAGGAGCGAATACGTAACCCTCAAGGATGGCTGATTGACTGCTTAGAGTGGCGTTACTGGGAAGACATGACTTTGGCTTGGGGTGGATTATGAAACAACAATCATTATTCGACCTCAACCAGTTCACCCATTCCCCAGTCCCCAATCCCCAATCCCCTATTTATGATCCAGCGTGGGATGAAACCGATACTCAGCAGAAAACTACACACACTGTTCTGGAGCAAACTAAGGGAACACCGAAACCTGATTCTAATGTTCTGGAGCAGGATAAACAGAATACAATCAAATCTGCTCCAGAACAGTCACACTGGGTAGAAAAGTACACTGTGGTTAGATATGGCAGTGAGCATTACTATTACCGTTACCTGTGGATGGAGGGGCGGAAGCTGCACCATGTTCATATACCCGGTGGGAATGTGAGGAGCGCGATCGCAACTGCCAGGAAACAGGAAATTGAAATTGCGATCGCGGATGGGAAATCACCAAGGGAGATTGAGAAAATGATTCACTCCTGGCGTAATCATCAGAGCTAGCTAAATCATCGGACGTGTCTAGATAAGGACTGTACTACTGTCCAGATAACCTGTCCCCCTGTCCCCATTCCCTATTCCCTCCATGAAAAATGCGATGGGCTACGCAATTTACCCAATTGCAGCTGAACGTAGAATTCCTCAATTTGTTGAAAAAGCTGGTTCATAGTGAATTGATAGCTCCCTTAATGCGATCGGCCGAAATTTCCACATAACGTCCCAAACATTTCAAATCACGATGGCCAGTGATTCGCTGTATGGTGTAAAGGTCAACACCTGCGCTGTGTAACTTGGTGATAAAAGTGCGGCGGGTGCTGTGGGTGCTAATTCCTTTAGCATCCAGTCCAGCCCGCGAGACAGCTGCGCGCAAGATTTTATCTGCCCATCTAATACTGATGGGCTTATCACCTTCCCGGCTGGGAAACATCCAAACTGAATTTTCAGTGGTGTAATTCTGCAAAGATTCAGCCAAAACAGGATGCACCGGAACTTGACGGGTTTGGCGTTTACCGTCAGGGCTAGCTTTGCGAGTATTAGCCTTGAAAGTAATTTCACTCCTGGGAGTTCCATCTGGGTTGTAGCAATCAGCAATAGTCAGCTGTACTAAAGCTCCCCATCTTTCTCCTGTGTACCAAGCAAGGTCTAGCAGTAATTTGTATTTTCTACTTTGAATTTGCTTGCGTATTTTAGAATAATCAACATCTGACAATACAGCCGATTGTCCGTTACGATTATTTTTCATTCAGTCTATTTCCTCTTTAGTCGTTCCGGTTATACCTACTGCCAAGGTATAACCGGAATATTTTTGTTTTTAGCTATTAGCAAAAGTATGTTTAATCCTACTCATAGCAATACTTTCACGCCATCAGTGTAAGTTCGTGATTTACATAAAACTGGAAGATTTACGCTAACTTGAAAAGCGCATACAACGGATTTATTCACCTCAATAAATCTGACTTATGGCGGAACCAACTTTAGTCCAAGTATTCGGCGAGAACGCGTCTCAAACATCCACCACTATCACTATTACAAAAGCTGACCTGACAGGATTAACAGCATCAGCTAACAACACAGCAGAAAGCTTGTTAGTAGCGATTAATTTAAAAGCGAAGGAATATCTAACTCAAACTAATTTCGATGCAAACATTGACCAAAGTATTGTGGTAGCTGATGGATTCTCAAGCCTGACCACGCGCGGAACTAATAACACGCCATATAGAACAGACCAAATAACAGTAAGTTTCTCAAAGGTTGATAGCAACGCCACAATTGACCCGGACGATTATTAATGTCTAATACGTGGACGATTCAAGTAGACACCCCTTACAGTACTAGCCAAAACCCCGGAACAACAATTCCCTTTACTTATTCGCCGAGTGGTTGTTTTAGGGGTTCTTATTCTTATAGGTTCGGTGGCACGAATAACGCAAATTTGTATTTAATCCATGCAGGTGGAGAAACGCTCTTAGGAGGTAATTGGCAAAGTTCAATACTTCGCGGTTTTACTGTTCGCCAGATATCGCTATGTGCGGGACAGACACTTACATACGATTGCATTAATGGTGAGTGCATCCAATCTTCACAATTCAATACCCCAGGCATTTATACATCACTTGCACAATGTGAATCTCAATGTGGTGGAGCTACTTGTAAGGGTAAGTGCCTGAGTAATTCCGATTGGGCGCAAATCGAAGGATTAGCAGCCCAATTAAAAAATAAAAGTTGTAGTTGATGAGGTTTATTTATGTCAACTGCCAGCACAATTTCTAATCTCCAGCAAGCTTTAAATTGTGCTGGTAAATGTGATTGTTGTAATCAACTTAATCAAAGAATTAATCAGCTTGAATCAAGGATAAATGCAATCAAACCTGTTGATGAAAATGCAATTGTCAAGCGAACCGAAGCGGCAATAATGCCTCAACTTAACCCTCTTGTGCAGGCGATCGCCGCCGGCGTAGTGATAAAAGAACTAAAACCTGTAAAGCAAGCAGTTGGCTTATTAGACGATGCAATATACACCCTACGAGGTCAGGTTTACAACGTAGGCGTAAAGGCTGCTAATGCCGTATCTAAAGCAGAGGGCGCTGTAAAGACTGCTGGTAGTGCATTAGGTTTATCGAATCAGGCAATGAGTCAAATCGGTAAGCTTACCGGACAAGTAGCGCAGTTATTTTCTTTGATCGCAACAATTGCAAACTTAGCTTTATTAATAGGAACTATCAATACTCTTGGTGGACGTGTAGATGCAGTAGAAAAAACACAACAAGGGCTTTCCGATTCTATTTCTCAGGTTATAGGGCGTATCATTCCACCCATCAGAGGCACTGCCAATGAAGCGAAAGCCACAGCACAATCAGCTTTTGCGACTGCAAAAAACGTAGACGGCAAAGCCAATACAGCAATAAACCTTGCTACCAATGCAATAGGCACAGCAAATAGTGCTAGTGGTACTGCAAATATTGCAATCACCAACGCATCTACAGCCCAAGCAACCGCTAATAAAGCAGACCAAAAAGCCGGTACAGCACAACAAGCAGCAATAGCAGCCAATAAAACATCCAATAACGCGCTAGAAAAAGCGGGTCTAGCATTTGGATTGGCTACAACCACTTATGGACTTCTAAAACTCCTACAAAACAGACCCGGCATACCGGGTAGACCGGGACGTGACGGACGCAACGGAGTAAATGGTAGAGACGGAAGACCCGGTAGAGATGGAGCCAGAGGACTGCAAGGAATACCCGGTAGACCCGGCATTAACGGGATAAATGGCATTGATGGTAGACCGGGATTACAAGGAATACCGGGCAGGCGTGGCGAGCCTGGATTTCCCGGCGCTAACGGTAGACCCGGCATTAACGGGAGGGATGGTAGAGACGTGAACCCAGCTGACTTAGCGGATATTAAAGCAAGACTGGCGGCAATTCAATCAGGAGTTAATAACACACAGTCCCAGCTAGCACTAGGCTTTGCTAATATCCTGGCGAAGCTTAAGGCGCTTGCAGATTTGGCATTATTAAAGCCAATATACGCAGTTGTTCTAGCCATTCAAACTGTACTGGGAGGTTTAATTACATTCAACAATACTACCTATACCATTTCAGGGTTTTTATTACTTGGTTTTACTAAGTGCTTCACCTTCTTTAAATGGGCGATATTAGACCGGGTATTGAATTTAATGACAACTGCTGCAACGATTCATAACGCCCTCATGCTATCGAATGACATCGGTCAAACTTTAGCAGCTTCCATTGCTAATGTTCTAGTTATTTTTGGCATCAAAGATAGTGATGGTCAAGCGTACAATATTTCAGAAATAATCGGAAGTAACATTGAAAATTTTATAAAAGGTTTAGTGGGTGAAAGCAACTACGCTGCATTAAGCCTAGTTTGGGCGAAAGCGAATAGAATTTATCAAGCTACAACTAATGTTTTAAACAGCTTCTTAAGCTTATCCCAGGTAATTTTGCAAGCTAATGAATTAATAGCAGCTTACACAGGGAAGATAGGGAATGCTTTAAAAAGAGGTGGCGTGGTTCTCGAAAACGCCTATGGCTGGATGAATCCTCAGCCTAAATTTAATCGAGTCAGTCGATTCTTAGAAAATGTTCAAAATGCAGCATCAACAGTTCAAATGGTGACGCAAGTCCCATTAGACATGGTTAATGCAACTACAGAGCTAACAAACGCATCAACAGAGTTTGTTAAAGCCATCAAGGAAGATGATAAGCCAGAGAATAAATCTAATGATGCTCCTGACCCGGATGTATTAAAAGCACAAGAATTACTGAGTAAAAATAATTCTCAACCGATAGCTTTTGACTTCTCGGATTTATTTGATGGAGATGACTAAATGACAGATTTACCAGATGATTTTAATCCGTTTGAACATTTACAACAGACTTATAGAACTGAATTTAACAGACGAGTTGACAAATTTTTTGCAGACGTTCCTGGTACTGGTGATTTATCTGGTACCCGCCCATCATTAAAACTGGCCTGCCGAATGACCGATAATGACAACGATGCAATGATGAATATGCGTCACAATTTGTTTTTTAATGTCATTGGTTACAGTCGTAAGAATTTAGCTATAGTTTATGGCTCAAAATTCGATACTGCTCCCCCAGTCGCAGGACATCCACAATTATTTTTGACCTTCTCGCAAGATTCAGCCGCCACACCATCTGAAGAGTCGCCTATAGAGCATGAAAAATCAGTAAGGTTGATGAAATTCTCTTGCGCTGGTGGTGACGATGATGGCAGTACAAAACCAGCTATTACCAAGGCGAACATGACAGAAATTGCCAATGAAATAAAAACTCTGTTTATTTCTGGCGGTAGGGGGATAGATTACACCTGTGGCAATAAATCAGCATCATACACTGACCCTGAAAATGGCTTTGCTAGAGGCAACTATATGCTGGTTAATAGTCGTGCTGATGCTATGGAAGTTTACCAAAAGCTTTGTAATGCAATTGACGTACCCTTTAACCAAGAAAAATTAATAGTTAACGACCCAGATAAACCCAGTACAACTACGGCAGCCGCAGGGAAAATAACAATATTGGGGAAACAAGTACAAAATCGCAGGTATAGACCTGTAGCAGTTCTTAGATTCAGAAGTGCTTATATTTCTCTAGGTAATCTCGTACCACCAGTAATTTTGATAGATACTACTCTCAGACATACGGGATTAGTTAAGTACCCGTAATTTTAGAGAATGTTTAAAAGCTGTTTCCTGCAAACAATAAAGGTAAAAACCTGTTAGGTTTCGCCCCAAAATTCTAAGAATTTTAAAGGGTTAGATTGGGTGAAAACTTTCACCAACACGAATAAATACTATGGGTTTCAGAGACCTGAACCGTTATCCAGCTCAGAAAGCTCGATACGACAAATATAAAGAGTGGCTGGAATCGACCCCCGAACAGCGTCAAGCGAAATTTGCTGCTATTACTGATGAAACTAGGCGGGCGAGGGCAGAAAGAGAAATTGGCTATGTTTCTCCGTTTGGCACGACTGGTAATACTAAGGTTTATCTTCCTACTCGAATCATTGCGACTAATCAATCCGGCTCAGGGGCTGCGGTAGCTGGCACACTGCGCGGATTGCTTGCCAACTACACCCTTACTGGGGATGACTTCCAAGCCTTAACAGATCCAATTTTAATTGAGGCGAAAAAGTTTAGATTCGCCAAACTCACATTAACATCTGTTGTAGCTGGGACTAAAAGGGCTAGCCGCATCACTGGTGCTATGTACTCGAAGCCAGATGTCGATTCTGTTACCTGTCCTTTTGGTCAAAACACAGGTGGTCAAGATTACGATACAGCTGTTGTTGCTATTAAAACCGAATCGGCTTACGCTAATTTTTTGCAAGATAACAACGGACGAAACCGCGCACGATTCACGCCTGAAGGCTAATGAGCAAGATAGCAGAACGAACTGGTATTATTTGGACTCCAGATGACACGCTAGACCTGCTATCTGTTGATGTTGATGGCAACTGTTCTGAGGCTGAGTTTCAGGGAATGCTTGCCATCAATCAAGCCGGTAGAGATTGGTTAACTGGGAAGATTGACACGGTTGAATACCTGGACAAATTAGAGTTTTATGGCGTTCCCAACCCGTTTGAGATTGTGGACGAGTTTGCTGATCATGTTGAGTTTGTGATTTCTCACGGATAAAAACAGTGAGAGTAGTTGAATTAAGCAATAGTAATAACTGGGAAAGCATTTATTCGACTAACATTTATGCTGTCTCTGTTCCCATGCAAAATGGTACTTCTTTAATTAGTCCTATTCCTGAAATAGTTGTACCTTTTGTTCTGGATAAATTTATTTTGGCTGTGAGTGTTGATACGGATGTTCCGACTAATTCAGTTTGGAGATTTGCAGGGTATATCAATCAAAAAATCAGTACAGGAATTGTCATAGGTGGTGGACAGGATGCGACTGCTGTTAATGGTCGTTCCTTGTTTTTAGACCGAGTTAACTTAATTCTTTTTCAGAAAATATCTACTTCTTACGCTGTTAGTATCAGAGTTCCTAGATGGTTTCCTCGTGCTGGGGTAAATGTTTGGCAGTACACAGGCGTAGATGACACTTCTGAGGAAATATTGCTGACTCAGGAATTTGCAAATATTAATTTTAAGCTGGATCAGCTATTAAATAATTAATAATGAATACTTCAAAATCGGTAATAGCTGTTAATCCTGGCAATTCATCAGGATTAACATTAACTCTTGAAAGTACAGGTATATTTTTAGGAATACTTGTCAGTGCTTCGGTTCTTGGCACGTTGGCCGTGAGCGTTATCTCTAAAATGAACCGGATTAGCACTTCAATTGCACAAATTGAAGAAACCCTAAAAACTCACGCTAGTAATGCTGAGAAAATTAGGGATTTAGATAAAAGGCTTGAATTGCACCTAATGGAGTACGTTAACCGCAAAGACATGTTGCAGATGCTTCTTGGACAAATAAACGAGAAAATTGATCACAAATTTAAAAGAAGCCTATTTTACACGCGGGAAATTCAGCGATTCTTGCAGCGAACGACAGAATACCAGATTAGGGAATATGAGGAGCAGACTAGCAGCCCGAATGAGTAATTAACTATTTACCCCAGTGAAACCCACACTTAAAGCATTCAAACTGATTTTCACGGCAACCATACTCAACCTCTAGTGAATGGCAACGAGGGCAACCTTTAGCGATGATTGCTAGTATTTCTGATAAATCCTGATTTTTATTGCTGTCCATACCAGTTTTTTTTTGGTACAGCTTAACTTGCTGGGGATTCACTCTACTCCTTCGGGGAATTCAAAATTCAAAAATCGTCATTAGTTATTAGTCATTCTCCCCCATCTCCCTCATCTCCCCCATCTCCCCTACTCCCCTACTCCCCACTCCCTAGCCTCATAATACCGACACCCCTGACAAGGTCCACTGGGGTTGATAGCACAACGGAGATAGCCGGAACGAGCATTAAATTTGCAACTGATGTCACCAATGAGGAAGCCTACCCCTTCTAGATAATAGCGATCGCCTTCTATGGGTCTGAGATTTTGCCTTATTCTGACTCTGGAGGCATTTATGGCTGCTTGTCTTAACCTTGAACGTGTCCGTAAGCGGGTTTTACGGATCACCCACAGAGAAAACAGGGACGGTAAGAAACCGATGGTAATTACCAAAAGTGTCTTGAACACGGAAAACATTACAACTGCTACCTACCCCAGCATAACTGCTACAGCCTTCTTAGATAAAGCCTAGTCAGAAACCTCCCTTTGGGTGGCTACGTGCGTAGGTAGTTCAGATAACTGGTAATGAGGGCGATAAGTGTAAAAGATTTGTCACCACAGCAATCAATTTATGAGGATCAACGGGTTTAGATAGATGTTGCTGAAATCCTGCTTGAATAGCTTGTAGACGGTCTTCCTCAAGGGAATATGCTGTTAAGGCGATCGCCGGAATATTTTTGCTTCCCTGTTGTGCTTCTAAAGAGCGCAATTGCCGGATGAAGCTATAACCATCTGCTTCGGACATCCCAATATCACTAATGAGGAGATCCGGTTGTGATTGGGCAATCAGTGCTATTGCGGTATCAGCTGAGGCTGCAACATTCACATTTGCTCCGTATTCCTCAAACAAGAAGGCCAGAAAATTACGGGTATCGGTTTCATCATCGACAATTAGCACTTTTAACCCTTCCAAGGGTGTGGAATGATTGCCAGAATCCAATGATTTTTCCTGGTTGATGTCTGTAGTATTCATGTTGCTATACATCAGTGGGAGACGCACAGTAAAGGTTGCCCCTGTTCCTTCTCCTTGACTATCTGCTGTGATTGTACCGCCGTGCAACTCTACTAAATGTCTGACGATCGCCAATCCTAATCCTAAGCCATTGTGCGATCGCGTTGTGGTGCTGTCTGCTTGTCGGAAACGTTCAAATACTTTGGGGAGAAAGTCGGGATCAATACCAATTCCTGTATCGATGACTTGGATTTGAGCGTAAACAGACGATGTAGGAATATTCGGGGGAATACCAAGGGCAGATGCTTGATGTTCTTGGGCAACTTGATGTTCCTGGTGTACAGCCTCTAATCTCATTTCTACCTTCCCACCTTTGGGCGTGAATTTAATCGCATTGGTGAGGAGATTCCAGACAATTTGTTGCAACCGAGCCGGATCACCACAAACTGAACCCAGGGTAGCATCAAGGGCAGTATATAGTTGAATTCCTTTGCTATCTGCCAGGGGACGCACTATATCTAAGGCAGTTTCTATGACTGTGATCGGATTAACAGCGCAGAGATTGAGGCGGAGTTGACCCCGGATAATCCGCGAGACATCCAAAATATCTTCAATCAGTTGCCCCTGTGAATTGGCATTGCGTTCGATGGCTTCCAAGGCGCGAGCTGTGGCTTTTTCGTCTAATTTTTTGGCACGGAGAATTCTCGACCAGCCCAGCATAGCTGTTAAGGGTGTGCGGAGTTCGTGGGAAAGCACCGCCAAAAACTCATCTTTCATCCGATTTGCCGCTTCTGCTTCTTGTCTGGCGGTTTGTTCACGAATGACTTGAGCGCGAATTTCTTCTGCTTGTTTACGATCAGTGATGTCTTCTATCGTGCCAACATAACCCAGTAATTCACCTTGATTAGACAGCATTGGTGAGGAATGTACCCGCACCCACCGCAGACTATCATTGGTTGTTAGAAACCTAAATTCTGCTGAGTATTCGCCACCTTGGTCAATAAACTCAGACCAACTAGCGATCGCCCGTTCTCTATCTTCGGGATGAACTGATTCTAACCATCTGGTTTGTAGACTTTCAGCCGCACTCAAACCACAAATGGCTTGATAACGGGGATTGGTATATTTACATTGTCCTTGATTATCGGTTTCAAAAATTCCCACAGGTGAGCAGGTACTTAGGGAACGGAAACGCTCTTCACTTTGCCTCAGTTCCGCATTAATGGCCGTGAGTTGAGCCGCTTGACGCTGGACGGCTTGGGTTTTCTTAAACAATTCCACAAATACTGTCACTTTGGAAGTGAGAATATTCGGGTCTATGGGTTTGAGGAGATAATCCACTGCCCCTAAAGCATAGCCCTTAAATAGCATTTGGTCGCTGGTACTAAAGGCCGTTAAAAAGATAATGGGAGTCTGACGCGATCGCCCCCGATTGCGAATTAGGGTGGCAGTTTCAAAACCATCCATCCCTGGCATTTGCACATCCAACAGAATGACTGCAAAATCTTGATGCAACAGACACCGCAAAGCCTCCTCTCCAGAAGTGGCTCTGACTAGATTTGCGCCCAGCCGCTCCAGAATCGCCTCCAGTGCCAGCAAATTTTCCAACTTATCATCCACTAGGAGGATGTTGACTTTGGGTTCCAGCTGCATGAGTTCAGTTCTCTATAGAATGACAAAGTTTTACCAGTAAAGGAGAAATTTCTAAAACTGACACAACCCAGTCTACGGCAACCGCAGAAATTGCTGCTGTTGGCATAATGGCACTTTCAGCAGTAGTTGGCTCTTGTACGATAGTAATACCTCCCCGTGCTTTGACTGCTTTGAGTCCTTGCTTACCATCTTGATTTGCTCCTGTTAATATTAAACCAATGACTTGTTGTCCATAGACATCAGCTGCTGATTCAAATAACACATCTATTGATGGTCTGGCATAGGAAACAGGCTGATCGGTAGAAAGAGCAAAATGACCAGGTTCAACGAGTAAATGATAATCTGCTGGTGCTATATATACCTGTCCTGGGAGGATTTCTTCTTTATCTTCCACTTCTTGAATTGGTAAAGCACTATATTCTTGTAACAGTGCTATCAAAGTATCATCAGAATCTTTATGACGATGTTGGACGATCGCCATCGGCACTAAAAAATCAGCAGGTAAATTGCCTAAAATTTTTTGCAGCGCCCATAAACCTCCTAAAGAAGTACCAATAACTACTATTTTAAAGGACACTAATTGAGCCTCCGGTAGAGCTTTTCACCCTTGGCTATCTCCTCATAAGATTTTTCATAAGGAGTAAATCTGAGGGACTCTTGCTTACCTAAACCCAGGATACCAAAGTTACATAAACTGTTATGAAACAGTGTATGTACTCGCTGTTGTAGTAATTGATTGAAGTAGATTAAAACGTTACGACAAAAAATCACATTAAACTCATTAAAAGAACTATCAGTGGCTAGATTATGTTGAGCAAAAATCACATTTTCTCGTAACGAAGTCCGAAAAATTGCATGATCATAAGCTGCGGTGTAGTATTCCGAAAAAGAACGTTTCCCACCTGCTCTTAAGTAAAGCTGAGTATAATCCTGCATCAGTTTTAAAGGAAAAATTCCACTTTTGGCATTTTGTAAAACTTTTTCGTTGGTATCTGTAGCATATATCCGACAACGGTGATACAGGCCTTCTTCCTGTAGTAAGATTGACATCGAGTAAACCTCTTCTCCCGTGGAACAGCCAGCGTGCCAAATGCGAATAAAAGGATAAGTTCGCAGTATTGGTACAACTTGCTTTCTCAAGGCAAGATAAAAGCTAGGATCACGGAACATAGATGTCACATTCACCGTGAGACTCAACAAAAACCTCTCCAAGTAGGAGCGATCGTGTAATAACTTTTCTTGTAACCCAGAAATATGCTCTAAACCTTCCACACGCATAAAACTATGAATGCGCCGTTTCAGGGAAGAGAGAGCATAATTGCGAAAGTCATAACCGTAGTATTGGTACAACCCTTCCAATAACAACTGGATTTCAATATCCTCTAAGCTGGGTTTGGGCAGGATCATAGTGGGGAGTGGGGAGTGGGGAGCAGGGGGAGATGGGGGAGCAGGGGGAGCAGGGGGAGCAGAGGAGAATAACTATGTGCCTATTGCCTATTGCCTATTGCCTATCGATACAACCACACCCTTAGTAATGACAGCAATTGCTCTGTGTCTACGGGTTTGGTGATGTAATCAGATGCACCGGCTTCGATGCACTTTTCGCGATCGCCTGGCATGGCTTTGGCTGTTAAAGCAATAATGGGTAGTGTCCGAAACTTTGATTGCTGGCGGATATAACGTGTAGCTTCGTAGCCATCCATTTCTGGCATCATCACGTCCATTAATACGGCATCAATGTCAGAATTGTCTTGTAGTGTTTCAATACCGTCTCTACCATTTTCAGCAAATAATACTTCCATTTGATAGCTTTCTAAAAAGCTGGTGAGCGCAAAAATATTTCGTAAGTCATCATCAATGATTAAAATTTTGCGATTAGCTAGTATGGGATCGGTTTGGTGTAGTTGCTCTAGTATCTGGCGTTGTTGTTGGGGTAAAGTTGCCTGTACCCGATGCAAAAATAGGGCGGTTTCATCTAACAACCGTTCTGGCGATCGCACATTTTTGACAATAATTGATTCTGCTAGTCTTCTGAGTTGGGTTTCTTCTTGGCGGCTGATTTCTTTGCCTGTGTAGACAATGATTGGTAGTTTCACAAGCTGAGGATCTTGCTTGATTTGTTCAATTAGTTCTAAACCTGTCATATCCGGCAAACCCAAATCCAAAACAACACAATCAAAGTGCTGCGATCGTAAAATCTCTAATGCGGCTGTTCCCGTATCCACGGCTGTACTCTGCACGTCACTGTTACCAATGAGTGCAATAATACTTTGCGCTTGTACGTGATCGTCTTCGATTACTAAGAGATGTTTCACTTTACGCTCAATAAAGCTTTTTGTCTCCGTCAATATTTGATTAATGACTTTTGGTGAGATGGGTTTTTGTAAGTAAGTGATTGCTCCTAGTTGCAAAGCTCGTTGTTTTCTCTCATCCACAGACAGTATATGCACAGGGATGTGTCGAGTTCTCGAATCATGCTTTAAACGATCTAGTAATGTCCACCCATCCATGTCTGGCAAATGAATATCTAAAGTTATAGCATCAGGCTGATACTGTTGTGCTAAGGCTAAACCTTGTTTACTTCCTAAAGCCACAATTACTTTAAAACCCTGTTGCTGTGCCATTTCTAGTAAGATGCGGGCAAATTTATCGTCATCCTCAATAATCAGTAAAACTTGCTCCCCTGGTTGAATTGTTTGGCGATCATCGATAATTTCATTAACGGCATTAGTGGGAAGTAAATTACCGATAGGGGCTGCTAATAAGTTTTCTTGACAGCTAGTTGGCGGTGATGAATAGACAATTTTTGCTGCGGTATTTGATGGCTGAGTTGCTGTTGTTTTAGCTCCTGAATATGTCTGAGGTAAGTAGAGAGTAAAGGTACTTCCCTTTTCTGGTTGACTGACAAGTTCTAGGCTACCACCCAACATTTGTGCTAGTTCGCGGCTAATTGACAAGCCTAAACCCGTTCCTCCATACTTACGGCTGGTTGTACCGTCTGCTTGTTGGAAGGCTTCAAAAATAATCTGCTGTTTATCTGTTGGAATGCCAATACCTGTATCTCTAACAGCAAAAGCAATCATTGGATTGCTGTTTTGATCATGGGCATTTAGTGGGGCTTGATTAATATTTAAAGTTACACCCCCTTGCTCAGTAAATTTAAAAGCATTTGCCAACAGATTTTTCAAAATTTGTTGCAAGCGTTTGCCATCATTCACAATGAATGGGGGTAAATTCTCGTCTAGTTCAATAGCAAAACTTAATCCTTTATTCTGGGCAAATTGCCGGAAATTCTGTTCTATATAATTATGTAACTCTATAAAATTTATTTGATCTAACTCTATCGATAGAGTTCCCGATTCAATTTTTGCTAGGTCTAGAATATCATTGATTAATTCTAGTAAATCATTACCTGCTGAATAGATTGTCTGGCTGTACTCGATCTGCTTGGTAGTTAAATTACCTCCAGAGTTATCTGCCAATAACTTGGCTAAAATCAACAAGCTATTAAGTGGTGTGCGTAACTCATGGGACATATTGGCAAGAAATTCTGACTTGTATTTGGAAGATAAAGCTAATTGCCCTGCTTTTTCCTCTAAAGATTGCCTAGCTTGCTCAAGCTCCTGATTTTTATGAGCAACTTCTCGATTTTGTACTTCTAATAATTCGGCTTTCTCTTCAAGCTCTTCATTGAGTTGCTGTAATTCTTCATTAGATTGTTGTAACTCCTCTTGCTGCTGTTTCAGGAGTAATTCTGATGTTTCTAGCTCATGTGTTTGCTGTTCTAAGAGTTGATTGCTTTCTTTAAGTTCATCTGCTAAAGCTACAGATTCTGCCAATAATTGCTGAGTTTGTAAGTTAGCAGCAATACCATTTAAAAATACACCCAGAATTTCACTAAACTGTTCTAGAAATGTCAATTGCAACTCACTAAACTGATGGAAAGAGGTAAGTTCTATCACAGCCATGATGCGATTTTCAAATAATATGGGGAATACAATAATGTTGAGAGGTAAAGCTTCCCCTAATCCAGAATTGATGGGTATGTAATTACTAGGAACATCTGTTACTATAATTCTCTGTTGTTCTAAGGCACACTGTCCTACTAATCCTTCCCCTAAATGCAGCTGGTTAGCTTGCTTTCGGCGCTCATTGCCAGCATAGCTACTCGTTAATTTCAGTACAGGCTCTTGATTGATTTCATCCATTAAGTAAAATACGCTTTGTTGTGCGCCCACCAATGGCGTGAGTTTTGATAAAATCAACCGAGATACACTTTCGAGGTTACGCTGTCCTTGGAGAATTTGGGTAAATTCAGCTAAGTTGGACTTGAGCCAATTTTGCCCTTCGTTTTTTTGCGTTGTAATTCGCAGATTAGACACCATTTGGTTAAAGGTGCGTGTTAGGACACCAATTTCATCTAGGCGATCGCTGTTTGGTAAACTAACTGCTAAATCTCCACTAGCCATTTTTTCGGCTGCATCTGAAATTCCTTTGAGTGGTGTTGAGATATGTCTGGTAAGAAAGTATCCGATCACAGCCAAGATAACAGATAGCAAAGGAATACTGTAAATAATGCTAGCGATCGTTCTATTAGCAGCTGCTTGAGCTAAAATGGTTTGTTGCTCTAGTCGCCTCAATTCCTCAGATTTCATTTCCCGGCTCAGGTTCCTGATTTGCTCCATCAGTTCCCTACCTCTATCAGTTAGCATGGCTTTTTGAGCTACTGCAAAACCCTGCTGCTGCCGTAAATTAATCACCTCTTTTAAGATAGTTCTTCTCTCATCAATCAATGGTAGTAACTTCTCTAGCAACAGCTTTTGATTAGGATTATCTACCGTTAATTTTTGCAGTTCTGTGATTTTGTTATCTAACACTCTGATAGCAGCTAAATAAGGCTCCAGATAGCGTGGCTCTCCGGTAATGATGTAGCCCCTTTGTCCAGTCTCAGCTTCAGTTAATTGCACACTGACGGATTCTAACTGGCTGATTACCTGATATGTACGTTTTTCATTATCTGAAGTTGTTATTAATTCTTTGGTACTTTTGTAAGCAATGAATCCTATTGTACTCAGAATCACTATACTTAAGGCAAAACCTGCTCCAATTTTAGAGCCAATTTTTAATCGATTTAACATTATTACTAGGGGTTTAAAGTTATGCTAATTTTGAGAATGCTTGAATCTTTTGACAAACTTCTAGTGGTAGATTAAGTAATTCTATTTATTCCTATTCTAGGATAATGAAGTTGTTTATTAAGTATGGGGTTATGCGACGAAGTAAGTAATTATTCTTGTTTAATTACTATATTATCAGTAAATATATTCATGTTTTTATTTATTCTTGTTTAAAAGTTAAATATATGACATTTTTTCTAAAAAGTACATAAAGATAGATAATTCCAATATTTTACTGCCAATAATTTTCTAATTGCGTTTTACTTTAAATATTTATCAATGAAGTTTTTGATATTTGTCTTTCGCTTACAAGTATCATAAAGCGCCTATTTTAAATCTGACATTTAATTTCTAAAATCTCTTTAATTAATCAATTTTAAATTTAATTGCAAGTATCATTTAAACTTTGCACTCCTGGTAGCTATTTACAGCTACAGTATTAAATACTACAATATTTGATGTAAGCGATAAAATTTTTTTGCGAAAAGCTAGAAAAAGCAACATATTCAGCAAAATAGTCTCTAAGTATAAAATTTTAATGTAGTTATGCAACGCTCAAAATTTTACGTATTCATAGCTAGTAGTATCGTTACTATTTTTGCCTCTCCTTTGGTAATATCTCATGTTACTGTCGCACAAACTCCTTTAGAAGTAGTTGCAACAGACACTCCAACTTTGTTAGCACAAGCAAATTACCTTTCACCTTTAGAACAACAGGTGATTCAAGAAATGAACAAAGTCAGGATAAACCCCAAAACATACATTCCCATCATAGAAAATTATCGAAAACGCTTTCAAGGCAACCGAGTAAAACTTTCCAGTAATTCCTATCTCATCACACAAGAAGGGATTAAAGCTGTTGATGAAGCGATCGCTTTTCTGAAATCAGCCCGTCCTGTAGGAACATTAAAAATATCCAAGGGGATGTCTTGGGGTGCTAGAGATCATATCAAAGATCAGGGAACAAAAGGTTTAACTGGCCATAATGGTAGCGATGGTAGCAACCCCTCCACTCGCATCAACCGTTACGGTAAATGGCAAAAAACTGTTGGCGAAAACATCAGTTATGGCCCCAACACCGCCCAAGATATTGTTATGCAATTAATTATTGATGATGGTGTGCCATCACGCGGTCATCGCACCAATATTTTTAACCCAGCATTTCAAATTGCTGGTGTTGCCTATGGTAGTCACAAGGTTTATAGAACAATATGTGTGATTACCTATGCTGGTGGGTATCAAGAAAAATAGGCAATAGGCACTCTTGCAATAGGCAATAGGCAAGAGTTATTAGTTTTTCTCCTCTGCTCCTCTGCTTCCTCTGCTCCCCTGCTCCCCAATCATTCCGAAATATTTGGCTTAGGCTTTGGAGCTAGATATATCTTGATGATTAGCTCCCAGTTATGAAATTACTTAAGCAAAGACTACAATTGTGGAGATTTATCCCGGATTTACCGCCAAACGGTGCTGAAAAATTGACACAGCCAAACCCTCTCTCAGCCTTAGAAAAACAAGTGGTAGAGGAGATGAACAAAGTACGGACAAATCCCCGCACATACTTACCAATCTTAGAAAATTATCGTCGGCGTTTTCAGGGTAATCAAGTCAAACTGGCTGATCATGTTTATTTGCAAACCCAAGAAGGAGTAACAGCAGTAAATGAGGCGATCGCTTTTCTTAAATCAACCCATGCTGTGGGATCATTAAGTATCTCTCAAGGTATGTCTTTAGCTGCTAGGGATCACGTTAAAGACCAAGGTAAAACAGGTGCTACAGGTCATGATGGTAGTGATGGTAGCAATCCCTTGACTCGGATGAGTCGCTACGGTGATTGGCAAGTCACAGCCGGAGAAAACATCAGCTACGGTTCTCACACTGCCCAAGATATTATTATGCAGTTAATTATTGATGATGGCGTGCGATCGCGGGGTCATCGTACCAATATTTTTAATCCTAACTTTCAAGTCACCGGAGTCGCTTTTGGTATTCACGCCACATACAGACAAATATGTGTCATTACTTATGCTGGGGGATATCAAGAACTATCAGTTAAGTAATCTCAGACGATTTAGGGAACACCAAAAATTAAATGAGTAATGAGTAGTAAGTAATAAGTAATAAGTAATGAGTAATGAGTAAGCGTCAGTATGAATAATTTCTGAGTGTAGTTAGGTTCTACCACACTGACGCACCTGCCACCTGTCACCTGTCACCTATCCCTTATCCCCTGTCCCCTGCTATAATTTTGAGTTAAAAAACACAAAAAAGGATGGATATCTACACCACCCTCAAAATTTTTATTCGATTGTTCACACAATTATTTACTTTCTCCTTCCACTGCGCCATGCTCTACATTTTGCATCTGTGATTCAGCTAATTCAGCTTTGGCTTCAGCAACAATATCTTCAAATTTTTCACCAACTTCGGCAACTACTCCTTTACCCTTTTCATAAAGGACAATTCCACCTTTGATAGTAGCTTTAGTTAGGGATTTGCCAAAGCCTCCTACTGCCGGAACCAGCACAGGTAAAAGAACAATGGCAGCAATACCAGGAACACCAAGACCTTCAACTACTTCATCCAGTTCAGGTACAATTTTCGGTGTCATAGGATTTTTAGCCTCATTTCTACAACTCTATAATATATAGTTGCCCAAAAATTACATTCAAACTTTTTATAGATATTTTGGTTAATTTCAACACCATTTTTTGGTTGATTTCATATAATTTATCTATCTATAGTTTTATTTTTTCAAAGAGTTTACCTAAAAAAATAACTATTTTTATTGATGCTAGAGAAATTACATCATTTTCGCCAACCACTGCACACAATGAACCATATGTTTGCAAAGCCTACCAACCTCAAACTTGATATTCAAGGTCAAGGATTTCCGATTTTGGCATTACATGGTCATCCTGGTTGTGGTCGGAGCCTTTCTGTTTTTACTAATCACTTATCACAACGCTTTCAAACTTATGCCCCAGATTTACGTGGATACGGCAAAAGTCGCTTTAATGACAGTTTTACCATGCAGGATCATTTAACCGACTTAGAAGCCCTTTTAGACCGTTTTCAGATGGAAAAATGTTTGGTACTGGGATGGTCATTGGGTGGGATTCTGGCGATGGAATTGGCGTTGCGTCTACCACAACGTGTCACGGGTTTAATTTTAGTAGCAACAGCCGCGCGACCTCGTGGGAATCATCCCCCAATTACTTGGCAGGATAATCTTTATACGGGTGTAGCGGCGCTGTTGAACTATGTCAAACCGAGTTGGGGTTGGAATATTGAGACTTTTGGTAAGCGATCGCTATTTCGTCACCTCATCCAACAACATACACCCACAGCCTATAGTTATATTGCTAAAGAAGCAGTACCCGCCTATTTAAAAACTTCTACTGCTGCTACTCGCGCTCTGTACAGTGCTATACGTTCAGGATATAACCGACTGGAAGATCTAAAACAAATTAATTGTCCTAGTCTGGTGATGGCTGGGGATCAAGACCGCCACATTACGGCTGAATCAAGTTTAGAAACTGCTCAACATCTCAAAAATAGCCATTGGCGATGCTACCCCAACACAGCCCATCTGTTTCCTTGGGAAATACCCGAGCAGGTGCTGAGTGATATTGACCATTGGTTAGTCAAGCATCCCCAAGTCATAAATAGTTCATAGTCCACAGTCAAAAGTCCAAAATCATAAACTATTGACTAATGACTATTGACTAATTGCCTAACTTACATCTGACCGCCAAAGGCAGGCGTTACTTTGCGGTCAAAACGTTCCCCCAGGTCATCAGCAATGGTCAAATCATCTGGCTTACAACGCTTGACGTTTACTAAGATTCCTTGCGCTCCTTCCGCTTCTAAATCTTCCACGTAGCCTTTGATTGCTACTTTGGCATCAGTAGAACTGAGAAATGGCCCAAAATAGTAGGTGCAACGGGGGTTTTGAGTTTCAATCTCTACCCACCAAGCCAAGCCAAAGGTATTGAAAGTATTAATTAAAGCTTCCTTCAGGTTTTGCCAAATTGTTTTCATGGTTGCCGCCAAGTTGATCAAAGTGGTACTGAATGTTAAATGATTTTTGTTGCTGTTTGTTCTTGTTACATTTCTTTATACTCTTTTACTCGATATTTTCAAAGAGGTTTTGGTAATTTATCTAGGTATAAAGTGTTAACAGCACGTTGGCGAAAAATCTCGTACAGTGCCATACCCGATGCTACAGAGGCATTTAGGCTAGGGGTCTTACCCAGCAGAGGAATTGATACCAACACATCACAGGATCGCTGTGTCAACATACTCAGACCTTCGCCTTCGGAACCGATGACTAAAACAATAGGCCCCCGGAAGCTAACGGTGTGTATGGGTTCGCTACCATCTGCCGCCGTCCCATAAATCCAAAAGCCGGCCTCTTTCAATTCTTCTAAGGCACGGCTGAGGTTAACTACTCTGGCGACAGGGAAGTTTTCTAAAGCACCTGCTGCTACTTTCATGACTGTGGAAGTGATTCCCGATGCTCGTCTTTGGGGAATTACCAAGCCTTGAGCGCCTATAGCTTCGGCTGTGCGAATAATTGCCCCTAAATTATGGGGGTCGGTAATGCCATCAGCGACGACAATTACAGGATCAGTGACTGATTTTGCTTGGTCAATTAGCTCATGTAACTCGATGTAGCTATAGGGCGCAATTTGGGCGGCGATGCCTTGGTGATTGGCTTGGTCTGTGATTTGGTCTAGGCGCTTGGGTTCTACCTCGTCAATAACTGTGCCATTTTCTTTCGCCCGCAGAACCAAGTTGTGAAATCTGGGATCATAGCGCAGACGGGAGGTGATCCAGATGCGGTTCAAATTGCGCTGATTTTCCAAGGCACTTAATACTGGATGCCGACCATAGATAATGTCGTTATCTTCTGTGGGCGTTGGCAATGGGGGCGCAACAGAAACTTGACGGCGTGGACGTGGGTGATTAGAAACAGAGTCACTCTCACCATGTTTGGCACGACGTACAGGATTAGGAAGTACGCGCTTGCCCTTGATTTTCAGGGCTGGGCCACGTTTTGGTTCGCCAGCAGTCTTGATTTTTCTAGCTTTATTAGTCATAAAAGTTTTGGGTATAACGCATGGGTAAACAGCCCAATTTCTGAACTTACTGAACCTCAATGTACTGATTGTCCGATCATGGAGATAAAACCGTTTAATTATGTCTCTAGATGGATTTTTTGCAACAGTTCGGTTAAGCGTGGGAAATTAGTGAGATACAGGTAGCCAATTAAAGTTTCTAAACTTGTCGCCTGTTGATATATTTCGGGGTTAACCCGCTTAGGTCGTCCTGTGGCGGCATTACGGCCCCGGCGGACAATTTCTAATTCGTTTGGGAGCAAGTAAGGAGTTAGCGATCGCAAATGTAGCGCCTGGGTTTCTGCCCTTACCTGTGCTACTACCAATCTATGATAAGCTTCTGGCTTCTTTAGCGGTAGCAGGTAATACATTCTAGCATGAAGTTCATAAATTGCATCCCCTACATAGGCTAAAGCGGCAGGGGAGATCTGTTGTATTTGCGCCTGGGAAATTTGTTGTGTTAGTTGCGCTGTATTTGCCAAGAGTGATTGATGCCAAGACTGATCTATCAGGGGATCTTCATCTTGTCTCTCTAATAACTCTTCCTCCTTTGAATTCACCAGTTAGATATTCCTTAATGCGCTAAATTTGGGAGGCATATTTACAATAGATGATGATTTCCTCAAACTATGCTGTGTTTTTATACCCAGCATAATTAACACTATCAGAATTATTTACTAAATTTTATCTTTTTGATTGTCAGTTGGGCTAAAAAAATTATTTATAAATTTAAAATACTCTATCGGCAAAGTATAGCTTTACCAAATTTTTATAGATTTTGGTGGCTTTTACCTCTCCCCCAAGGAGAGAGGTTGTTGCCATCCTGTTTGTAGACTTAAGCTATGCCGACCAAACATTCAGATAGCTTAATAGTTGAATTTGGCCAAGCGATCAAGACTCCTTGATGTTGTCTAGAGCTGCTTCAACAGAGGTTTGCAGCGAGAGAAACTTCTCTAAGCGCACAAGCTTGACCGTTTGAGTTACACGGGCGTTGGTGACAATTTGCAAGGTTCCGGTGGCATTTTGAGCTTGCTTGGCTAGCTGCACCAAAGCACCTAAGCCAGAGCTATCAACAAAGTCAATTTGCGAAAGATCCAGAATAATATGCTTTGGGCCTTCTTCAATTTTTGTGCCAAGAACCTTGCGAAACGTCGGTTCAGAAAAGGCATCTAACAAACCTGTGAGGCGGAATAGCTGATAATTATCCCGTGCTTCACGAGTACCTCTCAGGCTGACGGTTAGATTCAGTGGTTCAGCAATAATTCCCTCCTCATGGTTAAAGTAAACGCTCAAGTATAGATGGTTTTTAGGGTTGTTGTCTACAGCCTGTTGGGTTAGTGGGGGTTGGGGATTGGGGATTGGGTACTGGGGATTGGAGATTGGGTACTGGGGATTGGATTTCCCCTTCTGCTTCCTTGTCTCCCCTAACTTTAGTTCCCAGTCCCTAGTCCCTAGTCCCTAGTTCCCAATCCCTTTTTTAACTCACTTCGGCTGTAGTTGCTTGACGTGCGGTTTGCATGGCTTGGACAAACTGCTCAAACAAGTAATCAGCGTCGTGAGGGCCGGGACTGGCTTCTGGGTGGTACTGCACTGAGAAGATGGGCAGGGATTTGTGCCTTAACCCGGCTACGGTGCGATCGTTCAAGTTGAGGTGGCTAATTTCCACAACTGTATCCGGTAAAGAATCGGGATTGATCGCGAAGCTGTGGTTTTGGCTGGTAATTTCTACCTTTTGTTGTAACCCAGCTGGCTGATTTAAACCCCGATGGCCAAATTTCAGCTTGAAGGTTTCTGCTCCTAGTGCGTGACCCAAAATTTGGTGTCCCATACAAATACCAAAAATGGGTTTTTCACTGGTAAGCAGGGCTTTGGCTGTGGCAATACCTTCGGCAACTGCGGCTGGATCGCCTGGCCCGTTAGAAAGGAAGATACCATCTGGATTGTATTTGAGAATTTCTGCTGCTGGTGTATCGGCAGGTACAACAATTACGCGACAGCCATAACTAGCCAAGCGGCGTAATATATTGCGTTTTACGCCAAAGTCAAGGGCGACAACAGTCAAGGATTCCTGATGATTGGCCGTAGCTTCTGAATTGAATTCCCAGGCTGGGATTGTGGGATCTGACCATTCGTAAACTTGGGGAGTGGTGACTTCCCGCACTAAATTTAGGCCTGCCATGTTGGGAGCTGCTAGTACCTGCTCTAACAACTCTGCCTCATCCAAGATTTCTGTAGAGATACCACCGTTCATGGCTCCGTACATCCGAATTTTGCGGGTAAGGGCGCGGGTATCTATACCGTAGATCCCTGGTATTTGGTACTGTTTGAGGTATTCAGGTAAGGATTGTACCGATCGCCAGTTACTGGGTTGATGACAAATATTACGGGCGATCGCACCCCGGACTTGGGGTCTTGTCGATTCTTCGTCTTCTGGATTCACGCCTGTGTTCCCCAATTCTGGATAGGTGAACACGACAATTTGACCGCAGTAACTAGGGTCGGTTAAGACTTCTTGGTATCCAGTCATACCAGTGTTAAAGACTACTTCGCCAATGGTGGTTCCCGTCGCACCGAAAGACCAACCACGGTAAGCTGTTCCATCTGCTAGGACAAGTAGAGCAGGTATTGCGTCAGACAGGGGCATAAGCGATAAATGGGGATTGGGGATTGGGGATTGGGGATTGGGGACTGGGGATTGGGGACTGGGGATTGGGGATTGGGGACTGGGTAAAAATTCTACCTTGTCTACCTTGTCTCCCCTCACTCCCACCCTACGGGTAGGCTTACGCCATCGTAAGAGAAGCAAGCTACATCTTCCCCTACTCCCCTGCTCCTCTGCCCCTCTGCTCCCCTGCTTCTTCCTAGTCCCTTGTTAGCAGTGAGCAGTCTTTAGTCCCCAATTTAGTTAATACTGCGACTGTTAATTATCCCATGAGTTGGCAAATTAAACGTTACCAAGGAAATTAATTAAAAATTAAAATGAAGAAGTGATTCGGAAATTCTGGGTTTTAAATTCTTCATTGGGAAATTAAATCTACAATGGGAATCGGTGGCAGGAGTCCTGGGACAGTTAAAATCGAAATTAATTATGCTTCAGCCCTTTTTTTCTCGTGCAACCCTAATTGTTCTCTCTGGTGCGATCGCAGTTGTGAGTGTTGGTTGTAGTGGAGGTAAACCAAAGACGGCTATTCTCCGCAATCAACAGTCTGTAGTGACTGATGATTTAGCAGTAGTACAATCTTCAGTTGAAACTACGCCAGCACCAGATATCGCAACATCAACAGACCTGCCATCGGTAATGGAACCCAGTACGTTTGAACTGGGACTAGATAAAGCCGCAGGTGCGACAAGTATCAGTCAATCGGCGCAATCGCCAGATGATTGGTATTTGGTGGCAAGTCAGTATCATGATGCGATCGCTCTGATGCAGAAAGTGGATAAAGAAAGTTCAGAGTTTGCGATCGCCCAAACGAAAATTTCTGAGTATGATCGCCAGATGAAGTTGGCAATTCGGCAAGCTAATACTGTGGCTCGTCCTGCGCCTAGATCGGTAGTTGTAGCATCTCAAAAGAAAAGCGTGGCTGTTGTCCGTCCATCCTCAAGCGCGCCTGCCAATTCAACTCCTCAATCTAGATTTATTATTCCTGTGCCTCCACCGGGAACGACGGAAATACCTCCAGAACCAAGCACTTTTGGGTTATCAGCAGCAATCACTCCGGAGAAAGTATATGTTGCCCCAATTAAACGACGGGTTGGGGGTACGCCTGTGGTGTCTGTGACTTTTAATGGCAGACAGCAATTTGACATGATTGTGGATACCGGGGCCAGTGGGACTGTGATTACTCAGCAAATGGCCAGTGAATTGGGAGTTATCCCTGTGGGAAAAGCTAGAGCTAACACGGCTAGTTCTAAAGCTGTGGAATTTCCGATTGGTTATGTGGATTCGATGACTTTGGGGGGTGTGAGAGTGAATCGCGTCCCGGTGGCGATCGCGGGGACAGAACTGGAGACTGGGCTGCTGGGACACGACTTTTTTGGTAATTATGATGTCACCATTAAACGCAACGTGGTAGAGTTCCGTCCCCAATCGCACGCCGAGGCTAACTCTGAAGGAATTCAACTAACTGTTCCAACTTTGTCCAGGCAGTACCAGTCTGTAGGATCTCCTTAGCAACTGTTACACCTTGGGCATGATCCAACAATGGAATTGCACCCGCCACCTGTAGTGCTAAGGAAGCATTAAGGGCTACAGCATCTTGTTGTGCCTGAGTGCCTTTACCTTGTAGCACCGCTTTTAAAATCACAGCGTTTTCTTGGACATGGCCACCTTTGAGGGCTGTAATGGGTGCTGGTGTGACACCTACTTCCTGGGGATTGACTGTAGTCAACTTGACTTCACCGCCAGATAACACTGCTAAGTCAGTTAAATCGCCTAACCCAGCCTCATCAAGTCTTTCTCGTCCGTGTAAAACAATCGCCTTTTCTTTGCCTAAATTATGTAATGCTTGAGCAACAGTTTCTAGAAGTTTCGGTGTAAATAACCCTACCACTTGCCCAGTCGGGCGCAAGGGATTTACCAAGGGGCCAAGCAAGTTAAACACTGTGCGAATTCTTAAAGTCCGGCGTAATTGTGCCACTGCTTTGAGTGCAGGATGCCAGCCAGGGGCAAATAAGAAAGTGATCCCGACTTCTTGCAGTGCGGCTTGGACTTTTTCGCTGGGAGCAGTCAAATTTACACCTAATGCTTCTAAGACATCAGCACTACCCGTCAAACTAGATGCGGAACGATTACCATGTTTGGCTACAGGTACACCATAAGCAGCCACCACAAAAGCCACAGCTGTAGAAATGTTGAAAGTGGAAGAACCATCTCCACCAGTACCACAAGTATCAACTATGGGGAATGGGTAAGATTTTTCCCCACTGCCCACTCCCGACTCCCCACTCCCCGATTTAGATTGAGATTGTAAGACTTCCGCCATACCGGTGAGTTCGTCGGCGGATACGCCTTTAAAGTTGAGTGCGGTTAAGATTGCGCCGGATAACTCTGGGGGGACGGCTTCAATCAGCCAACCTTGCATTAACTCGGCAGCTTGGGCGCGACTGAGGGATTGACCATCGATTAACTGTTGTAGGATCAGATAGGGTTCGGTGGAGGCAGGTGCAGCAGCAGAAGTTGTCATATTAAATTGATAACTGTTGGGGATAATTACATTAATTGTGTATCGCAGTTATCGTACCGGAAAATTGGACGGGATTAAAGTTAAGTCAAAATATTAATTTGCAACTGCAAAGCAGAATTGGTAAGACGATTTTGATTGATTTTTTTCTCGCCATTAAAATTAATTTCGTAGTTAGTGATGAATAACTCTTTGCCTTTTGCTGCTCTTCCTTGGTTATAGTTATTCATGCCATATTGTAATTCCCATTCGTAGATATTCGCATATTTAAAGTTTTCCCTGATTTGCGGTGAATCATCGTAAGTAATTAACCATTGATGGGGGCAATTTTGTAATGATTTAGCAAATCTATGATGGTCGAAAGATGTATGTAAATCTCCATTTTTACCATAAAGTTTAGATTTAGTTGCACTAAAATATGGTGGATCTAAAAATAAAAACACATTTTCGCCTTCTGCATTTATTAATTCGCTGTAATCTAAATTAGTAATTTGAATATCTTTAGTTAAAATAGTTTCTAATTTTCCCAATCGTTCTATAGAAGAGTATGTAAACCTTTTATGAAAAGCTTCTTGAGAAAATCCCCCTGATTCTACAGTTCCACTGAAGGTAATTCTATTGAGTACGAAAAATCGGACGGCTCTTTCTAAATCAGATAGACTATTAACCTCAACACTCGTTAATTCTGTGAATAGTAATTTACCATCTGTATATTTATTTTTGATATAATGTACTTCTTGAACTAATTGAGATATATCAGTCTGGGCAATTTCCCAGAATAGAAATAGCTCTTGATTTAAATCATTAATCCAAAACTTTAAATCAGGAAACTTTTGCTTTAAGTAAATAAAGACTGATCCACCGCCTATAAATGGTTCACGAAATTCTGCAAAACTTTCTGGTAGGTATTCAACTATCTGATTGATAGCTTTTGATTTACCGCCAGGATAGCGGAGAGGACTTTTAAGCATATATTTACAAATAATCAAATAATTTTATAATATAAATTAATTTTATACAGATTTAATTACTATGTCTCGTTCTGCTCCCTATCAACCTTTATTGTTGAGGATTCTGCATGGTGTCAGTGGCATTTTAGCGATCGCTGCCATCATTACGGGATTTTTAGTTTACAATACATTCGATGGCAGATTCGGTAAAATCCTGATTCCTCGCATCGATGCCATTATCGATATTCACGGGACATTTGCAGTTTTTTTCTTGGTTGTGTTTCCGGCGATCGCGCTTTATAGTTTTCATGCGGGAAGTAAAAAACTATTACAGCCAGATTCTTTACAAAAGTTAACTGAGATTGGTAGGCCGATTTGGTGGGTAAGTTTGCAGAGAATCACTAATACTCTGATGTTGATAGCTTCTGTGTTCGCGTTGATTTCTGGCAGAATGATGCAGGAGGAATGGCTACCGACAGGAGAGTTAGATCACAGTTGGTATTATCTGCATTTGCTTAGTTGGGGGGTGATGATTGTTTGTGTGGCTATTCATGTTTTGATGTCTAGTAAGGTGGGTGGTGTCCCTTTATTAGTTTCGATGTTTTTATTGCAGGTGCGTCCTGAAGATACTCCTAGTAATTGGTTGCGTGGTTTACGTGATTGGTGGGGTAATTTTGGGATAGGAAATAATTTGGTTTTGAGGGTTGTGGAGGTAATTGTGTTGCTGGGAATTGTGGCGGCGTTTATTTTACCTTTGGTTGCTGGGGGTGGAGAGTAATTTTTTAAACGCAGAGGAGAGCAAAGGTTAACGCGAAGGAACGCAAAGTTTTACAGAGGATATATAGAAATAACCTTGATGCTTTTAGTTCGATGAATTGATTTTTCGGGTTTTTCATTAGTGATAAACTCTGTAGCTCCTACAGAGATAGCTGCTGCTATGTGAAGTGCATCCATGACTCCTAAACCTGACTGACTTGCTTGTTGATAGGCTCTTTGAATAATCTGATCAATATCATTAGCCCAGTAAGTTACTGAATCAAAAAAGACTTCATAAAATTTAATTTCACTGACTTGTTGATTGTAAATCGCTTTTGGAAGAACCTCAAATTTAAGAAAGATACTAGAGGCAAAATCACGCTGAGGATCTTCGATAATTTCTAAGGCTTTTTCAGCAATTGAACCTACACCTCTAGCTGCATAAATTAAGACTCCTGAATCAAGAAAAGTGCGAATCATTCATCGTCTCCTTGATAGCCACCTCTGCGTTCTGCTTTTTCTCTCTCAACTTCTTCTGCATTGAGTAAAGGAATACCAGAGTCAACAATCTCTTGACGAATTTGACGCAGTTTTTGTCCTAAAATAGATATTGGTTTAGATAAAGAATTATTGCTTTGAGTTGCTGGAGTAATCACCAATTCTACCTCATCCCCTTCTTGGAAAGAGTCTGGTAAATTTTCTAATAAAATAATATTGCGTCCTTGGATATAACCTTTCATACTTATGACTCCTGATAGTAGAAATCAGTTTTTCTAGCGTGATGAACGAAAGATAACGCGTCCGGGAATTTCTTCGTTGTTAATTTTGGCATAGACTCGTAGACAGGTTAAAACTTCGCCTGGGATTCCGCCGCAGTCTAGTTGTAAATCATCTTTGGTTAATGCACAAATGTCAGCATAAATTCCTGTGAGTTGACGGATGCGTACTTCGTAACCGGCATTAGTGGCGATCGCCACAATTTTCTTTAAAGCGCGGCGTGATTCTTGTTGCAGTTTACCCCACCAGGAATAACGTTCGGCTGGGGGGACAAATGTTAAGGAATGTATGGCTTCATCCATGTCAATCCAAGCGCGTAAAATTAACAATGGATCGGCTATTTCTTCGGCTTTTTTGGTGCGCTGGAAACGATCTGTTAATGCTTCAATATATTGTGTTTTTTGTTCTGGTTGAGAAGATAATGGGATGACATCAAAGCTAAATACACTTTTTAGAGCATGATATAACTCTGGTTCAATTTCAATAAATTTAATGAATAAAACTAGAAAACCTGCGAGTAAAGTTAATTCTTCTGAAGCATATTCTGAAATAATATTTGTCTGTTCAAAGGCTTTGTGAGATAAGCATAATCCAGGAGAAATAACAGTTCCACTTAGTCCAGGGTAGATAATTTCGTCTCTGATGAAGGGTAAATGATAGAGTCGCGAATTATCTGCGATCGCACCCACTTCTTGCACTAATTCTAAAGCCCGTTGTCGCCAAAATTCCGCCAAATCTTCAGGAACTCGCAACAGTTTGCGGTGGATTTCGTGCCATAAATCAGCATCTGTTTCACTATATAACGGTGATTCTCCTAAATAAAAACTGAGTTCTGAGTCAGAATCAAATGCAGCGCGGAGATAATCTAGTTTTGATGTAGTGGGAGGTGGTGTAAAAGCAATTACTTGTTCCTGCTTTTCTTCCTTCACTTCCTCCTTTACCTGTAACAGATAGTGAATCTCACGCAGCACCTCATCACACACATCAGCACCAGCATCATGCGGATATTCTGCTTGCGCCTTTTTCAGCGTCGCCTCCAATCCATGCAGACTATACCGCAATACCTGAGCTAATGTTGAGTTTTCTATTGCTAATAATTTTTTGAAATGCTGCATGAGTATAACCTTACTTTATATCTCACGCAAAGATCCTCAGAAAACTCTCTGCGTCTTTGCGCCTTTGCGTGAGGTTTCTCAGTGTATACCGGAAAAAGGATCGCGTTCTTTATCAACCTCATTCGGCTGTAAATCCAACTCGCCACAGTAGACGCATCCTTCCTGTGTCAAACATTCTAAATCTGGTGATGTCCAGTAAGGTACATCGCCTGCATGGATACGCAGCATACCGCGATCGTCAATAGTGACACGATATTGACAGGGATAATCTGTGTTGACATCAGGTTTTTTCAATGCACCAATACGTATCCACTTTTTAGTATTAGTTTCCATATCGGTTTGGTACATATAAAACGTGTGCTGATTAGCGTAGGGAAAGGGAGGCAGAGGATTACTAATTAAACCGCTTCCTGGTTCGCGCATACCATCACGTAAATAATGGAATTGTTGCAGAGGTTTGCTACCATCTTTATCGACTTCAAATACCAAATGATAAGCATCGGGATGATCAACGGTGGCTGATTCGATGACGTTGACGGCGATATCACCATCGTTTAAGTCTTTATAAGGACGTTCGACGGCGATATTCCATTGCAATTTCCCGTTAGCAAATAATGATGTTGCTGAAACTTGTGATAATGCTGCGCTAATATCAATTCCGGGAACATCTATTAAGTAATGGGGATTTCCTTGACACAATAAAACATTAAATTGCAGGGTTTGGTCAATCTCAAACTGGACTTTGATTTTTTTCAGGAACTCCCCTTCCTCCATTCTCAATTGTTCCATCAGGTGTTTACCGTCGAAGCTACCCCATAGGCGTAAGTCTCCATCCTCGTAGTCTTGGCGGTAAATGATGTTAGTTAACTGTATCCCTAACCAGTTGGTTCGCACTTTGGCGACGTTTTCTGAGGGTGAGAGTTGATAGAGTTCCTGTCCAGCTTTGAAGACTGTCAGGAGTTCGTTGCTTTGGGTTTTGCGTTTAAAGTTGCAGGGTAGGTAATAAAATAGGTTTTTAACGTCTATTTCTAACTGGTTTGCGCCTTTACGTAACAATCCTTTCGATTCTTCGGGGTCAAATCTTAATCTTCGTAATTTCTCAGCGTAACAAGCACCGGCTGAGGTGGCGAGTTTGGTGTACTCCAAAACAAAGGTGATGCGCTCAGGATTCCAAACAAAGTAAGGAGATTTGCTAAATTCTTGGTAAATCTGGCGTTGTACTAAGTCGAGATTACAAGTTTTACCGGAGAGAATTAACCAATCAACTTTATGGGTATTCCAGGGATCTATATTGTTGCTGTCAGGACGTAAACGGCTTTCCATTAAACCTTTTGCAATCCCAATTGCTTCTTTGATAGCGGAGGAAGCGGCGCGTTCAAATTGTTGACTATCTAAAGTGACGCAAATACTTTCAGAGTTTCTTACCTGGAATTTAATTGCACTTTGGGTGAGAAGTTCCGCAATTTGCTGTTCGGAAATGTTGAAAGTTAAGAGGGAATTATCAGGTTTCTGACCAAGTTTAAGTTTAGCAGTTTCCGCATGATCCCAAAGGGTGTAAAAGGTTTGCAGGCGTTGGGGTGCTTGTTGCCAACGGGTGGGGATGACTTTTTCGGCGGTATCTAACGCGTCTTTATAAGCTGCATCACCTTCGGGATTTTCTTTATCAACACATTTTAATAAACTACCGCTTTTGAATTTACCTTGTTCTAAAAAGCGTTCATTTAATTCAGCGTTGATTAAGTCTTCTAGTTTGTCGCTTTCGATGTCGCCTCTGGTAACGGCTGTGAGTAAAAAGTCAGCGATCGCAACTTTCAATAATCTAAATATTCTCAGGGTAATTAACTCACCACCTAACTGTAAATGTCCCGAAGAACCTAACAATTTCGGAGTCAATTTATAATAACGTCCTCCTAAACCCCGGTCTTCATGATTAGCAAAGTAGGGAGTATTATCTTCTAAGGTAAGTTCAATTAATGCTAAATCTGTTGTGCCGCCACCAATATCTAGAACTAGAACATTTTGTGACCATTTATTGTTTTCTTGGCGACAACGGGTTTTAAAAGATTCAATCCCAATATTCAAATTCCCGCCAAATTCTCGCCATAAAAAGAAGATGGCAACAGAAACAGCTTCATCGTAAGCTGTTTGTACGTCATCAATCCCCAATTGTTCGACTAATTGTTTAACTTCTTTCCTGACTACAGGCGGTGCGACGGTGGGATAGGTGACAACGGCTGTTAAAAAATCTCCTTCGGAAAATCTGCGTCTAGCGCGTTGACGATAATCTTCTGTTAATTCGATTAAATGCGCCCATGCTGCTTGGATGAGTTGGTTAACATTAATAATATCTTCTTCGCCATCCAATATCACGGAAAAATTTCTATCTTGTCCAAAATAACGTTTGGGTGAATGGTGAAATCTGCTAATAATTTCTTTTAAAGAACTGCTGGTTCCTTGGGCAATCGCTTTCTTTCTGTTATCCCTAGCTTCCCTACCCATGCGAAGTTTTAACGCTTCTAAACTAGAAACTTCTAACTCACTAGGTATCTCCGTATCCCGACGATCAACATCTAAAACTACGGGAATTAAATTCTGGGATTCTAATGTCGGGACGCGGAAGACTTCATGATAAATTTGGTACAGTTTTTTGCTGACGGCGCGACGAAATCTATCACTGTTACCTAAACATAATTCAATTTGGCGAATTGCTTCTAAAAATCTTGGTTTATGATCACTGCTAAAAACTTCACTTAAATTACTCGGTTCAATTTCTAGGTTTTTACTAATATCAACAATAAACTTTTCCCACTCACTGCCATTCACTTCTGGTAACGCTACAGCAGCCGGAGAACTCAACCACTGGGAGAGGCGATCGCGTAATCTAATTTCCTGTTCTCTAGGTAAAACTTCCGCAATTGGCACTTCAATTGGGTCGAACAGTGTCACTGTAGAATTTGATGTGCCGAAATCTACCGCCAACCATCCCGGAAATCGTTTTTTAGGTTTACCGTTGCCATTGCTTGGCTTTTCACTATAGTTACGAATTTCAAACGGATTGCTCCCTGAATTATTTGGTATTTTTTGTTCCATAGGTAGTGACCACAGATGACAATAAGCTGCTACTTTTTGTCTTACAGATAATAGTGGATTACCTGAGTGATCAGAATCGAAATATTCCACCATTACCCGTAAATGACAGTTGATTGCTTGTATTAATGGTTGATCTAATTTACAAGGATATTGTTCTAATTGACCAATTTGAGAAATTTTTGGTGTATCAGAATCAAACTTTTTATACGCCTGTTGAATTTTAGTTGCTAATTCACTTGGTATGCCTTTGACAGTGCAGTTGATACGGGAAATATGAGGTACATTGTTACCAGAAGCAAGTAGTTGAATACTTGGTAATTCTAAATACTTCCTATGATTAACTCGCACTTGAAAGCGAGGCACAAGTTGAATCTCTACAGGCATTTTTTATCTTCCTTAACAGGCCAAACCAGTCAGCAGTAAATTTAGGGCTAATTACTGATTACTGATTAGCCGTTAGAGAATCAGAAATATTAGCAATTTCTGTGAGATTCTGTAGCCAAGTGGGAACGGCTACACCCGATTGGGAGTCACCAGCCGCAATAAATCTCAGCAAGCTATCTTTTTTCGAGAGGTTTTGTAAAGTGGGAATAATTTGATCCAAAATACCCTCTAATTCTGAATTGACTTGTTGATTAACTTCGCTGACATACTGTACCAGATGTAAGCTAGCACTGGCAGTAATTTCATCACGTAATCGTAATACAAATAACTGGTGATTAGCTGCCCTTGGTAGACCTTGATTTTTTTCTGGCGACCAATCAAAGATTTGACCAATATTGTGTTTTTCATCCTGACGCGCCAGAGGAAAGATAACTTCCGGGAGAAGAGATTTATCTTGTTGATTTATCTCCTCTAAAATTACGTCTTGCCATTTATTGGGGTCGCATCCTAACAGCAATTGATAAAATAAATCGGCTTCTTCCGGGCCAAATTTTGCCTCAATCTCTTGTTCCATTTCTGGTGTCAAAATTGTCAAGAGTTGATCGCGCTCTGGGGCAATGTAGTGAGATAATTGACTGAGTAAGTCTACTACAGCCTGACGGATGCGATCGCGAGCAAATTCTTCTAATTCTTTGACTGTCTTGGCAAAGGCTGGATAAAAATCATCGCTTTTGGTCGGGATGCTGTTATTAGTCCTATTACCCCGGTCAAATAACTTACCTGCTGCACCTTTTGATTCTGCTAATGTAATTGTGCCATTGTTGACTTTGTTAAATAATAAAGTCCACTGACTCCAATTAATCACGCTAAAAGTCAATTCGTCTTTGACAACATCACTAACCACCGTTCCGCGACGGTCTTTAAGTGGTTGTGTCCCTAAATCTTTTTGAAAATTACGGTAGATTTTATCTAAACTTTCAATGGCATTTCGCAAGTCAATTAAAGCCTGACTGTCGCCGGTGGGAATCCCTTGGGCATGAATTTCAGCAATAATGCTTTTGAGGTTTTCTTGTTGTAGTTGTAAATTCTCAGCTGCACGACGGGTATCTTCATACAGTTGCTTCAATCCATGAGTGGCGACGTGATTTTGAATCAATTCCCGCAGTTTGGCAATGCCCCCATCTTGAGCGAAGTAACCCAACTTCCGCCCTAAATGGTGACGTGCATCTGATTCTAACAGGCGATCGCTCAACCTGCGCCATTTTTGTTGTAGTCGCTTTGACCTTTCTAGATACTCAGGATAATCCAAGTTCGCTAAAAACTCCGGTGAACCAGCTTTCACACTACTTGAACGTTTGGCTAATTCCGCTAACCCCAACAAAGGAGATAGTAAAACGATGCGGTCTTGATTAATCGTAAATGCACTTGCACCGTCGATGGTGGTTTGTAAAACCTTGAGCTTTCGCAACACCATCTCAGCTGTGAGGTGGGGAGTGTGAGTGTCATCGATGAGTAAATCTAATTCCCGTTCACCACCTTCACTTTCTAAAGGTAACTGGTCAAACCGTCCCACACCCACGAGAATTAAATCCTTGAGTTCTTGTCCCGGACGCTGTTGCTGCATCATCGTGAAAATTTTGTTGGCGCGATCGCTCCCCGGTGATTTACCATTCAGAAGAACCAAAATTGTCTGGACTTCCGCCAATTCCCGTAGCGATAAAAATGTATCCCTCGCGCCAGAGTTCGCTGCCCCCAAACCCGGAAAATCTAGCAGAATAAATTTATTAGCACCTGTAACATCCCAAATTTCTTGAGAGATTTTAACTTCAATATCAATACGCCGAATTAAGGGAAAACTATTTTGTAATAACTTGGTGAGTAGCTTTTGGGGTGGACTTGGTAGACGAATATGTGCGGACGGTAAATCTTCAAAGCGCAGGGTTTGGATAGCCATTGGCTGTTCTGCTAACTGTAACCCATCACGCGCCGTTGCGGCATCAATTTCGTAGCGTTTACCACACAAAGCTTCGCCATAGGAACTGTAGGCGCGGACAAACAACACCAACTCTCGCAGCAGATAACGCAATTCTAAGTTATTGCTGCTCTTCCAAGTTTCTTCACACCAGCTAAGAATCTCTTTCCCAGAATTGAGTTTAGCGACTGGGATGGGGGGAAGTCCGGCTGCTATGGTACACTGGTTAGCTTCCCCCAACATGAAGCGCAAGCACTCATTCACCCCTTCCCGACTCAAATAGTCCACAGTAAAGTTGCCTACCTGTGTTGTTGAGTAACCCTCTTGGGGGATGATATGAATAGCGGTGACGTTCCCCGTTGTAGGATTTTCACTAATGGGTAAAGCATCGCCATAACCAATTAAGCTGCCTAAAAGTAAAGTTTTGCCACTACTAAACTCTCCCATTACCCCAATTTTTACAGGTGAAGTAGCAAGACCTACAGTTTTCTCAGCAGCTTCTCGGAGACGCAAAATACATTCATCTAAGCTAGTAGGAACCCAATCTTCTTGTTTAGAAGGATTTTGAGGTACTGAATCAATTTTTTGCAGAATTAGTTCACCGTATTCTTTAAAACGTCGCAGTTTTTCTGGCTCCATAGCGTAGCCTTCCGCTAAGATAATTTTCTGTGAGTTTTATAACACAAAAAAACGTCGGCAAGTGCCTATTTTGCCAGTTGTATAGTAGTCTACTTTAATTTTCAACCTTAAAGGGTGTTTGAAAAGTGTTCGGCTGTGACTTTAAGTACATTCAGATCCCCCCTACCTTAAAAAGGGGGGAATAAGAATCAAAGTCCCTCTTTTTAAGGGGAGCCACTGCGTTGGGCGGGTTCCCCAACTTATAGCAAGTGGCGTGGATTTAGGGGTATCTAAAAATATTTGCTACATCATTAGAGACTTTTCAAACATCCTCTTAATTGTGTAGTCAGGTAATAGGTAATAGGCACTCTTGTAATCAGAAATAATCCTGTTTGATTTGTGTCTAGTTTTGCAAAAATTAACTCTGAGAAATAACTTTTTTGCATATTTTAGATAATTATTAGTTGATTCATCACTCATTACTCGCTACTCATTACTCATAACTCATTATTCACTACCCATTTAATATCTGACTGACGCACCCTACTAACTAATTTACGTATTTTCACTAATACTTTATTAATTAGCATGAATTAATATAATGTAAAATCTTCAGATTAGTACATTTAATAATATAATATAGCGATCCGATTTTATTCCTGAGATTATTTGCTTAGGCAGGCAATAGGCACTCTGACAATTAAATAAAATTCCCGGATTAAATCAAGATTTATATATTTTCTGAAGGATGTTGAATTATTTGAAAAAAGCCTTGCTTCAGATGTTATTAAAAATCATTAATGAATTAGGTTTTAAATTAAGTGATAAAATCAAACTCCGAAGTTACTAAATTAACCAATGCCCTGGCAAAATTGCAAGTTGAAATCTTAGAACATGAGCAAACTAAACAACAGCTAGTCCAAAAAACATCAGAATTATCAGCTATCTTACAATTAATACCAGACGCATACTTGCTGCTAGATGCCAATGGCACTGTTTTAAAATATCAGCCTGGAAAGACGCAAAATCCCTCCAGTCTGCCAGAAATGATTCCTGGTAGGCAAATCCTGGAATACCTGCCAGAACAGGCCAGAGATGAATTTCAGCAAGCGATCGCTCAAGCCTTGCAGACACAATCTCCAATCAGTTTTACTTATACTGCAACTAGCACATTTGTAGTCAGATTATTATCCTTGTCTCCACAGCAAGTTATAGTTTTAATTCGTGAAAGTTATCAACCTCTAGAAACAGAATTTAGTCATAGTCATATTAAGTTTCAAGACATTGTAGAAAATGCCAAAAACATTATTTTTACATTAACAACTGAAGGTATACTATCTTATGTCTCTCCCAATTGGAAGGATATATTAGGACATGAATTAGCGGACGTTATCGGTCAATCTTTTGTCCCCTTTGTCCATCCTGATGATGTACCACTTTGCTTAGATTATTTATCAAAAATTATCCACACTGGCCAAAACCAAGAAGCTATAGAATATCGTGTAAAGCATAAAAATGGCAGTTGGCGATGGCATACAAGTAATGCCTCAACCATTAAAGATGCTAATGACAATATTTTGTACTGTCTGGGTATTTCTCATGATATTACTGCCCGTAAACTTGCAGAAAAGGCACTAGCAGAGAAAGTCAAGTTAGCTAATTTTCGGGCTGAAGTTGATGCTTTGCTCGCGCATAGTTCCAGCTTACAAGAGATTATGCACGGTTGCACCGAGGCTATAGTTAAACATCTAGAAGCTGCCTTTGCCCGCATCTGGATACTGAACAAACAAGAAAACATTCTAGAATTACAAGTCAGTTCGGGAATGTATACCCATGTTGACGGCCCCCATAGACGTGTACCAGTTGGTCAATTTAAAATTGGTTTAATCGCCGAAGAAGGTAAACCCCATTTAACAAACTCGGTACAAACAGATCCGCGTGTAGGTAACAAAGAATGGGCTAAAAATGAGGGTATGGTGGCTTTTGCTGGCTATCCCTTAATTATAGACGGGGAAACACTAGGGGTAATAGCGATGTTTTCTCGTCACATACTTAGCGAATCTACCTTTGAAGCGTTAAGAATTACTGCCCATGAAATTGCTATTGGGATTAAGCGCAAACAAACTGAAGCAGCATTGAGAGAATCCGAGGCTAAATTTCGAGAAATTGCTCAAAAAGAAGCTTTACTTAACCGTCTTGCCAGTCAGATTCACGCTTCTTTGGAACTCAATGCCATTGTAGAAACCGCAGTCAAAGAAATATGCCAGTTGTTGCAAATTGATCGTTGTGCTTTCTGGTGGTACAGACAAAATATCGATGTACCTTATTGGGAAATTGTGTATGAGGTACAAACTTGTCCTGACAAATGTTTGTTGCCCACTCAAATTAATGATGTGGAAGCTAAACTCATAGCCGCAAACACTTTAAATAAACAGATGATCCGCATCAATAACCTAGAAACAGTGACAGATGCGACTGCCCAGAAGTTTTTGCGTGATTTTGGCCTTACCGCCTTTATGTCTTTGCCTGTACACACCCAATCCGGTGAGATTGGTGCTTTTAGTTGTGGTTCTTGTAGTGGTTTTCGACTTTGGTTAGATAATGAAGTAGAACTACTACAAGCCGTTACTAATCAACTTGCGATCGCAATCGACCAAGCTAAACTTTACAGCCAAAGTCGCATCGCTGCCCAGGCTGCCGAAGAAAAAGCCCAACAATTAGAAGCAGCTTTACTAGAACTACAACAAGCCCAAGTGCAATTAATTCACTCAGAAAAAATGTCCAGTTTGGGACAATTGGTAGCAGGTATTGCCCACGAAATCAATAACCCTGTAAATTTTATTTACGGTAATATCAACCATGCCCGTGAATATGTCAGAGACTTACTGCACTTGGTAGAACTTTATCAACAGCACTACTGCCCACCATTACCAGAAATTCATGAGCAAATCTACGCGATGGATTTAGATTTTCTCAGTCAAGATTTGCTCAAAGTTTTAGATTCTATGAATGTAGGCGCTGAACGCATCCGCCAGATAGTTCTCTCATTACGCAATTTCTCCCGCTTAGACGAAGATGGCATGAAGCCAGTAGATATCCATGAGGGTATCGATAGCACTTTGCTGTTGTTACAAAACCGCCTAAAAGCTAAAGCAGAATATAGCGAAATTCACATTATTAAAGAATACGGCAATTTACCAAAGGTTTTCTGTCACGGTGGACAGATGAATCAGGTATTTATGAATTTGTTGACTAATGCGATTGATGCGTTAGAAGCGGGAATAGGGAATGGTGAGTGGGGAGTAGGGGAAAAATCACATCCTATTCCCCATATTCTACCCCCTACTCCCCAAATTCTGATTCGGACTGAACTCACTGCTGATCAGCAAGTCCTGATTCGCATTGCAGATAATGGCCCAGGCATGACTGAAGAAGTACGCGATCGCTTATTTGATCCCTTCTTCACCACAAAACCAGTAGGTAAAGGTACTGGCATGGGCTTATCAATTAGCTACCAAATTATTGTTAACAAACACCAAGGGAAACTACAGTGTATCTCTGCCCCAGGGGAGGGAGCAGAGTTTATAATTACAATTCCACTATCAGAATTAGGGAGCTAGGGGATTGGGGAGATGCCCAATACTCAATACCCAATACCCATTGACTAATGACTATTCAATATACCGATGCAATTGTGACAATAGCAACGCTAAATCTAGATCAATTAGCGAATTTCTACACTAATTTTTTGGGAGAAAACCCAATAAAATTTATACCGAACGTATATGCTGAGTTCCAATTTACTGGGTTGAGATTGGGGATTTTTCAACCCAAAAATACACATAATTCAGAATTTCAAGACTCAGCTAAAAGTAAGATGAGTCTGTGTTTAGAGGTGAGTAACTTAGAAGATGCGATCGCCCACCTGACAGATTTAGGTTATCCCCCACCAGGAGAAATTGCCGTAGCTTCCCACGGTAGAGAAATGTACGCCTATGATCCTGATGGCAATCGCCTGATTTTACATCAAAACCATAGGGGATAATAATAAGCAGAGGGGCAGAGGAGCAGAGGAGATATTTTACCCCAGTCCCCAATCCCCAATCCCCAATCCCCAATCCCCAATACCCAAATCTATGGGCTTAACAGATAACTATAAATTAAACCTAATCCAGTGGTATCCAGGTCATATTGCCAAGGCGGAAAAGAATCTCAAAGAACAGCTATCACGGGTAGATGTGGTATTTGAGGTAAGAGACGCGCGGATTCCTTTGGCAACACACCACCCCCAAATCGATGATTGGGTGGGAAATAAAACGCGAGTTTTAGTATTAAATCGGTTAGATATGATACCGCCCCAGGTGCGATCGCTGTGGGTGGATTACTTCCAAAATCGGGGAGAAGAACCATATTTTACCAATGCTCAACATGGTCAAGGTATTACCGCCGTTGCCAAAGCAGCGCAAGCAGCCGGGGTAGAACTGAATCAAAGAAGACGCGATCGCGGGATGTTGCCTCGTCCTGTGCGGGCTGTGGTGATTGGTTTTCCTAACGTTGGTAAATCAGCCTTAATCAACCGTTTATTAGGCAAGCGAGTTGTCGAAAGTGCCGCCCGTCCCGGTGTAACGCGTCAACTGCGCTGGGTACGCATTTCCGATCAGCTGGAATTATTGGATGCCCCTGGAGTCATCCCGGCTAAGTTGGGAAATCAAGAAGCAGCAGTGAAACTGGCAATTTGTGATGATATTGGTCAAGCCTCTTACGATAATCAGCTAGTAGCGGCGGCACTCGTAGATTTACTAAATTCTCTCCAAGAGCAAGCAGGTGAATTACTACCAAAATCACCCTTGTATTCCCGCTACCAACTCGACCCCATACCCCATACAGGAGAAGCCTACTTACACGCCTTAGCACAGCATCGTAATCAAGGTGATGTAGAACGAACAGCTAGGCAACTTTTAACCGATTATCGCAAAGGTTTATTAGGAACCATGCCTTTAGAATTACCACCTTACATATAAACAGCAAAACAGATTAACTTCTCATTTTTAATTGAGAAGCTCTCACTTTTAACACCAGTATTGTCCCTGCGGTAAATGTTATTCCTAATAACAAGTGTTTCAGATTGAAAGTCTTGCCGCTTTCACTCACTAAAATACCTTCTAGGATTAAAGAAGGTATCAAGATTCCACTGTAAAGAACAACTTGAGAGAAGATTAATCTGCCTTTTGCCAATAGGCTTAATATGGCTAAACCAATTCCTAAAGGAATAAAAGTAAGTGCATAATAAAACACTCGTTGCTGTTGAGGAATTAATTCTATGAGATTAAAAGAGTAAGCATTCTGTAACTGGTCTACATACACTTGGATTGTAGCTCTAGAGTAAGTAATAACTAGATGATGTGGTTTTGTATCTAAAAATATATTAGGTATATGCAGGTTTAACTCTGTCCCATTTTCTCCCGTAATCGGTGTTCGTAAGCGAAAATCTAGGCTATTTCCCTGTTGTCCTAATGTCCAGTTACGGCGTAAAGAATTACCAGAAACAGAGAGAATCCGCGCCGGGCCATTCTGTTCTAAATTAGCAGTGGCAACGGTGGTACTGATGGTAAATTCTGATGTTTGACTAATTCTGTTACTCAGGTAAGTCACAGGAGTTGATGTTTGTAGCCAATGTTCAGCACTTAAAAACACACCTTTGCTTTCTTGCTGATTTTTAGGGTTTCCTTTCCAGATTAATTTGGGTAGCTTTCCTGTTTGGTCTTGATAGCAGCATTTCCCAGTTAATTGGTAGTTTGCTAGTAAAGAATCACCAAATTTTTCAAAATAACCTGGCTCATCTAAAATTTTTCCTACCTCACTTATTGATATAGCCCTATCGGCAATTTGCAACTCAGATACATATCCTTGCCAGGGTTTATCACCCGTTCTCTCATTACCAATGATGAGGGGATAGTTAATATCCCAATTACTTAAAGTAGTAGTAGTTTGCCATAAAAATGAAATTAAAACTGCCAAAATTATGTATCCAACACAAAATCCTATTATTTTTTGAATAGATTGGCTAACTCTACTATTTTCTATTTGTTTGACTGTAGAGCTAAAGCTGGGATTATGCCAGATTTGAAAACAAATTAACCCTAAGAAGCCACCCAATGTGTTGTTTATTAAATCCGCAGGTGTCGGCATTCTTGAGGGTAAAAATATTTGGGAAAATTCTACTGTTAATGACAAACTAAAGCTTGCTAATATGACAATTAAAATTTGCCGTATCTTTTTTATATTTAAGTTTTGCAAACCGCTAGCTAAACTAAAACCTAACGGCATAAATAACAAGATGTTATTTACTTGGTCTTGAAAAGAACTAGCATTTTTAAAACTGATGATAATTTTAGATAAGGAAAAACTATCGAAGCCTGAAAAATCAAATGGATAAAGGGTAGCTAATAAGACAGCTAAAATGCTGATAAGGCAAAGTAGCCAATTATATTTTTGTCGTAATTTATTGTTTCTAGTCATATCTGAAATAGTTACTAATAACTATGCTAAGTGTAAATTAATGCTTGCCAATTAATTATTGATAATTAATTGGCTTCTAAAGCCCGACGAGGTATCAGAGTAAATACAGCACTTTTGAAGTAAGTGAGGTACACCATGAGTATTAAGTAATGAGTAATGAGTAAGAAATTTACTTATTACTCACTACTTATTACTCATTACTTTTTTCAATCAGTTGCTGTACCTCATAAACATCGAATCTGCTGTAAATGCCTTTTTTATGTTATTTACTCAAACAATTTTAGAGCCAAGTATTTGATGAAGTTCTGATAAAATCCATTTTGTTTTAGCACAATTTAATCAGAAAAATTGTGTAAGCCCATACAGGCATAAATCGAGTAACTAGGATTCTCCTAACCGAATTATATCTAAATAAATATATTTTACGTATATTTTTATACATATAGTTGTCGATCGCCATGAACAATGCCATAAAGAAATGGTAAAGAGGATATCCCTTACTGAAATCAGTTTGCACTCCCAACCCCCAGACACATCACACCCATGACTGAACTGACTTTACGCTTAAAACAGGGAGATACGGAAACCACTGTCACAGTGAATTACGACGTATTTACAATAGGTCGGTTGCCGGAATGTAACTTATACTTACCTTTTGGGGGAGTGTCCCGCAAACACGCCCAAATCGTCAAAAAGGCTCATGACAGCTGGATAATTGAGGATTTAGGCAGTAAAAACGGGACACAGGTTAATCAAACGTTTATTAACAAGACTCAACAGCTACATCACGGTGATGTCATTTGCTTGGGTAACGTGGATATAGTCGTGTTATTTCACACTCCGCCACCACCGCCACCTCCAACTAAACAAGTAACTGTAGTGGAGAATTCTGAGCAAAGAACCATTTTTCGTAACGTCAAACAATTACAACAGCAATGGATAGATGCTGATAGTAATAATGGTGATATTGGTAATAAGAATAAAACTATTGCTCGTCTAAAAGATTTAGTAGATATAGCTAAAAATCTTTGTGCAGCAGCATCTATAGAAGAGATTTTTTATCAAGTTGAGCAAGTTGTATTTCGCTACCTCAGCAGCATTGACCGTTTAGCATTATTAATTGATGTCAATGGTTGCGGTCATTTAGAATTAGTTAATGCTGGCACTAGAAGTAAAACCCAACAGAAATATTTATTGGCTGATGCCAGTTGGATTAGTCGGAGTATTTGCCAAAAGGTATTTGAAGAAAAAGTAGTAATTCAAACTGCTGATACTCATAAAGATGAGAGATTTTCTTGCGAACATAGCATTTTGCTCAAAGGGATTCGTAGTGCTATGGCTGTACCCTTATGGGATGAAAATAAAGTAGTAGGTGTGCTGTATGCTGATGCTCATCTGTCTTCTTACCACTGGGCAAATGAAGGTGAGGAAGAACTGAGCTTTTTTTCAGCTTTAGCAAATCTTGTAGCTTCGAGTGTCCAACGTTGGTTACTAGCAGAAAAACTAAAAACAGAAGAAGTTATTCGCCATCGCTTAGAACGTTATCACTCACCGGCGGTTGTCCAGCAGTTGATAGCTGTGGGTAGTTCACCAGATGGACGTTTACCGCCCGCAGAAAGCGAAATTAGTATTTTGTTTGCAGATTTAGTTGGTTTTACAGCTATTTCTGAAAGGTTAACACCAACCGCGATCGCCCAATTATTAAATAAGTTATTTGAAGAAATGCTACAGGAAGTGTTTGCTTGTGGCGGCACTTTAGATAAATACATCGGTGATTGTATCATGGCATTTTTTGGCGCACCCGAACCGCAAGCAGACCATGCCGATCGCGCCACAACCGCCGCTAAAGGTATGCTAAATCGTCTAGAACATCTCAATGCCAATGGTTTCTGGCAAGAACCCTTACAATTACGGATTGCGATAAACAGTGGTAAAGCAGTTGTTGGGGATGTGGGGAGTTCCCAAAGGGTGGAATACACAGCATTAGGCGCTACTATTAACCTAGCGGCAAGAATGGAAAGCATTTGCCCTCCTAGTGAATGTGTGATTAGTGAAGCTACATATCACTTACTTTCACACCCTGATGATTTTCAAGAAATGGGAGATTACCGCTTTAAAGGTATTGATAGATTAGTCAAGGTTTATCAAAGAAAATTACAGTCGGTAACGACGTTTATTCATTAGTCATGGGGCATTTCCAGAAATTATAGTAGGTGACAGGTGACAGGTGATAGGTGACAGGGATAGGTGACAGGTGAGCTTGATGTCTATTGGGCATGAGGAAGAAGACTTTCCCCTTTTCTCCCTACTTCTCTGCTTCTTCCCAATCCCCAATCCCCAATCCCCAATCCCTACACCCCTACACCCCTGAGAATTGCCGCATCACTGTTGTGATATAGTGCTGCGTCTATCCGACAACCTTGATAGGCTAAGACATATAATTCTTTCAAGTCGTTCATTAGTGGATAGCGTGGATTTGCTCCGGTGCATTGATCATCAAATGCTTGTTCTGCCATCTCTTCCAACTTGGCGTAGAACTCTTGATCTTCGTCTCCTAAAGCTTGTTTAATTGTGGCAGGAATATCAATTTGACGTTTGAGATTTTCAATTGCAGATACCAATAATTCCACTTTTTCATCGGCTGTATTGCCACCTAAATGCAGGTGATCAGCTATTTGAGCATATCTGTCTTTAGCATTAGGATATTTGTACTGGGGAAAAATTGCTTGCTTGAATGGAATATCCGTAGCGTTGTAGCGGATGACGTGGGAAATCATCAAGGCGTTGGCGAGTCCGTGGGGGACGTGGAAGGTTGCACCGAGTTTGTGTGCCATTGAGTGACAAATACCCAAGAACGCATTCGCAAAGGCCATACCGGCAATTGTGGCGGCATAATGGACTTTTTCCCGTGCTTTCGGATCATTAGCACCATTTTGGTAAGCACTGGGTAAATATTTAAACAATAGTCTAATTGCTTGCAATGCCAAACCATCTGTAAATTCGCTAGCCATTACGGATACGTAGGATTCTAAGGCATGAGTTAAAGCATCAATCCCACCGTAGGCTGTGAGTTTTTTGGGCATATTTGAGACGAGTTCCGGGTCGGCGATCGCAATATTCGGAGTTAGGGCATAATCTGCTAAGGGGTATTTCACGCCTACTCTGTCATCTGTCACCACAGCAAAGGGTGTCACTTCTGAACCAGTCCCGGATGTTGTGGGAATCGCCACCATGATGGCTTTTTGTCCCAAGGGTGGTAATTCATAAACTCGCTTGCGGATATCCATAAACCGCATCGCCAAGCCTTCAAATTCCACATCGGGATGTTCGTACATCAACCACATGACTTTGGCTGCATCCATTGGCGAACCCCCACCAATGGCAATAATTACATCTGGTTGATAGCTTCTGAGTAAGGCTAATCCTTTATTGACGTTGGATAATGTGGGATCAGGTTCAACATCGTGAAACACGTCATGTTTTACGCCAATTTCGTCTAACACCTGGGTAACTTTATCGACTATTCCTAAATCAAATAATTGTTTATCTGTAACGATAAAAGCGCGTTCTTTCCCTACTAAATCACGTAAAGCTACAGGCAAACACCCATATTTAAAATATACTTTGGGTGGAACACGAAACCACAACATATTTTGGCGACGTTGGGATACCGTTTTAATATTGACAAGGTGATGGGGTGTGACGTTATCGGAAACTGTATTACCTCCCCAAGTCCCGCAACCTAAAGTTAAAGATGGATCAAGTTTAAAGTTATATAAATCACCAATTGCACCTTGAGAAGATGGGGTATTAATCAAAACACGCCCGGTTTTCATTTTGTTCTCAAAATAGGCAATATCATCCAGATTGGCGGGATTTGTATACAAAACTGATGTATGTCCCAATCCCCCAAATTCCACCAATTTTTCAGCTTTATCTACTGCTTCAGGAAAATTTGCAGCCCGATACATAGCCAAAATTGGCGATAATTTTTCATAGGCAAAAGCTTCACCTTCTCCCACTGTTTCAACTTCACCAATTAAGACTTTATAAATCTTTGGGGCTTGGGAAGCATCGGTATCATTTGGCAGTGAAATTCCGGCTAATTTAGCTAAATTATCGACTGACTGTCCGACAATAGCGGGATTTAATCTGCCCTCTTTCAAAATTACACTACCCAGCTTTTGTTTTTCCTCATCATTGAGAAAATATGCGCCCCGGCAGATAAATTCCTGTTTGACTTTTTCGTAAATATCATCAACTACAACAACTGATTGTTCCGAAGCACAAATCATGCCGTTGTCAAAGGTTTTACTTAATAAAATTGAACTCACAGCAGTTTGAATATGTGCGCTGCTATCAATGACTGCTGGAGTATTACCAGCACCCACACCTAACGATGGATTTCCAGAAGAATAAGCAGCACGTACCATTCCTGGCCCGCCAGTGGCTAAAATTAATTTAATTTCTGAATGCTGCATTAAAGCTTTGGATAACTCTACCGTTGGCTCATCAATCCAACCAATAATATCCTCTGGCGCACCTGCGGAAATTGCAGCTTTCAGAATAATTTTTGCTGCTTCTACAGTACATTTTTTAGATTTGGGATGGGGTGAAAAAATAATGGCGTTACGAGTTTTTAAAGCAATTAACGCTTTAAAAATTGTTGTAGCAGTAGGATTAGTTACGGGGACAATTCCGGCAACAATCCCTACAGGCTCAGATATCTTTTGAATGCCAAATGTATGGTCTTCTTCAATGATCCCGCAGGTTTTTTCATGCTTGTATTTATTGTAGATAAATTCCGAAGCAAAGTGATTTTTAATCACTTTATCTTCGACAATCCCCATACCTGTTTCTGCTACTGCCAATTTTGCTAGGGGAATCCGTTCGGCATTAGCAGCTAATGCCGCCTTTTTAAAGATGACATCGACTTGTTCTTGAGAGTAATTTGAGTATTTAGCTTGTGCAGTTTTAACTCGTTGCACAAGTAATTCTAATTCTTCGATATTAGTGACTTGCATATTTTTATCCTGTTGCGGAGTTTACTACAGAGATTTCACTCGTTCATCAATTAATCAAACTTCATCCTAGAGGATTTATTTATCAAATAGCAAAAATTTCTCTACTACGAAAAATATCTAATGCGGCTTGTACTTGTTCTGGAGTTGGCGGAGGGGTATTTTCTAATAGGTATTCTAAACCCAATTCTTGCCATTTGTATTCACCCATTTTATGAAATGGCAAGACTTCTAATCTTTCAATATTATTGAATGGAGCGATAAAATCAGCTAAACCAGTAATATTCCCTGGATCATCAGTTAGACCTGGAACTAACACAAATCGCATCCAAGTAGGCTGATTAATTGTGTTGAGATATTTCGCTAAATCCAATGATGTTTGGATATTACATCCTGTAACTTTAGCATAAGTTGCTGGGTCAAATGATTTAATATCCAGCATGACTAAATCTACAAATTCTAATACGGATTTAGCAGATTCTAAGTTACAAAATCCAGAAGTATTTAACGCTGTATGAATACCTAATTCTTGACAACGTTTAAATATTTCTCGCACAAACCCAGGTTGCATTAATGGTTCACCACCACTGATTGTCACACCTCCACCAGAAGATTTCATATAAGATGTATACTTCTGAATTTCTGTCACCAGTTCGTCAACGCTGACTTGTTTACCATTTTCCAGGTAGCGACAATCAACATTGCTGCAATAAAGGCAACGCAGAGGACAACCAGATGTGAAAATTACGAATCGAATCCCAGGCCCGTCAACTGTTCCACAGGTTTCTACTGAATGTACGTAGCCAGAATTAATTATTTCTGGAACTATATGACTATTTTCTAGTGTGTGATGTTCGATTTTAGGAATTGGGAATTGTACATTTTGCATGAAGTTTACCTAATTTGACATCACTCATCAATTTGTCTTTTGCATCTAACTATGAGTTATAGATAAAAAATGTGAGGAAGTTGTGGGGATTTATTGTTATACACAATCAATTTCAGGAATTAGTTTTTATTTATAGTGATCCCTCTTAGATATTGATCAAAATAACAATGCTGTATCTTTAAATTTTGATTAAGGAATCATGATATTTTTAATTCATGATGATACTATTCACATCTCTTTTGAAGAAAATTAGTGATTTGTTTGGTTTTTGTTATTTAAGATATCCAAATATATACCTCAAGATTATAAATATACATAATTTTTTAGCAACTCTTAAGAAATACAGGTGACACAGAAAAGTAAGCTTTTTTATTTTTATTGGTTTTGTCTGATTTCAAGTCATAAAAAAATCTCCCTAACTGTTGAGATAAGTCAGGGAAATCATAGGTTTTAAGACGTGATTTATCGCGTCTCTACAAGTGGGTTATGAATCAATTCAAAATAGCCTACGGCAAGGCTTGCGCCTACAAAATTCAAAATTAAGAGGTTGTTTGAAAAGTGCTTGGCTGTGATTTTAGAGACTTATTGATCCCCCCTACCCCCCTTAAAAAGGGGGGAAATTGAATAAAACTAAAATCGTTCGTGGAATGTCCGCTTAATTACGTCAAGTTGTTGTTCTCGCGTCAATTTAATAAAGTTGACGGCGTAACCGGAAACTCTAATGGTTAGCTGCGGATATAACTCAGGATGTTCCATTGCATCTAGCAACATTTCCCGCTTCAAGACGTTAACGTTGATGTGGTGTCCACCATCATGGAAGTAACCATCCAGCATTCCCACAAGGTTGTTGATTTGGTCAACTTCTAATTTACCTAAAGCCGATGGTACAACTGAGAAAGTGTTGGAAATTCCATCTTGTGCGTATTCGTAGGGAATTTTGGCTACTGATTCTAAAGAAGCGATCGCACCTTTACTATCCCTTCCGTGCATGGGATTTGCACCAGGCGCAAAGGGTTCACCGGCTTTTCTCCCGTCGGGTGTGTTACCGGTTTTCTTCCCGTAGACAACGTTTGAGGTGATGGTTAATACTGATTGCGTCGGTGTAGCTTGGCGATACGTTGGATGTTTACGCAGTTCTTCCATGAATTTAGTAACTAAATCGACTGCGATTACATCAACTTGATTGTCATTGTTACCGTATTTGGGGAAATCGCCGGTAATTTCATAATCAACGGCTAATCCTGTCTCATTCCGTAATACTTTGACTTTTGCATACTTAATTGCCGATAAAGCATCTGTCACCACCGATAAACCCGCAATCCCGCAAGCCATTGTCCGTAAAATATCGCGATCGTGCAGTGCCATTTCGATGCGTTCGTAACAGTATTTATCGTGCATATAATGGATGACGTTGAGGGTGTTGATATACGCTTTTGCCAACCACGCCATCATGATTTCAAGTTGATCCCACACCTGTTGGTAGTCAAGATACTCAGAAGTGATAGGTGCGATCGCAGGCGCAACTTGTTCCCCTGATTTTTCATCTCTACCGCCATTGATCGCATACAGCAAGCACTTAGCTAGATTGACTCGCGCACCGAAAAACTGCATTTGTTTACCAATTCGCATGGCGGAAACGCAACAGGCGATCGCATAATCATCTCCCCAATATGAACGCATTAGATCATCGTTTTCATACTGAATAGAGCTAGTATGAATTGAAACTTTGGCACAGAAACGTTTAAAGTTCTCTGGCAAGCTTTCCGACCACAACACGGTTAAGTTTGGCTCTGGTGCTGCGCCTAAATTATACAAAGTATGCAAAATACGGAAACTATTTTTAGTTACCAAAGGTCTACCATCTTCACCTATACCACCCACACATTCTGTTACCCAAGTGGGATCACCAGAGAAGAGTTGATTATAGTCCGGTGTCCGCAGAAATCTCACCATGCGTAATTTCATCACAAAATGGTCGATGAGTTCTTGCAGTTCAGACTCGGTGATTTTGCCTTGTTGTAAGTCCCGTTCAAAGTAGATATCCAAGAACGTAGAAACTCGTCCCAAGGACATCGCCGCACCGTTTTGTTCTTTGACGGCGGCGAGGTAGCCAAAATATAACCACTGCACAGCTTCTTTCGCCGTGGCTGCGGGTTGACTAATATCAAAGCCGTAGCTTGCAGCCATTGTCTTCAATTCAAACAGTGCTTTGATTTGTTCCGAAATTTCTTCACGCAGGCGAATTGTACCTTCATCGATGACATCTAATTCTAACGATGTGAGTTGTGCTTTTTTGTCTTCAATCAGAGCATCAACACCATACAAAGCTACTCGTCGATAATCCCCAATAATTCTGCCGCGTCCGTAAGCATCTGGTAATCCAGTGATAATACCATAGTGGCGGCATAAGCGCATTTCACGTGTATAGGCATCAAATACCCCATCATTATGGGTTTTGCGGTATTTGGTAAATATCTCTGCGGTTTGGGGATTGATTTCGTAACCGTACGCTTGTAATGAATCTTTAACGACGCGAATCCCACCTAACGGCATAATGGCGCGTTTCAGGGGTTTTTCAGTTTGCAATCCCACTATTTGTTCGAGTTCGCGGTTAATATAACCCGGTTGATGGGAGGTAATTGTCGAAACAACTTCTGTATCTGTATCGAGAATGCCCTTTTCGCGCTCAACTGCCATTAAGTCTTTGACTTGATCCCAGAGTGCTTGAGTTGTGGGAGTTGCACCTGTTAAAAAAGATTCATCACCATTGTAAAGGGTGTAATTTTTTTGGATGAAGTCGCGGACGTTGATTTCTTCCATCCATGTGCCACTTTTAAAGCCTTGCCATTGTGCCAACATTTTAGATTTCCCCCAGTTGATGAAGCTGATGATTGACTGCGGTATCTTATTGGGGATAACGTAGCACATTTGACTTTGATGTTAACCCCAGTGATGGGTTATGAACCTCCATGAGTAAAGCAAGAGGCCAATAGTTACAGGGGTTTTGGACGACTATTAAACCTTTATGTATATGACGTGATGTGTCAAATCCCCTGAGTCATGTTTTTGGTGCTTTTTTCCACCCGTCGGACTCACCTTAATTTAATATTTGCTTAGGTCTTTTCGTTGTGAATCAACATGAAGCGGGAGTCATTACTGGAATCATTGGTTAATCTGTTGCTCCCTTTAGGATTAATTTTTGGATTGGTTCTACTTTTAAGTATTAACATCGGACAAATTGACACAACAGCAGCCGCTAAAAATCCCTTGGAATCATGGCTAAAGTTAATTATTGGTTACTTAGCAGCCACAGCAGAAATTGCAGCAGCCGTAGTCATTGGCATGGCAGTAATTCGCGGTATTATGCTTTACTTTCTGCAAATATTTTCTCGTTCCAGACAACATCTTGATTCTACAGAATTGGTGCGTCTGCAATTAGGGAGAGCTTTGGCTTTAGGATTAGAATTTTCTGTTGCAAGTGATATTTTGCGGACAGCAGTTGCACCAACACGCCAAGATATTCTCAATCTGGGAGCGATTGTATTGTTAAGAACTCTGCTGAACTACTTCTTAGAAAGGGAGATTAGGCAGGTTGAGCAAGCACGTTTCAGCAGTAGAGAAAATATTCATAGTTCAAGCTTGGAAACATTAGATACATCTGATTTTCATCAAGATGAATAGAAATAAATATTTCTTTGTGTTTTTGCATCTTTGTACTACAAAGATGAATTATTAACCACACAGGCACGAAGATATATGAGGGAATTTTAATGATTATTACTGAATGAATTAGTGTAATTTTATTCAATTTTAATTGCGAGATTTTAAGATTGAGCAACTCCATCTGAATTCAAAGACTACAATTTGTGTGGTAGCTGACTTCAGAGATATGTGTAACACTAAGAAGCTACCTCAAGCTATTTTGAAACGGGAGGTCAGGCAATGGCGATCGCCACTATCAATCCCGCTACTGGGGAAACGCTCAAAACCTTTGAGCCACTCAATGATACAGAAATTGCCGCTAAATTAGATGCGGCACAACAGGCTTTTGAACAGTACCGTCAGACAAGTTTTCCAGAGCGATCGCAGTGGTTAAATACAGCTGCGTCAATTTTAGAGCAAGATCAGGCTGATTTTGCCAAAATCATGACTATTGAAATGGGCAAGCCTTACAAAGCCGCGATCGCAGAAGTGGAAAAATGCGCTTCAGTGTGTCGCTACTACGCTGAAAATGCTGTTGATTTCTTAGCTGATGTTTCAGTCAAAACTGATGCCAGCCATAGTTTTGTGCGCTATCAACCCTTGGGTATAATTCTCGCTGTCATGCCGTGGAATTTTCCCTTCTGGCAGGTGTTTAGATTTGCTGCGCCAGCACTGATGGCGGGGAATGTCGGCTTACTCAAACACGCTTCTAATGTGCCGCAATGTGCTTTAGCAATTGCAGATATCATGCAACGGGCTGGTTTTCCTGAAGGTGTATTTCAAACTCTATTAATAGGTGCAGCGAAAGTTGCCGATTTAATGGCGGATGAGAGGGTAAAAGCTGCTACCTTAACAGGAAGTGAGCCAGCCGGCGCATCTCTAGCGGCGGCGGCGGGCAAACAAATTAAAAAAACCGTGTTGGAATTGGGAGGAAGTGACCCCTTTATTGTTTTAGAAAGTGCTGATTTAGCAGCAGCCGCTACGACAGCAACAACAGCACGAATGTTAAATACTGGTCAATCTTGCATTGCTGCCAAACGCTTTATTATTGCCGAAGCGATCGCTGATCAATTTGAGAAATTGCTGTTAGAAAAATTCACGGCGTTGAAAGTTGGTGATCCCATGCTGCCCGACACCGATTTAGGCCCTTTAGCAACACCTGATATTCTCCAAGATTTAGACCAACAAGTACAAACTGCTGTCAAAAGTGGGGGAAAAGTCCTCACAGGTGGACATCCTTTAGATATGCGTGGCAACTTTTATCCGCCAACAATTATCATAGATATTCCCATTGACTCACCCATTGCCCAAGAAGAATTTTTTGGACCAGTGGCGTTGTTATTTCGTGTGCCAGATATCGATGCTGCCATTAAACTAGCCAATGCTACACCCTTTGGTTTAGGCGCAAGTGCTTGGACAAACAACGATCAAGAACGCGATCGCTTAATCGCAGAAATTGAAGCTGGCGCAGTATTTATCAACGGCTTAGTTAAATCTGATCCCCGACTACCATTTGGTGGTATTAAGCGTTCTGGGTATGGCAGAGAACTAAGCATTCAAGGCATACATGAGTTCATGAATGTTAAAACCGTTTGGGTGAAATAAATAGGAAATAGGGAGTAGTAAATAGTGAGTAAGGATTTTCTTTCACTACTCCTAACTCCCGATTTCCTACTCCCCAAATTAACTAATGAGGAATTTAAAATGAATACGGCAGAACTATTAGTACAGTGTTTAGAAAATGAAGGTGTAGAATATGTTTTTGGTCTTCCTGGTGAAGAGAATTTACACGTTTTAGAAGCAATTAAACATTCATCGATTCAATTTATTACCACGCGTCATGAACAGGGTGCAGCGTTTATGGCTGATGTCTATGGACGCTTAACCGGCAAAGCTGGGGTGTGTCTTTCTACCCTTGGCCCTGGGGCAACAAATTTAATGACTGGTGTAGCAGATGCTAACCTTGATGGTGCGCCATTAGTAGCCATTACTGGGCAAGTGGGAACAGATAGAATGCACATTGAATCCCATCAATATTTAGATTTGGTGGCAATGTTCGCCCCTGTAACTAAGTGGAATAAACAGATTGTTAGACCGAGTATTACACCAGAAGTAGTGCGAAAAGCCTTCAAGCGATCGCAAACTGAAAAACCCGGTGCAGTTCATATAGATTTACCAGAAAATATTGCTGCCATGCCCGTAGAGGGTAAACCATTGCATAAAGATAACGTTGAAAAAACCTACGCTTCTTTTGCGAGTATTCGAGCCGCCGCCGCCGCCATTTCTCAAGCAGTTAACCCACTAATATTAGTAGGAAATGGGGCAATTCGCGCTCAAGCTAGTGATGCAGTAACGCAATTTGCCACCCAGATGAATATCCCTGTGGCTAATACCTTCATGGGTAAAGGTGTAATTCCCTACACTCATCCTTTAGCCTTGTGGTCAGTAGGATTACAACAAAGAGATTTTATTACCTGCGGGTTTGATAATACAGATTTAGTCATTGCGATCGGTTATGATTTAATTGAATTTTCCCCTAAAAAATGGAATCCCGAAGGTAAAATTCCCATTGTGCATATTGGGGCAAGTTCTGCGGAAATTGATAGCAGTTATATTCCCAATGTAGAAGTAATCGGGGATATTTCCGATTCTCTGATGGAAATTTTAAAAGTAGCAGACCGACATGGTAAACCCAACCCCTACGCTATTAGTTTACGGGGAGAAATTCGGAGTGATTATGAACAATATGCTAATGATGAAGGTTATCCAATTAAACCGCAAAAGTTAATTTATGACTTGCGGCAAGTCATGGGGCCAGATGATATTGTGATTTCTGACGTAGGCGCACATAAAATGTGGATTGCTCGCCATTATCATTGTCATAGCCCCAATACCTGCCTAATTTCTAATGGCTTCGCTGCAATGGGTATTGCTATTCCTGGTGCTTTAGCGGCAAAACTCGTCTATCCTAACCGCAAAGTTGTAGCAGCTACCGGTGACGGTGGTTTTATGATGAATTGCCAGGAATTAGAAACAGCATTGCGTGTTGGTACGCCCTTTGTCACCTTAATTTTTAATGATGGTGGCTACGGTTTAATTGAGTGGAAACAAGAAAATCATTTTGGTAAAGGAAAATCATCTTTTGTCCATTTTGGCAATCCCGATTTTGTCAAATTAGCTGAAAGTATGGGCTTAAAAGGTTATCGAGTCGAATCAGCTTTGGACTTAATTCCTGTACTAAAAGAAGCCCTGGCTCAAGATGTACCTGCTGTCATTGACTGCCCTGTAGACTACAGAGAAAACCGCCGCTTTACCCAAAAAGCCGGTGAGTTAAGTTGTGAAGTTTAGAAAGTTATCAGGTATCTAGCATAAGTAATGAGTTAGGGTTTATTTATTTCTAGCTCATTACTTATCAATTTCTAAGAGGTTGTTTGAAAAGTGGTTGGCTGTGATTTTGGAGATTTATTGATCCCCGCTACCCCCCTTAAAAAGGGAAATTGAATCAAAGTCCCCCTTTTTAAGCTATCCATTATAAACATATTTACTTAACATTTCGAGAGTATTAACTCATGTCTCTAGAACCCTGATTCGTTCGTTTTTTATTCTCAATAAAAACACTGTTTTAGCGAGAAGAATAAATGGTGATTTGTCAAGTAGGCTTAAAGGTTCAGTCCTTAAGATGCCTATAGAGCAAGGGCTTTAAGATTGTAAAGAAAGATGTGGGTAACGCATAGCTTTTTAAGGGGGATTTAGGGGGATCTAAAATGTTTTGATACCAACAAGAGAACTGTTAAAATCGGGTTAGTTGCAGTCACAGCAAAGGTTTATAAAATAGCCCATACAAAATACCGGACGTAATTTGGAACTTGAACCAGATCCTATGGTTTAATTCACATTAGGCTGAATAAATATCCCTGTACCCCGCGTCAATTCTACAATAGAGTCAGTTGCAATTATCGCCTCACTACATTCACGCTGATGAACACAAAAAACAAACCAGACTGGGCTGGTGAAAGTTTACTCTCCAATTTCGTTAATTTGTTAATTCAAACCAAACCTATTTACGGTGTGATGAAACACCAAGCCAGACAAGTCCTCATCAAAACGGCTGAAAAAAATGGTATTCCCTGGCGCAAAAATTATGAGGCGCTGCAAAAATCGGGAGCAAAACAACTGTTATCAGCAGTGACTAACCCGCGTGTTGTTTACCCCGATTACTACAACGTACCCTTCCATGCCTACTCTGAGGGGAATCTGTGCTGGGAGGCTGCTTTTGAAACGGAATCAGCTACCTATGCGATGGCATTACGGGTATGGCCGCAAGAAAATCTGACTTGGGAAGATGCCCATGCTAGACTCAGAGGCACTTTTCATGATGCCCTGGAGACATACGGGCCTCGGCAAGTCAGGGATATTTTAGATATTGGTTGTTCTGTGGGTGTCTCTACCTTGGCGCTACACCGCTATTACCAACGCCGGGAAAGATATCCAGTTCGCACGGTGGGTTTGGATTTGTCGCCCTATATGCTGGCTGTAGCTAGGACTAGAGATGTTAATAGTGAGATAGCCGAGTGGATTCATGGCAGGGCAGAAAATACAGGCTTACCAGATAACTCCTTTGATTTGGTAACTATCCAGTTTGTCACCCATGAACTCCCAAGTTATGCCAGCCAAGACATTTTCGCCGAGGCTAGAAGGTTACTTAGACCGGGTGGTTATATTGCCTTAGTAGATAATAACCCGCGATCGCCTGTCATCCAAAATCTCCCCCCCGTCCTCTTCACTCTCATGAAAAGTACTGAGCCGTGGAGTGACCAATACTACAGCTTTGACATAGAAGCAGCACTACAAAAAGTCGGTTTCCTAGAACCTGTAACCGTTCCCAGCGACCCCCGACACCGCACAATTATTGCTAGAAAACCAGAGTAAACAAATACTCCGCGCCCCTGTGCGTTTAAAAACTAACTCTATTCAGCATCCCCAAATGCTCACTCACAGGCGCAAGAGTATTAGCTACAATCATCCCACTAGCAGCGACAGCAGGTAAACCAATACCTGGAAACGTCGAATCACCACAGCACATCAACCCAGTTATGGGTGTGCTGTGTCCCGGAAATAAACCCACGCCTGCGGAAATTGCTGGCCCATAAGAACCATGATGACGACGCAAAAATCTTTCATGGCTAAGGGGTGTACCTACCAATGTAATTTCACAACGGGAGCGAATATCGGGAATAATTCTTTCTAAAGCTTGCCACATAACTTCAGCCCGCGATCGCTTCTGCTGCTCATATTCTTTACTTCTCCTGTCCATCCCTTCCCAGAGCATGTAAGGTTCATTACCTGGGGTGTAAACATGAATTACGTGTTTTCCTGGGGGTGCTAGGGATGGGTCGATAATGGAAGGAATTGATACTAATACGACATTTTGAGGCGCATTAATCCCCAATTCCCAATCATTGACTACTATATAATGACAAGCTAAATCTGCTGGTAAACCCTGAGCGTCAATCCCTAAATGCAGGTGCATGAAACTATCACACTCAGGTATGACTTGGCGTTGGGTGCGGAATTTTTCGGGTAATGCTCCCTCTGGTAATAGCTTCAGCGTATCCCAGACCGAAGCATTAGAAACAACTGCTCGCCGCGCCCGAATTTCTTCACCATTTCGCAGCCTCACACCTACGGCGCGTTTACCTTCTAATAAAATTTGCTCAACATGAGCGCCTAATATTAATTCTCCACCATGTTTTTTTAGTCCTTGTACTAAGGCATCCACTAAAGCACCACTACCACCGACAGGGTAATCTAACATTACTCCTGGTTTGTACCAGTCAGCAAACATAAATGCTACTTCGGCGGCATTAGTTCCCGATGCGGGTAGTCCAGAGAGGAGAAAACACAGCAAGTTGAGCCAGTTATAAATAAACGGGTCACGCACCACACCGTTCATGATACGGTCAAAAGACCCTGTTAACTTGAGAACATTGGCAGCGTGTTTAGCTAACGATGGGGCAAATTTACCGACAGTCACAGCTGCACCTATATCTAAGCGTAATGCAGCCGGAGGGAGAGCGATCGCTGCTTGGGCTAGTGGTGTCATCACCCTTTGCAGTTGTCGCCATTCCTTGACTGCATCCTGTCCCCGCAGTCTAGCCAAAACTTCACAAAATTGGTCGCCTCCCACTGAGGTATCAAAATCACCTTCGGGCAAGCAACAGCCCCAGGTATCGTAATTAACACAAGGTAAATCAACACCAATTGCGTCTAGAACTTGGCGTAAAGGATTAACAGAAGGACTGTAAGACAAACCAGAGTAGAGAGAAGGCCCTGAGTCAAACTTAAATCCCTGACGCTCAAAAGAGTGCGCCGCCCCACCTGCTATAGAATGACTTTCACAGACAGTCACCTCCAACCCATAGCGAGCCAAAAGAGCCGCACAACTCAAACCACCAATACCACTACCAATTACGATTACGTCAGTCATTAGTCATTAGTCATTAGTTATTAGTCATTAGTCAAACTCCCCCCAATCCCCAATCCCCAGTCCCCAATCCCCCAAATTTTTTGTCTATCCTAAGAATAGGGGAATCCTTTACGTAAATTGCCAGCAGGTGTCAAATGCTGCAAGTAGAACAGATATTGCATGACCGTTATCAAGTCTTACGACAATTGGGTAACAATGGTATTCGTCAAACTTGGTTAGCAAAAGATTTACAAGCTAATGATACAGAAAATTCGCAAGTTGTAGTTAAGCTTTTAGCTTTTGGTGGTACGGTACAGTGGGATGATTTGAAACTATTTGAACGGGAAGCCCAAATTCTCAAACAGCTAAATCATCCTCGTATTCCCCAATATATAGATTACTTTTGTGTCGATGACCGCAGCCTTTGGTTTGGTTTAGTCCAAGAATATATTCCTGGAGAATCACTCAAGGAAAAACTCACTGCTGGTAAAAGATTTACTGAAAAGCAAGCTAAAAAAATCGCGGTTGAGGTACTAAAAATACTCATGTATTTACATGAGTTAAACCCTGGTGTATTGCATCGAGATATTAAGCCCAGTAATTTAATTTTGGGTGAAGATAAACATATTTATTTAGTAGATTTTGGTGCAGTTCAAGATAAGGCTGCTAAAGAGGGTGTGACTTTTACTGTTGTGGGTACTTACGGTTACGCACCTATGGAACAATATGGCGGTCGTGCCGTTCCAGCCTCCGATTTATATGCACTTGGCGCAACTCTAATTCATCTTTTAACTGGTGTTTCTCCGGCTGAATTACCCCAGCAAGATTTACGCATACAGTTTACAAATTTTGTTAATCTTAGCCCCGGTTTTGTGAAATGGTTGCAAAAACTGACAGAACCAGCACCAGAACAACGTTTTACTGATGCTCATCAAGCTTTAGATACACTGAGAAATGGTTTAGTGGTGAAATCTGCAAGCTTAACCCGACTAGCACCTAGAAAACCTTTTATTAATAATTCTGGTTGTGGAATTAATAATACTACAGAGCTAGTACCGGAAGAAATTCAAGGCTGGAATTGGGGGGCTTTTTTATTACCTTGGTTTTGGTTGTGGAGTAATCAAGTCTGGTTTGGCTTATTTTGTTTTGTACCCCAAATTGGTTGGATAATGACGATCGCACTCGGTGCAAAAGGCAATGAATGGGCTTGGAAAAGTAGACACTGGCGCAGTATTGAACAATTTAAAGACCATCAAAGAGGTTGGGCGATCGCCGGGATTTTAATTGGCGCACCCATGAGTATTATGTTATGGGTGGGTGCGATCGCTTTACTCAAATCAGTTTTTTAAATTGGGAGTAGGGACTGGGGACTGGGGACTGGGGACTGGGGATTGGGGACTGGGGACTGGGGATTGGGGACTGGGGACTGGGGACTGGGGATTGGGGACTGGGTAAAAATTCTACCTCATCTCCCTCATCCCCCACCCTACGGGTAGGCTTACGCCATCGTAAGAGAAGCAAGCTAAATCTCCCTCATCTTCCTCATCTTCCTCATCTCCCTCATCCCCCTCATCCCCCCGTTCCCCTACTTCTTCACTATCCATTCACATTTGATTCAATCAAACCCACAGGACAAGCCACATTTGTCCCACCTAAACCGCAATATCCATTAGGATTTTTAGCTAGGTACTGCTGATGGTAGCCTTCTGCGTAGTAGAACTCAGGAGCATCCAGAATTTCTGTAGTAATTTTCCCGTATCCAGCTTTGCTGAGGGCTGCTTGATAAGCATCCCGTGAGGCTTCGGCTAGCTGTTTTTGCGCTTGTGAATAAACGTAAATCCCTGAACGGTATTGAGTGCCAGCGTCATTACCTTGGCGCATTCCTTGGGTGGGATCATGACTTTCCCAAAATACTTTGAGTAATTCGGTGTAACTAATCACCTTGGGGTCAAACACCACCAACACTACTTCATTGTGTCCAGTCAAGCCAGAACAGACTTCTTCATAGCTAGGGTTAGGAGTGTAACCAGCCGCGTAACCAACAGCCGTTGTATAAACCCCCTCTTTTTGCCAAAACTTCCGTTCCGCACCCCAAAAACAACCCAAACCAAACACTGCTTGTTCCATACCTTCAGGAAACGGTGGCTTCAGTGGGTTTTTATTAACGTAATGATGAGCAGGTACAGGCATAGTTTGCGTCCTTCCTGGCAAAGCCTTCTCCGGAGTAGGCATAACCAACTTTTTGCCAAATCCAAAAAATCCCATTGATTTCAACTCTGAATTCTTATACACATTACTTAATATTCTAATGACTCTCCCTCTCAAAATCAGACACCCAACCCAATTACCTCTCCGCGCTCCTCTGCGTTTCCCTCCGCGCTCCTCTGCGTTAAAAACCTACCCCCCTGGCACACAACCATGAACCAACGGTAACAAAGGCCCCAATTGCTCTTGCCCATTCACCGCTAAATCGCTGTGACACAAATAAATTCTCTCAGACACACGCCCAAGTAAATCTTGCAAAATCCTCTGCAATCGTTCCTCCTCAGCCAATTTCTCATCTTCTGCCGTCCAAGGCTGCCCCAGCCTATCTTGCAGGAAAAACGGCGCACCAAACAAAGTCGCTGCCCCACCTTTAGCCCATAAGGGTGAACCAGCATCCAGCCAAAAGTGCCAACGGTGAAATCTTCTACTAGCACGATATTGGAAGATAGTAGCTAAAGTGATAGCCTTCCTAGTTGTGCCGATGGAACGCAGGGGATAGGGGTTAGCGGTAATTGTCCCTCGTCGCAGCAGTTGAATGAATTCAGCGATGGGAGTGCTGAGTGGGGAGTCAGGAGAGTTTGAAGTGGTTTGTTTTAACCTCGTGTCAATTTCCCAGTAGTGTTGGGCAGTTTCGAGTAATTCTCTCAGGGCTGCTAGTTGCTCGTAGGGAAGGTTACTACCATTCCATAAAAAGCGTTGAATTGCCCTATCTAAGAGGGATATGGGGCTAGGAATCAAACGCAATTCTTGCTGCGATCGCTGCTGTTCTAACCATTGTAAAATCTCGGTGTAAGCTGTAGTAGCAGCATAACCAATACGATCCCAACGCTCAAAGGTTGTGACTGGTAGCAAGTTAGGATGTTCTGGATGGGGGACAAAGCAGTAATCTGCTATTAATCCTGCTCTAACTGGGTCAATTTTAGTGCTGAGTGGAGAGTGCTGAGTGGGGAGTTCTGAAGGGATGTCTGATGGTTCTGATTGTCTACTCAAGACAACTAACATCTCAGCTACAGCATCCCGGTCTACCAAGCGTCCTAAACCGGGGTAGACTAAGGCCAGCATGGTGAGTAATGCCCGAATGACTGGGGAACTAATCAGGGGACGTTGGTCATTAAGTGACTCGACAGGGATATTTTGCTTAGTGAGAATTTCTACTAGAGTATAACGAGCGATCGCATCTAAACCAGGGGCAATAATTGCTACATCTTCTGCTGCTACTTGTCCTGATTTGATCGCATGACCAATGACTTCTGCTGTTTGCCGTAATAGTTGCGAACGCGATGTGGTTTGAATCGATTGCACCACTGTTGGTAAATCCGACAATACCATTTGTGTGGTGATTGATTCTACCATTGGTGCAGCTAGTCTATCAGCTAGAGAGTCCGCCGCCGGACTACTCAAATGTTCTACTTGACAGCGACTCGCTAACCCTGCCATATAATCGGGATCTGCCCCTAATCCCAATCGCACCCCACCATCAGGATTGTAGCTAAACGCGCCTACTGCCCCTTGATCTAGTAGCAACTCTAACAAATTCCGCACCACCCCCGGATATTCATCCACATCATCCGCCAATACTGCTTGATAACGGCTGGCTAGATGCTGTTGGTAATGCTCATTGGTTAATAAATGCTGAGTGTAAAGTTCCGTGATAATTCCATATGTCAGAAATCCCCTTTCTAAACACCAATTCCGCCAATCTATGAGTAAAGATGCCAGAAATTCCGGCTCTAGATTCACAGATGGTTCATTTATAGCTGATTGTAAAATCCCAGCAATACCCTCACAAGCTGTACCACTGTAAGCCGCTAACTGCATCAAGTCTAAAATGCGCCTAACTAAGCGGTACTCATTCACTCCCGCACGACGTAATGTTTCTTCGTCTAAGTGCGCCTTCCAGAGTTTTGTTGCTAGTTCTTGCTCAGTTTCAGGACGCAAGCGTACAGGAAATTGTGCCTTTAGATTCAACAATTCAATTAGTAAAGGCCAAAATAAGATAACGTCGTCTTGAAAAAAACCTAATGGAGTTTTCACCCGCACTGGATATTTTCCTTGGGTATTGGTAACAATTTTATCACCTAATTCTCTGCGATTATCATCATTAGCAGCCAAACACAAAACCCCTGGTTTTGCGTGCTGAATCAATAAAGATGGTAGCGTGTAAGTGCTTGCATTCAATTTTGCTTTTTTAGTATAAAATAATTCATATATTTGCTTTTCATTTTGTAGCCAATGACAAAATTTTGTCACTAAGCGGGTAGTCTTACCACTGCGACTACTACCAACAATCCAAACAGAATGACCAACCACCAACTCTCTCCTTAACAGATTTATTTTTATACCTTGCGTTAATTTAAGGATAATCATCAAAACGCAATCAAGAATATTAGCTGATTAACCCCGATGAAAAATTCTGTCTTTGACCAAAAAATCTATCCTTTTTTACTGTCTACTTACCGATGGTATTTACGTACACCAGAACGTTCTCTAGAAGAAGCTCACAAAGCAGCTTTAAAAATTAAAGCTATAGAAGATGAATATTTTCAAGGTAATAAAATAGACTTCGATTCAGCCATCTATAGCAGCAGTGTGATGGATTATTTCGAGTCTGATTTAAAGAAACAATTAAAATTAGTCAGGATGCGTCTGACTGAATTTAAGTTCAGTCGTTGGTTTTCCAACGAATCTCACCAAAAAGCTGCCCATAAAGCTGGTATAGAGTATCCTAGCTCTACTATAATTCTTGAAAAATTAAAATTTATTGATGAAGTCACCTCAAAATACACTAATTTTGAGCAAGGAACAACTTATTCACCTGTTAGCAACCAGTCGCCAACCCTTGCCACTGAATCCGTTCAGAATCAGAACAAGTCAATTACCGCTTCTCCAGAGATTACCCAATTCAACAAAAATGATTTGGTTGAACGCATATACGCACCGACATCACCACCACAATTAGCCAAACAGAATATAGAACCTAATAAAAAAACACGCCGAAAAGCTGATTCAATGGGTATCTTACCCCGTTCGATTTTAAGCACTATTGGTCGGCTGCAAATTGAATTAGATCCCAACTCCGAACAAGATGTTGTGCAGAATTTTCGGCAAGCTCAAAGAAGAACTATCATATCTATTAGATTTATATTATTACTTATTATTATACCTCTTTTAACCCATCAGTTATCAAAAGCATTAATTGTAGGGCCACTTGTTGATCGCTTTAGAAGCTCTCAAGCAGAGCAAATATTTCTCAATGCTGAAATGGAAGAAGAAGCCCTCATTACCCTGCAAAGATTTGAAGAACGAATGAAGTTTGAAAACTTCATTAGTAATGCTCCTCCTCTTTCCCCAGAAGAGATGGAAATTAAAATGCAAGCCAAAGCTCGTGAAGTTGCCAATGAGTTTCGAGGTGAAAGTGCCAATGCTATTAAAAATGTTTTTTCTGACATTTTTTCTGTAGGTGCATTTATTTGGTTGCTGCTCGTTAGCAAGTCTTCCATTATGGTGCTAAAAGATTTTTTTGATAATGTTGTGTACGGTCTAAGTGACAGTGCTAAAGCATTTATTATTATTTTGTTTACCGATGTCTTTGTGGGATTTCACTCACCTCATGGCTGGGAAGTAATTCTGGAAGGTGTATCTCGTCACTGGGGTTTACCAGCAAATCGAGACTTTATTTTCTTATTTATTGCTACTTTCCCAGTGATTTTAGATACCATATTTAAATACTGGATATTCCGCTATCTCAACCGGATATCACCTTCCGCAGTTGCTACCTACCACAATATGAACGAGTAGTCACGCCAGTAGGGTGCGTCAGTGAGAGAAAACCTAACTGCACCAAGAAATTATTTGTACTGACGCACCCTTGTATATTGAGAGAAGTAGTGACGTTCTCTCCCGTTAACCTTGCGGTATAACGGTAGCTTCTAATCTAGAACCAGATAGTTGAGAACCATCAAATTCTAAAAAAGCTTCGCGTTTCACAGGCTGGGCAACCCCGAAGCCTCCACGCGCAGGCAAGATGAGTCCCACCTCGCTAATTGCCCGATCTAAAATGTTGACTGCGGCGTTTTCATCTCTATCCATCAATAATCCACATTTCGGACAATGATGCAAGCGAACAGAGAGAGTTTTCGGGACTTTTTGGCCACAGCCAGAACAATTCTGCGAAGTAGAATGAGGATTAACTTTAACTACTCGGACACCGCGTTTGACCGCCACTGCCTCCAAGATATTGATAAATGCCCCCCATGCAGCATCCAGAATTGATTTACTCAATTTTGTTCTAACAAGACCTTTGATATTCAGGTCTTCTACTGCGATTAAGTCAAAATTTTTAACTAATTTGTGTGCTGCTTTGTAATGAAAATCTTTTCTCTGACGCTCAATTTTTTGATGAATTCTGGCTATGTGGTTTTTCTTTTTAGCTTGTCGCCGAGAACCTTTTTGTTGACGAGCTAGTTGACGTTGTTGTCGTGCTAAGTGATGTTGAGTGCGACGATAAATCTGTGGAATAGGCACTGTATCACCGTCTGATGTCGTCAAAAATTCTTTTAGCCCAACATCAATCCCTACAGCAGATTTAACCTCATCCAGTGGTAATAATTGCGGCACAGAATCATCTTGCATAGAAATGCAGCAGTACCATCCATCAGCTTTGCACACAATCGTACAAGTTTTGAGTACAAAGCCCTGTGGTAATGGTCGGTGTAAGATGACTGGCATCTCACCAATTTTACTCAACTTTAATCTACCATCTTGAAGTTTAGCACCTGCCTTTGGGCAATTCACTCGTGGGAAAACAAAAGACCTTAATTCCCCAGGTTTTTTAAATCTAGGGCGACCACCGCGTTTTCCTGATGCGTCAGGAATTAACCACCTTTCCCACGCTTGATTTAAACGCTGCAAATTGATTTGCTGAGATTCTGCCCAGATATTTTTGTACTCAGGAAATAGTATTTTCGTTTGCTTTAAATCTGCTTGTTGAGTATAGTAATTAACTCGCTGTGGGATTTCTCCAATTGGTTCACTAACTATTGAACATCGGTCAATTTGACAATGACTTCTGTTAAGTGCATCTAACCTCTGCCCCAATGAGTAATTCCAATGACGGCGTAGTAGCTCTAATGTATTTGACATCAAAGCTATTTGCGCGGCACTGGGTAAAATTCGGTAACAGTAAGTTAGAATCATATTGATAATTATATTACTTATTGCTAACAAATGGAAGAGTTATATGATAAAGGTTTTCGCTCAGTTTACTCTCTTACTGCTCATATAGTTTTTGTGACTAAATACAGAAAGAAAGTTATTAATGAGGCTATGCTGTCTAGGCTGGCAGATATATTTAAAGATACCTGTGCTAAATGGGAATGCACATTAGTAGAATTTAACGGTGAAGTTGATCATGTACATTTACTCATTCGTTACCATCCACAAGTTGAACTCAGCAAATTTATTGCTAATCTCAAAACTGTTTCTAGTCGATTAATTCGTAAAGAGTTTGAATCTATTTTGAGCCAAGTGTATACAAAATCTGTGCTGTGGACAGGTTCTTACTTTGTTGCTAGTTGTGGTGGGGTCACAGTTGAGCAGTTAAAACAATATGTGCAGCAACAACAATCACCTCAAAAATAAGGATTCACTTTGTTCAGTTACAAAATGTTTGCCTCAATTCCCCACCCATCAACCTTTGGTATGATGGGCGACCCCTTGAGGCTTTTGGTTGGTATTCCCTAATCAGACCTGAACCCGATCTTTATTGGCTTGTGTCGTCATATTTTTGTGAATTGTGTGTGATTTACGTCCAGAAATATCATGTAGCAAACCCATCAATGCGGGGACAACTGTAGGAGTTAAAACCGTGGAAAATGCTAAACCACCAGTGAGGACGATACCTAATCCCTGATACAGTTCTGAACCTTGTCCTGGTAGCACTGCCAAGGGTAACATTCCTAACACACTTGTTCCAGCAGACATGAAAATTGCTCGCAGGCGATCGCTGGTAGCATTATACAGAGATGTATCATAATCCTCCCCTGCTTGCTGTAGTTGTAAGGCTCTATCGACTAACAGAATGGCGTTGTTGACGACTATACCCGTGAGAATTACAAACCCTAACGCCGTAATCATATCTAACGCTACATTCATTCCCGGAATGTTGTTAGCAATCACTAGACTCAACAATGCGCCACTCATCCCCATAGGTACAGTCGCCATAATTACTACTGGGTAAAGGAATGAACGATACAACGCCACCAGTAATAAATAAGTAATGAAAATCGAAAACACAAACGCTAAGGCTAGTTCGGTGACAGTTGTCGCTAATTGGTCGGCTGAACCTGCCAATTCTAGACTGTAACCTGGGGGGAGACTTGCACGTAAAGGTGCTAAAATTTCCGCTTCGGTACGTTCCACCAGTGTACCCAGAGGCGCATCGGGTGCAACGGAGACAGTCAGGCTAATTGAACGTTCTAAATTAACGTGATTAATGACATCTGGCCCTGTGGTTTCTTGAATTTCTGCCACGTCACCGAGTTGTACCTGTCGCCCTTGGGCATAGAGTGGTAATTGTCGCAGTTGTTCTGGGGTTTCGACGGCTGTGTTTTGCAGTTCTACTGACACGTCGAGTTCTTCTTTGCCATCAATATAATTAGAGGCGATGCGTCCCCCTAAAGCAGCCTCTACCATTGAGCCAATTTCGGCTTCTGAGAGTCCTACTTCCGCTAGACGTTCACGGTTGGGAATCACTTGGAGTTCTCCGGCACCGGCTACGAAGTTAGAACGGACATTCTGCACGCCAGGAAGTTGGCGTAATTGGGCTGTAATTTGCTTTTCTAAATCACCCAACTGATTTAAGTCAGCCCCCACAATATCCACTTCAAATTCCTTACCAGGGTCGCGGAAAATCGATATCCGTGTTGGTACGATAAAACGATAACCAGCAAAGTTACTGCTGGCGGCGCGTAACCGATTTACCATTTCTGCTAGACCTGTAGTAGTGGCAAATTCTGGTTTTAAGATAGTGGCAATTCCCCGTAATGCCCCTGGACGGTCAACGTATAAAATACGGTCTACTTCTGGTTGCGATCGCAAAAATTCCCGTATCGGTTCAGATTGGCGGATGGCTTCCGGGATGCTTGTCCCCGGTAAAGGTTCAGCCCTCACTACTACTAAGTTACGATTGCCTTCCGGTAAATAATCAGCAGGTGGTAGTAATAAAACACTGATGACTAATAACACTACAGGAATTGACAGCACCAGCAACCGTCTACCAACCCGCTTACGTCCTAATGACCAACTTACCGTAGAGGCGAGAAAGTTTTCTAATTTGCCCTGGAAATGTCGAAACACCACAGAAGTTTGAGCAACGGTACGTTCTAACCAATTACCGCCCCGATATTCTCCCCCTGCCATCATTTGCATTGCTTCTGATTGCTTGAGGAACAATCCCGACAGCATAGGAACTAGGGTTAAAGCAGCAAATAGGGAAAAGAGGGAAGAAGCAGAAAGGGCGATCGCCATATCAGCATACAGTCGTCCGGCTTCACCCGTAACCATAATTAGAGGTGCAAATACCACCACGTTGGTTAAGGTAGAACCCAGCATTGCCCCCCAAACTTCCTGCGTTCCCTCAATTGCTGCCCGCATGGGACTTTTACCCTGTTGCATCTGGGTGAAGATATTTTCAATCACCACGATCGCATTATCGACAACCATACCCACAGCAAAGGCCAGCCCTGCCAAACTGATAATGTTGAGGCTTCGTCCTAACGCAGACATGACAATAAACACCATTACCAGGGTTGTAGGAATGGTAATTGCTACTACTGCCACGGTACGCATTGAGCCGAGGAACAAAATCAAGACGATGGTAGCGAGTAACGCCCCGGTGACTAAGTTACCTTGGACAAAGGCTACTGATTGATTAATATATTGACTTTCATCGTAGTTGTAAGCAAAGCGAATCCCTTGATTTTGTTGATCAAACTCCGCTTGCAGTGCAGTGATCTCCTTCCTTACACCCTTAGCCACCTCTGGCACATTCGCCCCGATTTGGCGAATTACCCCAATGGCTACCCCTGGTTTCCCGTTAAATATCAAAGCACTATCTTGGGGTTTGCGTCCCATCTGTACCTGTGCCACATCCCGCAGGTAAACTGTACCTGATTCGTCACGACGCAAGACAAAACCCTCAATTTCGGATAAATCTTGTGAGCGGCTGACGGTGCGGACTCTGTATTCTCTGCGTCCTAAAATTAAGGGGCCGCCCCGGATATCACGGTTATTATCTCTGAGTACCCGGACGACATCACCGATAGTTAAATTGCGATCGCTTAATGCCTTCGGATCAACTTGTACCTCTACTTCCCGTTCTTGTCCACCCACTAACAAAAATTGTCCTGTTCCCTGCACTCGCCGCAATCTGGGAATCACCACTTCTTCAGCTAAATCTCGATAGCGGTTAGAATCTGGCTCAAAACCGTCCTTGGTATCAAAAGGAATCCACATCATTGGGGAACTATTTGCACCCACCATTTCCACACTCGATTCTTGGGCTTCTGGGGGTAAATTGTTCACCTGCTGCAAACGGTTGATCACATCAATCATCCGTTCCTGGACATTAGCATTTTGGGCAAATTCCAGAGTAATGCTACTACGTCCCGCACGGGAGTTACTGGTAATTTCCTGGACTCCCAGCACCTCTTCCATCTGTTCCTCAATGGGACGGGTGATTAAGTCTTCTACCTCTGATGGCCCTGCCCCTGGATAAGATGTAGTAATAGTAATTTCCGGGCGATCGCCTCCCGGTTGCAATTCCAAAGGCAACCTAAGTAGGGAGAATACACCCAAGATTGCCAATAAGCAGAATAAGACAAAAGTACCGTGTCGCCAACGTACAGCAGTTTCGATGAATTTCATATAGGGGATTAGGGATTGGGGACTGGGAATTGGGGCATAGGTGCAGTATGGTTTTAACCTCTCTCCAAACCTCTCTCCTACAAGGAGAGAGGCTTTGAGTATTACTCCCCTTCCCTACAAGGGAAGGGGTTGGGGGTTAGGTCTGTATTGGAATTAACTGTAAACCACTACAAGGAATGTGTATTGGGCATTTAAGTAAGTCGGTGGGAAAAAATACAACTATGTTAAGAAAAATAAACTAGGCTCAAACCCTCTTCCCTCCTGCCTCCTGCCTCCTGCCTTGCCATAGCGATAATTTTTAACACTAAGCTACTTACTCTACCTCTGTCACCTGTCACCTGTCACCTGTCACCTCCTTCACCGGCGCACCATCTTGCAACCCATCGCCGCCACGTAGGACGATGGATTGACCTGGGGTTAAGGTAGGATGATAGATGGCTACTTCTTCACCCATGTCTGCAACCATCTCTACAGCGATTTGTTGGGCTTTGCCATCAGCAACAGTGAAGACTAACCACTGATCCTGTCGTCTAGTTAGGGCATCTCTGGAGACTACAAAACTAGAGCGATTTGAGGGCATAGTGAGATTACCTGCGATCGCCATTCCTGGTAATAATCCGGGCGGCGGATTGTCAATTTGGACACGTACACGCTGACGGCGGGAGGCTGGATCGGCGGCGGGAACGACGGCTGTAATTCTGGCGCGTTGTTGCCACTGGGGTAAGGCGCGGGCTGTGAGGTCGATTGTCATACCGGGGCTGACTTGACTACTGAGTGCTTCTGGTAACTCTAAGAAAATATCGAAGCGATCGCTTGCTACTAGGCTGACGATAGGGCTAGAACTTTGGACTAAATCACCGTTGCTGATGTGTCGCATCTGGATCACGCCGGATTGTGCTGCGACAATCCGGGTGCGTTGCTGTGCTAGTTCTGCTTGGGCTAAGTAAGCCTTGGCCGCTTCTACATTAGCTTTTTGGGCAGCGATTTCTTCCCGAATTGGCCCAGCTTTGGCTTCAGCGAGTTGGGCTTCAGCTTCTAACAGTTCCCCCCGGATATCATCTAATCTGGCTTGTGCTTCCACTAGCAATCGTTTTGATAAAGCCCCCTCTTTCACTAAGTCGCGGGTACGCTTGAGGTTATCTTGTGCTTCCCTCTCCCGTGCTTGAGCTGATGTCACTGCCGCCTGACGCTGGGCAATAATTTCGGGGCGCGTCCCTACTTCTAAACGGGCTAAATTGCTAATTTGCTGTGCTAATTGTGCCTTAGCTTGGGAAATTGCCAGTTTTTGATCAGAGTCATCTAGAACAGCAATTACCATTCCTGAATTGACGCGATCGCCTGGCTGCACTAAGATTTGTCTCACAACGCCACCAGTTTGAGCGCGGAGCGTAGATTGCTGGGTTGCTTCTACCTGTCCCAAAAGCTGTACACTTCTGGTAGCAGTTCCCATATCTAAGGTAATAGTTTCAATCGGACGTGGCGGTTGTCCTTGTCGCTGTTGGGCAACAGAAGGTTGCGACGTACCACCAGGAATCAGCATCCGCCACAGAATTATGCCCCCAGTTAGCAAACACAAAATTAGTATTGTCTGCAACCACGGTTTACCAGAACGTGCTGGTACTAACTCGGAAGCAGACACAGAACTGTCTGACTGGGTTTCAACTGTTGAAACTTGAGTTTCAGAAGTATCCATAGTGTTTGACGGCAGGCTATTGAGGGAACATGATCAGAATTGCTAGAAATTAGCTCCTTTGTATTTTGGCAAAGAAAGGTGACGAAAAAATGACAAATTTTGTATTTAGATTAAAAAATATTGCAGAAAATCAGACTTTGATGCGATTGAGTGTTATTTAGCTCTACGTGATTCATTGGGAAAGTACCTCACCATAAGGTAAAACCACTAAATACTTAGTGGCACCTCAACTTGAATATCTAGTGATGTAATAGTTTAAGATATCAAGTCTGTTGCCTAAACCACAGCTCATTTTATAAATAACAGTTATGTTTGAGAGATATGAAACCAGAGATCATATCATATTTCACGGTGATGCTCTGTATATTTTGTCTAGTGAAATTACCTCTGAATCTGTAGACTTGATTTTTCTTGATCCTCCGTACAACATAGGAAAAAGATTTTCCAATTTCTATGACAAGTGGGAGTCTGACGAAGAATATGCAAAGTGGGCATATAAATGGCTAAATGAGTGCATTCGTATCCTCAAGCCGAACGGAACTTTATATGTGATGGCAAGTACGCAAGCCATGCCATATTTTGACCTTTATTTAAGAAATAAATTGACAATTCTGAGCCGTATTGTCTGGCATTACGACAGTTCTGGAGTTCAAGCAACAAAATATTTTGGTTCAATGTATGAGCCAATACTCCATTGCGTAAAAGATAAAAATAGTTATGTTTTTAATTCAGATAATATCAAGATAGAAGCCAAAACTGGCGCACGGCGTAAGCTAATTGATTATAGAAAAGCTGTGCCAACACCATACAGTACCGAAAAAGTTCCTGGTAATACTTGGTACTTTTCTCGTGTTAGATATCGAATGGTAGAATATGAAAATCATCCTTCACAAAAGCCAGAATCATTGCTGGAAAGAATTATTCTTGCAAGTAGTAATCAAGGCGATATCATACTTGACCCATTTGCAGGTACTTTTACAGTTGGTGCTGTTGCTAAAAGATTTGGTAGGAGTTCAATTAGTATAGAATCTCAAGAAGAATATTTGAAAATTGGACTGAGAAGGGTTTTAGAATTACAGGAATACAAAGGAGAAAAACTTTTATCCATACAAAAGAAGTATACTAGAAAAAATAAATGTGAACAAAAGTTAGATATTATACAGAGAAATTTGTTCGATGCCGATAGTACAGCATGAATTTACTAAAAAAATAATTGAAATTCTAGATTATTATTACCCAAATCAGGGAAATCAAGTTTTAGAATCTAGTGAATTATTGCAGTATCTCAATATCAAGACAAAAGCTGCAAATAGAGGTTCTAAGTCAAGAGCAGGATTTGCAAATCATTATGCAATTTATGTTTTAGTTGAAGACTATTTAAATCATGAATTTCATATTAATAATAACTATGAGAATTATGCAGGCGCTCAGTTTACTAACCTCCTAAGTAGACAAAGGGAACTTCCTTTTGGCAGTAAATTGCAAAATCATGCACTAAATCATAGGCTAAACGAAGAATTTAGGAAATATTTTCCTACATCTTTGCACTTACCTATTATCAGAGATGCTACAACAAATAGATATTGGATTAATGAAAATCTGATCAAAATTATAATCGATAATAATCAGATAAATATTGCTACATCTGTTAAAGATATAATTGATGCTTATGTAAAAGCAAGAAGCGATGCTTTTAACGAATTTTTGCTTTATTGTCAACAGATGATAGATATTCAACAACAAGAGCCTACACGTTCTATAGAATTTATTCGAGGTTTACTCAGACCAAATATAGATGCAAGAGTTTTTGAAATTGTAACTTACGCAATTTTAAAAGAGTATTATGCTGAACAGCAAATATATTGGGGTTGGTCGCCAGATGAACTTAATACTGAATATTTAATTCTCTATAAAACAGGACGTACAAATGCAAATGATGGTGGTATAGACTTTGTAATGAAACCCCTTGGTCGCTTTTTTCAAGTGACAGAAAATATAGATGCAGGTAAATACTTCTTAGATATTGATAAGGTGCAAAGATATCCAATTACTTTTGTTGTAAAAACCGAGGACACAGTACAGAACATCTTGAAAAAAGTAGAAGAACAGGCAAAGGAAAGATACAAGATTAAAGCTATTGTCAATAGATATCTGTCATCTGTAGAAGAAGTTATCAATATCCCAGAACTAATGCGCCGTTTTGATGCAGTTTTAGTATTAAATAAAGGTGCAGCAGTAATTGAAGAAATAGTTATACAGAGCAGAGTTGAGTTCAATGTAGAAGCCGAGGAACAGGATATTCTCACCTACGAACAAACATTTGAAGAATAAAATTTCTAGGCTATCAATTAATTATCCCATAAATAATTTCACGGGAATCTTAGCTAAAATATCACCTACTGCTGTACAGTTTCATAACGAATCAGTTCCTTAACTCGTTCCTGAGATAAGCCCAACTCCCGACTAAGTTTAGCTTCTAGTCGCTGGGGTTCAATGATGGAAAACTCAAAGATCATCGTTTTGAGAACGACATGATTTGTTGTCACCTTCACCAGTGAAATCCCTTGTGGCTGACGAATTTCCGCCTCAATTGCCACTACCTTTTTCATCATCTGGCGTGTTAAGCGCGTGTCGGCTTGCAAATATTTTTTGTGGTTGTGGGTACGACTGAGTATTTGATCACCTATCAAACCACTTCCGAGCCAAAAAACTAGCCCAATCAATGGCAAAGATAACCAAAAGACAAAACCCAAGTTGCGTAATACTTGCAAAAATTGAGGTTGGTACATGAGATATTGGGGATTGGGGATTGGGGTAAAAATCCGTCCTCTGCTCCTCTGCTCCTAGCCTGACTGCCTCGTGACATTTTTGCGTCACCTTTTGAGCTTAATGTAAAAATTAATAGGTACAAATCATAGTAACTTGAGTAAGTGCGATGCTGATCTTACTTGTAGAAGACGATCCAGAGCAATTAGAGCCTCTGCGAGCAGCATTGTTGAAAGGTGGACATTTAGTAGATGCGATCGCAGATGGGGATATAGCCCAATGGTACGCCTTTCGCAAAGACTATGATTTACTGATTTTAGATTGGATGTTACCCAAAGTCAGTGGGGTAGAACTGTGTCAGATATATCGCCGGGCTGGTAAAGTCTCGCCAGTGCTGATGTTGACAGCCAAAGACACAGTAGCAGATAAGGTGATGGGTTTAGATGCGGGAGCTGATGATTACTTAGTCAAGCCCGTGGATGTGCTAGAGTTATTGGCGCGAGTTCGGGCATTGGGTAGGCGATCGCCTATGTGGCAAGGTGATACTTTAAGTTTAGGCGATTTGCACCTACATTTAGCCAGTTTGACTATTGAACGAGGCACAGCCACAACTCAACTTTCTAGTCGAGAGTTTCAATTAATGGAATATCTCATGCGCCATCCTCGCCAAGTCTTATCCCATACTCAAATTGAGCAAGCCCTCTGGAGTTATGGCGAAGAACCCGAAAGTAACGCTATCACCACCCTAGTGCGCCGCCTCCGCCAACGTCTGCAAATCGTAGACGCGAGAGATTGTCTAGAAACAGTCCATCGTGTTGGTTATCGCTTGAATCCTCCTAGTTAGGGGTGTAGGGGAGCAGGGGGAGCAGGGGAGCAGAGGAGAAAAACTATTGCCTATTGCCTATTGCCTACTAACTAATGACTAAAAATGTTTGAATCTAGCCGCCGTAATCTTGCTCACTGGTTTGCTTTATCGATGGGGGGGATTTTGTTTGCTTTTGCGGGGGTGGGTTATTGTCTGAATGTGGAAGAGCAATTACGGTTTTTTGACGATGAACTCTTTCAGCACAGTAAAACCCTTGCTACAAAAAATCAGTATTATTTATATCAAAGTCAATGGCAAAATCAGCCAGATCAACCTCTGTCAGAAAATGGTGTTTCCTTGAATGGTGGACTGATGTATGCCCGATGGTATAACCCAAACAAGCAACTTGTGCAGTTTATTGGCTCATCGGGTGCTAAGTCCTTAACTACAGAACCAGGGTTTCAAACGATACAATTACCGCAGGATGCTGTACGGTCTTCTATAGCTAAGTCATGGGTTCGCCAAGTTACTATTCCTATGGTGCAAGATAAGGAGTTAATTGGCTACTTTCAAACAGCCGCGCCAATGGACTCTCTACGGAATAGTCTCAATCAAGCTCGTTTGTTTTTAGCTGTAGGTGTTCCCATTACTTTCGGCGTGATTGGAATTACGGGTTGGTTTTTAGGTGCCTTGGCTCTGCGCCCATCTCTGCGTGCTTATCAGCAATTACAGCGATTTACTGCCGATGCTTCCCATGAACTGCGGACACCTGTCGCAACTGTGTTGAGTAATGCCCAAGTGGCTTTAATGCCACCGGAAGACATCTTAGAACAAAGACAGCGATTGCAAAAAATTGCGGAAACAGCTAAGTCAATGAGTTTACTGATTAATAACTTGCTGTTTCTGTCACGTAATGATGGTTCTCTAGCCGAAACTACATTACAGCTGATTGACTTACGGGAGCTATTGCGATCGCTCACTTTAGAATTCGCCCCCCAAGCCGCCGAGCAGAACCTCAATTTCACTGCCGAACTACCAGAACAATCGGTAATGCTACGCGCTGACGTGAATTTGCTCAAACAAGCTGTAATTAATCTCTTGAGTAATGCCTTCAAATACACCCCCGCAGAAGGTAAGGTAAAATTACGCCTATTCACCCACTCCCACCGCGCCATGATTCAGGTTGTAGACAACGGTATAGGCATTCCCGCCACCGATTTACCCTATATTTTTGATCGGTTTTATCGAGTAGACACCGTTCGTTCTCGCCAAACAGGAGGCTTCGGATTAGGACTAGCGATCGCTCAACAAATCATCCAAGCTCACCAAGGGCAAATTTCTGTTAAAAGTATAGTTGGTCAAGGCTCAAGCTTTCAAATTGATTTACCGTTGAAGGGATAGGAGGGCGAATGTAGGGGAGCAGGGGAGCAGGGGAGCAGAGGAGCAGAGGAGCAGAGGAGAAACACTAATGACTAATTACTATTGCCTATTGCAAGAGTGCCTATTGCCTATTAACTAATGACTAAAAACTTTTATCGCTTGGGGTTGGTGGGGATATTTTTGATATCGCTTGCCTTACGTTTTTGGGGACTTGATAGATTTAATACTTTGGTATTTGATGAGGTTTATTACGCTAAGTTTGGTAATAACTATCTTACCCATACACAATTTTTTGATGGTCATCCACCTTTAGGTAAATACATGATTGCCTTGGGAATGTGGCTGAGTAGTCATTTTCCTTTTTGGCAAGAACCTGTAAATGGATTGAGTGGTTCACTGCGATCGCCTTGGAGTTATCGTTGGATCAATGCACTCTCAGGTGCATTTATCCCGTTAATTATCGCTAATATTGCCTATCAATTAAGTTATCGCCGCAGCTTTGCTTTAATTGCAGGTTTATTCGCTGCTTTGGATGGCATATTTATTGTTGAGTCTCGCTATGCTTTGATTAATATTTATATAGTTTTGTTTGGATTATTAGGGCAATTGTTGTTTTTGTTAGCATTAGCCAAACAACGTCAATTTTATTTGGTATTATCAGGTATAGCTTTTGGTGCTTCGTTAGCCACCAAATGGAATGGTCTATTTTTCTTAGCTGGTATTTATCTCATTTGGAGCATAGGTTGGATATATCAGTTACTCACATCAGGAAATCAAGCCAGAAATATTATTAAACAATTATTTTATTTTTCTCTAAAAAGCTTACCTCGACAGCAAGCAATCAATAATTCCAGTCTTGTACCATTACAAAAACTTACACAAATTAATTTTTGGCAAATTATATTTTTTCTAGGAATTATCCCCAGCGCAGTCTACAGTCTGTTGTGGATTCCTCATTTACAAATTAATACCAAATATGGATTTATAGCAGTACATAAAGAAATTTTGGCATTTCATGAACGCCTTGGCGGTAATACTCCCACCGTTCATCCTTACTGTGCGGCTTGGTACAAATGGCCGTTGATGACTCGCCCAATGGCGTATTATTTTCAGACAGCAAAAAGCATCAATGATCCCCTACCCGTTTTGGGGCCGCCTTTACCTAGCGGTACGGGGAAAGTGTTTTATGATGTTCATGCAATGGGTAATCCCTTTTTGTGGTGGTTTGGTGTCGCCGCTTTATTATTTTTGTTGGGGATGCTGTTAGCACCATTCATCATTTCTATAGTGCAGCGCAAGCGGTTATCTTTACCTGCAAAGCTTTCTGTTGATACGTGGATAGGTTTATACTTAGTGTTGAATTATGCAGTTAACTTACTACCTTGGGTAAGGGTAACACGCTGCGTATTTATCTATCATTACATGACAGCTGTAGTATTTGCGTTTTTAGCGATCGCCTGGTTTGTAGATCAATGTTTTCGCAGTCATTATCTCAGACTCCAGTATCTAGGTATAACCATTTCTCTGCGCGATATAGGTATCACGATTTCTTTGCTAATTATTGCCGCATTTATTTTCTGGTTGCCTGTTTATTTAGGTTTACCCCTTTCTCCTCAAGGCTATCAACTGCGGATGTGGTTTAAATCTTGGATTTGAATTAATTACTAGGCAATAGGTAATAGGCAATAGGCAATAGGCAATAGTTATTCTCCCCACTCTAAGAGGTTGTTTGAAAATGGTTGATCTGTGATTTTAGAGACTTATTGAGGACATCAACTAATCATAAAACCTTTACAATAAAAGGCTTTCAAGTCTGTCACCTATCACCTGTCACCTATCACCTGCTATACATTACTAAATATAAACTGACTTAATCAATCACCCATCTTTCATATTTCTTATCTGTATGTATGATTACTGCTTGTTAGACTGTAAAGCGCAAGCAGTGTAAAGAAAACTCTGCATAAAACCACTGAGGAGTCAAACGGTTAGAAGTCTGAAATAGTGAATTGGGGTAGAAATAGCAAAGAATGTGCGAAATTCGACCGAATCTATAAGAACAGTATGTAATTTTTATCCTTGAATTGTTCTTATGCCAGAGTAATATTGATTGCTGGATTTTTATCCTAAAAACCATAATGAAATATTGTGAACAAAACTAAACATCAAAAGACTTCTATCAACTCTAATTTTGATGTTGTTAGACCATAAAAGAGGATATTTATGACAATAAGCCTAGATTTACCAACTATTAATGTAAATAGCTTAAAAGAAGCTCCTATTCATCTTTCTAGCCAAATTCAACCTCATGGCATTCTTTTAGTTTTAGACGAGCCTGATTTAAAAATATTACAAGTCAGTAATAATACTTGGAATATTTTTGGCATGAATGCTGAAGACATTTTGCAGAAAAATCTCGATGATTTGCTCGATTCTTTTCAGATTGAGAGAATTAAAACAGGCTTATTAGAAGGGAATATCGAATTTATTAATCCCACAAAAATTTGGATACGCAAGAAGGGTGATGATTACATAGTATTTGATGCGGTATTTCATCGCAACTCAGAAGGGTTTCTGATTTTAGAATTAGAACCAGCCATTTCTCAAGAAAATATTCCCTTTTTGAGTTTTTATCATCTAGCTAAAGCTTCTATTAATGAGCTAGAAAAAACAGCAAATCTCCGAGATTTTTGTCAGATTATTGTCAAAGAAGTCCGAAAGGTAACTGGTTTTGACCGGGTGATGTTATATAAATTTGATGATGATGGACATGGTTCTGTCGTCGCCGAAGAAAAAATAGATAACCTAGAATCATATTTAGGATTGCATTACCCAGAGTCAGATATTCCTAAACCAGCGAGGAAATTATTCATATCTAACTCAATTAGAATTATCCCAGATGCTTATGTGCAGCCTGCACAAATGTTACCTGTGCGAAATCCGGTGAGCGATCGCCCGGTTGATTTAACTAATTCTATCCTCAGAAGTCCGGCATCTTGCCATTTGGAATACTTGCACAATATGGGTGTCGGTGCATCTTTAACTATTTCCTTAATTAAAGACCAAAAACTCTGGGGATTAATTGCTTGTCACCATCAAACACCTAAATATGTGTCCTATGAATTACGCAAAGCCTGCGAATTTTTAGGACGAGTGATATTTGCTGAAATTTCCGCCAGAGAAGAAACAGAAGATTACGACTATCGCATCAATTTGACTCATATTCAATCACTTTTAGTTGAATATATGTCCCAAGAGGACAACTTTATTGATGGTCTAATCAAACATCAGCCCAATCTTTTAGACTTAACCAGCGCCCAAGGGGCAGCCATATGTTTTGGTGATCATTTTACTTTAGTTGGGGAAACTCCCAAAGAAGAAGATTTAGTTTTCTTGGTGCAGTGGCTAAAAAATAATGTTGAGGAAGAAGTGTTTTACACTGATTCTTTAGCACAAGTTTATCCAGATGCAGAAACATTTAAAAACGTTGCTAGTGGATTGTTAGCCATTCCCATTTCTAAACGTAATTATGTTTTGTGGTTTAGACCAGAAGTCATTCAAACCGTGAATTGGGGCGGTGATCCGCACAAAGCTTTTGAAGTCAATCAGTCAGAAGGAAATGTGCGTCTTTGTCCCAGAAAATCCTTTGAACTGTGGAAAGAGACAGTACGCCTGACCTCATTGCCTTGGCGATATGTGGAAATTAAAGCCGCATTAGAATTGAGAAAAGCAATTGTCAATATCGTCCTGCGCCAAGCTGATGAATTGGCTCAATTGGCTCACGATTTAGAACGTTCCAACGCCGAACTGAAAAAGTTTGCTTACGTTGCTTCCCATGATTTGCAAGAACCACTCAATCAAGTAGCGAATTACGTACAGTTGTTGGAAATGCGCTATGAAGATGAACTAGATGAAGATGCTAAAGAATTCATCAACTTTGCCGTTGAGGGTGTGAGCCTGATGCAGACCTTGATTGATGATGTTTTAGCATACTCCAAAGTAGATACCCAAGCGATCGCCTTTCAACTAACCGAAGTTGAGAAAGCTTTAGAACGCGCTCTCGGTAATTTACGGCAACGTATCCTAGAAACAGGCGCGATCATTACCCATGATCCCTTACCAACCGTCTTGGCTGGTAGTACCCAACTCATGCAGCTATTTCAGAACCTGATCGCCAACGCCATCAAGTTCCGTAGCGAAGAACCACCACGCATTCATATCAGTGCCGAAAGGTTAGAAGACGAGTGGTTATTCTCAGTTAAAGATAATGGTATTGGGATTGACCCACGATTTAGCGATCGCATTTTTGTGATTTTCCAACGCCTGCATACACGAGACGAGTATCAGGGTACGGGTATGGGTTTAGCCATCTGTAAGAAAATTATCGAATGTCATCGAGGGAGGATTTGGGTAGAATCACAACTTGGTGAAGGCGCAACCTTCTACTTTACGATTCCAGTCGGAGGGCGAGAGCGTGAGCTTAGAAACGGAAGAAAAACACAAAACCATCTTTTTGGTCGAGGATAACAAAGCCGATATCCGCCTCATCCAAGAAGCTTTTAAAAACAGCTTAGTCCCACACCAAGTAGTGACAGTCAGGGATGGTATGGACGCAATGGCCTATCTCCGCCAAGAAGGCGAATATACCGATGCGCCACGTCCAGACCTCATCCTGCTAGATTTGAACTTACCTAAAAAAGATGGTCGAGAGGTACTAGCAGAAATTAAAGCTGATCCCCTACTCAAACGCATTCCCGTAGTTGTGTTAACCACTTCTAGAAACGAGGATGATATTTTTCACAGCTACGAATTACACGTCAACTGCTACATCACCAAATCCCGTAACCTCAGCCAACTCTTCCAAATCGTCAAAGGAATAGAAGAGTTTTGGCTAACTACTGTGACGTTACCACCGGAGTAGGGGAGCAGGGGAGCAGGGGAGCAGAGGGGCAGAGGGGCAGAGGGGCAGAGGGGCAGGGGAGGCAGGGGAGAATTTTTACCCAGTCCCCAGTCCCCAGTCCCCAATCCCCAATCCCCAATCCCCAATCCCTATTGCCTATTGCCTATTGCCTATTGCCTATTGCCTATTATGATTGGAAACTCAGTCAAAATTTTGTTAATTGAGGACAACGTAGCAGAAGCTAGGTTGTTGCAAGAGTATTTGCACCAAGCTGAGTCCAAACAATTTAGTCTGGTTCATGTGAAGCGATTACAGGAAGCACTCAACGAACTCAGGCATACTAGCTATGATGTGATTTTGTTAGACCTGACGCTACCTGACAGTCAGGGATTATCATCTCTATCTTTATTAATAGAGCAAGACCCTAGTGTACCGATTGTTGTCCTCACAAATACTAACGACGAAGATTTAGCTATTGAAGCAGTGCGCCAAGGAGCGCAAGATTATCTAGTTAAACGGCAGGTAAATGTTCAAGTATTGGTTCGCTCTTTATGTTACGCAATTGAGCGCAAACAAGCTTTAGAAACATTACGTACACTCAATCAATCTCTAGAAACCCGCGTTGAAGAAAGCACGGCTGAATTGGTAAAAGCTCAAGAAATCAACCAGTTTAAATCTGAGTTTGTTTCTATGCTCTCCCATGATATCCGCAATCCCCTAAATACAATACTTTTGGCGGCTGGATTACTCCAAAATAACGAAGATAAATTGAGTCAAGAGAAAAAACGCTCTCATTTACAGATGATTCGTTCTGCAATCAAAAATATGGCACAACTATTAGATGAAGTGTCATTAATAGGTAGAGCTGATTCTGGGAAACTCCAGTGTGACCTCATATCTATAGATTTAGAAGCATTCTGTCGTCAATTAGTAGAAGAAGCCCAATTAAGCATCGGGGAAAAGGATCTGACAGTAGTTTTCACCAGTTCGGGAAAAATCGATGAAGCTTTACTAGATGAAACTCTGCTGCGTCACATTTTGGGAAATTTACTCGGCAACGCCATTAAGTATTCCTTACCGGGTGGTAGAATCCAGTTTGATTTAATTGCTCAAGAACACGGGATAATTTTCAAGATTCAAGATTGGGGAATTGGTATTTCCCCAGAAGATCAGAAGCAACTGTTTCAACCTTTCCATCGTGGCGAAAATGTTGCTGGAATTTCTGGTACTGGTTTGGGTTTAGCAATTGTGAAAAAGTGTGTCGATGCTCACGGGGGGGATATTTGGGTGAATAGTGAGCTAGGGGTGGGTACGACGTTTACTGTCATCTTACCGTTAGTCACTTGAATCAATTCAAAATAGCCTACGGCATCTCTACGAGAGGCTAACGCCAACGCGGAGCGTGTCGTAGACAGAGGTTTAGAACCTAGCTTTTTCCGATAAATTCTGTAGAGACGTTGTATACAACGTCTCTACAACAACCTATAAATTGCATCTTCATAAAGAAACGGTATAACGTCTCTACATCTGGGGAAATGGGAAAAATCGTTGGAGTATGGGCGTAAAACCAGTATCACCACCTATACTCACTTATTAACTTTTCTGAAAAAATAAAAATAAAATAAAAAATTTATACGTAAAATTACTATTTATTAACCGAATCTTTACTTAAGTAAATTTAAATGGAGGTGTTGTTACTAGCACAATGCTGGAAAAACAACATTTGAATGCAAAATTTAATCTGAAAAAGTATAAAATTACCGCAAAATTTCTGCGTCTCGTTTGCGTGCAATATTATTGGGTGATACTTTTTCATCCCCCAATGATAAACCAGTATTTTGCTATCCAGCAAGATAACTGAATATTGTCAGAGGTTTGTCTGAGACTATTTGGAAGTGGCTGTGTTTTGCTTAAACATAAGTCACATTTTGAGATGCTTACTGTTCAGTTAGTGTGTTAATTTCCCGTTTATGTCTCAATATCAATCGACAATGCAATCGAAAGTTGCAGACACTCACACTGGTAAATTTTTAACGCCCTTTCAACGTAGGCTTCTGCAAAAAAACTTACAAGAAGATTTACCGGAGTCTTATCGCCAGCGTATTGAAATCATGCTGCTAGCAGACCAAGGAAAATCACAAACTGCTATTTGTCAAATCTTGGGCTGTTGTCCAGCGACAGCTAGACATTGGATGCACATAGCCCGGACTGGTATGGCGCATCAATGGCAAGATTGTCCTATAGGTCGTCCTAAAGCAGTTAATGAGAAATATTTAGAGCGTTTGCAAGAATTAATTAGTCATAGTCCCCGTGATTATGGTTATTCTTTTAGGCGTTGGACAGCCAATTGGTTGCAGAAACATTTGGCGAAAGAATTAGGGATTGAAATTAGCGATCGCCATATCAAAAGACTACTCAAACAGATGGGGTTATCCACTCGTCAGAAAACCGATCAAACCCAAGTTACAGCAGTACAAAATCATAGTAATTCCAGCATATTGATTCACGACCTGAAATCCGAAGAAATCCCCGAAAGTAACGGATTTATATCTTTCAATTTAGCCCAATTAGGTACGGAGTCAGAAATTCATGGTGCAAAAACTATCCGATCAGTTGATTTCACTAGAACAGTTGCACAATGTTTTGGGTTATTCTCTACCACCAGCAGAATTTCAACGCTGCTACCCCAAGTTTAAATTTCTTAACCCAAAAGTCGGGAAGTTTTGGACAGGAAAGAATGTTGATCCTGGAATATATATTGCGATCGCTGGTAAGGTACGTTTACTAGATGAGGCTGGAGAGTTAATTACCACTTTGGAAGTTGGGGAATCATTTGGAGAATTTACCCTGTTTCCAGAGAAGAAATTGCCGCCTTATGGGGCGAGGGCGAGTGTTAATTTGCAACTATGCTTTATTCCCGGTGATGTGATGGCATCATGGATGAAGCAGTATCCCCAAATTGCAGAACATTTGTTAGCCAAGGCGCAAGCCCGCAATTTATTATTGGGGAACTCTCCTCAGACAACGGAAACCAAGACTGATTACCCATCAATACCAGTTACAGAGTCAAAACCGAAGAAAATCAGCAAAGCCTACTTTCCCCATCCCACCCAGAAAGTAGGCCATTTATTACAAAAGGTGACTCGTCGTTATCCATTTTTTGCCCAACAAAGCGCATCAGATTGCGGTGCAGCTTGCTTAGTCATGGTGTCCCGCTATTGGGGGAAACGGTTTAGTGTCAATCGCTTGCGAGATATCGCCAATGTTGATCGCAATGGCGCATCATTGCGGGGTTTATCGGCGGCGGCGGAAAGTCTTGGCTTTGCTACACGACCGGTTAAAGCCAGCTTAGATCAATTAGCAAAACAAAATTTACCTGCGATCGCCCACTGGGAAGGTAAACATTATATTGTTGTCTATGAAATAACTTCTAAACACGTCATCGTCGCCGATCCTGGTATCGGTCAACGCACCCTCACCCACCAAGAATTTAAAGCAGACTGGACTGGTTACACACTACTACTACAACCAACAGTTTTCTTAAAGGATTCTAAAGAAGCAACAACACCATTCTGGCAATTCTTTGAATTAATCAAACCTCATGGCTTAGTCATGCTAGAGGTTTTTATTGCTTCTTTATTCATCCAAATATTTGGATTAATTACTCCCTTATTCACCCAATTAATCTTAGACCGAGTAGTAGTACAACGTTCAGAACTCACTCTATTTGCTGTGGGGTTAGGATTGCTGATTTTCAGTTTATTTCGTGTAGCAATGACGGGTTTAAGGCAGTATCTCCTAGACCACACAGCACAAAAAATAGATGTAGCTTTAATAGTGGCATTTATTCGCCATACTCTCCGCCTACCCTTGAGTTTTTTTGAATCACGTTATGTGGGAGATATTATCTCCCGTGTCCAAGAAAACCGTAAAATTCAACGCTTTCTTTCCGGTGAAGCTTCATCTATACTGCTAGATTTACTCACGGTTTTTGTCTATGTGGGATTGATGTTTTGGTATAGTTGGAAAATGGCATTATTAGTATTAGTAATTGTGCCACCTTTCTTTATACTGGCATTAATTGCCACCCCATTTTTACGCAGAATATCTAGAGAAATTTTCAATGCCTATGCCAACGAAAGCAGTTATCTAATTGAAGTTCTTTCTGGTGTGCGAACCGTTAAATCCACAGCAGTAGAACAGACAGTACGTTGGCATTGGGAAGACTTATTAAATAAAGAAGTCAAAACCAGCTTTTCTGGACAAATTATTGGCAACCGCTTACAAATTTTTAGCAACACCATTCAAGCCATTATCAGCACAGCCCTGCTATGGTTTGGAGCGCATCAGGTAATTCATAATCAGTTAACTATTGGTCAATTGGTAGCCTTCAATATGCTACTTGGTAATATTATTACCCCCTTTCAAAGATTAATAGTTTTATGGAATGAGTTACAGGAAGTGACAATAGCAGTGGAACGCATTAATGATGTGTTAGATGCAGAGCCAGAAGAAGATTTACAATATCAAGCACGTCAAGGTTTACCACAAATTAAAGGTCACATTCGCTTTGATAATGTGACCTTTCGCTATCATCCAGAAAGTGATATCAATATTTTAGAAAATCTCACTTTTGAAATTAAACCAGGGCAAATGGTTGCTTTAGTGGGACGTAGTGGTTCAGGTAAAACCACAATTTCTAAATTAGTTTTGGGTTTGTATCAACCTACTGATGGCAAGATATTTATTGATGGACAAGATATTACCGGTATTTCTTTAGCTTCCTTACGTCAACAAGTGGGAGTAGTTGACCAAGATACCTTTCTCTTTGGCGGCACAATTAGAGACAATATTAGCTTAGGTAATCCAGGTGTAACCTTAGACACAGTAATTGAAGCAGGTCGATTAGCTGGTGCTGATGAATTTATTAAAAAGTTACCTCTAGGCTATGAAACTCAAATTGGTGAAGGTGGAGGAATGTTATCTGGTGGACAACGCCAACGGATAGCTATTGCTAGAGCATTATTAGGTGATCCAAAATTGCTAATTTTAGATGAAGCTACTTCCCATTTAGATGCAGAGTCAGAAAGAATTATTCAGCGAAATTTTAACACAATTCTCAACAGTAGAACTACCTTAGTAATTGCTCATCGTCTCTCTACTGTACGTAATGCAGATTTAATTTTAGTTCTCGATAGAGGCATATTAATTGAACAGGGAACTCATGATGAGTTAATGAGCAAGAGGGGTCATTATTTTTATCTCAATCAACAGCAATTAGACGCTGGAATTTAAAGTCAAACAATAGTACAAGTCACTCATAGTCATGCCAAACATATTGAATGGATTTGTTCCTCCTCCAGTACATGAAGAGATACTTCATGAGCAACCACACACATTACAAAAGCCTCCTACATCAACTGATGATTGGTCTAACGTCACCAAAGAATTACTTGATAGCTTACCGCAAACTTGGACAAGAGGACTGCTGTATTTTTTAGTAATCTTTATCTCTATTGCTTTGCCTTGGGCAATGTTTTCTCAAGTGGATGAAACTGGTACTGCTAGAGGCAGATTAGAACCTGAAGGTAAAACAGTGAGATTAGATGCTGCTGTAGCGGGTACTGTGGAAAAGATTCTGGTGAAAGAAGGGGAATCAGTTAAGGCAGGACAGACTTTATTATCGTTGGAGTCCGAATTAGTTAATACAGAATTACGGCAAGCACAAACTAAGTTAGAAGCACAATTAAATCAGCTATCACAGCTAAATTTATTGAAAAATCAATTAGTCTTAGCTTGGACGATTCAGCGTCAACAAAATCAAGCCCAAGAGTTAGAAAAACAAGCTCAAATTGATCAGGAAAAACAAAACCTAAAAACTATTATTAATTCAAATAATTTTCAAGAAGAGGAAAAATTAGCTCAGGTTAATCAGGCACGCAAAGCTTTAGAACATAGCCGCATCAGTCATAATCTAGTAGAGATTAGTTTAAATAGCGCCCAAAGAGAAGTAGAACGTTACAAGCAAGCTTGGCAGGAAGGAATAGTGCCAGAGATTAATCTTGTAGACAAGCAAGATATAGCTAAAGAAAGAAAAAAATTACTAGAACAAACAAAATCAGATATTGAGCAGTCAAAATTAAGGCTAGCAGAACAACAAAATAGTTATGAAAGAACTATCAGGCAAGCTAAAGCAAACATTGAGCAGTCACAGTTACGAATTCAAGAGAAAGAACGTAGCTACCAGAGTTTGAATCATGCCGGAAAGTTGGCCGTTCTCAGAAGTGAAGAACAACTCAAGAATTTGGATAGAGAAATTACTCTCCTGAAAGCAGAAATATCTCAAAATAAGAGTCAAATCGCAGCATTAAAATTCCAGTTAAGCCAAAGAGAACTTAAAGCTCCTGTAGATGGTACAGTATTTCAATTACCTATTCAAAGGGCTGGCTCTGTGGTGCAACCAGGAGCAATGATAGCGGAAATTGCACCTATCAATTCCCCTCTAGTAATTAAAGCCCAAATGGCAACTACTGAGAGTGGTTCTTTGAAAACAGGATTACCCGTAAAACTTAAGTTTGATGCCTATCCTTTTCAGGATTATGGAGTAATCGAAGGCAAATTATTAGAGATGTCACCTACCACCTTTGAGGTAGATACACCTAACGGTAGAGTAGCAGCATATCAATTAGATATTGCTCTCAATCAGCATTGTATGCCTACAGCTAATCAGTGTATTCCTCTACGTCCCGGAGATACTGCAACGGCAGAAGTCGTTGTGCGACAACGCCGGATTATAGATTTTCTTCTAGATCCATTTAAGAAGTTAAAAACAGGTGGTTTAGAACTATAGATTTTCAGACTAATTGCGATGAAATCAGAGACTTTTGCAAATGTATATTCTTATTAAGAGGAAAGTTCAATGGTACAGACTATTAAGATAACTCAAGAAGATATTATCGAGCAAATCAGAATATCTTGCAAAATACCTGAGATTACTAAAGAGATTATTAGCCGTAAAATTATTGAAAATACTGCAAGGGAGTTAGGTGTTCAAGTTGAAGTAGAAGAACTCCAGAAAACAGCAGATCAATTACGGGTAGCTAACAAACTCACCAGTGCTGATGCTACTTGGGCATGGCTAGAAAAGCATAATCTTTCTCTAGACGAGTTTGAAAAAATTGTTTATATCAGCCTAATATCTGGAAAGTTAGCAGATCATTTGTTTGCTGATAAAGTAGAACCTTACTTTTTTGAGCATCAGCTAGACTATACTGCTGTAGTGATGTATGAAGTTATCTTAGATGATGAAGACTTAGCATGGGAACTCTTCTATGCTGTAAAGGAAGGTGAGATGAGCTTCTATGATGTTGCTCATAAATATGTCAAAGCTACAGAGTTGCGGCGCTCTGGTGGATATCGGGGGATACTGAAACGCAAGGATTTAAAGCCAGAAATTTCTGCGGCTGTTTTTGCAGTTCATCCTCCGCAAATTCTTAAGCCAATAACTGGTTCTCAGGGATTTCATCTAATTTTAGTCGAAGAAATTATCCAAGCACAATTAGATACTAAATTACGACATCAAATTATGTTTGAATTATTTACTGAGTGGTTGAAACATCAAACTGGGAAAATTGAAATTGACACATATTTTCAATCCATTGATCATACGAGTTGATAAATTATGTCTTTTTAGCGTATATCTGTTTTCATTTTAACTAATAAAAAGCCTCCTTGTGTTGCATAAGGAGGCTTTTCAAGTTATCGAATGTTCTTCAAACTATTTCCTAACTCCTACTGAATTTTAGATAAACTATATCTAAAATTCAGTAACACAGGACTTGAAATAGTAATTTCAACTATGTTTACTAACTTCTCTCTAGCTTACGTTGTGCTTGAGAAATCATTGCACCAATTGTTACACCTATCCAAAACCAACCACCACGGATAGCTTCAATTTCATTTTCGTTTACATCAGTGATGTAATCTTCATTCAAATCTTTAATGGAAATGACAGCCATGTTGATACCTCTTATGACAAAGACTGATTGATTATTAATTATGAATTAGCCCAACGATCAAACGCGTAGCCTACTGCTGCTCCGAGTATTAGGAGACAAACAGGGCAACCACCCTTAACTTCGTTGATTTCATCATTACTTAAATCAATAACAGAGATTTGAGTATTTAAGTCTTCAATTCTGATGGTAGACATTTCTTATCACTCCTGAATTTGAAAAAGGTTACTTGTGGAATATTTTTTTGTTTTGCAATCCACGATATATATGATGAAATTTAATTCATATTAAGTCAATATTTTTGAGGCTAAATCTATGCACTTAAATAATACATTTATGTCATAGTTTAAAACTTAAAATTTTAACTATGTGTAAACAAAAGCAACACCAATTGTGAATTAAAAGTGACTTTCCATTGATAAAGATATTTCAGCACAATAACTTATATTAAACAGTTAAAATTTGAAGTGAGTTAATGACAAAAATGATCTAGTTATGTCAATTTTTGTTATAAAAAATAATATTAATATTTAATTTATAAAAAAATAAAATAGAGTGCATCAATTATGCACTCTATTCTTGAATTAATTTATCTCTATTATCTTTGAGCTAAGTTCTCTTTTGAGAAACAGATGAAGTAGGTAGTTTTGTCAGATGGGTGATGCGGACAATTCACTCAAGCTCTGATTTTTCCTCTTTCGACTTCTTCATACTACGATTATTGAGAATGGTGCAAGATATCAAGCTCTCTTGTTATCTGACTTAAATTTTCTGAAATAGTTACCTAACCCCATAGCTACAAGTGAACCAAAGAAAGTAGAAGGTTCAGGAACAGATGCCACAGGAACCGAGCCGAAATAAACACCACCTACTACTAAAGGCCCATTATCTCCTGGTACTGATGGTCTGAGATCAGGTTGGGTGATAAACTGGACGACAAAGCGATCGCCTGCTGGGATTACCCCTCCTGCAAGGTCAATTCTGGGAGCGCGTAATCCTTGGAACGTAAACCCTTGAGCAATATTAACATTAGTAAAAATGTTAGAAAAACCTATCTGACCATCACTATTGACATCTCCCCAGATCACATCATCTGCAAGACTATCAAAATCAGGTAGCAAAACCAGAGAAAATTGATCTATATCTAATCCTGTACTGTTTAAAAAGTTTTGTTCACCAGTAGTATCAGGAGCATTCCAAAACGTTAATTGTCCTGGTGGTAAACCGAATGGAATTTCTACTCCGGTGGGAAAGCTTAGGTTAGGTGTTGTCACTATTGGCTCTACTAAGATAGCAGCAGTAGCAGGAGCTAAAGCAAGGAAACATCCTCCTACTGCACCTGATATTAAAATCCCTATGTTTTTAGGTTTCATAATTGTTATAAGAATGTGACTACACCTGGATTTTTATTTTGCTACGTCAGTCTTATTGTAGTTTTACATAAACTTGGATAAACTATATATCTTTTTATGGTGTTTTGGAACAATAAATAAAATATTTATGTCACAAGTTTGCGGAATTATTTTAATACTAAAATATAAACCTTACTTTACTTTTAGTTAACCAAAATGTTGTATTGAGTTTTAATTATTCTTAAAAGATGAAATAATCATGTTTATTTAACGTAAATTACAATGTATTGTGATGTTTAAGCCCCCAATCTCTGGAGAAAATTAGGGGTTGTTTGAAAAGTGGTTGGCTGTGATTTTAGAGACTTATTGATCCTCCCTAGCTTAAAAAAGGGGGAAACCCTCTTAAAGTTCTCTTTGGGGGATTTAGGGGGATCTAAAATGTTTTGTTACCAATAAGAGGACTTTTAAAACATCCTCTTAGGGGTCTGAGTTCTCATTAATTTTCTAGGATTACTATATCTTCTGCAATCCTGCTGCTTCTTCTATCCTATCTAAAGCTTTCTTCGCTTTAAAAAGTAGTCTCAGATAAGCTATTTGACTATTCCAAGCTGAACGGGGTAACAGGATTTGCGGAGAATCTACTTGATTTTGATCAGAAATATTAGAGTTAGTATCCATAAAATTCTTTTGTGATCCAACAGATTAACTAATTAAGCTTGCTAGTTCTGGTTTTTCCTGCCAACTTTCTGACCACTGAATCTTATCGGCAGTAAAATGCAATGGATCATTTTCTGGCCAAGGTGCATCAATTGCTTCTTCAATTAGACCAAATTCACCATTGTCAAAGGGCTGTCCATCGGCTCGACGCTGAAGAAACACTCGTTCTCGAATACCGTGTTTAGCTTGAGTTAAAGCGCGATGATGACAATAGGGATTATTACCGCGTTTATCAAAAAAGACGTGGGCAGTCCAACTGCAACCACCCCGACACAGTTCAGCAAATTCACAAGTTTTGCAGAAACCCCATAAATGGGCTGTACCTTTGGGTGTATCTGCATCTAAATTAAACCGCAGTTCTTCTGTCTCTTCAATGATGGTTCGCAGCGAGTAGTCACGGATATTACCGCCAGTGTAAGCTGATGTTGGTAAGGAAGGACAACCTTTAATTGCACCATCAGCTTCAATACCTAATGTTGATAGCCCAGCATTGCATCCTTGCCAAAATGACCAAGCAGTTCTACCGCGCAATAATCGCTCATAGGGGCCAAAGTAGCCGATGTTATTCCCTGGCTGTACCTGCACTCCTTCTTGGTGTGCGCGTTGAGCAACACGGGCAATCATCGGATACACATCTAAAAGTTCATAAGGTTGCAGCAGAATTTCACTATTATCGGCAGCATTGCCCATTGGTACAGTTAATTGCAGTTGCCAAGCAAACACACCCGCGTCACGGATATGTTCGTAGATGCTGGGGAATTCTGGTGCAGAGAGGCGATTGATTTGGGTATTGCAACCGAAGGGAATACCGACTTCCTTGAGGTGACTCATGGTTTTAAAAGCCCATTGCCACGAACCTTGTCTTCCCCGGAGTCTATCGTGAGTTGCTTCTAAGCCATCCACAGAAACAGACACTACCTTAATTCCCGCCTCTTTCATGCGGCGTGCTGTTTCTAAGGTGATGCCATAGCCACCGGTAGTCATACCGCAGTGCATTCCAGCTTGATTAATAGCTTGGGCAATTTCTAACCAATCTGGACGCAGAAAAGCTTCACCGCCAATGAGAGTAACTTCGGTAATGCCCACATCTGCCATTTGTTTGACTAAATCCAGGGCTTCTTGGGTGGAAAGTTCCTTTGCTCTTGTATGCCCTGCACGGGAACCACAATGCTGACAAGCAAGGTTACACTTTAATGTGATTTCCCAAACAGCATAGCTAATTCTGCGATCGCTCATGAAGCATTACCCCTATTCAAATTATGGAAATAGGGACGGTTACTTTGTTATCCGTCCCAAAAAATTAAAATGCTAGTTGGAAATTTTCTAGAACCGTTCGCTAATTACCACACCATACATAGGTTGAGCAGCAATTGGAGGCCATTCAATCACCCCATACAATGGCTGAATGCGGATTTTATCAATTAATCTAGAAGCACCACCAAATACAGCTTCTAATTCTTGTGCATTTAAATCTCTGAGTTCACCCTCACCAGCAGCTGACTCTAACAATTGAGTTGTATATTCTTCAAACTCTGCTGGGGTAAAATCAAAACCAGCAGCTTTTACTACTTGACTACACTCATCTTTGCTTTCAATTTGTTGCATTTGGGTGCGGAAAGCTTCATCATTAGCAAGTCTTTCATAGAAAGCTCTAACGTTTTCAAAAGCCATAGTTTTCTCCTGAGTTAAGTGGTTATTTCAGTTAGGGCAACTGTTTGTATTAATTGAGATGGGCTGTAATTGTCTGTGATAATTTGTGGACAACGCATACAAGCTGCTTTACCCTCTTGTTGCCACCAACGGCAATCTCTGCGTATAGAGCAAGGGGGCAATTCTTCTACTACAGCAGGTAAGTTGTCAGCCACACGAGTGGCTAAACGGCAATCTTGTCCATTAAAGTGCTGACAACCTTTTTCGACACAGGGGGCGGCGGTGCGAAAAATTTCCGTTGGTGTCGCTGGGCTAGCTTTTGCTAACAGTTCATCTGTAACAGGTAGTGGCTGTTTCAGATAATTTACGCGTGCTTCTGTGACATTACCACCAATCACACCAAAGACTACGCTTCCTGCTATTTCTGGTCTAGCACTAGGACAAAGTGTAGTTTTTTCGGCAGGAGTTTCTGCCATGATTTGAAGCTCCAGGAAGGTGATGTTTGCAGCAAAATTTAGGACTTGAAGTAATCTGGTGGTGCGATCAGCCCTACGGTAATATAGCCTAGAGTAGTAGGAGGCCAAATAGGTTTATAACCTGCGATCGCAATCGATTTAATAGATGTAATCTGACCCCCTGCAATGTTTCCAGCTTCATCATCAGATAAAGCTGCCTCGACATCTAGATTTTGGTTTCTACGTGCCAGTGCATGATTCACTGCATCGTCAATTAAATTATTAATTTCAATTTGAATGTTTGAGCTTTTCTGATGTTTTTCCATTGTGATTACCTAGCTAATGCTGAATTAAGACTATGGATTCACTTATGATTCTAAAAGAAAGTAAAATTATCAAAACATCAACAAAAATTTTACATGAGACAGAAATAAACTATTTATGTCACTAGATGAAACCGTAACAATTTAAATACTTGTCAGCTATAAATACAAAGTATTGTTTCATTAACTTTGTTATTCTAATTAATGAAACATTTATGTCCCAAAAATATTTGTATTTACTCAAAACTTATAGTTTTTTAATTGGAGATTAAAATAATCTAACCCTAGCTATTACTGACTAGGGTTAAATGGATGAATAGGCAATCACGCTACTCAATGAAAACAAATTACTAAAATAGTCTTAGATGCTATCATCGGATGCAATAATAGCACCACCCGCACCAATTAAAGCAGCACCTATACCCACTGGAGTTGTGAAGGCTCCAGCTACTATCAATGCAGCGCCAATTAGCACTTTCAACCAACCACCGCCATTAATATCAAGCATTTCTGAGTCGCTGAGATCATGCAAAAGTTCAGAATCAGATGGGTTTAGGTCAGCAATTTGAATACGAGCCATTGGATACATCCTATTTAAAGTTGTTTTACTGGAAATTAGATTTTGAATTTCGCTTCCAGCTAAGTTAAATAATCAATGATTTAACTTATTTTGACAATTCTTATATATTGTTTAAAAGTGACAAAAAAAATACAGTTAATAACTTAATTATCTGCGAAAAATTATTAGGACTTACGCGACTGGCATATTTCGTAAGGTGCGTCAGATTTAAGTTTTTCGTTATTCTCAAAAGATTTTTGGCATCTGACGCACCTTACAAGATAGGTTGAGTGTGACACCTGCACAATTCCTAACTATGATATTTTTCTTCAAACTAAAACAGTTATGTCCCGAAAATATTGCTGAAGAATCTGTGCTTTGTATTCATTCTGCAACTTTCTTATACAAAAATTGGAGTGACAATTACAGCCACTCCAAGATGATGAATTATAGGAGATGTTTCCTATATGAAAATTACTTGCTGTTACCACCATTACCGTTGCTAGCAAGAACGCGTTCAGCCAGTTTTTCTGGGACTTCTTGCAGGTGATCATATTCCCAGTGGAAAGAACCAACACCGAGGGTGAGCGATCGCAGCTCTACAATAAAGTTCTGCATCTCGGCTTGTGGTAAGTAAGCAGAAATACCATCCCAACCTTGCCAGTCTTGTCTGCCTTCATAGCCTAAAATCTGACCCCTTCTACCACTCAACAGTTGCAGTACCTTAGAGGTAAATTCGCTGGGTGTGGTCACTTGTACCCGCAAAATTGGTTCTAGGAGGGTAGGTTGCGCCTGGGGTATACCTGTTTGCATCGCTAACCGCGCAGCTTGTTTAAAGGCTTGTTCGGAACTATCAACGGTGTGATATGAACCATTAGTAAGTGTCACCGCCACATCTACAATTGGGAAACCCAAAGGCCCGTGGGAGAGGAACTCCCGCACACCCATTTCTACACCGGGAATGTACTGTCTAGGAACTACCCCACCAACAATAGTTTCCTTGAAGTTAAAGCCTTCACCCCGTGGTAGGGGTTGAATATCTAGGAAAACATCCCCAAATTGGCCATGACCACCGCTTTGGTGCTTGTAGCGTCCATGTACTGAGTTTACAGGTTTGCGAATGGTTTCTTTATAAGGGACTTGTGGCAGATGGGTAGACATGGGCAAGTTATATTTGCGGCGCAGTCTATCCAAAGCAACTTGCAAATGAATTTCACCTTGTCCCCAGAGAATAACTTCGTGGGTGTCGCCGTGCTGTTCCCAAGCTAAGGAGGGATCTTCTTCCAATAACTTAGTAATAGCCGCGCTCAATTTCACTTCATCGTTGCGCTTTTCTGGCGTAATGGCCAGGGCATACACTGGTTCTAACTGTTCAGCTTTCGGTAGTGCCATCGGCTGTTCTGTAGAAATGATATCCCCTGTTTTAATACCTTCTAATCGGCTCAAGGCCACGATTTCACCAGCGCCAACTTCATTGACTGACTGCTGTTGTTGTCCCATGAGGCGATAAATTCCACCAGCACGCACACCGTTGAGGACAATACCATCGGTTAATTTGCCTTGCCAAACCCGCACGAGGGAGAGTTTACCACCTTGGGGAGTGTAATAGGTTTTCAATACCTGGGCTATCGGTGTATTGCTGGCTTTACTACCTTTGAGGCGGCGTTCTACGGTGGCTTCTGGCGCTGGTGCTTCCCGTAGCAGTGCATCTAATAAGGGTCTAACACCATAATCTTGTTCAGCTATGCCAAAGAAAACGGGGACTACTAAATCAGCCCCTAATTCCATTTTTAAATCTGTGAGGATTTCTTCTTGGGGTGGTTCGATGTCTTCTAAAAGTTCTTCGAGTAAATGATCATCAAAATCTGCTAAAGCTTCGAGCATTTCGGCTCTGGCTGTATGTTCTTCTGCTTTTAAATGTTCGGGGAAGGGAATTGGATCAGCTGGTGCGCCTGGATGATATTGATAGGCTTGTTCGCTCACCATGTCAATAAAGCCAGTCAGCTGTTCCCCTGTCATAATGGGGTATTGATGCGCTACTAATGGACGACTAGAAACAGCTTTGAGGGCGTGTAATGTTTCGAGTACATGAATATTAGCCCGATCCATTTTATTTACAAAGACCAGATGGGGAATTTCCCAGTCGTCTAGGAATTTAAATAGCGGCGCAAGAGTGAGGACACGATCGCGTATAGGTTCACAGACTACAATTGCTGCATCAACCCCGATTAAAGCGTTGTAAGTTTCTTGGGCAAATTCCACACTGCCGGGACAGTCGATAAAGGTAAAGCGAGTCTCACTATACTCTGTACTAGCGGTACTCACTTCTACACTCATCCGGCGATCGCGTGCTTCAGCTGCACTATCTCCGATTGTGTTACCATCCTTAACGCTGCCTTTGCGAGAAATCGCTCCTGTGACAAATAACAAACTTTCTAATAATGTTGTTTTTCCACTTAAATAAGGGCCGACAATGGCAACATTCCGCGAACCTGATATGACTTTTTCGCTCATAAAACCTCCTTTGCAGTAAGTCTCTCTTACCGCATAGCCCTGTGTTTTACAGGGGATGAATAATTGTTCTCTTGCTGGAGAATTATCACCCCTTTAACTTGTAATTATCCTCTCTTTAACTAAAGGCAAAAAAAATTGTAGCCTGTCGTAAGATTTACCTTAAGAAAGGTTAAGCAAAACTAACTTTAATGCCAAAAATAAAAGTTTTGTTAAAACCTAACTTTTAATAAAACTTTTTATGAATAACGGTGACAACAATTAGTTTGAGTCAATATATCAATGAATTTATCTATCTATAACTATCGTTTTGTTGGGATGCTGGGTTTAACATTACTATGGGGGAGTATGCTGCCAGTATCAGCAAAATCTCCTACCCCCCTATCTCCACTCCCTATTCAACTAGCACAGTCTAGTGTACCAACAGCTACAAGCTTTTTAAATCAAGGCTTACAAGCAATTCAAGCTGGGAGAGTACCAGATGCGATCGCAGCTTTTCAAAGTGCTACTCAGTTAGATCCTAACTTAGCCGCAGCCCATTACAATTTAGGTCTAGCACTGCGACAAACTGGACAATTACAACCAGCCGCTAACGCCTTTTATCGCGCTACCCAAGCTGATCCTAATTTTGCCCTCGCCTTTGCCAATTTAGGGGGAGCATTGTTAGAAGGTAATAATTTCCAACAGGCTAGTGAATATTTACAACGCGCTTTAGAACTCAATCCCCAATTAGGTTTTGCTCACTATAACTTAGGATTAGTCAGACAACAGCAACAAAATTGGGAAGCAGCGATCGCTGCTTTTAAACAAGCAGTCATATATAGTAACAATGCCCCAGAGCCTCATTATCATTTAGGTCTATGTTATTTGCAGCAAGGTAAAATTAAGCAAGCTCAAGCAGCATTTACACAAGCTATCAAAATTAATCCTAAATATCCAGATGCTCACTACAATTTAGGTGTAATTTCATTTAATCAAGGTAAACTTCCAGAAGCTTTAGCCTCCTTTAGAAAATCAGCAGAAGCCAATCCTAATTATCCTCATGCTTATTATGGTGCAGGGTTAGTCTTTATGCAGTTAAAACAGCATGGAGAAGCTGCAAAAGTATTCAACTTTGCCAAAAATTTGTATAATTCCCAAGGCAACCCTCAATGGGCAAGCAAGGCTGAACAATTGTTGCAACAAGTACAAAAATTGCATCAACAATAGTCAATATTGAACAGTTAATCAATTATAAAAATGATAGCTATTAATAAATAATAACTGTAGAATGGCGAATTTTGCTGATGAAATCAATTTTAATATTTAAGTGGAATAAAAATGCAGGATAGATTCACTAGGGTGGTCTGAAATGACCTTATAGAAACGGAAATGTACATGAAAAAGCGCGTCAAGAGCCGATTTTTATTTTGCGATCGCTGGCTAGATCGTCATGCCATAGTCCGTAATATGGAAGCTTTCCAAGACTTACTTGTAATTGTCTTATGTTTAGCTTTGTTTGCTGTTATGGTTATACAGTTGTGGGGAATATTTATTGCTATTACGCAACTAATAAACTATAAACAAATCACAGCAAAACTACTTTTTGTTTTAATTTTAGTCGAGTTATTTCGCCTATTAATGGTCTACTTGCAAGAGCATAGTATTTCAGTAGGAGTAAGTAAGTCGGTGGGAAAAAACACAACTATGTTAAGAAAAATAAACTAGGCTCAAACCCTCTTCCCTCCTGCCTCCTGCCTCCTGCCTCCTGCCTTGCCATAGCGATAATTTTTAACACTGAGCTACTTAGCTGTAGAAGTAGCAATTGTTTCTGTATTGCGAGAAGTAGTTGTTCACGGAGTATTAGACATTTCTGGGGTGCAAACAGCAGCAATTTGCGGGTTGTTATTCATCTTGGGTGCTTTACTAATAGTGTGTGCAAAAACCCCACATATGGATTGTATAAGTGCTAATACAAAGTTATGTCCGACTATTTATCAAGGAGGGAGAGACACAGAAAGTGAACTAGAATTTCGTTGTTCACAGAATTATGAAGACACTCAACTATGAAGAAACCCCAGACTTCAATCTGGGGTTTTGGGTATGTCTACAAGCCGACTAGCTCCCGTGATTCAAAATCAGTAAGTTGTCGAGCGATCGCTAATCGTGCTTCTAATTTAGCCACACTAAATTGGTTACGCAGATATTCTACATGAGCGATCGCATTGGCTTTTTCCGCAGTTAAGCGAATAAACGTGTCCATTGCTTTTTGATATTCCTGATTCACCAACAGGACTTCAGAGCGCCGAGCCTTGCGTTGAGCATCGTTCTTCAAATCCATCTCAAAGGCGGCAACACGATCAGCATTACCTTCAAATCGATTAATTTGCTGCTGCACTGCCATCAACTGCGAGTCTATTTCATTCGCCCGTTGAGCAGCCTGTGCGATCGCATCTGGATAATGACTCAGTTGCATCATTAAATAGTCTTCCTCAGCCCAAACTGGCTGTATAATTGAAATATCAGCGTCAACAAGCTCAAAGTTGGCAATTTCCGTGATGAATTAATTAAGCTACTTCCCGCAGTTGGGTTGTGATACTTACCTCTGGTAATGGCAAAGCTAATTGTTCTGTTTGAGGTACAGCAGCTTGTTCTAACACCTGAACTTCGATATTTACACTCACTAAATAACTGCCTGTATCAGCACCCACTGCTTCAGCTATTAACTTAGCCATGTCTGGACGCTTTGCAGTTAATGGATCTCTGAGGATGCACCGATCCCATTCATGTTTGGCAGTGGGGTTGAGATTGAGAATGTAATGCTTAATCATCTGACTATACCCTTGAATCCCTCTTCCAGAAGACCGTGACATAGCTGTTCTTTGGCTGTACTAAGCTTTGTTGACGCTATATCTATTATAGTACATTTGTACTAAATTGGGAATAGGGAACTGCGGTATTGGGAGACAAGTTTGATCTGTACCCCTCCCAATACGGTATCGTTGTGAAATAATGTATTGAATTTAGTAGGCGTAATTTCTCATGGACAATTTGAGTTTTATCACGCCACGACCACAAACAAGTAAATTACACACCGGAGAAATTTATTTTAACAATTATATCGTTGTAATCTAAATCGCCACCGTTAGGTAAGTCTTCAAACCCAAAGGTATTATCTCCTAGTAAACGGATATGATCAACACCATCTGAGTTAACTCCCAAGTAGGGGAAATAGACTTGCGGGTCATTATTGGGATTGCTATCGGTTAGTTGCGATCGCGTACCATTGACAATAATCATCGGTGCTAAAATACTACCGCCTGCAATTGTCGCTTTACCAGTTTGTGTTCCCTGGTTGGCAACAGCAAACCTAACTACCTCACCAGTCAAAGCATCTCTGACAAGATTATTCAAAGCCGCTTGGATATAATCTCTCACACTACTAGTATTGGGGTTAATATTACCAATCAACCCATCAACATTGTTAACGTTGTAAAAGTAAACTTCATTATTAAATGCAGCTTCCCGAAAAATAGAAAAATCTGCATTGACTAAACCCGATACATCACGCAAATCAATTAACTCTGAGGGGTTGGCGATTTGTAATTTAGTACCAATGACTGGTGAAATGGGGGTTCTCTCTAAACTTAAGACCATTTGTTCACCACCCCAAGCCAGACTCCACTTATTATCACCCAAACTGGTAGTCTGTAATTGTGATAAGTTACCGCTACCAAAGTTAGAACCTAAGGTGACACGACTAGCAGGAATCCTACCCCTGACTACACCATCGGTAGTGCCATTATTAATTAAGTAGAAGACTAAGCGATCGCCTGCTTTGGTGTTAATAATCCGGTTGCTATTCGCATTACTAAAACCATTGGGTAAGTTAGTAATTGCGGAAAGCAAAACCTGAGATTGTCGCAAAGCCGCTTGAATATAAGCATCTCCAGCCCCAGGCGTTAAAAGATTACCATTGACATCAGTAATTGTCCCGACATCATCCCTGACTACAAAAAAACCAACCTCGTTAACTGTGTTCGCTCTGACCCCAGTAAGTTGTATTTTTAAATTGCTGTCAGCAGAGACATTGAGAATATTATTGTTATTGAATTCTAGTGGTACTAAAGGTGGGCGTGGAGGTGGTAAGGGATTACGGAATTGAGGATTAACTACAAACTTACTGACAACCTTGGGAGATAAGTTAGGAATGGTATTGATATTTAACTCCTCTTCAGAGTAAGAATTAATACCGTACGTAGTTACAGTTAAGGCTTGCGTTGTCGGGTTAACATCAAATTCTGTCCAACCGTAGGTATGACCAACAAAATAATCGCCCTCAAGCAAAGTAGCATTAATTAAACCCTCAGCCTGTGACAAATTCTGATTTAAACCCAAGGGGTCAAAACCCAAAGCAGCCAGATTATTATTAATAGCCTGTTTGACGAAGTCATCCTGATCATTAGGCTGATCATCTAAATCAGGGGCGATGGGTAAGGAATTATACAAATTTCTTTGGGCTGCATCATTCAGCCAAAATCTTTCGGCTAACAACTTACCTGTAGGTGGGTCGAAAGCCACAGCACCAGTGGTAATTTCCCACGCCCTAGTAGCAATTTGTGTTCCTTGTGGTTGTTCTTGGTAAGTCAGGTTGTTGACGAAAGTTCCGTGAACATCCGCCGCCACAAACACCACATTGTCAATATTGTTTTCTTGGATAAACCTGAGTAATTCTGTGCGTTCCTTACCGTAGCCCTCATAACTGTCTACCGCCACGCCAGGAAAAATATTCTGGATGGGTTGAGGAGTCATCACAAACTTCCAAGTGATACCCCCAGCTTGGGCTGCTAACAAATCTCGCTTTAAGTCCGCCAGTTGTACACTACCCAACAAAGTGCGATTTTGAGTTAAAGACTCATTGAGGACACGGTTAATTTCGTTGGGGTTGTTGATATCACTAGGGGGTTGTAGTGCTTTATCCCGAAAGGAACGCCCATCTAAGACAAAGACAGCCGCATCACTACCGTATGTATTGTAGCGATATAGTTTACGCTCATTGTTAAAGCGATCGCTGCCTACATTCCCATAAAACTCATCCCGTAGCGGATTATACTCTTGGAAAGCTTGCAAGCCATTTTCATAAAGTGGCGTGTCATTGATGAAACCACTACTTACACCAAAGCGGGGGTCAGTTGACGCATCAGCCCCACCAGCAAAATCATTGATAACTTCGTTGTCGTCAATAGTAGCTAAAATGGCAGTAGATGCACGTAAGTCAGCCCAAGTATTCCGTCCTAAGCGCGTACTATAAACTTCGTTATGCTTGGCCCGATACTCATCAATGGTTTCGGCTTGACTCTTGCGGCTACCATCAGGATTAAGAACGGCATCAGAACCAACATCTGCATAAATCGTATCACCATGAGCCACAAAAAAGGCTAAATCCCTTTCAGGGACATTACTAATAGCCGGATAGGGGGCTAGTTCTCCCCGCCAGTCCCCAGCCACGCCAAACCGCAGACCTGTACGACTTCCCAAGGTTGCAGCCGTTTGGAATTGACCAACAGCCGACACACCCACAGCATCGGTAACTCGATAGTAGTATTTAGTACCCGGATTTAGACCAGAGATATCTACTTTTACAGGTACATTAATGTTAGTCACCGTTGCCGTTTTCACCCCGGCAATAGTATTAAAATTGCGGTCGGTAGAATATTCAAAGGTCACTTGACCAAGGAATGTACTCCGCGCCCACAACACACTAGATGTTTGCGTTGTGTCTCCGCTAGCAATACCATTAGCCAAACCAAGAATATTATTTTGAATAATTGCTAACTCTCTACCGTTAGCACTAATTAAAGTATCGTTTTGTTGTTTGGTAAAAGTTAGACCACTTAATTGTTTAATGCCGTCTACATCTACCAGTAATTCATCTTCTGACGGATTAAAATCAGTAATTATATTGGGAATTTCTAAAAATTCAACATTGGCTAACCAAAATATATCTTCACCCGCGCCACCTGTAAAAGTATTCCCTCCCAAACCGGCGTAAATTACGTCATTACCCGCATCACCAAATACTCTGTCATTGCGGTCAGGAAAAATTTCATCATCACCATCTCCACCCGATAAATTATTATTACCATTACCATCAGAGTAAAGAAAATCATTGCCTTGTCCACCTAAAGCTAAATCATCAGTTTTAGCAAATATTTCATCATCACCAACACCACCATCAAGGGTGTTATTTCCTAACCCAGTAACGCCATCAATAATATCATTATCTTCTAACCCCAGTAGGGTTTGACCACTTCCTGTTGCCAGTAATTCATCCTTGCCAGCAGTACCGTTAATAGTTGTCATCTTTGGATTAAAAAAAATTAACTAAAGTGAATATTAAAATATTGCAGAAAAAATCACTAAATTACTACAGATTTTTGCGAATAAATATGAGTCCAAAAAGACTCATATTTATTGATGAATAAAAGAGTTAAACATTGACACCAACAACAAGATTTATTGTGGGATAAATATATTCATCCCACAAAATAAATAATTATTGGTAGATTACTTAACTACACAAACACAAAATTAGTGTTGGCATCCAAGCCAGTCACACCATTGACGATCGCCACAGTTTGACCACCTAAACCAATTTCGGTGTTACCGTTGATGACATTGAGAGTTAAAGTATTGCGAGAAATACCTAAAACTCCAATCACATCCACACCCTTTTCAAAGTCAAGGATGGTGTTAGCACTGGTTGGTAATTCAACATTGGCAATCCAGAATTGATCAGCACCAGCACCACCAGACAGCAAGTTAGCGCCGCCAGACTGGACGTAGAACTCATCATTACCATCACCACCAAGGGCGCGATCGCCACTACCCAGCCTGAAGATATCATCGCCAGCACCGCCAGACATCCGATTACCACCTTTGCCATCGGTAGCATCAAACTCGTCATTACCCGCACTACCAAAGACGCGATCATTTCTGTTGACAAAGATAGTATCGTTACCACTACCTAAATTCACGCGGTTACGACCGGCGATTGGTAAAGATACAGTCTGTGCATCTACTTCATCGTTACCCGCACCAGTAAAGACAGTGTCATTAATACCGTCAAATGGCGCATCAACCGCAGCAATTAAGGTATCAGCACCAGCCGTACCAGCGACTAACTCAGTTTGTTGCTGTGCCGCAGCTACTTCTGGTGTCACACCAAATAGTGTCTGATACATCAGGTCATAAATTCCGGTGTTGTCCACGGTGCTGGGTAATTTATCCGCGTTCATCCCGTAGGCTTTGGAAACAATACTCCCAGGGAAGTCAGGAGTACCTACCCAAGCCACACCAAAGTTACCCATCGGCCCATCTATGCTGTTTGGAGATGCGAATGGTACCCAAGGTCTTTCGGCGCTGGCGGTGCTACCGTTTACCCCATCCAGGAAAGCCCTGTTGTTGTTAGTTGTTGTGGGGTTAACGTTGATAAATGGCACTTCTGGTTGATTATTAGCAAGGTTGGGATTACTAGTGTCAAAGTTACCAGAAGGACGGACATAAGGTGCAAATTGGAACACCTGCAAGCCACCAGCATCACTATCAGCAGCAGTAATTACCAAGGTGTTGGGGTCTTGATTATTGACATAATCCATCGCCACACCAATCGCTGCATCAGCACGTCGTACTGCCTCAATCGTTCCTACAGCATTATTGTTGTTAGCAAAGTTATCTGTACCCTCTTCTTCAATGACGACAAAGAAGCCATCTGGATCTGTAGAAACTATCTTTAAAGAAGCCTCTAACATCTCGGCTACTGTGGGAGCAGTAGCAACATAAAGAGGTAGAGGGTTGTCAGTATTAAGTCCTAGTTGTTCTTCGCGGCGATCGTCAAAGGTGTCTTCAGCAGCAAATACACCAAGGAGCTTAGTAGGTGGGTTATTGCTATTTACCACCTGATTCATTTGCTCTTCAGTGTAAACCACAGTGTAACCCAAGGACTCAGCCAACTCAATTAGGTTGATATTGGGGCGAAACGCTGGGTTGGTTTCTGAGGCATCTATTTCCGCAGTCACATGGAAACCTGTAGTGCCTATGGGCAACATATACAGTTCCCCACCACCCATGATCACATCTGTACCAGAACGGATTACCTGTTCAATAATTTCTGCATACTTATCTCGCGCTCTGAGATTATTACCATCACGGTTGGTAGTTTCCGCCGCAAAGGCTGCCGTTCCTGGTTCTGCCATTTGACCAGATTGAATTAGGGCAGTGGCTTTTCCGGCGGCAATGGCTTCTTCAAGAATGGTGTAACCAGTTTTTCCAGAAGCTGGAGTGATACGAGAGTTATCTTCGTTCAAACCAAAGGATTCATTGAACACCTTCACTCCATTAGCATGGGTGACTGCTCCGGCGTTGGATGTCCCCGTCAACTGGTTTTCCATGTGTCCCAAATAGACACCTGCATTGGTCATCTTATCCCAGTTGAGACGACCATCAGGCCCCTTATCCACATTACGTAGTGCCATAAAGTGCGATGGGCTAGTACCGTCTGGGTGAATAAAGATGACGTTACCTGTTTGTCTTGTGGCTTGTGGCGCGGGTGTGGGTGCTGGATTGCGGGGAGCAAGTTCGGTATTAAACAGAGTTTCATACATCAACTCATAGATACCGGTGTTATCTACCGTTGCCGGTAGTTTGTCGGCATTTAAACCATGAGCTTTAGCGACAATCGAACCGCTAAAGTCTGGTGTCCCAGCCCAGCCCACAGCAAAGTTAAAGACATCACCATTAGCATCGGGTGCAGACACAAAAGGCAGAGTGTTAGCCCCTGTTGTACCGTCTAATGGTACGTTACGGGAAGAGGTAGCGGGGTTATTGTTAATATTGCCGACATTTTGACCCGCAGTGCGAGGATCAACTACTTGTAAACCACCCGCATCACTATCAGCTGCGGTAACTAACAAAGTATTGGGATATTTCTCGATGAAGTCCATTGCTACACCAATGGCTGCATCGGCGCGGCGCACACCTTCTAGTGTCCCAGCCGCATTGTTGTTATTACCGAAGTTGTCAGATCCTTCTTCTTCAACGATGGTAATTGAGCCTTTGCTAAAGTTAGGATGCTTCTCCATCAGTTGTTGGGTAATTTCCAACATCTCAGCGATGGTTGGTGCTGTTTCTCGATAGAGAGGTAATCCGTTCTGTGCTAAGACTTCTTCAGGGCGATCGTTAAAGGTATGGACAGGCGCAAATACACCCAACACTTTAGTTGGTGTTACGGGAGTTATGGTTGTGTCGAGTAAGTTACGCAGTTGTTGCTCAGTATAAACAACGGTGTAACCTCTGTTGATTGCTAGTTGAATCAGGTTTACTGTAGGACGTTGGAGAGGATTGGTACTGATAGCATCATATTGAGCAGCAGTACCGTGGAAGCCATCAGTACCTACAGGTAAAAGGTTGAGTTCACCACCACTGAGGATAAAATCAACCCCAGACTCAATTACTTGTCTGGCAATCTCTGCAGCTTGGGCGCGAGGTACAGTGCGACTACCATTAGAGTTAACAATCTCTTGTGTCTTAGCAACAAAGGCGGCTGTACCAGGCTCAAAGATAGCTCCAGATTGTACTAGAGCTGTGACTTTTCCTGCATCTCTCGCTTCTTCAACAATGGTTTTGTTAGACCCTGAAAGGGAGGTAATCGGTAGATTATTTAGTTCATAACCAAAGGATTCTGCATAGACTTTAGCACCAGTCGCATGGGTGACAGCACCACCATTGGATGTCCCACCCAGCTGGTCTTCCATGTGACCCAGATACACACCAGCATTGGATAGTTGATCCCAATTTAAGCGTCCGTCAGGACCTTCATCTACAAACCGTGCCAACGCGTAGTGAGATGGACTGGTTCCATCTGGGTGAATGAAGATAACGTGATTACCGTTTGTCATAAAACCTCTGATTAACTTGCGTTTTGCCAGCTATTTCTAAGAAAACAGGTTACGTTACAAAATTTTGCAAAGCAATGTTTAAAAGAAGTTTAAGTTTTAATTAATTACAAGGTTTTGCTCTTGAAAATTTATTAGCCATCAACAATACTGTTGCCAAAACAAGACTTACTTTCAATTGTTCACTGTTTTAGCTCACGACTTTACGGGTTACGCAAATATAAATCAAAAGTAAAAAAGATTGTAGAAGGTGTTGATCCGTGTACAAAATAAAAGTTGTGGGCATACTCAATGTAGAGACGAAAATGCGTCTTCTAACCTTGAGAATGCCCTTAACAATAAAGTAAGGTGGGCTTCCCCCTAACTAAACGCCTGTGGACAAGAAGTAGCCGTCTACCTTGGTTGAAACAGGAAGAAATCGCTAAACCAATCAACAAGCTTGAGTAAGTTTAGGTAAGTATTTTGTAGCAGTTATTGTCTCTCACAACGACAACTCAGAAACCATCGCCCTATCTCAAGGTAAGTGAATCTCAGGTCTTATCTACTCGTCGTTGGGTCTGAGGTCGTTTAGTTTATTAACCCAAATGGTTTGTTGAGGTACAGGAATTTCTACTCCGGCTTGGTCGAAGGCAATTTTCAGACGACGACGGTATTCTCTGGCTACGTCCCATTGTTTGAGAGGCTGAGTTTTAATCCAGACGCGAATCATCAAACCGCGATCGCCAAAATGATCTATACCCAAAACTTGCGGTGCTTCCAAAATTTGCCGTTTCCATTGCAAATCTTGATTCATCTTCATCGCCACATCTTTAATGAGATGCAAAGCTTGATCAATATCAGTTTGATAGCCGACAGGAATCGTTAAATCGGCTCTTGACCAGCGACTAGAAAGATTCGCCACCACTTTAATTTCACTGTTGGGGATTGTAATCAAGCGTCCTTCTGCGTCTCGTAATTGGGTCATCCGCAGATTGAGATTTTCTACTAAACCGCCAACATCTCCCACCGCAATCACATCGCCTAAAGCATACTGGTCTTCGATGATGATCAAAAAGCCGTTAATCGCATCTTTAATCAGGTTTTGCGAAGCCAAAGATACCGCCACGCCCACTAGACCAGCACCAGCTAACAAGGGAACAATATCTACCCCAAAGAAAATTAGGGCCATGAGGATACCAACACCTACCCAGATCACAGTCACAATACTTTTAGTTACCCCAGAAAATGTAGAGACTCGTAGTTGTAAGCGTTCAGAAGTTTCTGAGTTGAGTAAAGCACCACTGCTGATCAAAGTAGAGGTGAAGCGGTCAATGAGGGCAAAACTGAGGCGAATGACTACATAAGTTCCCAGAATCACAACTCCCAATTTGAGTGGAATTTGGGCAGCTGTGAGAATCCCTATTTGTAGTACCCGTGTGTAGGGAAACAGACCTAAAACTACAAAACTACCACCGCCCCAAATTCCTGCTTGGGTAATTTGAAATAAACGTTTTTTGACTTCTTGAAAATGCTGATGTTGTTGTTGATTCAGCTGAGTGGTGATATGTTCAGCGTCTTGTGAAACTGGGGAAACAGGCTCTATGGGATCTCGTTTGGTACGACGCTGCCAACTATAAATTCCCCAACTAGCTACGAGCATAGCTACCACAATACCAGCCGTAATTTTACCTTGATTAATAAGAAATCGCGGCTGTCGCTCTCTTTTCGCCCGTTCTAGCCCTGTTTTTAAATTATCAGCAATTTGTTGTGCCAATGTTGCTGGATCTACCTGTTGCAGTCTGGCATCTGCGGTGGTAACGGTCATCAAGTATTTATCATTGACCTCAATCACAGGTAATCCATTAACGGTTCGGGTATCTACTTTAACTTGCTCTGCATCTGAGAGAAAAAATCTTGTACTGATTTGTGACAGATTGTTCTGGATGTTTTGTGAACGATCAGAAAAATTGCTTCTGGATGCGGCAATTTGAAATAATCGGCGACCATCTAAATAAATCCAGTCGGACACAGTTCTGTCATTGGTTTCGTTACTCAGACTGCTGGTTGTTGGCAGTTGAGGTATGAGAGGAATCTGGGCTGTAACTTTCGGCACAGAAACAACTGCGATCGCAGGTTCCAGGCCGATCGCCGCAGATCCACTCACCACGGGTTTAGTACCCAAAAAGCCGGAACTTGTGAGGCAAGAACCTGCTGTTGCTGCTGTTGTCGCCGCCATAGCTATTGTGCATCGAGCGATCGCCCAAAATTGTAAGCGCACTCAAATACCTCCTTTAGCGAAATTTACTGTAGTCTGCTCCTCAAGCCACCTTTCACAATTAACCTGTTACTTGGGTGAATGTACCTATCAAAAGTTAAGTTTTATTCCCATACAGTTAAGTCGGGACATTTTCTTCCTAGAGATAGATAACAAATTAGTTCATCTGTCTTCAGTAATGAGCAGGAGTGTGATTAATCTATTTACTCTTACCAGAAATAAATACAAAAGTAAAAAAGCTAGTTATGAAGAGATGAGGGGGATGGGGGAGATGGTGGAGATGGGGAAGATGAGGGAGATTATATTATTCACGCCCAGTCCCCAGTCCCCAGTCCCCAATCCCCAGTCCCCAGCGCCAAAACTGTCTGGTGATTGCAGCCAAAAATCCTTAGTCATGGCATACTAAAGTAAAGCACGTAATAAACTACGTAGCTTTTTTTACTTTTTTGAGGAACTTGTAAATGACCGCAACTTCTCCCCGATTAAAGCACGAGGTTAAAGACCTCGGCCTCGCTCCTTTGGGAAGACAGCGTATTGAATGGGCTGGACGCGAAATGCCGGTTTTGCGGCAAATCCGCGATCGCTTCGCCAAAGAAAAACCCTTTGCTGGGCTGCGCCTTGTAGCTTGCGCCCACGTTACCACAGAAACCGCACACCTAGCGATCGCACTGAAAGCTGGCGGTGCAGATGCCCTGTTAATTGCCAGTAACCCCCTATCCACTCAAGATGACGTAGCAGCTTGCTTAGTCACCGATTACGAAATTCCCGTATTTGCGATTAAAGGCGAAGATGCACAAACTTATAACCGTCACGTCCAAATCGCTTTAGACCACCGCCCCAACATTATTATTGATGACGGTAGCGACGTAGTGGCAACTCTGGTACAAGAACGCCAACATCAAATCGCTGATTTGATAGGTACTACAGAAGAAACCACAACTGGGATTGTGCGCCTCAAAGCTATGTTTAACGATGGCGTTCTCACTTTCCCTGCCGTCAACGTTAACGACGCAGACACCAAGCATTTCTTTGATAACCGCTACGGTACAGGTCAATCTACCTTAGACGGTATTATCCGCGCTACAAATATCCTCTTGGCTGGTAAAACCATCGTTGTAGTTGGTTACGGCTGGTGTGGTAAAGGGACAGCACTCCGCGCCCGTGGTTTGGGTGCTAACGTCATCGTCACCGAAATCGACCCCATCAAAGCGATTGAGGCGGTGATGGATGGTTTCCGTGTATTACCAATGGCGGAAGCTGCACCCCAAGGTGACTTGTTTATTACTGTGACAGGTAACAAGCACGTTATTCGCGCTGAACATTTTAACGTGATGAAAGACGGTGCGATCGTTTGTAACTCCGGTCACTTTGATATTGAACTTGACCTGAAATACTTAGCTAGTCAAGCTACAGAAATCAAGCAAGTACGCCCCTTCACAGAACAGTATCAACTCCCCAGTGGTAAATCAGTCATAGTTCTGGGTGAAGGACGCTTAATTAACCTAGCTGCGGCGGAAGGACATCCTAGTGCTGTGATGGACATGAGCTTTGCCAATCAGGCTTTAGCTTGTGAATACCTAGTGAAGAACAAAGGTAATTTAGTACCTGGGTTACATTCAGTTCCTACCGAAGTAGACCAAGAAATTGCTCGTTTGAAGTTGCAAGCTTTGGGTATCTATATTGACAGTTTGACTCCTGAGCAAATCGAGTACATTAATTCTTGGCAATCTGGAACTTGATTATTGAGTAGTTGATTTTTATTGGGGATAGGCTGTTGGGCTTATCCCTTTTTTTGTTTATTGCAAAGGGGTAAAAGAGTAAAAGAAGAACGCAATACTTTCTATAATAAAATTTGCTAATGTCAGAGATTAAATCATACTAAAGATTCTCAATATGGGCTGCGAACGTTGTTAACTTCCAGCATCTCCAATGATTCATGCTTCTCTTCTAGGTCACTCTGGAAGGGGTAATTTTTCATGTTTATATATTTAAACTGCAAATTTATTCACTGCTTCATATTTCTTAATATAGGTGTCTTGACTTAATTTGCATAAACTTGCATACTAATAAAGGTGAAAATACTTTTATAGAGTTAATAAATAAGCTAGAAAGCTTGCTCTATAAAGATTCTGGGGTTATAGCTCAGTTGGTAGAGCACTTCAATGGCATTGAAGACTATTCAGCTATATATTCCGCTCTGTATAAGGTTTTCAGGTGTCTCCTGCTGTGGCATAAAAGGCAGGAGTATATGCAAGCTATTACCGTCCGACGTAATGGTGATAATAACATTATCAGGTGGACTTATCAAGGTATAAGATATTCCCTAACCTGGGGTAAATGGAATAACCAATTAGATAGAGCTAGGTTAAGTATCTGTGCCCAGATAATTTATCAGGATTGTCTAGCAGAATTACTAGATACAAGTCTTAATAAATATAGACTTTGGTTGTCTGGAATAGTCACTCCTAATGGTAATGGAAATGGTCACTCTACAGTTAAGAAATTACCCCCAATCACTAAACTATTAGAAGACAGAATTCAAGAGAACTATAACGATGCTGATGCTGCCTTACTCAAGTTAGTAATTAAGTATGGCAAGCCTATCAATACTCCCTCAAATGCTAAAGAATTTATGAAGTGGTTGAGTGATAGAGGGCTTAAGGATACCAGTAAGAAGCGATACCTAGCTATTCTCCAAGTTATTAGGAGAGACTTGTTTGGTGAGATGGAGGTCAAGGTTGCAGAGAAACCTAAGCCCAGACCCTTCACTAAGAATGAGGTTGATAGAATACTCCACTCCCTCAAGAATGACCCACAGTATCACCATTATTATGACTTCATCCTATTCCTCTTCAATTCAGGATGTAGAACCAGTGAAGCTATCGGTCTACTCTAGAGAGATGTTGACCTAACTAACAGACAGATACATATCTATGAATCATTGGGCAGGGGTAATGGTAGCTCTAGTAAACGGGTGAGGAAGTCTACTAAGACTCGTAAGTATAGAATTATTCCAATGAATAATAAACTATATCAAATGTTTAAGGAGAGGGGTCTACAAGACCCAGGAAGCTCTATCTCGAAACTCGATAGAGATTCGAGCCTTGTATTCACCTCTCCAAAGGGAAATGTATTAGACGACCATAACGTGTCTCAAAGGGCCTGGAGGAAGACGCTAGAGAAATTAGGAATTCCTCATAGACCCTTGTATAATACTCGCAGTACCTATGTTAGTCATGCTATCGCTAGTGGTATGCTTCCTGCTGAAGTTAGTAGGATCACAGGTCATACCCTTGAGGTACTGTATGCTCACTACTTAGGTAGTGTCCGACCACCTAACCTACCAGAACTCTAGGAGGAAGGACTATTCCCAGCTTTCTTCTTCCTCTTCATCAGAATCAGTAATGGGAGGTAGATAGCCTGCTTCGCGTAGTAAAGGGTACATTGCTTCTTTACTACTTTCTATTAGGTCATCTGGTGTTACATAAACCCTTATACCTACTCCGTGATCCTCGTACATATTAAGAGACATAACATCACTATCTTTTGTCTCATTGATGTAAGTCTCAATCAATTGCTGGATCAAAAGGAATGTTCTTAACCTCTCCTGGGAATTGGTGTTGGGATTATTCCACTGAGGTAAATAGGCTACGTTATTTATTGCCAGTACCATCTTTCTTCCTCTTTATAGCCCTAAATGTCCAGGATTGGTATAAGGAAGAGCAAGAGGTTGACCTGATCTTCTATTTAATGATGGTATGATAGTATCAGTCATAATACCTAACAGATCTAGTGCTGTCGTCTCCACTAGAACTTCTCCATCAGACCCTGTAAACTGAACCCGACAGGATTCCGGTTCGTCTAGGTAGATCTTCTCCATCGCTTGAGCAATCAGCTTCCTTCCCAGCTCTATCTTCACTAGCTCTAAAAGTTCTAGGTTCTGAGTTAGCTGTGAAAAGCTATTTTGATTTGATGCCTTTCTGGGCATACAATTCTCCTTTTAGGATTTTAACATTACATTTTTTTTGCTCCTACAGTGAGACCCTTCAAATATTCCTCTGAATCTGAGCGAAGGGGATTATGGAAGAGGAACAACCCAGTAAACCGATCCTAGCCCACCAAACTCGGAATGACTACAACTTATTTATGATGCTTATCTATGAATGGAGCTATAAATAATAAGGTTTATTTATGGAACTAAGTTTCTGGTTCTGTCGTCTCATCTTGGTTGCCCTTCATAACAAAGTCAAGTATCAACTCAGCATATTCAGGAAATTCTTTTAAAAGAACTTTAGGATCTTCTCCCCTATTTAATTCATACCTAATTGCTGTCTCTGCTATAAGTTGAGCTAACGATCTACTGCTTGGTACATCCTTCTTCCCTCTAGGCATAACCTATCCTCAACTCTATATAAAGTACCTACTTAGAGATTGTAGATGATTTATGAATTCCTACCATATCTGAGAAGTTATTTATAAACCCCACATATATAAAGAAAGAGGGACTAATTAATTAGTCCCCCACAAGGTTAAAGAGAAATGAAACTTTATTTACTTTTCTGTAGGTTTACTCCTAGGATTCTTTTGTAGCTGCTCTAGGAGTTTCTGTATTTCTAATACTGAGGTCTTTACCTCATTCAACTCTACTTTTAATTTATTTACCTCTTTTAGAACCGCTTCTGCTGTATATATTACTTTAATTGACATATATTTATTATACCTTATTTGATAAATTTATCTTCAATATCTTCTAACTTCTCTTGAATCTTAAGTACCTCAGAGAGTAGAAAGCTTTGCTCTATTTTAATATCTAATACAGTATCTACTAAATCCTCTACAGTGAAGGGAACTAAATCCCCATTTGGATTTCTAACTGAAGCTAGCTCTTCAATATAATCCTCAAATTGATCTAAAGCATCCAGCTCTTTATTAAAAGCATTACATTCATCTACAAACTTACGTCTACCTGATAGGTTGTACTTTAGCTCAGAGAGTTTTGATTTAATAGTTTTAAGCATTTCTTTGTGTCCTTTATTTAACTCTATGTTTCTAATATATATAAAGTCTGATGGTAAATAGTGGGCATTCATCAATATACCCAACATAATTAATTCAGTATTTTCCCTATTGGGATATCTTGTATAAGCGAGTTACAAAGGGGTTAATGTCTCTTAAGCAAGGTAATTCTATTATTATGACCACTGCATCTAAGGCATTTGATTTCTTAAGAATGCTCTCAGTGCTTTTATCCTATAGGATAAATAGGGCAGAAGAATTATTAATATCCAATAACTCTGATATAGCTGTAGGGGAATCTATTAAAGCCTCCATAAAAGAGTTAATTATACCCAACTTAAAGAAACTTCTAGCTTATGTAATTGAGCTAGGGAGTAATACAGAATTAATTAATAAGAGTTCTATGCAATCATTGTTCATTGAACTAAATCAATTAATTAATAATGATATTGCAGATATTAATATACTAAAGAATCTTACTAATGATCAATATATTCTACTTGGTTTAGAAATGATGAATGAAATATATACTGAAATCATACAAGAAATGTTAGGAATACTAAATTATTTAAATAATCAAGTACAACAAGAAATTCAAGAAGTAATTAATCACTTAGATAATTTACATAATAATTCCCCAGAGAAAGCTAATAATTCTAATCAGAATCCTCCCAAATCAACTCCCATACAAACTAAACCAACCCAGCATACCACTACTAATAAAGTTAATAATCAAGCTTCTGTTAAATCAGCTACTACACAGCACCATAATCAGAGTAATGGACTACCTAAAAAGCCTACACTCAAGGATGATGATCACCCTATATATCCTTGGTTAGGTTGTTTGACATTTATATTATTATTTGTATCAGGAATTTATTTATTCTCTTATTTATCAACATTCGTTAATCCTCTTACCCTTTATTTCATTTTAATGTTAATTGGCCTTTTATTTAGGCAATAAAAGAGGGAGAGTTTGCCTCAATTCTCCCTTAAGAAACCTCCTTCTAGTTAATAGGAAGGATACTAAACATCAACTTAATACTTACCTGAATAATAATCTATAAAGAGGGTGGCAACCCTTTATTCTTTATCTTTAAGGATTACTAGAAAGGGGGTTGCCACCTTCACCTTCGGTAAAGATGTCAACACTCATTTAGTGAGGGTTGCCACCTTAAAGAGAGAGGGTTAATTCCCTCTCCCTTAGGCAAATGGATTATCATCTAACTCCTCTTCCTCCTGCCTAGCTCTCTTAGCATCCATTATCTTATTGATTACATCTGCACTATCTTGATTGATATGGTATTCCCTAACTGTCTTACCACTTACCTTCTTCTTCTGTGCTTCTATCTCTATACCTAGTGATTTGAGAACTATCTGGATCAATTGCATAGGTTTCTTGTGGACATCTTTCTGCACTGTGATTCCTAGTAATTGCTTAATCTCACTTTTATAAAGTTTAGCCCAGTCAATTATCTTCGTACACGGCTCTATCTTTTTACCCTTAAGGCATTTATCATATTCAATAAATTCTAAGAAGTATTTTAATATCTCCTGTCTAGTAGCTCTATGCTTCCAATCAACTGCTAACCTCTTAACCTTATCTTCCTCATCCTTCTTCTCTAGCTCTTCTGTATCTGTATTAATCGCAGTCCAATTAGCTACAGCTTTAAAGTATTTATCCTCATCACCTACCACTACTTTTAATAATTCCTCATCCCCTTCTACCAAATCCAATAGTTTATATCTCTTGACCGCTAACCTTTGCTCTCTAGTCAAATTCTCATTATCCTTGAGGTATAGATAATCGAGCGTATTTAATTTCTCAGCATTCAGAACAGCTTGATTCTCCTCTTCTTTAATAGCTGCCCTGGTAGCCTTTAGTTGCTCTTTTATCTCCCTCTCTTCCTCTTCAGTAATGGTACTTTTGTACTCTACTACCTCACCTTCTAACTCAGCCTTCTCCTCAAAGCTCTCAGATAAGTTATTCAAGCTAGCTCTCTCTAATGCTGTTAGCTCACAGCACATATCAAAATATGGTCTTTCATTAACTGTAAATTCCTGAGTAAATGGATTCCATTTATGACTCCATATCTCTCCACCCATTACCTCTAGAATTGATTTAGGCACCATCCCAAAGGTAAACATTTGTAATTCTGCTTTAATTACCTCAGCATCACATTCCTCAAACTGTCTTTTACTGCTAATCCAATACTCCACTTCCTTAACACTTCTAACTCTAGCTGATGCTTGCAATAGGTCAGTAGCAATCGCATACCCAACATCACCAATCAAATAAACCTTCTCAAAATAGGGTGTAGATATATCCATTCCAGTAAACCCACTAGGAGATACAATCACTACCTGATATAACTTCTGTTGATTGTTAACATCCTTCATGAATGCCTTCTGCTTCGCATCCATTGAGTTATCCCCGTGAATGGATAATATCTTATTAGGGCTTATGACACCTCCTAAATCCTTAGCCAAATCCTTAACCCTACTTCTAGTATCACAGGCTACAAATACCTTCTTACCAACCTTAACCTGCTCCCTAAGATTCTTGATTAGCTCTTTATCATTCTCATACTTAACGAAGGTTTTATCTTTAGGGTTCCAGTTGTTCTCTACTAAGGTAATGTCCCCATCCTCTAATCCCATTACCCCTCTGAAGAATTTGATTGTCTCCTCATTCATATCTGCATCTAGGATAATGAGTTGCTTACATTGACTAAGTACAACTTGTAGGGTGGTATATATCTCCTGTCTCTTACTTCTACAAGTCTCTCCCTTAAAGTGTCTGAGCATTTGGGTAGCTTCATCAATCACTACCACTTCTCTATTCTGATAGCAGAACATTAAATTAGAGAGTGAATCTATGCAGATAGCTAGTCTATCCTCAATCAAACTACCTTTGTCTTTATAATAGGCAGTACCTAATCTACCTGCTAATTCTGCTGTCAATAATACCCTATGGCTAATAACTAATAAGCTTGTTTCCTTAAGATTATCTGCTAACCATTTGGTCTTACCCGTACCCTTACCACTTTTAACAACAATCATTCTACTATCTACTCTAGAGAATTGTAAGTATTGTTGATTAAGTGCTATAATATTATTAACTTTATTTTGATTACTTTCTGAGGAGAGTGGGCCGTTCCCCTCTCCTTCTTTATTAAGAATATCCAATACTTGTGTCATAGTCATTTCTCTAACCTTTTATTTAATGATTTATTGTCTTTAATATAAGAAATAAGTAATAGTAAGATGTGGGATTTTATTCGCCAACTTCCTTAATCTTGTCTCTATAATATTGCTCTAGAATGAATCTCACTTGAGCTGTTGCTGACCTCTCATTATTAGCCGCATCTCTCTTAATTGTATTATATAAATCAATAGGCATTCTGACAGGGAATACAGGGTAATCTGGGTTATTTGCCATTAGTTAATTTCCTTATTTATATCTCTCTATATATTTAATATAGCTAGTGAATTAGTATTTGGCCACTCCTTTAGTCTTATTTTAAATAAATATTTCTTATCAGTGATACCTATTAGGAGGTTTTGTGTTAAATATATCTTATGTAATAATCTGTCAATCCCTCCCAAGGGGGAAAATTTATATAAATCTCTTATAAATTTAACAATTAACTAGACAAACTTCTTATATGTAATCTCAACTAATTTATTATGAGTAAAGATCGCATAACTTCAACTTATAAGCCCGGTCAAGGTGATCTTGGGTGGTCTCAAGTGCTACACAACTCACCACCCCTACTAAAGAATTCTCCAGCAGCTATTATACAGGGCGCTATTGAATTACTCAGACATAAAATTGAATTATTCCTATCACTACATACCACCCTTCAATATGATTTAGATTACCTACTTAACTACCTTGATAGAAACATCTTTACTCTAGCTTCCTTTTGCTATTTAAAGGCAGATACAGACAAGCATTTACTACCTTGTGAAGCCTTAGATTGGTTGAGTAATAGGGTAGCCGAATTAGAGAAAGAATTAGGTAGCTGTCCAGATTTCCTTTACCATAAACACCCTAAGTTAGTCTGTTTGGATGGTGTTAGGATTCAGGTTAGAGAACTAGAAAGAATCTATATTAGTTGGAGGTATAGCACCGAGATAATCACACACCTACTGGTCAATCCTCAACTAACCTATAAAGTAAACTATCATTCAGCAATCCTTAATCGTCTCTCTAGCTATCTATTCTGGACTATTAGGAAGGAAGGTACCCTACTGCGATCTAAAGGGTTAGATATTGAGGAGAGGTATTGGTTATCTCAGGTAGAGGATTTTAATCCTCCAAAGGAATCTCTATTGACGTAGGAGATAGAAGCCCAATTCTTCTATCGAAGAATGAGATAGAAGCCTTCTAGTCAATAGGAATGATTAATTAACCCAATCAATAAAATTAATAATTAATCAAACCTATATAACTTTAAAAGGTGGCAACCCTTTATCCTTTTATATACATTTTACTAGAAGAGGGGTTGCCACCTCCACCGAAGGTGGAGATGTCAACACTCACTTAGTGAGGGTTGCCACCTCTACTTAAGGTGATTCATTCTTTCTATTGTCCCATCCCAACCCTTCTAGTTAGAGGGGGATGATTACTTAAACTCAGTATTGAACTATCCTAATCAATTAAATAATAAAGTTAAAAGGTGGCAACCCTTTATTCTCTATATATATAGTTATCTAGAAGAGGGGTTGCCACCTCCACCGAAGGTGGAGATGTCAACGTTAACCTAGTTAAGGTTGCCACCTTACAAGGTTAGGTGAAACTTCGTCCACCTCTACTTTACAGATATCTGATTAGAAAGGGAACATACATTGCCAGCCCTTATGGAAGTTGCCTTTACCTACTGCGATCGCATTCATACGCTTAGAATTTAAATTATATTGCCTACAGAATTCGGATAATCCTCTAATCCTATATTCATTACCTTCAGGATCAATGCAGATATATTCTTTAGATCTAGGATGTTCAGCACCCCTTAGTCTGCCTTTATTAATAATACTCATATAATTCTCTTAATAACTAATATATAGATTCTATTATAAAGGAGTCCATATAGGCTATAGCATCCTTCCTCTTGCCCCTACAGACTCCTAAATTATCCTATTTTTATTATTAATTTATATATAATAAAAGGTGGTCTATGCCACCTTCATTTCACCTTGTATGTAATCGTAGTAGGCACCTATCTTAGGTAGAATTGTAGACCTAGAGGATAGACCTTCCTTAAGTATCCATTTAAAGAGGGCTTGGATTAATAGCTCTTTATAGGGGTATTCTTGACCTATTCTGAAGTCAGTAAAGTCTACATGACAGGAATAGAGCTTTATATCTTCAATCATCTTCTGCTTATTAATATAGGCATATGATTGGGGTAGGGGTATTTGATTTAACTCTATCTCATCTACTAGATTAATATACACTAGCTCATCATAATTGCATCCGGATATATCCATTACCTCCGGGCTTAAATCCATATCCAGAGCTACTAGATTATTATTACCCTCTTCTAGTTCTTCTTTAAATATCTCCCAATCATCACCCATACAAGCCCCTATCTTGAGGTATACATTACATGAATCTCCTAACATTTCAGCTATTAGATTAGCTTCTGTTTGATTAATAGTTGAAATGTAAATTAAACGGCTTGTCATTGCTTTACCTTCTTTCTCTTTAACATTTAATTTATATATTTAATATAACATATATACACATAATTATCAATCAAAGGTAAAGCAAGAAAGGAGCATTTTAAAGGTAATTAATAGGCATTAGTGGAGAGAAAGTTGCCCATAATTTACCTTTAAATATAGATAAGAATATAAATATAGATAATTAATAAATCAGGTATAAATTTACATAAGTGAAGAAGAGTAAGAGAGGTAGAGGAAACCTCATTAAAGTCCCCGATAGAGCATTTATTCTCTATACTTCTGGGTATAGCTTAAGAAAGCTAGAAAAGCATTTCTGTATAAGTAAGGATACGATTGCTAATCATTTTAAGAAGACCTATGGGCCTAATTATAAAAATATAAAGAATCGTAATGGTATCCTACCTATTATCCAAGAGTATTTAAAATCTAATATCCTTAACACTAGACAAAAGGAAGTAGTAAGAAGGTGGTTAGATAATCCCTCCACTACTCAGCTAATAAGTAACTCAGATAGGCAACATTTAGACTCTAAATTATATACAAAAGATTACATAGATAAGCTAACAAAGCTGGAATGTAATCATTATGAGAAAGACTGGCGAGAATTATTAATTAATAATTAAAGGTAAATATTATGCTTATTTATAAATATCAACCAGGACAGGATAAATTATATCTTCCCTGTTATGACAATACTAAGACACGTAAGACTGGGTATGTAGATATCTATGATTTATTAAAATGTCTAAGACTTTATTACCTAGGTCAGTTAGATAATGTAGATGATTTCCTTGATAGATTTTATCTACCTCCTCACCTATTAGATCCTAATAACACTTTGTTTGGTAAGTTGGATACTAACACTCTTCAGAAAGCTTTGAGTAAGTTATCAGATCTAGATCAAGCTGCTATTGAACTCCACTATACATCTAACCCTACTATTAGTGAGAGAATGCAGCATTATTATAATCACAATCCTACTTTACTTAAATTTAACCAATGGGTAGAGGAAGCCTATGAGGAGGCATTATTAAACTTAGCAGACACCCTTATAATCCTAATTTAGACAAATCTAATAGTTAGATATATATAAAATATTTTAAAGGCACTCCTTAGTGCCTCTTTTTATGACTAAATTAAAGACACATCATAGGGAGTTTGTAATATTATTAATTGCATCTAACGCAGGAATATCTATAGAAGAAATAAAGAGCAAGTTTAGCGATAGATATCCTCAGCAATCTATAACAGACATCCAAATAAATAATATTAAAGCTAAATACAAAGACAGAATTAATAACTTTAGAGAAGACTCTAGGTTAGCTTTAATCAAAGCATTTGAGCTAGGTATGTTTAAATATGCTCATAAATTAAATCGTCTATTAGCTTTAGAAAGATTAATTGAATTAGGTCTGAATGGGTATGAAGAGCAAGTTCAGACTGCTAAAGGAGAAATAAGAGAAGTCCGTAAGGTTGATCTGTATGTAGTGGCTCCAGCTATTAAAGCAATCAAAGAAGAGGTAGAGGAGATAACTAAATCTAATGATGCTAACTACCAGATAAATATTGAGTTAACTGAGCCTACGTCAGATGTAGAGGAGGATCATGAATCTAACCCTCAAGCTACATCATAAGCAAGCTCAAGTATTTAGCGATCGCAGTAGGTTTAAGTTAGTAATTGCAGGTAGGAGACTAGGGAAGTCTCGCCTTCTCCTAACCTCAGCTATTTATGCTGCCTTATCCTTTAATCAAGCTATTGACCCTGCATCCCCTCCAGTTTGCTTAATAGTAATGCCTACTTTAAAAGCTTGTAGGCAGATTCATTGGCAACCCTTACTCAACCTATTAGAAGGTCAGCCATTTGTTGAGAATATATCTAGGACAGACTTCAGAATCAAGCTCAAGGGTAATAAGCCAGATATTCTCTTAAGAGGTGCTGATAATAATGGAGATTCTCTTAGAGGTTTAAAGTGTTATTACGTAGGGGTAGATGAGTTTCAAGACTTCTCACTTAAAGCTTGGGAGGATGTAATCTACCCTACCTTAGCTGATACTCCCAACTCTAAAGCTCTTTTAATTGGCACTCCTAAAGGTAAATCACATTTCCTCTATAAATTCCACCAACAAGCTAAATCTAGTAAAGATTGGAGTTACTTCCATTTTATTACAGAAGACAACCCATTTGTACCTAGAAGATATCTAGAACAAGCTAAATTAAGCTTACCTCCTAGAGTATATAAGCAAGAGTTTGAAGCATCCTTTGAGGACTTCGAGGGGCAATTCTATACTCAATTTAATAATCACCATATAGTAGATAATTTACCTAACTTTGAGTTTACTTATCTAGGGATTGATTGGGGAGATATTAACCCTGCTCTATCAGTAATAGGTTTTACTAAAGACCGTAAATATTACCTAATAGATGCTTGGGAGAATAATAGTCAAACTCCAGTAGTTATAGATGATTTTATTAATAAAGCTGTATATTTCTGTAATAAATACAATATATGGAGAGGATTTGCTGACCCGTCTAGACCCTCCAGTATTATTGAATTTCAGAAGGTGGGTAGGAAGAAGGGTATTAAAGGGTTAGCTAAAACAATAGCTGGGTTTAATAAAGTAAATGAAGGTATACAGATAGTAGATTCTTTATTTTATCAAGATAGATTCTTTGTACATTCTTCCTTATTAAATACTATAAATCAGATTAGAAGTTATCACAGAGAAGTTAAGGATGGAATCATATTAGATATAGAAGCCGCTAATCAACAAACACACGTTTTAGATTGCATTAGATATACCTTAGCAACCTTAGAGAAAAGAATATAAATAAACTAAATAAATATGATTGAATTTCCACAATCCTTGAAGCTGGAGGTATTAGAGGCTGTACATCCTGAATACCAAGCTCAATTACCCTATCTCCAAAAGATAGATTTATTAGTAGCTGGGGGTCATAAGTTAGAAGATAAAATTAAAGAATTCTTACCTCAACGTCCAGGGGAAGATGATTTATTGTATGAAACCCGGTTGAAGAAATTCACCTACAATAATATTCTAGGTTCTGCTATTAGTCAGCAGACATCTAGATTATCTAACGGTACAATCTCTATCTCTGGTATTGAGAATAATGTTGAATTCTGGAATGCTTTTAGAGAGAATACTGATTTAGCTGGAAGGGCCGAATCCTCTCTCATCTCTTATATCTTTAGGGAATGCCTTAAATTTAAGAGGGTATATCTGCATATAGATAAGCCTAAAATGGATTCCTTACCTCAGAATAAGTTCCAAGAGGAGTTATTAGGCATTAGACCTTATGTAGTTGTATACTCTGCCCTACAGGTAACTAATTGGTCAGAGAATAGAGGTAATCTAAAATGGATTAAAGTTAGGCAGGTAGTACAAGACACCTCCAATCCTTTAGCTCCTCCTTTAACTCAAGTAGTCTGGACATTTATTACCAATACTTATATAGCTAGATACAAGGCCTACGTAGAGTTAGCTAGAGATGGTTCTATTTCTAACATACTTAACAATAAGGGTGAGAAGGTATCTACTAAGGATGCTGATATTCTCTTAGATTCGGTAGTAGCTCATGGAGTAGGGAGCATACCTGTTATTAAAGTAGAGATACCTAATGAGTTATGGGCTTGTGATCAAGCTGCTCCTAAAGCTCTAGAGCATTTAAGAACAGATTGTTCTAAATATGACCTTCAGACAATGGCATACTTCCAGAGAACCTTTAAGAGAGTAATGACCCCTGATGGTGATATTAATGCCACCTATCAAGACAGCATGGAGGCAGAGATACCGACAGGATTACAGCACGTATTAGAGTTAGATAAATTTGAGTGGAGTGAACCTCAAGGACATATACTAACCCACCTAAGAGATACCCTCAACCAGATAGAGAATCAGGTTCGAGACATGGTTGCATTAGGAGGGGTATCTGCTGAGAAAGGTGTCATACAACAATCTGGAGTCTCTAAGCGAGTAGATTTCTATCATCAAGAGAATGTATTAAAGCAATATGGTAGGGTGCTGACTGATGCTTACCAGGATTTATTACAGCTAATAGCTAGGATACAGAACATCTCTGATGAGATTTCAGTATCAGGTTTAAATAACTTTGATTTAGATAACATTGATTCCTTACTGGAGAACTTTAAAATCCTTTCTGATATAGACTTTAGTCAATTAAGGGTTAACCTACCTCCTACAGCTTTCAGACTTAAATATCAGCAATTATTGAAGTTGATGTTAGGTAATATATCTGCTGAGGATGAAGAGCTAATTACTCAGGAGATAGAAACTAACTTATATTCTCCAACCATTGTAAATACAGGTGACAACCTTAACTAGGTTAACGTTGACAACTCTACTTCATAGAGGTGGCACGAAGTTCTACCGAACCTCGTGAGGTAGCAACCCTCACTAAGTGAGTGTTGACATCTCCACCGAAGGTGGAGGTGGCAACCCCTCTTCTAGTAGATCTTAATAATGAAGAAAAAGGGTTGCCACCTTTGAGATTATATTTAAGTTTAATTATTTATCTTTAATATTAAGGTTAAGTAAAACACCCTTTTACTAAAGAATATCTCTCAAAGCCATTTCTAATTAAATTAGACAAATTTATATATTAGATAACCAATAAAGCCCCTACTGAAGGGGCATTATAAATATTCAGATAACCTAACTGTAAGGTGAATTACAGATACCATTAAACATTTTATAAATATGGATAAAGAAGAAGTATTAAGTCTCATTCAAGAGTCCTTATCAGCCCTTAAATCTGAACTTCTAAGTGAAGTTGATAAAAAGAATTCTGGATTAGGTAGTTCCTTAACTAAAGAATTCAAGAAGACTATCGAATCATTAAAATCAAATCCTATAGAAGAATCAGAGGAATCTAAAGAGAAGTTAACTTTAAAGGCATTACAGCAGCAGTTAGCAGATTTAAATAATCAATTAAAGGCTAAGGATGAAGAGGCTTATAGAGCCAAGAAATCTCAAGTAGTAACTCAAGAGATAGCTAAAGCAGACTTACTAAATCAGTCAGCTTTTTATAAGTTATTCATGCTTGAGAATGGGGATTATCTCAAGGAAGAGAATGGTTCTTGGTTCATTGATAAAAGTGGTGAGATTTCTACTTTAGGAGACTCTATTAAGAATTACCTAACTACTGATGAAGGTAAGTTGTTTATTCCTGCCAGTAAAGTACAAGGTGCCTCCTCACAAGAAACTAAACCTATTCCTCAAGTAAATAATAATAAACCCTCTGCTGGTGAAGCTTTAATGAGGGCTTTCTCAGATATTTAAATCAATAAATTAACTAAATTCAAATATGAATATTACTGATCGTGTAAATTCACTTCGATTGCTTATTGAAGAAGAATTAGCTGAATTACAGCTTCTTAAGTATCCTATGTTAAATAGGGTAGCTAAACGTACTATTAGTCAGAAAGATATTAAGTGGAATGTTAACGTAGGTGGAGCTGCTGTAACTGGTGAGGCTACAACTGCCGATGTCACTACCTTCTCTGATGATGATGTAATACCTGCTAGACTACCTATTGGCTCTGCTCGTTTGAGACATTCTTTCCAATTACAAAAAGAAGATATTGCTGAAGCTGCAACTGCTGGTGTAGGAGTCCTCCGTGATTTATTTGCTGCTGATGTTAGAAACGGTATTAGAGTTATCATGGAAACCCTCAGTGGTAGACTTTATACCGGAGATGGTACTAATGCTCATGGTGGTGTAGTAGGTCTTAATCTAGTAACTGCTGCTCCTAATAGCACTTATGCAAACATTGATAGCACTACTTATACTGATTGGGTAGCTTATAGAAACACCAATGCCTCTAACAGAGCGTTGACTCAAGCCCTCCTACTCAACATGGAAGTAGGTATGGCTACTAGAGGTAGCACCTTTACAGCTATCTACACCACACCTGCCATTGTTGCTAAGTATAAAGAGCTATTTACTACAAATGCTCAGATTCAATTAGCTCCTGCTGGAGTAGCTGACCTGGGTTATACAGGTGCTACTTATGCTGGTAGACCGATCATTCAAGATCCCTACTGACTTGAAAATCAAACTTTGGTAAAAAACTAAAGAAAGTATGTGGCTATTGTCGTTGAATGGCGACACAGCCGAAACAAAATATTGATTACAGGTTTAAATTGCGACCGGAACAGGTTCAACACTAACTTGATAACCAAGTTTTTCTAGGCGTTTAATCAAACGTTTCTTGACACTTACATGTCGATGTTTGTCGAAATAATCAGCTCCTAAATCTTTATAAGGTTCTTGACGTGATATGAGATGGTAAGCGATCGTTAAAATAGAATGTGCAACAGCAACCGCAGCGCGTTTTTTTCCGCGTCGTGCCGACAGACGACGAAACTGTGCAGCAAGGTAAGTTTTAGTTCGAGCCAAAGCATGGGCAGCTTGAACCAAAATAGTTCGTAAAACTCGATTACCTTTGCGAGTGCCGTCACAAAGCTTCTTACCGCCACTTTCATAGTTTCCAGGGGCAACCCCAGCCCAAGCAGCCAAATGTTCGGCACTTGGGAAGCGACTCATATCCGTGCCAATTTCCGAGACAATGATCTCAGCAGTTCGACGAGCAACACCAGGTATGGTGTCAACTAACTCAACCGCTTGGTCGAAAGGGCGGCAATATTCCTCAATTTGTTGGTCAAAACATTTAATTGTTTCGTCTATGCTATCAATTTGACACAGTAGCTGTGCAAGAATGAATCGTTGATGAGGACGAACTCTACCCTCAAGTGCTTGAATCAGTAAATCGTGCTTTTTTCGCATGGTTCCTTTTGCCAAGTCCGCCATCAGTTCAGGACTAGCGCTACCTTCAACAATCGCAGCTAGCATTGCTCGTCCTGACACACCCATTACGTCACTGGCAACTGAGGCAAGTTTGATATTAGCAGCTTCCAGCACTTTTTGGACTCGATTCACTAAGTTAACTCTTTCGCGAATAAAATTGCTACGATGACGAGTTAAATCGCGCAAATCTCTTTGCTCCACAGGGGGAATAAAACTCGCACGTAACAACCCATGTTGTAGTAGTTCGGCAATCCACTGCGAATCTTTGATGTCTGTTTTGCGTCCTGGCACCGCTTTTATATGACGGGCATTAACTAACATAACTTCAAAGTTTCCTTCTAGGATATTAAATACAGGTCGCCAGTACTCTCCAGTACTCTCCATTGCTACATGAGTACAATTGTGACTTGTTAACCAGTCAGAAAGTTTTAACAAGTCCTGAGTCATTGTAGTGAATGTGCGTATTTCCTTGTGCCATCCGGACGAAGACTTCGGGGTAATTACACAAGCTACCACCGTCTTTTTGTGTACATCTAGTCCTGCACAACGATTGTAGACTACCTGCATATCTCTTGAGCTACTACAACTTTCAAAATTGATAGGGGGCTAATACGTGGATATCTAAATAGTAGATTCTGACTTGCGTGCTCACTAAAACCAAAAAATTGCTCAGTGGCGACAATTGGTAATTCCTCTCGATATCCAGGTTAGACTGCCCTTCAGGCTCTGATGCTCTAATAAGGAAACAACCTCGCTTGTATCAGCCTTATCTTGGAAGTTACCACATTTTCATTCATGGTGATGAAATTTTTTCATTGGGACTGCCCTGCTAACACTATGTACTTCGTAGATGAGAGCGATGTAACTCTTTATACCTTTGCTCAGAATAACACTGAATCCCGTGATGGTATGCAGATGAGCATTGAAGCTCTACCCTCCAGTAACCCTGATGCTGAACGTTATGTAATCTACGTTAAGCCTCAATTGAAGGTTCATAACAGACGTAAGGCAGTTGGTCTTTTAAGTAATCTTACTGAGTAAAATCTTTATGCCTCAATTTAATAACCAACAGAAAGAGCAAATATTATTAACCCTTGGTTATGCTAATCCTGACAGTTTGGTTAATAGTCAATTGAGCCTGGAATATACTCAATCAACAATAGATAGATGTGCAGCTATTCTCTCAGAGCTTAATAGTATAGATAGTTTAATAAAAGAGGCTAGGGATAATAGTTTTGTAAGAGAGTCTAGGAATACTAAACTCTCTTATGCAAATCATCTAATTCACCTTAGATCGGATGCCACTAAACTGCTAAAAGAATTAGCTCATTTATTGAGTATAGATGTTGAATATAACAGGTATTTAGGGCATAGACAATATAACTACTGGTAACTAAATTATGCTTATTACTAATGTAATAAAAGAGGGGCCTTTATTTGAGAAGGGGATTATCAGTAAACTTAGTGGTAATGCTCTAAATAAAACTATGAATTGGGGTATAGGTAGGATTAGAGGTAGGACTCCTGTAGTAACAGGCAGATTAAAAGCTGGATGGTATAATTCTACTTCTAATAAGTCTTTAAACTTTGAGATATCTAACCCAGTCTTCTATGCTCCATTTGTAGAGAGAAGGAGAGGAATGATATCTAAGACCTTACCGGAGATAGAGAGTAAATTATTAGAAGAGACTCTAAAGGAAACTAATAAGCTTAAATGACTTCATTATATCAAAAGCTATCTCAAATAGAAGGAAAGATGGCAGAAATTGATATTAGATTGGGAATACCTCAGCGCAGAAATTTATTAATAAGGCATCAGAGTTTAAACCCAACTACTCGTCAATTAGAGATAGTAGATACTCTCGTTCAACCTAAACCTCTCATTACCTCAATTCCACCTAAATTCGTTAATTTACCTGTATCAATTGAAGGTGCTGATTCTATATTTCTATCTATTAATGATATTCAAGTAGAGATTCCTAGAACCCACCCTAAAAGATTATTTATTCCAGAAGGTAATACTAGAGCCATATTTATTTTAGAGCCTCCTATATCCAATAATCAGGTTGTATATATTAATCCAGCTACTAAGACTATTAACGGTGCCGATATTTATAGGCTAGTTGTATTAATGGAAAATGATCCTACCCTTTGGAAGCTTATTCTCAGAAGAGATAAAGATAAAAAATGAATATACAAGAAATAAGAGAGAAGATTAATGATTTCTTACTACAGAGGGTAAGGATTGATTACTGGGGTTTAGATTACCCTAGTGAAATATATACTCCCATTTCCTCAACCACTTTTCCAGCAAATTCAGCCTTATCTCTACCCATTCAAGAAGTAGTTCATTTTAGGGAAGCTTATAACCAAATTAAGACCTCAGCTAGGTTCCCTTATAGAATTGCTTATAGATTTCCCGGTGAACTCCCCTATCATGAGCTACCTATAAAAGCTCTAGAAGGAATGCTCTCTTTTATTCATATAGTGTCTTTAATTCAGTCTCCTGATCCTGATATCGAATCATTTACTCCAGCCAATATAGAGGACTCATTAACAGTAGCTAGGGTGGAGGAAGTAGAAAATGACTGGTTAGTATATCTTAACTTTGCTTTTGATGTTAGGTTTAACACTACATTATTACCAGACCTAGCTGAACTACAGCCCTCTAATTACTATAATCTCGAAGATCCTCCCTCCCTACAAGAATTAAATTTAAGGGTGTTTAGGGCTAAATCTGGATTTAAGACAAAAGAGGAAGAAGTAGCTTCCTTAATTCCTATTATTAATGACCCTACTAAATACACCCTTGATTCAGAAATTACAATTAATTAATAATAAATATGTCTAGTACAATATTTAGTTCATTTAGAAGTCCTGGTGTTCGTATTAACGAAACAACCCAAGGCTATAGAAGCTTAGATATTGCTTCCCACCAAGCAGTTTATATGATTGGTTCAGGAACTAATGGAGATGCTTTTATACCAACCCAAGTAACTTCTTTAACAGATTTTACTAATGTATTTGGCTCTTCTCCCTCAGAGAATTCTGTTAAGTTATTCTTCAGAAATGATAGAAGAGGGATTCTCTACTTTGTTAGAACTTCACCTGCTTTAAGAGTAAGAGTAACAGTTAGCTCCGCTACAAATGGAGAATATCCTCTCTCCATTGCCTCTACAAGAGGTGCTGTTAATGTTAGCTTCACTGCTTCCAGTAGTACCACTGCTCAAATAGCATCTGGGTTAATAGAAGCTATTAATAACTCTACTTTATCCGCTCATGTTAAAGCCGGAGCTGGTTCTTCTTCTAACCAACTCATAATTAGTATGAGCAATCCTACTGACCCATTTCTAGCAGTTACTAGCACTAATAGTAACTTAGCTATAGTTAATCATAATGATACAACTAAAGACCGTAGGGAAGTAATTAGTAAGGATTCAGGTGGTAGAGTATTGACAAAGGTAACACTTGAGGGAGAGTATCACAAATATGAACCAAAACCTGCCTCAAGAATTAGAGCGAGAAAGCTTGAACCAGTTGTCAAAGGAAGAACTGGTAGAGATAATTATTGAGCAGAGCAAGGTAATACGTGAGTTACAGAAAATTATCCTAGAACTAAAGCAAGAAATAGAGCGTTTAAAAGTCAGCAGAGATTTGGATAGTTCTAATTCATCGAAACCACCATCACAAGACATTCACAAAAAGAGCGAAAACAAAAAAGCTCCTCCTCAAGACCAATCAAACGAGCCGAAAAAGAAACCAGGTGGGCAGGCAGGACATCAAGGTAAGACTCGTAAGGGTTTTGGGAGAGTAGATCGTTCTGAAATTTTACGTCCTACAGATTGTGTCTGTTGTGGTCACAAAGCATTTGCTCCTTTTGCATTAAAAGTAGAAAAACACGTCGTAGCGCAATTAGTGGAACGTCCTATTGAAATAGTGGAGTATCAACGCCACACCTGCGTGTGTGAGAGTTGTGGCAATGTACAAGCTTCTCAGTGGCCAGAAGATATCATCCCAGGACAAGATTTAGGAATCTGTTTACAGGCATTTTTAGGGTGGGCAAATAATTACGCACATATGCCCTATGAAAAACAACAAGAAATGTTGTGGGAACTGGGACAGATTGAAATTGGGTTAGGAACTTTAGTCGCCACCAATGAACGAATTACCCAAGCAATAGAACCGACCGTTAGGGAGTTAAGTAGTTGGGTAAAACAGACACAACCTAACATTCATGTAGATGAAACACCTTGGTCTGTCAAGGGAGTGAAAGAATGGTTGTGGGTAGTTGCCAATTCTGATTTCTGCCTGTTTACTGCGGCTGATACTCGTTCTAGAGCCGAACTAGAAACAATTTTAGGAGCTAAATATACAGGGGTACTCAGCAGCGACGATTTTAGCGTTTACAATGGCTATCAAGCTGTAGCCCAGCAGAAATGTTTAGCACATCTACGCCGTCATTTCAAAAAATTAATTCAGCTTCCAGGTCTTCACAACCAAGCCATTGGCGAAACGTTTGTTGATTTAATTGATGAAGCTTTTAGACATTACGCCCTATGGTTTGAGACTCTTGACTGTGCTAGTTACAATGATTGGGTCAATCAATTCAAATCCAAATTGCAACAAACACTCGATTGTTGGATTAACTTAGCAGGGGCTACAGCAGGCAAGCTTTTACGTTCTTTGCGTGATAAAGCACATCAATGGTGGTATTTTCTTGACTACCCTGAAGTTCCCCCTGATAACAATCAGGCTGAACGTTCGCTACGTTTGGCTGTCACGAAACGCAAAGTTAGTGGTGGTTCACGTTCGATGGAGCGATTTCAAAACACTGCTAATTTGTTGACGGTGGTGCAGACTTGTCGCCGTCAAGGTAGGTCTGTAATTGATTTTTTTGCACAAGGTCTAATTGCTGACTCCAATAATACTCAGTCTCGCCCTTCTTTACTTCCGCAATATTAGACCTGAATCCTTACAGTAATTATTACTTCTGCTATTGCTAATAGAACTTACTCTCTCAACTTCCATGCTACCTCTACTATTATCTCCTTTACCTCAAGCTCTTCCCCTACAGTTCAATCAATTAGAGATGGGTTGATTGCTGCTATTAATGCTAATACAACTATTAATACCTCAGTACAGGCTGTAGTTGGAGATGGTAACGATAGAATTTATATAAATAACATTAATACAACTACTCCTATCAGGGTATTTGTTCATACCTCTGGGGATGGAATGAGAGTTATTAATAATTCCTTAGATCAACCTAACAGAGATGATTATATTTATGCTATTGAGAATAGCTTTGATTCAGAGGATGGTTGGAACCAAGGATTCCTGATTGCTCCCGAAGCTTTCCAGAACTTATTTACTCAAAGCGATCGCATTGCGGTGGGTTCTGCAATGGAAGCTTTAGCTAGTGACCCTCTATTTGATTGGGTTGCTTTAGTTGATTGTGGTACTGGTAGGACTAGAACCCAAGCACAAGCTGAAGGATTACTTTATATCTCTCCTCAAGGTCATACAGGATTCTACTATCCTTATGTAATTGATTTAGAAGGTAATTTAGTTCCACCTTCTGCGGGTGTTGCTGGTATAGCTACTCGTAGATTTAAGGAAGAAGGATTCCAACAACCTCCTGCTGGGTCTAAATTTCCTATGCTAGGAGTTACTGATGTAGTTACTAAGGTTAGCACACAAGAGCAAGAAGAACTCAACCCTCTAGGAATTAACATCATTCGTAACCTGAGAAATAAGGGTGTAGTCGTTTGGGCAATGAGAACTCGCTCTAATAATGAGTTTTATACTTTCCTACACACTAGGGTCATTATGAACGTTCTAAATGGAACACTTCGTAGTGGGTTTGATAATGATTTATTCTCCGCAATTGATGGCCAAGGGTCACTGTTAAATGCCATCTCCCTAACTGCTAGTGCTGTATGTTCTCGTCTATGGAGAGGTAAGGCTCTGTTTGGAGCTACTGAAGCTGAAGCATTTGAGGTTAAGTGTGACTTCGAGAATAACCCTCCAGAGGAATTAGAGAGAGGAAATGTAATCTTAGAGGTTTATGCTGTACCTGCTCCTGCAATGGAGAAATTACTAATTAACACAATCAGAGTTTCTATTGGTACTTTACCACTTAATCAAAATCAAGTAGAAGCTCAATTAATACAATCAGCTACTACTACCATTTAATTAAATATTAGGAATATATAGATGAGATTACAGGACATTAACCCTCAAAGTAACAGTGATTATCATATTACTATAGAGGGTCTTAATAATATTTACTGGACTCAATTCTCAGGAATTAAAGTTAATTACAGTAGACCTAAATATAATGACGGACTTTCTAATGTAATGCGTAGTGCTGATGGAGGTACTAAAGAATATGAAGTAGTTACCATCTCTAAACCCTACGACCCTGAGAAAGACCAACCTGCCCTTGATTTTATTAAACAGAGGGAAGATGGTTCTCCTTTCAATATGAGATTACGTCCAGTTAGAAGAGTAACCAATGCCCAAGGTACTAATACTTTTAGAGGTAATAAAGCTTGGGATTTATTTGGATGTAGAATTTCTAGCTGGTCTTGCCCAGGTAATGTTGACACTTCTGATGGTAGTCAAACTTCTACCTTAGAAATTCAATTTACTATAGACAGTGCAGAATTTAAATAATAGGTGATATTTATGGCTAGAAAAGTAGTAATGGAAGAGATGAAGCAGATATCATCTGAACATACCAACAGCTTGGTTAGTGAAGGTAATAATAATGAATTCCAGGTAGAGTTTAATCAAGAAGAGGGAATAGTTAGGTTTCAATTAACTGATGGTACTCTTATTCAATTAAACTCTCCTAAAGCTAAACAATTTCTCTTATTAGATAGTTATCTAAAAGTGGCTGAAGAGGAGTTTAGAACTGAATCTTTTATTGCCTTAAAGCTAGCTTCCCTTTGCATAACTAAATTTGGAGATAGAGATAAAATCTCCTTTAATGAGCTTTTAGATATATTAGAAATTGAGGATGTAGAGAGGATGGCAGCTAGCCTAAATTGCTTTCGAGATAAGCTTGAATATTTGGCAAGAAAGTCAGATACTATTTAGTATTCAGTCTCAACCAGCATTAACCTGTCAAGAACTACTCCAATCCTTAATTCTAGCCTGTGGAGGGAATATAAATCCCTCCTATTTCTATTTATTAGATATGGAAATATCTGAATGTTTGTATCACCTGTATATCTTTATAGAATTGAGTAAAAGGCAACAACCCTCTTCTGAGAATAAACTACAAGAGTGGGGGATGATGGGAGAAATTGAATTTAAATAATGAACAGCAATAATGTAATTATCACCCTCCAAGCCAACGACCAAGCCAGTGTAGTTATTAGAAGATTATCTTCTCAGTTAGATGGTGGTTTAACGAGGTCATTAGGTAGAGCTACATTAGGGGCTAACCTAATGACTCAAGCAATCACAGCAGGTTTACAGGCTGTCGGGAATATAGCTTCTAGATCTGTCTCTTTATTTAGGGAGGCAGCTACTACCCAAACCAGTATTATAGCTACTGCTGGTAATGTTATGAGGCTGGCTGGATTTAACTTCAGACAAGCTACTGCTTTTGTAGAAGATTTTCAGACTGAGATGGCTAGAGTAGCAGCATCTCTCCCAGGGATGGCATCTGATTTTACAACCTTTGGTAGAGGAATAATAGATGATGTTATCCCTGCTTTTGTAGGTTTAGATGGTAGATTAGACTCAATTGAAAGGAGAGCGGCTCTTGATAGATTAGGTGAATTATCTAAGTTTGGTACTTTATTGGGGCAAACTGCTGGTATAGATTCAACTAGGGCATCCACTCAAGCTGCTTTATTTTTATCTGGCTCTAGAACCCTTAATGAATTAAAACAATTAGATTTATTTGAAAAGAATACTACATTTAGAAATGAAGTTGAGAGGTTATTAGGGGGAAGGGATCTTAGGAGATTATCTGGAGAAGAAAGGCAGAGAATATTTCTACAAGCTGCTAGGTTAGATGAGGAAGTATTAGAAGCACTCTCGGAATCCGTAGAGGGTGTATTTGGTCTAATTAATGATAGAATCTTCGGACTGGAAACTGGATTCTTCGGTTTTATGAGGGATCTGGATAAAAATACTGAGGGTAGACAGACCGCTTTAAAATCTATCAATAGAACTCTCCTAGCCGTATTTGGAACTAATGGATTCTTTGATACTTTATACATATCTCTTAAGAATTTAGGAATCTCTATAAGAGATCCAATGCTAGCTTTAAGTAATGCTGCTGATAGCTTCACTAACACTATCAATTATGTAACAGGAATTCTTAGAGACTTTAATGTTAGCAGGAATATTGATTCTTTAAAGGGAAGCTTATTTAATTTCTTTAATAATTTAATTAACTTTGAGGGTTTGGGTGCTTGGTTAGCTGAGGCTACAAATCAAGGGTTAGATTTCCTAAGTAATTTAGATTGGAGTTCAATACTTGGTTTTGTAGGGGTTAAATTAGCTGAGATATTTAATGAAATATTTAGATTCATAATCAAGCTAGATTTCACTAAAATATTAGATTTAATTATTAAGATTTTAGGAGGCTTGTTTATTGGTCTAGGTAAATTTCTCTCTACTATTGATTGGGGAGCGTTACTTTTAGCTTTAGGTAAATTATTAGGATATGCTTTATTAGGGGCTGTTGGAGCAGTATTATCTATTTTGGTAGCTCCAGTAGTAGCTAGTATAGGAACCCTAGGGTTAGCGATCGCAGGAGCGATAATTGGATTATTAACTATAGTAGCGGCACATTGGGATAAAATTGGTATAAATATAAGAAGAATCCTTGGCAATTTAGTTGAAAGGTTTAGAAATCTACAGACAAATATACAAGGGATATGGAATACAGTAGTTGATTCCGTCACCAGTTTCTTCCATAAATTAGTAGATTGGTTCCAAGATTTAATATCAAAGATACCTGGATTTAACTTAAGAGTTAATGAAGGTTTAAGCTCTGGGATTATTAATAATATTCCTCAATCTGTACCTAACTCAGCAGGTGGTAGATTAGATGGATTAATTGCGGCTGCTATTAGGGAAACTAAAGCAGCCCCTCCTGGTTCTGGATTAGTAGTAGCTAACACTTCAGAAGCCATCCTTAATCGCAAACAGCAAGCTGCCTTACTTAATAACATTGGTAGCAGGGGAGGGATTAATATCAACTCTCTTATAATCAATACTAAAGCTCAAGATGCTAGAGGAATCGCTAAAGATATCATGAGAGCTATTGCAGATGAATATAGAAATTACTCTCAGAATAATCTAGCGATTGCATTCTAAATTTAAATGATTCATTCCCCTATTGATTAATCAGTAGGGGATTATTTTTATATGTATGTAAATTATGGTTAATCAAGCTGTTCTTAATGGACTAAATCCAGCTAGGAAGGTAGCTGATGTTTATGCCTACTTAATAGATGATTTAAATAAAACAGTCTTTGTCTTTCTATATAATCCTGAAGAAAAAAGATTCTCTAGACAGTCAATATATAACGAAGGGATTACTGCCCTTACCTCAACTCCTTCTCAACAATATAACTACACTACAGGCAGAACTCTTAATCTATCTAACCTTTTATTAGAAAGTTATTCTAGCGGTAAGACTTGTAAGTTATTACTAGATAGACTACAAGCCTTAATGGTAGCTAATCCTAGTAATCGTAAGTTTAATCTTTCTCCAGTCTACTTTAAATGGGGTGCTGATACCTTTGGTCCTGCTGTTATAACTGACCTTAATTGGAATGAAACTAGCTGGCTAAATGGTCAGGTAGCTTCAGCTAGAGTTAACCTAACCTTATTAGAAATACCTCCTAGTCAACTACCCAATAAAGCCTTAATAGAAAGCTCCGATAATCGTCAACAAGCTGCCCAAAATACTTCAAAGGTAGTAACAGATAGACAGAAGCAAGATGCCACCTCTAAGACTAGAGCATGGCTAAATCAGAACGTTAAAAAGATGTCTATTTCTACAGGTAATTTAGTTAGATCAAATAAATATAAATTAAATATTTCTTCTCAAGGTGTAATCACTTTATTAGATTCCAAAAGTAAGTTAATAGGAACAGTAGGAACCTATAAGGATGGGAAGATTGATCATACTAAAGAGGATATTGCATTCGAGAATAGGATTTAAGAAATGAGTACCCAACCTTTAAATTCCTCCGTATTTAGGTCTATTCAGATAATGCCCGGAGATTCCCTATCTAGCATTGCTAATGAGATATTAGGAGATGCTTCTTATTGGAGAGAAATAGCCAGTACCAATAATATTGACATATTCACAGCTATTGAGATAGGGCAGAACATAACTATACCCTCTAAGGAAGTATTAGAAAGAAGAGCTAGAGATGCTGCTGCTAAAAGAATTCTTAATGTCAACCAAGACCTTCAGAATAGGATTAAGGAAATAATAAATTCTAGGGAAGCTAAAGTAATTAATAGATTAATGGGATTTGGAGATGAGAATAGGCAGAATTTACTGCAATCTTTAGATTTATCTCCTCTAGCTAAAGGATTATTAGCTCCTACTAGAAATGAAGAATTATTAGACAGTATTAAGAATAGTCAGTTTGATGACAATAGTAGCTTTGATCAGCAATATGAATTCAGATTAGTGGAGTGGGTATTATGAATAATATAAACCCATCACAACAATTAATAGCTCCTTACGTTAGGGTAACTATAGGCCCACTACAAAATACTAATGGTGATTCCTTCACTATCGGTGATAGTAAATTAATTAATTGTTCAGTTACTTTAGGTGAGGGAGAAGTTCAATCTAGCTATAGATTCACTGTAAGGGATAAAGATAGAACTTTATTAGACAAATACTTTGGTTATATTGAGAAAGCAGGGGGATTAACTCCTATAGAACCTACCAATAACCCCCCAAGAGAAGAGATTACTTCCCCTACTCTCACTCCTCCTGAACCAGACCAGACAAGTAGAGAAATAGGACTACCTGTATTTAATAATGTTCAAGCTACTACCTACGGGTATGGAGAACCAACTCAAGGAGGACAAATAGGAGCTTATGGAGACAGAATTAATTGGGATGGTATGTATGCGGCTATGTATGACCGCAAATATAAATATGCCAGGATGAAGGTTACTAACTTAGCTAATGATAAGCAAATAATAGTAAAGATAGTAGATAGAGGGCCTTTTGCGGTTGTTAATGGTAGAGCAGCTAGACCCCTGAGAGAACACCCTACTAGAAAGATTGATTTAGTCCCCGGAGCTTGGAAAGCTTTAACTGATAATGCCTCACCTGGAGTTATCAATGTAAATATCGAATGGCTAGAGGCTGAGACTACTACTGCTAGCTCATCAAATAAGAATAAATCTCTTCAAGAGGTAAATCAAAAAGCCGCTCAGGCCTCTAAAGGAGCTTCAATCAATAATAATAAAATACTTGATTGGCCCCTTCCTGCTATAGCTGCCACTAAATCTATTATCCTCACTCCTGGTCATATTGCTGATGGCAGTAATAGCTCTGGGACTAATGGTACTCATAATTCCTCAGTTACTTATAAAGGGGAGACCCGGACTCTAGAATTTGTAGCTAATGATATCACAGTAGAAGTATTTAGAATTGAATTACAGAAAGCTGGTTATAACGTTATAAATGCTCCTACTCCCCCTACTGAAAGAAGTGATGCTGCCCGTAGAGCTTATTTAGATCAAGTCAAAGAGTTAAAAGAGAGGAATAATGCTTACGCTCTAGAAATACACTTTGATAGCCCTAATGGAAGACCAGGGATTATTGCTGGAGCTAAATATGAACCTAGTGGTAAATATCTCAGCATAATGGATGTAGCCCTAGCTAAAGAGTTTGGAGCATTCCCTTTCAACCATAGAGATAGCTTAAGTGCGCCCAGTAGAGGAATCACTATATTAGAAGTATCTCCTCTAAATAGCACATTAACCAACATAACCCTTAATGCTGTTAATAGCGGTAACTACCAACCCCTTAGAGATGTTCTACTCCCTTTTGCTCAGAGGGCAGTAAAAGCACTCAACACGGTAGCACCTGGAGCTAATACTGCCTCGAATGGCACTAAGAAAAGCTAGAAGCCATACATTTCAGGGGCTACAGCTTTTAATGCCCATTTAGCAGTAATAGCCTGAGTCAGGCGATCGCTCTGAGAAAGATGATGTATGGTTGGCCAAAAATTTTTGTCGGTAGAAAAAGCTTGCTCGCTCATGAAATACTTTTTGAAGACGAGCAAGCCAAGATCATAAACACTACTGTGACACTACGAGTACAAATTCTCAAGGATAAATTTAGCCAAAGTTTAGGGCTACCCTTTAAAGAACTATTGCCAGAATCGGCAATTAGACAAGCAATATCTGAATTAAATATTAAATACAAAAAGCGATTATTTGACCCGCTAATAACGTTGTGGGCATTTTTATCTCAGGTTTTGGATACTGATAAAACTTGTCATAACGCTGTAAGTAAAATAATTGCACATTTGGCAGAATCAGAAGTAGAAATTCCTTCAACAGATACAAGTGCTTATTGTCAAGCTAGGGCAAGGTTGCCAGAAAAATTATTAGAAAAACTTTTTAATTTCTCTGCACAAAGCTTAGAAGAGAAAGTGAACCAAGAAAATTTATGGTGTGGTCGAAATGTGAAAGTAATAGATGGCTCAACTGTATCTATGCCTGACACACAAGAAAACCAAAAAGAATATCCTCAACCTAGCACTCAACAAGAAGGATGTGGGTTCCCAATTGCCAAAATCGGGGTAATATTCAGTTTAGTTACTGGAGCCGCTGTTGCACTGTGCATAGACGTTTTGAACACTCATGATATTAAATTAGCGAGAAAAATGTACAGTTTTCTCAAACCAAATGATGTACTTTTAGGGGATAGAGCTTTTTGTGCTTACGCCGATATCGTTTCTATTACCAAACTTGGCTGTGATGCTGTATTTCGCAAGCATCAATCTCGGACAACAACCATGCGAAAAGGCAAAATTGTTGGCGATTGTGACAAGTTAGTTACTTGGCATAAGCCTAAAAGTTGTCCAAAAGGATTGAATAAAGATGAATTTAATGCTCTACCTCAAACCATAACTTTGCGAGAGATTTACTATTACATCGTTATTCCTGGTTTTCGCACTCAACGAGTTAGCTTGATTACTACTCTTTTAGATAAAGCAACTTATTCTACTCTAGAAGTTGTTGGACTTTATGGTAAACGTTGGGATGTTGAATTGGATTTGAGACATCTGAAAACCACATTAGGGATGGATGTTCTACGGTGTAAAACTCCTTCTATGATCCGCAAAGAAATTCATGTTTATTTACTCGCTTACAATCTACTTCGTAGCTTAATGTGGCAGGCTGGAACTACTTATAATACTCCTCCCTTACGCTTATCGCTACAAGGTACTCGCCATCATTTAATTAACTTTCTTCCCAAATTATTAGCTGCTCATTCAACAAAACGTCTTCAAATTTATCGTACTTTACTCAAAGTTATTCCTCACAAGGCTGTTCCCTACCGCCCAGGTCGTAGTGAACCACGAGTTCGTAAACGTCGCCCCAAAATTTACCCCTTGATGACCAAACCCCGGCATGAATTACGTAAACAATTGCAAACTGCTTAATTGATCAGCGTTTCGGCTTTTCTTAGTGCCATTCAATACTGCCTCCAAAGCAGCAGCAGATTCTACCTCAACTACTCCTCAGCAAGAGAATCTACCTCAAGCTAAAACTTATACTGGAGGTCAGATTACTATTGAGATGGGCTATGACGGTAACACTATAGCTGCCTATTCATTCATCCATACAGGTCTTAGATATTCTTTATTTGAACCAGATGCCTTAGAATTCACTGGTCAAGCTGCCTCTTGGGTACTAACACAGAGGATTAAGAATACTGTTTATACTAATATGAGCTTTAAGAAGATAGCTCAAAGGATTACCTCAGCTTATGGTATGAAGCTAGATATGTCAGAGGAAGGGCCTACTTATACCTACTTCCCTCAGAGAGGACAGAGTGATTATGAGGCTCTACTAATAGAAGCTAGAAGAATAGGTTACAGAGTACATACTAAAGGAGCCACCTTATCTATTAAGCCTAGAAAGGATGTAATGGCTGATAAGGAAGTATTTGTATTGGAATATGGGGATAATTTAGGCACTATCTTTGAAGTTATTCATGAAGCTCAGAGAGATAGTGAAGATGGAGCTAGATCCTCTAGTCCTGGAGCTAATAATTCAACAGGTGAGAGGAAGTTTGAGATTGACCCAGACTCAGGTAAGGTAGTACAGAAGAGAAAGGAGAATGTAGTAGGTACTGGTAGAGATGGTGCAGTAGCTACTACAGGGTCTATTCTACCTAGACCTATACCTAAGACTATAGGTAATACTGATAAACAAGATGCTGATAATAGAGCTAATGAGACTAGAATTAAAGGATTACAAGCTGATGCCCAATTCCCCACTACACCAGAAGCTTTAACCTTAGACCCAGACACTCCCTTACTCACTAAAGGTATCAGTACCTTCTTAGATAGGATGTGGGTAATTGATACAGTCACTCATGATTACGATGGTAGGTTTATCACCAGAGTTAGCTGTTTTAGTCCTATATCTAAAGCTAAAGAAACTGCTGATATTATTACTGCTACTCCCAGCTCTACAAATATAGTAGGTCAGATTATAACTGCTGTATCTTCCTTTTATAGTGGATATATCATCCCAGCTAAAGGAATATTCTCCTCACCTTTTGGTATGAGAACTCTTAGAGGTAGGACTAGAATGCACAATGGGATTGATATTGCTAATGCTGTAGGTACTCCCATCTATGCTGCTGCTAATGGAACTGTCTCTTTTGCTGCATTTGGTACTAATGCAAATCAAAAGAATGGTTACGGCAATGTAATAGTAATAGACCATGCTAATAATGAGCAGACTCTATATAGCCACCTAAGTCAGATAGTAGTTAATAATGGTCAACAAGTTACCCAAGGTCAATTAATAGGAAAGATGGGTAATACAGGATTCAGCACGGGGCCGCATCTGCATTGGGAGATTAGGGTCAATGGCAAACCTATTAATCCAGCATCTAGAGTTAAATTACCTCCAGTAAGGGGAAGGATTCAATAATGGAAGAAATATTTAAACTATGGAAGCTCTCAGAGAAAGCTACTCAAATATCTCTAGATAATGTGGGTAGAATTCCCTTTGGAACCTTAGCGATCGTTACAGATAATAATGACCCAGAAGGTAGGAGAAGGATTAAGGTAGCATTACCTAATACCCCTTCACTTAATAGCGATTGGTTAAGGAGATTACTAGCCTACCCCAACATAGATCCACCTCTACCTAAGATTGGAGAAACTGTTCTAGTTCTCTATGCTAATGGACTCGAATCTAATGGTTGGTACTTATCTCTCTGTAATGACACTAACCCACCTAGAGATAAACAATCACCTCTGAATGACCTATCTCAAGAAATCCCAGGTAATAGGGATATTGAGGTAAAAGGTAATGATGATTTAGTTATAGGAGGTAAGTTAACTACCAATGCAGATGATATTGAATTTAATTCTGAGAAGGATATTACTGCTGAGGTGAAGGGTAATATCTTCATGAATGCTTTACAAGCTATCACCCTACAAGCTGCTCAGTATGTGATGTTCAAAGTAGGTCAGTGGACTTTCAAACTATTTGCAAATGGTACTTCTGAGGTAAGAGGAGGTGTAATAACTATCGATATGGGTGGTCACGGAATACGATTCACGAATGTAGGCACTATGGAGATTAATGGTAGCCCTATTGCTGTTGAAGGTGCTGTTGACTCAGATGGAGACGTAATAGTAGATGCTGGGTGGTAAATAATATGAATAAATTCCCTAAATTAAATGAAGTTGTAGATAGAAATCTAGTAATCGAGCTGGATAAAGCTCCTAAAGAGTTAGTTAAAGAAATCCAAACTAAGCTTAAATTAAAGGGGTTATATAACTATGAGGTGGATGGTATTGTAGGTAATCTAACTAGAAAGGCATTTGCTGAATTTAAGGAATCTGTATGGTTATCTCACCCTACCTTAATAGGTTCAAGTGTAGCGGCTAACTTATTAGAGATAGGTGAACATAGAGTTAGTGAACAAACTCAAGTTAGTAACTATAGCCCCCTAACAATATCTAGAACGGGTAAATCAATGAGATTGCCTAATGGTAATACCGTTTTTGAGAACGAAGCTGTTATAGAAGGTATTTCACTAACCTGGGGTGAGGTGACTAAGGGTTGTACTAGAGTCCCTGAGAATAATCAAATTGTCAGTAATATTATTGAGACAGCTAAACTGTTTGGTGAAATTAGAGATAAATGGGGCAGCCCTATTATAATTACCTCTGGTTATAGACCTCCTGCTATTAATCGTGCTGTTGGAGGAGCTAGCAAAAGTCAGCATATTATTGGTAGAGCATTAGACATACGGAACTCTACCGGAGATATTTATAAACTATATGACCTAATCCTAGGAGTTATGAGAGCTAGAGGTACAGGAGGGTTAGGCAGGGGTATGCGTTTATCCTTCTGTCATATTGATACCCGTAATAATTCTCTAGTTATCTTTGATTATTAAAGTGGGTTAGGTGGCAACCTTAACTAGGTTAACGTTGACAACTCTACTTCATAGAGGTGGCAACCCCTCTTCTAGTTAACTGTATATATAATAAATCAAGGGTTGCCACCTTACATCTCAGTATAAATTAAATTAAGTATTAAGTTTATGCTTATTATCTTTCCCTTTAACTAGAAGGATTCCTCCTGAGCATGAGGTATAGTTACTACCCCTTAATTAATAAGGTAACAACCCTAACTTAGTTAGTATTGGCATCTTCACCTTCGGTAAAGGTGGCAACCCCCTTTCTAGTAATCCTTAAGAATAATAATTAAGGGTTGCCACCTTATTTTAGATAATTATTATTGTTAATAATAAAGTTCAATATTTAGGTTAGGTATATTACCCTTTGTACTAGAAACCAACCTTAGACAAAATTATATATTAGATAAACAATATGACAACAGGCATAGCATTTCCCCTAACTTTAGATAAATCTAGGGGCAATTTATTAATGGCTTCTGAAGGGGAATTGATTAAAGGTCATATTCTTTCCTGGTTACAAACTCAGCCTAGAGAGCGTGTAATGAGACCCCAATATGGAATGAGAGATCCATTATTTAATTCCGCATCAGATATATCTATCTTTGCTAGTGAAGTACAGGAAGGATTGAGAAGATATATCCCAGATATTGACTTCCAGGTATATGGATCTATTAATGATGCAGGAGAGGCTGTCTTAAGTATCTTTTGGGAAGATGAGAGTATTACTTTAAGAGTATCTTTATAATTAAATATGACAACAGAACCTTTAACATCAATAATTTTAGATCCCCAGGCAGAGGAGGAATTAGCTCTAAGATCCCAAGCCAGAGTATTTAATGAATCTGGGGGTTTATTAAATGACTTCTCAGAGAATTCCCCTGTAGCTGCTTTAATTCAAGGTCAAGCTTTTGCAGGAGCAGAACTTTTATACTACATTAATCAGTTACCTTTAGCTTTAGTTATAGATTTCCTCAAGATAACTGGAGTAGAGAGGAGTTTAGGTACTAAAGCTACCACTACACTAACCTTCACCCTAATAACTCCTCAATCCACTACCTTCACAATACCTGAAGGCTTTGAGGTAGTAGATTTATCTGGTAGATATTCATTCTTCACCGATGCTCCCTTACAAATACCTCCAGGACTAACTTCCGGTTCTGTAACTGCTACTGCTGAGGAAGTTGGTAGTGCTTATAACCTAGCACCTTACACGATTGTAGGAGCTACTCAACCTCTTACTTTCCTATCTCAGGTAGTTAATACTGAGCCTTCCTCTGGAGGTACTGATGCAGAGACAGTAGAGGAGACTATCAGTAGGGGATTAGCTCAACTAAGGTTAAGGAACCTAGTATCTGCCAATGATTATGAGCAAGCTGCTGAGAATATTCTAGGACAGGGTTCAGTAGCTAAAGCAATAGGACTACTCTCTCAGAATAAATTAAATACAGAGGAATTAGGTGCGGTACATTTATTCCTCCTGAATGCTAACCAAGAACCTGCTAATCAGGCTCAAATCTCCCAAGTAAGAAATCAATTAAGCTCTAGGATTCAGTTAGGTACTCGGCTATATATCAGCCCAATGGAGCTATTACCTATTAGTGGAGACTTAATAGCTAAATTAGTACCTGGAGCTAAATTAGATGAAGTTATTAATGACCTTTGGGAAGCTTATCAGGATTATCTAAATCCCTCTACTTATCCACCGGGTCAGGATGTAATTATGAATGAGGTAGAGTACCATTTAAGATTAACTGGGGGAATAAAAGATATTCAATTATTATCGTTAAATAACCAACCCGTTAATGTACCCTTACCTAATTTATATACCCTTCCTACACCTTATAGTCTCTTTATTCAATTAGTAGATGTTGAAGGTAATATCTATCAACAAGTAATGGGAGAAGGTGAATCTCCTGATTTCTTTATAAATTAAATTATTATTAAATATATTTAATATGACTACAGGTATATATGCCATCATCAACAAGATTGATGGTAAATCTTATATTGGAAGTGCTACTAAAAGTTTTAATCATAGGTGGTATAACCATAAATACTATCTAAGATTAAATAAACATCACTCCCCTTATCTTCAAAGAGCTTGGAATAAATATGGTGGGGATAGTTTTGAATTTAAAATCTTAGAAATAATTCCTAAAGAAGAATGGATCTATAATAAGTATGTAACAGACTTTGAGCAAATTTATTTAGATACCTATCAGCCCGAATACAATATATGCCCTACTGCTGGTAGTAAAATAGGTTATAAACATTCTGAGGAAACTAAAAAGAAAATTGGAAATTCCAATAAAGGTAAGACTCGTTCAGAGGAGGCTAGAAAGAGATTCAGTGAATCTTATAAAGGTAAATCTCCTTCTCTAGAAACAAGGGAGAAGATTAGATTAGCTAATACAGGTAGGATTAAATCAGAAGAAGAAAGGAAGAAACTTAGTATAGCTAATTCAAAGAAGAAGTGGGTAGTAACCTCTTCTCTTATGGAAGAACAAATTGTTACAAGTCTATCCGCTTTTTGTAGGGAGAATAATATTTCTGTTTCTTGTTTACATAGAGTCGCACAAGGAAAGAGAAATCACCACAAAGGCTGGAAATGTAGACCTTTTGGGGGTGAGGTTTAATGCAAACGCAAATCGCGTGGCAGACAGGTAGACCTATCTTCTCAAGACTTCCAGAGGTTTATCAAGAGAATGCGATCGCTAACTATCTAACAGCATTCTGGGATGAATTATTAGTTAACAATAAAGCTAGAATTGATGATTTACCTCGACAGCTTAATCCTCTTACCTGTGATGCTAATTGGTTAGATTTCTTAGCACCTTTATGTGGTTTTACGGGAGAGTATTGGGATAGAAAATGGCAAGATAACTTTAAAAGAAACTTAATAGCTAGTTCATACCAAAGGATATGGTCTAACAAAGGTAGTAGGGAATGTTTATCTACTGTATTAATTTGCTTTAAAATCCCTCATAACATTGCTACTATGGGTGATTTCATATTAGGTCAATCTAAATTAGGAGTAGATCCATTAGGCAGTTTGGCTTTTAAATATATCATTTACCTACGAAGTTCTTATCAAGGAACTCCTGAAGTCAAGTTAGTAGAGAAATTAAATAAACTATTCGGTCCTTGTTGGTGTAAATCCGAAGTTATATTTGATGATTCTGTAGTTTCTATGAATATAGAGCAGGAATTAAACTCCCTACTTCTGTCATTAATGCTTACTTAAATTCTTAAATTAAATTTTATATTAATTAATACAATATGACTCAGATTTTAGGAACACTCTTGGATTCAGGAGGTAGTCCTGTCACGGGTAAATTAAGGGTTACTCTTACTGGCAACCTAATAGATATTGCTGCTAATCCGGACTCCATTCAATTAGTAGAACCTAGTTTATTTGATATTACTAATGGGGTTCTAAATATTACTTTAAATGAATCAGAGACTAAGAAGGTAACTTATAGGTTTGAATTCTTTAAGACTGATGCAGAAGGTAACTTAATAGAGCCTGCCCTTTTAGATTTCTATGCTATAGTACCTAACTTAGCTGATGTACAGTTTGCTTCTCTAGCACCTACTGGAATGGTAAATGATGTACTAGATACTGGAGCATTAAGGGTAGCTCAAATTATTGCCAATAATCCTAATTTAGCTCAAAGTATTGGTGGACCCTTCCCTCAAGGTAATTTTAACCCTGCCTCTACTTATAAATATCGTGATTTAGTTAATTACTTAAATAGAACTTACATCTCAAAAAGTATAACCCCTATTACTGGAGTTTTACCAACAGATACTAATAACTGGATGCTCATTCCTGTGGAACCTGATGGTAATTTAATCTTGGGGGATGATACTCCTTATGGGGTTGCCTGGGATGGTTCGGGATTGGCAGCTTCTCAAGATGCTATATATGATGCTATCCAAACTGTTAACTCTAATATCAATTTAAAAGCTAATATTGATAGCCCTATTTTTACAGGCAATGTTATAGTACCTAACCAGACTGCTGGAAGCAATAATAATAGGGCAGCTAATACATCTTATGTTGATGAAGGTTTAGCTCTAAAGGCTGATACAACCTATGTAGATGCTGGTTTAAATTTAAAAGCTAATTTAGCTAGCCCTAATTTAACAGGTAATCCTATTGCTCCTACTCCATCTTGGGGTAGTAGTAATACTTCTATTGCCACTACTCAGTACGTAACACAAGCCTTTACACCCAAGTTAATTGTTGGTAAAGGTACTACTCAGACAATACCAAACAATGTAGCTACTGCTGTTACTAACTACGCTTCACCTACTTTAGATACTAATTCTATATTTAACGCGAGTACAGGAGTAGCAGTAATTCCTGTAGGTAGGTCTGGAACCTACATAATTAATGGTCTGGTAGGCTGCATTGTTGATGGCTCTAGTACGGGATACGGTAGAGTTTCTTTGTATTTAGGTGTATCTGGTTTAGGTGATGTACTTCTTGACGAAAAGCAGCTTACTAATTTTGATGAAACTGGGATGTATGCAACAGGTAGTGTCATGCTTAATTTAGTAGCTGGTCAACAACTTAACCTGTGGGTTAGCGCATATCACGATACTCCACCGACTAGCCATTATATTACTGTCGCTAGGTTTGAATTACAAAGAATTCCCTAATAGTATTTAACCAACTTAATATGACAAGAAAAGTATTCCAAAATGGACAACCCCTCTTTGCTGAGGATGTTAATGCCATTGCATATCCTATACCAGATGGACAGGATTTTATAGGCAGAGGCCCCAAAGTAATTGATGAGTATTTAGACGATGCCCCTACTCAAATAAAATCCAGATTCTACAGCTTCTATGACAGATTAAAAGTCAGCCACACTACAGGGTTGGCTTTTTCTTATTTAGGAGGGGCTGTACTTCTAAGTAATGGTGTTGTGACTACCATTAGCCCAGGTACTATTTCAGTTGCTAATAATGCTACTAACTATATATTTGTAGGAAGTAATGGTGCTGTTCAATCCTCCACTCAATTACCTAATGAATGCTTTCCTCTAGCTATAGTTACCACAAGTGGAGGAACAGTATCAGGTGGTGTAATTGATTTAAGAGACAAAATAATAGATAGAGTCAGCCCTGGAACCATCCCCGTTGAACAGATAGTTCCTTCTGGTACTGGAATGGAATTCTGGGGTAGTGTTCTCCCTTCTGGTTGGTTATGGTGTGATGGTAGTTTATATGAACCTTCTCAATACCCTACATTGTTTGCTGCAATTGGTTACACTTTTGGTCAATCTGGTACTAGGTTTAGAGTGCCAGACAAGAGAGGTAGAGTTAGCGTTGGTGCAGGTCAAGGTAGTGGCTTAACTAATAGATTACTTGGTCAGATCTTTGGTGAAGAAAGCGTAACCTTAAACGTTGCTCAACTACCTTCTCACTCTCATGGAATTAATGATCTAGGACACTCCCACTCTGTTAATGATCCAAGTCATAGTCATGGAATAAGTGATCCAGGGCATTTTCATAATATATATGCTTGGATTGGTAGACCTGGAGTTTTTGATGATGGGCTTACAGATGCCTTTACTACTAATAAGAACGTAGCTATTGCAGGGGAAGACCAGAATAATAAAGCTTATATTGCAACTAATGCTAATGGTGTTCAATTAGTAGCAAATTCAGGTACAAATATAGGAATATTCGGAAGTAGAACTAATATTAGTATTGCTTCTCAAGGTACTGGAATCACTATTAATCCTCAAGGTGGTAACGGCTCTCATAACAATATTCAACCTAGTATTGTTTGCAACGCTATTATTAAAATCTAATAATAATAAATATGACTAATATACAAGTTAAAGATGGCTTAGGTAAGAATATTTATCTAAAAGCTACAGGTACAGGAACTCTAGCTGACCCTTATATTACTGAACAGAGAGTTACTATAACTAATGAGCCATTCCCTCTAGCTACAGAGACAACTGTAGATTCAATTAAAACCTTGAATGAGGTATCTCTTGGACAAAAAGGGCATACCTTTGTAGATACAACTTCCCCTCAGACAGGTTTGTGGGTAGCTATTCAAATATTAGAACTAGCTAGATTTTCTAACTTAACTTGCAGTGATACTACCTCCCCAGCAGTAAATGTAAACTTACCCATTGGGTTTGTTCTTTATGGAAATATTACTGCATTCACATTAAGTTATGGAAAGGTTATAGCTTATAAAGGTTAATTTGAATGAAACTATCAGTAGGATTGGGATTAATTTCCAATAAGTTTAATCCCAAGGAAGACTATAAATCAGATACAGTTCTTATAGGTGCTGGAGGTTTTGTACTAGGCTTAAGGAGTCACCCACTGGAGGCTGATTTACTTTACTGCTTTACTGATGTCGGTGGAGCCTATAGATTTGATCCTATAAATGAAAGTTGGATTCTGATTACTAAATTTCCTTTCTTTGAGGGGAGTCCTGGGCATCAGTATGGTATTGAAGATTTAGCCTTAGATCCCTCTAATCCTGATATTGTATACATCTCTTCAGGGAAGTATGCTACCCAAGGAGTAAAGGGTGACTTTTTAAAATCAACTGATAAGGGTAATACCTGGACTAAGTTAGGGTTAGATGTCTATATAGGGGCTAATCATTCTCATAGACGCACTGGCCCAATGATTCAAATATCTCCTCATGATAATAATCATATTGTTGTAGCTACTCACCATGAAGGGATTTGGATTACTTTTAATGGAGGGCAGAATACAGGGGATTGGGTTCAAGCTAACTTAATTCCCTGTACTCCTTATATTCAATTTTCTTCATGGCACGTAGCTAAAGCTATTAGAGCTATCTGGATTGATTTAATAGATCCTGATGTAGTTTATGCTTGTTTATCAGATTTAACTTATACCTTATTTAATGGAACAGTTGTAAGACCTTATCTCACAGAGGATGCGGGGTTATATAAATCAACAGATAAGGGGATAACTTGGACTAAGGTTCCTTCTCAACCTACTGGGCTTACCAGGGTTAATAAGATTACTCAATCCCCTAATGGAACTATTTGGATAACACATACCACAGGATTCTGTAAATTTAATCCTACCACTGGTGAATTTACTGATTATAATAATACTACTTTAGGGATTAATTCTACTGGATTTGGAGGTATTGCAGTCTCTCCTTTTGACCCTTTAGAAGTTACTGTATTTACTTTAGGTAATTGGGGTAAGCAGAGAATATTTAGGACTACTGATGAGGGTTCTACCTGGAATGAGATAGTTTACACTTATGAAACTATGCCTTGGTCTACTCCAAGTCCTAATGCTCGTTATACTCCTACCGAGACAGCAGACTGCACCTATAACAGGCATATTCCTAGTAATAAGCCTGATGAGCTTTATTTCTCTACTTGGTTTGCGGTTTATAAATCAACAAATACTAGAAGTAATTCTCCCCACTTTAATCTATTAATTAAACATATAGAGTTATTAGTAACTTTAGGTTTATTCTGCCCTCCTAAACAAGAGGATTATAATATTCCTCCCCTTATCTCAGGTCATGCTGATTTAGGAGCTTACGTCCATTAACAAGGATTTAATAACTACCCTTTATTCGTAGATGATTATTACAATACTCTAGGGCAGCAGGAGAATAGAACTAACTACACTCGTACTGTAGATTTCTGTATGCAGCAACCTAGATATATGGCTCTATCAGGGACTAGGAACTTTAGCCCCTTTGGTAATATTCTTTTAGTTAGTTCTGATGCTGGTAGTACTTGGTCAATTACTCCAACACTACCTCCAGGAATATTTGCATCAACTCCTAACATTAATGGAAGTTCTCAATGCCCTAGAATAGCTTACTCAGCAACTACTCCTGGAGTATTCTTAGTCAGTAGAACTAATGGAGAACCAAGCTTAACTGTAGATAATGGTAATAGCTTTATTTTAAGTTCTTCTACAACTAAACCAGCAGGAGACACCTATGCTGATTTCAGTTGGAAGTTCACCTTAGTACCAGATAGAGTAAATGGGAATAAGTTCTATTACGTAAGGAATACTCAATTATGGGTGGCTACTTGGAATGGATCAACCTCAACTCCTGATTACACTTGGCAGTTAGTCAACAATTCAATAGGGTTAAGAAATTATTACGAATATCAAGGTGTATTATCTTCCCCCACAGAAGAAGGACATATATGGATATACTCAAATTCTACAGAAAGCGGAGCAGTTAAATTGTCTAAATCCTTAAATGGAGGGACTACTTTTACCCCCATAACCGGGTTTGATAGAGTAATAATTGCAGCTCTTGGTAAAGGTTCAGAAGTACCCGGAGATGCCAGCTATTCTGCCTATGCTTTTGGTTCTCGTAATAATATATGGGGTATTTATCAGTCTGTTGATTTAGGAGATACTTGGGAACTGATTGATACAAATGACCTTTATATAGCCAATAACCCTAACTGTATGGGTGCTAGTTTACAAACTTTTGGGGAAGTTTTCATAGGCTCTAATGGTAGTGGAATCTATTGGGTAAAGTCCTAAATATCCTTATATAAATAAAATTCATTTAAATAAAATACTAAAATTTATGAGATATCCTTTAACAAATGGCCGTTATGCTGATAGTGTAATCCTAGTTAGAGAGAGTGGCACTCCTCAAAGTGATTGGGTTGCTACTGTCCTTAATTCCTCATCTGATAGCTATACCTCACTAAACAATAGTGATAGGGTATTTACTGTTCCTGTTAATACTGAATGGAGAGTAAATTTAATTTATGCCCAATTAGTTAGTAGTGCTGTGGCAGGTAGTAGAAGATTGATTTGTAGGGTAGAAAGTCCTCTCCTCAATCCTATCTGTGAAATGGTTACACAAATCCAGCAAGCTGCCTCTACTACCCTAAGATACTCTTTTGCAGAAGGCTTACCTGATGTTTCTTCAGTTAGAGCAACTAGCTATGTAACAGCCCCATTCCCTCCAGTAATTATTGGAGCAGGATGCAGGGTGAGAGTATTAGATTTATCAGCAATAGATTCCTCTGGGGACAACCTAACAGTTAGATTAAATATTAGTCAAAGATCTATTTAATAAATAATTTAACCCCTCTACTTCATTAGGTAGAGGGGTTTGTTTGTATCCATTTAAATTATATATTTATTAGAATAAACTTGCTATCATGTCCAATACTAATACAGGAGTAAATGAAAATCAATTAGAAACTCCCAATAAACAGACATTTATTAGTGCTAGTCCCACAACCCAAGATAGGATAATTGACCAAGTAATTCTACAAGCGGGTGGAGTAGGATTAGGAATCATACTATCCCTAATAGGGTTGATATTATTAGCTAAGTGGTTAGGTCTAAGGGAAGCGTTTCAGGAATGGGTACATAAACAAAAGATAGAGGCTGAAACTCTTAAAAGCATTTCTGATACCTTAAATAGATTGAATACTGAATATGAATCTCATCGCACTCAATCTAATGAGAATACATCTAGGATTATTAAATCTATTGAGAATGTAGACCATAAAGTAACTGTTCTTAATGAGGAGTTTAAAGACTTTAGGCAGGAGGTTAGGTACTCTCAGAACCTCTCACTAAATAAAACCTATAATAAGAATTCTAGCTAAAGAAAGAGATACTTAAACTAAGATAATAAACTTTACTATTTAACTGAACTATTAATCAATAAAGGTGGCAACCCTTTTTCTTATTATATACAGTTATCTAGAAAGGGGGTTGCCACCTTTACCGAAGGTAAAGATGTCAACTTTAACTTAGTGAGGGTTGCTACCTCACGAGGTTCGGTAGAACTTCGTGCCACCTAGTTTAAGACACTTGACCTACCACCTCAATGATTAACTAAATATAAACCCTCCCAGTTAATGAACTAGGAGGGTCTTTTATTGTTTATAGGTATTTATTCTTATGCGATCGCTTTATTGCTAGTAGGTAAGGTAGGTAAGGTTAATAACTTTTTAACCAAATCCATTTGAGGTAGTATCCTTTCAACAAAGTACCTATCTCTGGGATGGTATGTTTTAACTTTCTCTAGCAGGAAATAAGACATCTTTTGTGCTGTCCATATTTCTACATCTAAGTATTGCTGAACTTTCTCAAAAGCTCTACCAGTGCCACCAAAGGGTGCTACAAAATAGAATTTAATATTATCAGTATTGAATCTGTCTTTAAGTAGTTGAGTATATCTCTTAGCTTCTATAGTGGTAATAACATTGCATAAATCTATAATATCTTTCTTTAACTCAAAGCAATATACTATTTTACCCTTGGTTTTATGGGGTTGGACTCTTAATAAATCGAACCTTCTAACTTCAGTCTTACTATCAGGATAATCTTCTACAGCATATTCAGGGGTTAACTTAAAGGGACTATGAGAGGCTAAATAGGTTAAAGCTATTTGTAAATCTAATTCATTACTCCATCCAGATTTATATATGATATCTCTAGTTACTTTATCTATTGAACTTATATCACTCTCTACTGCTTTAATAACCGACTTAGCACCTAATGATTGAAACTCTTTAGCTGTATTTGACTTACCTTGTACTAAATAGCTATAAGCGTGTTCCCAATCCCCAACCCATAATGAATTAATCCTGCCTAAACTCTCCCCCCATACTTCCCGCCAAGTTATTTTAAACTTAGCTAGCTGATTACCTTCTAATTTGAAAGCCTTACCTGCTAAGGATTCTAACGAGGTCTGTGAAAAAGACCCTGTTAAATTAACCCAGTTCTTCTTATAATCATCTGAATCCAATCCCTTAATTATACTAAGTTGGCTCATAATAAAGTAAGCACCATTACCCTCATTACTAGGAACCCATTTAATATCATGCTTCTCTACTAATTGAATTAATTCTTCTAGAGTTGTTAGGTTAGCATTAGGATAGCGATCAATAATCTTAGTTCTTAATTTAATTAAATTATTCATTTTATTTCTCCTTTAAAGGGGACTATTTCTAGTCCCCTTTATTTATATAATCTGTTCTTTAATATATTTATCTACTGCTAAGGTAATCAGACTGGTGAGGGTAATTCCTCTCTTAGAAGCCTCATAGAACCATAGATGCTTTCGACCAGTTTCGATATTCATATCTATACGGGATTTCTTTGATTTAGTCATATCAATTTACCTTTATATATACACATCTAATATATCAATAAATAATGGTAGAAAGTAGGCATCTTCTCTTATCCTTGAAGATGATGAGAGCAAACTCTCTTGTTAGAGAATCTGATAAGAGTGAATTACTAATAAAATCCCTCCTTAATTAGAGAATATTAAGGAGGGATTTTATTTGAGTGCTTTTATATAGATTTTAATATATTCTCCTATTAATTCCTTAACCTTATTACACTAATTTTAAGGTTAATAATATTGAATTCATACCCTTTATTTATAATCATTTCCACTATATCTATTTGTTATTTATATACTAAGTATGACAGCAATATATATAAGTAATCTCAATGGTTTGATGGTTATAGATAAGAAATAGTTAGTAGTGGCATATAGCTTTGTGGCATAAAGTGGCATAGACTATTTCAAGTGAGATAACTGAATATCCTTGATGGGGTTATAGCTCAGTTGGTAGAGCACTTCAATGGCATTGAAGGGGTCAGCGGTTCGAATCCGCTTAGCTCCATGTTGTACATTAAATAGTCATTGTCAGTTTTGCGTGCTGCTTCTGGTGGTTGTTCAACCAATTCAAACAGCAAACCTGGAAATTGCTGGAATAATTTGTACAAAATCGAATCACGTCGCACAACCTTGATTTTAAAGCTTTGAGATCCTCAAGCGATCGCAATACCCTAAGTCCGCGATAAAATTCTCAAGCACCAGAGTATACTTCACTTCCATGCAAATCAATTGGCAGACAGCTAAAACCTACGAAGATATCCTTTATCATAAAACTGACGGTATCGCCAAAATCACCATTAACCGTCCCCATAAACGTAATGCTTTTCGTCCCAAAACAGTCTTTGAACTCTATGATGCTTTTTGTGATGCTCGTGAAGATACCACCATTGGCGTAGTTTTATTTACGGGTGCTGGACCTCATACTGATGGCAAATATGCGTTCTGTGCGGGTGGTGATCAAAGTGTGCGTGGACAAGCTGGTTATGTAGATGAGGCTGGTGTTCCCCGGTTGAATGTCTTGGATTTACAACGCCTGATTCGTTCCATGCCGAAAGTCGTGATTGCCCTTGTTGCGGGGTATGCGATCGGGGGTGGACACGTCCTACACTTAATTTGTGATCTAACTATTGCTGCCGATAATGGCATTTTTGGGCAAACTGGCCCGAAAGTTGGTAGTTTCGACGGTGGTTTTGGTGCTAGCTATTTGGCTCGGATAGTTGGACAAAAAAAAGCACGGGAAATTTGGTTTCTCTGCCGTCAATATGATGCTCAACAAGCTTTAGAAATGGGTTTAGTCAATTGTGTTGTCCCAGTTGAAGAATTAGAAGCAGAAGGAATTAAATGGGCGCAAGAAATTTTAGAAAAAAGCCCAATCGCCATTCGCTGTTTAAAAGCGGCATTTAACGCTGATTGTGATGGACAAGCTGGCTTACAAGAACTAGCAGGGAATGCCACCTTGCTGTATTACATGACAGAAGAAGGTTCTGAAGGTAAGCAAGCCTTTTTAGAAAAGCGTCCGCCGAATTTTCGGGAATTTCCTTGGCTACCTTAAAGCGAAAGAATCGCATCTCTAGGTAGAGTGCGATTCTTTCCGAGGTTGAACTGTACAGCACTAGAAATTTTAAAAGCAAATCTTAATCTTACGCAGACTGCTAACTGAGTCAGGTAATATTATGGGTGATTAGATAAATACTGTCTCGGCTTTTGTTTGTTCAGAAGTGGAGGCAGTCTTTTCCTGAGTAGGAACAAACGCAGCATTGTCTAAATTGGATATTTGGCAATCAGATGTATTTAAAACTGGTGTAGCATCTGGTAAACTCCAAGCATCTTCCAAAGTTTCCCAAGAAGGCGCAAAAGGTGGTAACGCTAGAGAGCAAGCTTTCCAACCTGCTTGCACTGGAGCGCCCAACTGTTGGCACATTCCGCCACGGCGGCCTTCTGGCTTGTAATGGCGACAATATCGACAGGCAGATGTCAAATAATTAATGGGTTTCATTTGGGTTCATCTTTAATGCCGTTTAGGGCTAATTTCTGTCCCTATATTTTCCTTCTAGATATAAATACGTAGAGAACCCAAAATCCGTGATTATATCTAGGTCATAGCCTTTTATTGCCAAAAATAACTTTAGATTGTTTTTATATTTGTGTTATATTTTTCAATGATATCTGTAGTGGTTACATATAAATTATTGCCTATAACTAAATGGGGATCAACGGTAAATTGAAAAGTTTATATTTATAGGAAAGTTTCAATTAATCCCTCAAACGCCTAATTTTAGCTCATTAATCTGCTTAATTAATCTAGATACGAGCAAATAGATAGGTAAATTTGAATACGAAAAATAGATTATTTATACACAATACATAGCAGTTTGCTTTGATTTCTGATAGCTTACGTGGCGTAAGCCAAACTTACTTGCGTAGGTAGGACATTGGCATTGGGCAAAAACTTAACTATTAGTATTCTCCTCTGCCCCTCTGCTCCCCTGCCCCTCTGCTTCTCCCTAGCCTCTGCCCTCATACAGATTATGAGATGACTGTTTAGCACTACAAAGAGCGCAAACACTCCAACGCTGAAGTTCACCGGGGGGTGTGGGACACTGGCATTGAGGGCAAAGAGGTAAGCTTTGCGATCGCACTTGGATAGTTTTAGCCCAAAACTCAAAAGCTTGATGGGCATTTTGTCCAGTGGGTTGAATATCAGTATGGTAGCTGTCGCTATCACCTAAATAACTGGGATGTTCTGTAGGTAATACTGTTGATTCTGGCTTTACTATCTCTGGAGAATGTTGCCATCCCGCAGTAGAGAAGCGAATATCCAGCAAAGACACAGACAGTTTGGTATTGAGCTTGTTAAGTAGTGTTCTCCGACTAAATGTCAAATTTTGCGCCCAGGCTGCGCTAGAAGTTGCCACGCGCAAAACATCACGCTGCATGGATAATGGACGAGAGTGTTTAGCCGCCGCAGTGCCAACAATTTCTGCCCAGCATTGCAGCACAAGTTGAAATGGTTCTTCCCGCCATTTAGCTTGCTGTTCTAGAACACCTAAAATATCATTAACTGATTTCCAAGACATCTTGCCAAACCATAGCCACAATAGAAATTGGTTCTGGGATCTATACTAATCAACTATTTTCGTTAGGATTGGCACAAAAGTATTTACAGTTAATCCAGCAGTCTACGTTGGAGGCACAGAGGCAATGAGTCAAAACCCCCTGATGGATTCCGGTACGCGATCGCCTAAAACACCCACACTCAAGCCGGCATTAGCCGCAGCACTAGCTAGTTTAGAAGTGCAGTTAGATCAAGAATTAGCCCGTTACCGACGCACACGCATGGGAGTGAGGGCAGCCAGCCAACCTGCCGTGAATAGTTACATCAATAATCATCCTCAAGAGGTGACTCCCAAAAATACCACAGTGGCTAATACTCAGGCACCAATTGTAGAAATTAGAAACCATACAACCCCTACACCTGTTACTGAAACCCCAACCGCACCACTACCACCAGAACCACCTCAGATTCCTACTGCGGCTGAGTCGAATACACAAATTCCCCTACCTCCCCCCGATGCCGCTAGTAGCATAGTTCCTGCCACTAGCCAAACTCATCAGAATGACAAGCTGCTAGCCGATGACACACCTACCCAACCAGATGACTACTTAGAATCAAGTGAAGCATTACTACGTAGTTTGACGGATGAACAACCACAAACTGAGAACCAACCCAGCAATTCTAACGATAGTCTGCTATCACCCTTGGGTATAGGCTCCATGTTGCTGTTACTACTAGCAAGTTTGACATTGGGATATGTGGTATTTAACCCAAAAAGCTTACCCCAGTTTAATTTCAGTCGATTATTTAACAGTAACTCAGCACCCAGTGACGAAAATTCAGAGGTAGTTAGCACCAACTCCCAGCCCCAACCACAGCCAGAACTCACACCTATACCTAAGTATCCCAACCTAGCTGCTCAAGAATTTCCACAAGTCAGAGATCCTAACGATATAGTTGGCTTACAACCTAAAATTCAACCAACACCTATAGCCCCATCTAACCCTGTTACTATCCCTACACCAGTCATTCCCCCAGCTATCAATCCTTTACCACAGTTGCAACCTTTACCACCAATCGATCTATCTCCTACCCCACAACCTCCGCCAACACCTACCGCTACACCAACCCAGGCAAATACAGAAATCAAACCAGCAGCAGATGGACGTTACTACATAGTGGCAGACAATCAAGGGGCGAGTTCTTTGGCGGCTGCTAGACAGGTAGTTCCAGACGCTTACCTATCAAATAATCAAAAATTAATTTATCTGGGCGCTCTTAAAACAAAAGCAGAAGCGCAACAACGGCTCAAGCAATTACAAGCCAAGGGCATTCCAGCTAGGGTACAGCAGCCATGAGGGACAAAAATTTAAGATAGGATGGGTAAGACGTTGACAATCTAGCCTGCCTGTTAACCGTCGCTACCCTGAATTCGACATTAATTTTTGTAAATTTTCAATTTCCCAAAGGGATCTGAGTGGAGAGCCGACATGGAATTGATCAAGCGGATCGTGAGAGTAGTCAACGCTAATCTCAATAGTTTGCTAGGCAGTGCCGAAGATCCAGAGAAAGTTCTGGAACAAACCGTCATGGAAATGCAGGAAAACTTGCTGCTATTGCGCCAGGGAGTAGCCCAGGCGATCGCTACCCAAAAACGCACTGAACGCCAAGCCGCATCCGCCCAGTCAACCGCCGAAGAATGGTATCGTCGCGCCCAACTGGCTCTACAACAAGGCAATGAACCTCTAGCCAAAGAAGCCCTTACTAAACGCCACGCCTATCTGGAAACTGCCACAGCTTTAACTAACCAAATCCAACAGCAAAATGATATTGTAGTCAGGCTCAAGCAGGATATGCGGACACTAGAGTTAAAAATTTCTGAGGCGAAAACTAAAAAAGATATGTACATTGCTCGCGCTCGTGCCGCCGCCGCCTCCTATAAACTCCAAGATATGCTCAGTGAAGTTTCCGCTACTAGCAGCTTGAGTGCATTTGAGCGCATGGAAGAAAAAGTTTTACAAATAGAAGCCCAATCAGAAGCAATTAGTCAACTTGATAGTAACGACTTAGAAAAACAATTTGCCTCCTTGGCAACTGCTAATGATGTTGATGGCGAACTAGCAGCGATGAAAGCCCAGGCGTTGGAGGATGCCAACAAGACACAGCCACAGCAACTACCTGAAAGTCAAAACTCTGAAAAATTGGGCAATCCTTAAATATAGGATATATCTTAACAATTAGGGGGTGTTGGCAGGTACCGAACCAAACCGGAAAGATTACATTAAAAATGGAAGTTATTAAATAGTAAAAAAGCGAACTACCCAACCAAGCGCGTAAACTTCACAAGGGAAAACAAAGTTATGGGATTATTTGATCGCATTAAGCGAGTTGTCGGTGCAAACCTCAATGATTTAGTTAGTAAAGCTGAAGATCCAGAGAAAATGCTGGAACAAGCCATCCTGGAAATGCAGGAAGACTTAGTTCAGTTGCGTCAGGGAGTAGCCCAAGCGATCGCTGCCCAAAAACGGACTGAGAAACAGTATAACGACGCTCAAAACGAAATTAATAAGTGGCAACGCAACGCCCAACTCGCACTGCAAAAAGGCGATGAGAACCTAGCCAGACAAGCCCTAGAACGTAAAAAAACTTATACCGAAACCAGTACAGCCCTCAAAACTAGCTTAGATCAACAAAGCACTCAAGTTGAAACCCTCAAGCGCAACTTAATCCAGCTAGAGAGCAAACTTTCTGAAGCTAAAACCAAGAAAGAAATGCTCAAAGCGCGGATTACCACTGCCAAAGCCCAAGAGCAACTCCAAGGCATGGTGCGGGGGATGAATACTAGCAGTGCCATGGCAGCCTTTGAGCGCATGGAAGAAAAAGTCCTGATGCAAGAAGCCCGCGCCCAGTCAGCAGCCGAGTTAGCAGGCGCAGACTTAGAAACCCAATTTGCGCGGTTGGAAGCGGGTAGCGATGTTGATGATGAACTAGCAGCCTTGAAAGCATCTCTAGCACCTGCAACCCCACCCAATCAACCCCAACTCCCCCCCCAACAAGAACAACAATCGACTGCTCCCAAATCTAACGAAGTGGTTGACAGTGAGTTGGAAGCCCTACGCAAGCAATTGGATCAAATGTAATATTTGCAGAATACTAACTATAGCTAGTCCCACGCCTCTCGGTTGTGGGATTTTGTTTTTTAGTCAACAACAGGGTGTTGGGGGTAGGGTGTAGGGTGTGGGGTTGTCGTAGACAGAGGCTACGGCAACCCCACACCCCGCCCCATCTAGGATAGTTTTTATTTATCTAAAAATCTGGTTTTTTGACTTTTAATCAATATTTCAATAAATAAATCTTATTTTTTAGCCCGCACATTTCACAATAATTTTAATTTTCGGCTTACGTATCATAGGTTTTGAGCATTTTTACCCTTGATCAGCCTAATTTATACAAAACTTATAAGTATCTGTATATAATGCAAGCAATTACTTGCATTTACAAGCAAGTTCTTACATAATTTTCAAGAACAACTAAGCCTCAAAAACAGCACCAACCAGTGCGCGTTTTTTCGATTGCTGGCAATTCATATCTTTATCGTCTCCAGTCTGCATAAACATATCTACATTCAACTGAAAGCTGATTATTCTCAAGAAACAAGGCAGTCGCGATGGAACAGATTTCACAGCCAAGAATCAAAGAGGGACTAGGATTTTTACGCAGATCAACGCCCCGCTACCACTAACCGTACTTACAAGACAGCTATTCATGAGCGATCGCCCACAGTTCAAGCTATAAAAAATATCACACAAATTTCCCTAGTTAACATTATTTGGACAAGTCAACAAAATATGTCTCAATCAGATAATTCTCAATCTTCAGTACCTGTTGATATAGAAAACTCTACAGATGACGAAACTCAAGAAAGCTCCTTGGTAGAGGCAGAAAAACAATCTATACCTAATCCTCGCTGGCCTGTGATTGTCGGCATTATCTTAGTAATTGCAGGTGGTGGTTTTGGCTGGAAGTGGTGGCAAAGTAGCATGGCTGGGAATGCACCACCAGGGATGGCTGCGGGGAAACCGATGGGGATTCCCGTAAAATTAGCGACAATAGAGACAGAAACATTACAAGAAAGCTCTGTATTTGTCGGTAGTTTAGAAGCTCCACGTTCAGTGGTATTGAGTCCAGAAATTGATGGACGAGTCAGCCAAATTTTAGTGAAAGAAGGCGATCGCATCCAAGAAGGCCAAGTAGTAGTTCGTCTGGAAAGTGATGATGTTCAAGCCCAGTTATTGCAAGCCAAAGCCTCATTAGAACAGTCCCGCGCCCGCCTAGCCGAACTTAAAGCCGGCACTCGCTCTGAAGAAATTGCCCAAGCCAGAGCGCGTGTAGCCCAAGCCCAAGCACGGTTAACAGATGCCCAAACAGGAGCGCGTCCACAGGAAATTGCTCAAGCAGAAGCACAAATCGAATCAGCGAAATCTGATTTAGAGTTAGCCCAATCCAGAGCCAAACGATACGAACAATTACGAAAAGAGGGAGCAGTTTCCCAAGACGTTTTAGAAGGATATCTCAGAGAACAGCGTAGTGCCGAAGCGAGATTACGGGAATCCCAGAAAAGGTTAGAACAACTGCAAAAAAGCCGTAGCTCCGATATTACAGAATTAGAAGCTGCCCTAGAACAGCAAAGACAAAACCTCAGACAACTAGAGAACGGCGCACGCCCAGAAGAAATAGCCCAAGCGCGATCGCAAGTTACCCAAGCCGCCGCCCAAGTCAAAGCGGCAGAAGTACAGGTGCGTTACACCAACGTCCTAGCACCATTCACAGGGATTGTCGGTGATATCCCAGTCAGAGTTGGCAGCTTTGTCAGCCAAGGTGATCAACTCACCACACTGACGAGAAACAGCGCCTTAGAACTGAATATATCCATTCCCATCAACCAAGCCACACAATTGCGGACAGGATTACCCGTCCAGATGTTAGATGCCCAAGGCAACCCCACCGCCACAGGTAAAATTAGTTTCATCGAACCCAACGCCAATGCTAATTCCCAAACAGTCTTAGCCAAAGCCACCTTTAGCAATGGCACGGGACAACTACTCAATCGCCAGTTAGTCCAAGCCAAAGTAATTTGGAATGAACGTCCAGGGGTGTTAATTCCCGTCACAGCCGTATCTCGTTTAGGTGGAGAAACCTTTGTATTTGTCGCTCAAGCCCCTGAAAAACCCCAACCAGGAGCGCCTCCATTAGTAGCTGTACAAAAATCAGTGAAATTGGGAGCGATTGAAGGTAACAATTATCAAATTCTAGAAGGACTAAAAGCCGGTGATCAAGTTGTAGTTTCCGGCATTCTCAACCTCACCAACGGCGCACCCATTATGGAAGGGAATAGGGAGTAGGGAGTAGGGAGTAGGGGATAGGGGATAGGCAATAGGCAATAGGCAATAGGCAATAGTTATTATCCTCCACTCCCCTGCTCCCCTGCTCCCCCATCTCCCCCATCTCCCCCATCTCCCTCATCTCCCCCACTCCCCACTCCCCACTCCCCAAATTATGTTTGTTGATTTCTTCATTAAGCGGCCAGTCTTTTCTACAGTCTGCGCGTTAATTATTTTACTCATCGGAGCAATCAGTATTCCCACTCTCCCTATTGCCCGCTTCCCAGATATTAGTCCTACTCAAATCAACGTTGCTGCTAACTATACTGGCGCGAGTGCAGAGGTAGTTGAAAGTGGCGTAACGAATATCTTAGAACGGCAAATTAACGGTGTTGAGGGTGTTAAATATATTACTTCCAGCAGCAGTAACGATGGCTCTAGTAACATTACAGTTACTTTTGAGGCCTCGCGGGATAAAGATATTGCTGCCGTCGATGTCCAAAATCGTGTTTCTGCGGCTGAAGCCCAACTACCAGATGTTGTGCAACGTACAGGGGTACGGGTAACTAAGCAATCTAATAATATTTTGCTAGCGATCGGCTTGTACACCGATAATCAGGAATATGACAATATCTTTCTCAGCAATTACGCAGACCTTTACTTAGCAGATGCTTTAAAAAGAGTTAAAGGTGTAGGTAATGTGCAGATTTTTGGCGAACGTCGCTATGCGATGCGTCTATGGCTAGATCCCAATCGCCTCGCTAGTCGGGGTTTAACTACAGCCGATGTCTCCAGGGCGCTGACGGAACAAAACTTGCAAGTTGGTGCGGGAAGAATTGGCCAAGAACCAGCACCCAAAGGACAACAATATCAACTTGATGTACGTGCTGTTAGCCGATTAACGGATACAAAAGAATTTGAAGAACTTGTCCTAAAAACTGAAAATGATGGCACTTTAGTTAAACTCAGAGATGTCGGTAGAGCCGAACTAGGGGCAGAAAATTACAATACATTTTTACGATTTCGCGCCAAAGATGCCGTTGGTTTAGGGATTTATCAAGTTCCTGGGAGTAACGCCTTGGATGTAGCCAGGGGAGTGAAAGAGGAAATGGCGCGATTAGCTCCGAGTTTTCCCCCAGGGATGAAATATCAAGTAGCTTTCGACACCACAATGTTTGTTGAAGAATCTCTGTCAGAAGTAGTCAAGACGCTATTAATGGCAGTGGTGCTGGTGGTGCTAGTGATTTTTGTGTTTTTACAAGACTGGCGCACTACCTTAATTCCAGCATTAACAATTCCTTTGGCTTTAATTGGGACATTCGCTTTTGTCAAAGCTTTTAACTTTTCGATTAATAGTTTGACCTTGTTTGGTTTGACTCTGGCATCGGGGATGGTGGTAGACGATGCGATTGTTGTAGTTGAACAAATTAGCCGTTTTATTCAAGATAAGGGTGTCAATCCTCGCCGTGCTGCTAGTGAGTCAATGGCAGAACTGTTTGGTGCAGTTATCGCTACTTCTTTAGTATTGATGGCGGTGTTTATTCCTGTGGCATTCTTCCCCGGAACTACTGGCGCACTTTATCGCCAATTTGCCTTAACTATCGCCTTCTCGATTGTCATTTCGACTTTTTTGGCTTTGACTCTGACACCATCTTTGTGTGCTTTGTTACTGCGTCAAGGACAAAAACCATCAGGCTGGCTGGGTTGGATGTTTGATCAGTTTAATCGCTTTCTTGATGGGGTAAGGGAAAAATATAGGCGATCGCTTGTTTTCCTCACCCACATCAAAGGCATTATCATTGGTCTATTCATTGTTTCCTTGGGCATGACAGCATGGCTTTATACCTCAGTTCCCACAGCCTTTTTACCCGATGAAGACCAAGGTTATTTCATTACCATTATTCAAGGGCCGCAAGGGGTTTCACTGCAATACACTAGCGATGTGATGGCACAGGTAGAAAAAGAAATCCTGCCACTACCTGAAGTTGTCGGTACCTTTGCTGTCGGAGGCTTTGGTTTTAGTGGTAGCACTGCCAATACTGGGGTTATTTTTACTACCTTAAAGCCTTGGGCTGAACGTACTAGACCCGATCAATCAGTACAAGCAATTATCGGGAAATTGCGCGGAAAACTATTATCTATCCCAGAAGCCAGAGTCTTTCCTGTTAATCCCCCAGGAATTCAAGGTTTGGGCAACTTTGGCGGTTTTACCTTTCAACTCCAAGATCGCAGAGGGAATAGCGGCTTAGAAGATTTGGTGCAGACAATGGGGCAATTACTAGGACGCGCCAATCAAACACCAGGATTACAAGCGGTGTTTAGTACCTTTGCGGCGAATACACCACAGCTATTGGTGGAAGTAGACCGCAACAAAGCCAAAGCCCTACAAGTTGCTATAGATGATATTTTTAGCACCTTACAAACTGCGTTGGGTTCTCAATATGTAAATGATTTCAATCTGCAACAGCGTAATTATCGAGTGTATATACAAGCAGACAAACAGTTTCGCGCTAACCCCAAAGATATTGAACAATTGTATGTGCGATCGCAAACTAATCAAATGATTCCCCTCAGCAACTTAGTCAAAATTAGTTCTGTAGTGGGAGCGCAAACCATCAACCACTATAATCTGTTCCGTTCCATAGAAATTAATGGTGCTGCTGCTCCTGGTTTTAGTTCCGGGGATGCCCTCCAGAAAATGGCTCAATTAGCCCAAGAAATTTTACCCCCTGGCTATGGTTATGAATGGTCTGGTACTTCTCTAGAAGAACAGGAATCTGGTGGTTTAGCACCTCTGATTTTTGGATTAGGACTGGTCTTTGTATTTTTGGTACTAGCCGCGCAATACGAAAACTACATAGACCCGATGATTATTCTCTTATCAGTGCCTTTAGCAATTTTTGGCGCACTGGTAGCGCAATCAATGCGAGGTTTTGCCAATGACGTTTACTGTCAAATTGGTTTAGTAATGTTGATTGGTTTAGCCAGTAAAAATGCAATTTTGATTGTGGAGTTCGCTAACCAACTGCATGAACAAGGACTTCCCATTGCCAAAGCCGCAATTGAAGCCGCCCAAGAACGTTTACGCCCAATTCTCATGACTGCCTTTTCCACCCTCATCGGGATTTTCCCCTTAACCATCGCCACAGGTGCAGGTGCAGGGAGTCGCCAATCTTTAGGAACAGCCGTGTTTGGCGGGATGCTGATTGCTACTTTTTTAAGCTTGTTTGTCGTGCCTGTCTTGTATATTGTAATTAAGACAATGACTGAAGGCTTGTTCAAATCAAATCAGAAGCCAGCCTTAGAAACAGGTGCAACCTCATTGGATAGAAAAACTGCGGCTTCTGTTACTAAAAACCATGATTGAGGGAGTGGGGAGTAGGGAAGTAGGGAGTAGGGGAAGATGAGGGAGTGAAGGGAGACAAGGTAGACAAGGTAGACAAGGTAGAATTTTTACCCAGTCCCCAATCCCCAATCCCCAATCCCCAATCCCCAGTCCCCAACCCCCAATACCCCTACTTGTCATCAGGTGTTGCTTATGAATTTTTCTCTGCCACGACAATATTTTTACCAAGAGATTCAGCATTCCGATGAACATATCGACTTGGCCAAGGCAGCTTTGTACATTGCTAAAGAAGAATATCCGAAAATTGATATCGAAGAATATTTAAATGTTTTGGATACAATGGCAGATGAAGTGCAAGAACGCTTACCATCTCCGCGTTATCCATTGAAAGTTATTCAAACTATCAATCAATATCTCTACGATGACTTAGAATTTGCTGGGAATCAGAGTAACTATTATGACCCCCGCAATAGTTTTTTAAATGATGTAATTGACCGACGCACGGGTATTCCTATTACTTTGGCGCTGGTTTATTTGGAGATTGCCCGGCGTGTAGATTTTCCGATGGCAGGTGTAGGAATGCCTGGACATTTCCTGATTCGTCCTGCGATTCCAGATATGGAAATTTTTGTCGATGCCTTCAATCGCGGCGAAGTGATGTTTGCTCAAGATTGTCAAGATAGGCTCAATCAAATGTTTCAGCAAAACGTGCCTTTACGCCCGGAATTTTTAGCTACAGTCAGTAAGCGGCAATTTTTGGCACGAATACTGGCCAATTTGAAATATATTTATCTCAGACAGCAGCAACTAGAAAAAAGTTTGGCTGTAGTAGAACGGATTTTGCTGTTATTTCCTGATGCTACCTCAGAAGTGCGCGATCGCGGACTACTCAACTATCAACTAGGTAACTACAACCAAGCATCTGACGATTTGCAAAGGTATCTAACCCAAACTCCCAACAGTGAAGATGCAGCACTCATTCGGCGCTTACTGGGTGATTTGGAAAGTTGAACATAGGAATCTTAGATTTATGTGTATACAACAGTCAAAAACTCTTGAATATTAATCACTGTCCATCACTGCACCCAAGGTTATTAGTGTAGCCTTTTGTTGTTCATTTAAGCCTTTAATGCCTGTAATATTCATACCTTCATACGGCTGTACTCTCAGAATTAAGGGGTCAGAATATGTTTGAATATTCCACAACCTAATAGTTTGATCTGAACTACAACTAGCAAGATAGTTACTATCAGGACTAAAACCCACAGACCATACCCTATCATTATGAATTTGCCAATTTTGGAGCAGAGAAATTTTTGATAAATCTTTTACATCCCAGAGTTTTACTGTGTGATCATCATCGCAGCTAACAATATACTTGTCATCAGGACTAAAATTAACTTTCCTGACTCTACTTGTGTGTTCTGTTAGAGTTTTTAGACAACTACCATTAATTGTGTCCCAAATTTTCAATGTCTTATCTGCACTACTACTTGCAATGTAGTTACCATTAGAGCAAAATGAGATTGACAATATTTCATTGGTATGTCCTTCTAATATTTGAAGATGTTTATCTTCTACCAGATCCCATATTATTACTAAATTATTAGCACCACAAGTAGCAATGATGTGGTTATGTTGGGGATGAAAAACTACTTGTCTGATCAATCCAGAATTTATTGATAATGTCTGACATGGTTGATATTGGTTTCCTGGCAAATTTTTTAGATCCCAAATTTTTACCGTTTGGTCATTACTGCTACTAGCCAAAAATTTACTGTCATGACTGAATGCAACTGACATAACCCATGAACTGTGTGCAGTCAAAACCTGACTGGTGTAATCATTTAAATTCCAAAGTCTAACTGTGTTATCTTCTCCACCACTCGCAATATATTGATCATCAGGGCTAAAAGCAACAAACCAAACCCATGAACTATGTCCAGTAAACGTTTTTACACATTTGTTTGTCGCTCTATTCCATAATCTGACAATTCCATCACTGCTGCCACTAGCAAAAAATTGATGATCTTGACTAAAAGAAACAGATAAAAACGAAATATTATGTGACTGTATACTTTTTAAATTTTGGCTATTATTTATATTCCAAAACATTACTTTTCTATCTTCTCCAAGAGTAATAAGAGTTTTGTTATCAGAAGAAAAAACTAATTTTGTTACTCTTTGGTTATGTCCAGTAAATATTTTGATACATTCCTGGTTTTCAAGGCTCCAAATCCTCACATTTTTGTCTTCATGTCCAGTGGCGATTAATTTACTATCATTACTACAAGCGATAGACCAGATACTTGTGGAATTTTCTAATAAAATTTGTTCTTCATAATCTTGTAAATTTACACTATTCCACAGTCTTAATGTTCCATCATCACCGCCACTGACAATTGAACAATTACTATGAGGGATATAAGCAACAGATAGAACCCAGCTTGTATGTCCTTGTAAAGTTTGACATTTGTTAGTTTCAATATTCCAAATTTTTACTGTGCAATCTCCACCACCACTAACAATGAATTTATTATCAGCACTAAAGCAAACCGAGTTAACTTGAGCCGTGTGTCCTTGTAAAATTTTCCGACATTTACCAGTTTCAACATCCCAAACTCTGACTGTTTTATCAACACTGCCACTAGCAATTAATTTACCATTATTACTAAAGACAACTGCTCTTACTCTTCCTGTATGTCCATAACAAGTCCTTAAATACTCATAGTGATTGGTTTCATAATTCCATTGCCAAATCTTTACTGTATTGTCATAACTGCTACTAACAATTAATTGAGAGTCGGGACTAAAAGCTAATGAATAAATCCATTCACTATGTGCTAGGATATTGGTAATATACTGATAATTCTCCAATTGCCAAATACTAATGCTGCCATCACCATTACCTAAAGCGAGAAGCTTGTTATCATGGCTGATTGCAATTGACAATGAAAAATCAAGATTTTGAGTAAAAACAGACTTAGTTAGATCAGAATAAGCAAAGTTGACATCCAGTAAATCCACATTTTGGAGGTCAGCTTGCCAAACAGTCAAATCAGAAAAATCATAGTTACTCACAACAGGTTGTTCATTTTTCAGATTTTGTTCCTGAATCAACAAATTTAGAATATTACCAGCACCATATCCTGATTTTTTATCTTGTTGTCGTAAACTATAAAGAACAGGAATTAGCAGATATTCTAGATTGACTTGATTACATAAATTATCTATTTGTTTACGTATTTTATGTATGATTTCCAACTGATTTTCAGAGATAACTTGGGATATTTTGCTTAAATCATCCTCAATACGTTGAAATTCAAATTTGCAAATTAATTCCTCAATAATTGCTTTGATAATTAAGCGAATCTGAATATTTTTAATAAATTCTTTTCCTTGAGCTTTTAAAAGAGCATGGCTAGTAAATAATTGCAGTGTATTATTTCTAATTTCATTTACAATCTGGTTGATAAGTTGCTTAGTTATATATTCAATCAAAACTGGTTGTAGTGTATATTTGCGAATGTTGGTAGAAAATTCTGTTATTTCTTCTAGGGGAATTTTATTTTTTAAAGATTGTATATTTTGCTCAATTTGTTGGAATTTAAATGTTGATAGTAAATCTTCTAGTAGTTCTGACGCGGAAACAGCTTCTCGGTTAATTGCTAACCAGTAAATTATTTCTTTTTCTGCTAGACTTAATCGTTGAAAGTGCCATCTCAATAAATCATCTTCCATGCTCCTTGCTAAAAGATGTTGTTCTTTCTTTAAAAGAACAGCAATCTCTCCGTTATGTTGTTCTTTGATGAAACCTGCACTTAATTCTAAAAACAGGGGATTGCCACCATAAACTTCTATTAAGTTTTCCCAATCTTCATCTGTAGCTGTAAATTGACCGATTTGCTGAAATATTTTCTTGACTGCTTCTATTTCTCGTAAACCTGTTAATTCTAAAATTCTGACTCCACCATCCTTATACCTTGTCAATTCAATTTCCGGTGGGATAACTCTGCTAGTCAGCAAAACACAACTTTGATGTTTTACTTGCTGCAATTGCTGTAACATTTCACCGTAATCACTATAACCATCTCGATATTTTCCATCTGTTAAAACTGACTCCAGGTTATCCAAAATTACAAGACAACGATGTTGTTGTAAATATGCAATTAATCTCTGAATTTGCAAATTTGCCGATTCCAGTAAACTGGTTTCTTGTTGGTGAGAAAGGAATTTGATGATATCAGTGATTATTTCTGTAAATGGTGGAGCATTCAGGAGCGATCGCCAAATGATATAATCAAACTCACCTTGAATACCCCTGGCTAATTTCACAGACAAATCTGTTTTACCTATCCCACCTTGACCTAACTTTACAGAAAGTCCAGTTTTACCTATTCCTCCACTACCAACTATAGCCAACACTCGACAGCGTTCATTAACTATCCATTGTTTTAATTTTTGTAACTCCTGTGTGCGTCCAAAAAAATGGTTAACAGGAGGTACATCACCCCAATCAGAATGACAACCTTGAAGATTTCCAGCACGTAAATTTTCCCAGGTGAGAGGTTCTACCACTGCGGGATTTGTACAAAGAGCAGGTAAAAAAGATGCTCCCGGATGTTCTAAATCATGTTTTTTTAGCTTATTCCTAGCTTCTTGAACTGCTAAAAACACAGGATATTTTTCCTGAGCGAAAAACTCTAAAAAATAACGAAAAAATTCCTGAGCAATGAAATTTGACACCTGCTCTTTCATGACAATTACATAAGATATATTCAATTTTGCTAGGTCATTTGCTAATCCCAATCCATCACAAGAATTAAAAATTGCCAATTTCAATCCATTATCAATGGCAATTTCAAAAGCATTGGTTAAATCGTTAATTGTGAGACTTTCCTGGTCATTAATATATATATGTCCCGACTCACCTTGAGTTTTGCTATGTCCAGCAAAGAATAAAATATCACAGCCTTTTTCTAACCTTTCTTCTAACTGGTTACGGTCGAAAGGAAAAGGCATAAAGTCTATTTTAGCATCCCAATCATTAACCAACTTTGCAAAAAGACTGCGTTCCTGTTGTAAGTCAATTCCTTCGTCATCACACAAAACTGCGAGAATTTCCACTTGATTGCTAGATTTTAAACCGACAAATCTACCTTGGTAAGAAAGAGAACCAAAACCATGAGTAGCTAAGGGATATTTATCAAAAAAATCCCACTGATGCCAAGGAAGTTTGCGGATTAAATGATCTTGAATTTGGAAGATAACAAAAATTTCATCATTGATATCTAAAAATTCATTTTTATCCCATTGATAGCGGCAATTAACAAATTCTTGAGATTGCAGCCAAATATTAAAACGTTCTTCTAGTTTCTGCTGTGCTAATACTAAATTTTTATTGATATCACTCTCATCAACATTTTCACATAGGTCTAATAGTCCTGCATCAAAACGAATAAAATCATCTAATTGTTGTAATACGTTATCCTGGTGAGGATAATTAAATAAATTATCTATACTGTGCCACAAATCATCAAAATTCCATTGAGGACATTTGCGGTTATAAGTCTGAGGAGGCTTTTTCGGTAATAAAGTTAAAGATGAACGACTGCGGACAGTTTGATAGCGGATATCATAAAGCCTTTGCCAAATTTTGTATAGTCTAGGAAGTATGGTATCTGGTGGTAATTTGGCGTTATATTCATCTGGTCTTCTTTGCTCTGGATGCCACCATAACTTGACTCTAACATGGGTGTCTTGCTCTAAATTACCCAGCCCTAAGTCAATAATTACTGATTTACTCATAATCTCTGGAAACTTTTTTAATGTGTAGATTATCACAGGTTAAACATAAAGCAATCAGAAAATCAACATAATATAATCATTAGTCAGACAGAAATTTCAATTTCTGATTTTATAGTGGTATTTAGTTATTAAATTTTATCTTTAAAATTTGTGGATTTTTTGTCCTTGTACTTACAAAAGGAGTTCAAAAATGAGTGTGTGGGATATTTTTAATAAAGGGCTTGAGATTGCGGCAAATGTGCTACAGTACCAGGCAGGTTGGGATGCTGCAATGGCGGGAAAATCGCTTGACAAGACACGTTACGATAGCGAACCATCTTATAAGTTAGGATATGACAACGGCTTATTTGCTAGAGAACAGCGAAATATAGAATAGTGGTAAAAAAATGTAATCGCCGATGCTGAATTTAAAGCTCTTCCAGCCTCTGTTCAAGGATGTGATCTCAACACAATCTGACTAGGCTTGGTAGGGTGCGTCAGTATGAATAATTTCTGGGTATAGTTATTTTCTATCGCACTGACGCACCCTACATTTTGGATATTGTTTATCTGGAAGTCTCTTAGTCTGAAAAAAGATTATATTGGATGATGCTTGTGTATTTTATCAAAACTTAAGCATTAGGAAATCATAAAACAAACAAAAGATAATCATTACTCAGACAGGATTGGATTTATTTGGGTTTAACCTGAAATCAGCCAAAATTATCCAATCTATTTTCAAAGAAAAAAATTATGGCTTTACCATTTTTATTTGGTGTCGGGCTTTTAAAAGCATTTGTTGGCAAAGGCTTATTAGTTAAGTTGGGTCTTACCAGTAAGATAACGGTAGCATCTATTGCTTCTGTTGCCGGTGTCGCAGCCGGAGCATCTGCCTATAAATATTTAATGCCAAAAGCCGTGGATGCAGTTAACAAAGCATTAAAAGAACATCAATGGAGTTTTACAATTACACAAAATCAGGTTGAGCAAGCGCATAATCTATTAATTTCTATCGATCCTAATTTACCACTTGTAAAAAGCATGGAAAAAATGGTGTTCAAGTCAATGCCTGAATTGTATCAGGCACTCTTGGTCAAAGTTCATGGGTGGAAAGAAGAATTAGCTTATGCAGTATCAGTGGCTTTATGGTACTGGATCGAGTTAGTTAATGAAGAGCAAGAAAATCCAGCCTAGAACTGTATTATAGTGCGGTTCGTTTTAATTTCTAGTAATCAATAACAACTGACAATTTTTTTTGAGTAAATTACAATGAAATTCCATAAATTGCTGATGACTACTACAGCTATAGCCTCTGTTTTTGGTGGAAATATGAACATAGCTCAAGCGCAATCTCTACCAGCACATTGCACTGGAGCAGCGATCGGTTCTTTACTGGGTTTAGCGATTACAGGTAATGCGAGAGCAGCAGAAAACGCAATTCCCGTAGAATGTAGGCAAAATCAATATGCACCCCAAGATCCTGCTTTCCGAAGGGAACAATACTATAGACAGAATCCTCCTCGCACGCGATCGCAACGAAGATTTAAAGAAGAAATGGATTCTTTTTGGCAAAAACAAGGAGAACTTGATCTAGAAAGTCTACGTGAAAGCAATTGTCTTGCTTCATCTGAGGGATGCTAGTAGATTAAGCGCGATCGCCTATCTTGTAGGTTGGGTGATATGGGGTTTTTCTTCACTCCAACCTAATTTATATGAGTTTTTTCGTCTGTTAATTTGCAAAAACTCTCTTAGTGTTTAATAATTAAGGAGATTACCATGAAAAAGCTGCATAAATTACTGATAACCACCACCGCCATAGTTTCTATATTTGGGTGGAATATTCACAGCACTCAAGCACAAAATAGTCCAGAATTTAATACTATAGATTCTATAAAATATAAAAGTATCTTAATTGCTCAATCTCAACCTAGTATTAGTAATACGGTTCAATTTGCCGTTGATGCAATCCACAAACTTAGACAACAAGGAAGGATTAATCTTCGTCGAAATGGTAATTACACTTTTGGTGATATTAGGATAGAGATAGATAATGTAAAACCAGAGTTGCTTAATCAAAACCCATCTTCTGGAGGAAATTTTAATCCTTTTGTAAATTGGATCACAATTAAAAATCTCAAACACGACATATCTGTAACTGTTCAAGTAGTGGGTTCTAACTCTTATAAATCCATAGGTTACAGTACACCCAAGCGTCTTCCTGGTAAATCTATTGATTTGTGCTGTACAATTTACAATCCTAGATAAAACATTCTCTTCCTGTGTAGTAAATTAAGACATTATCATGAAAAAGTACCATAAATTACTGATTACTACCACCGCTATAGTCAGAGTGTCAAAATTAATTGCAATTAGTTTACTGTGCTTAGTAGGCTGTTCGGCAGAATCTAGCAATCAGAGCAATTCCGATTTGCAAAGCAGTGAAGTTTCGAGTTCACCCTCATTTCTCGGTTGTTGGCAAGGCTTATCTCCCGATGGAAATATTAAAGAAAGGCATTATTTTGATGCTAATAAGGAATACAAAGTTACGAGACGGCGAGACAATCCTCAACCTGCTTCAGGCGGAGGCATTACAATAAGAGATCGAGATTGGCATTTTAAGAATTATTCTGGAAAATGGTCTTCTGATGGTAAATCTATCCAGGTTCAGTCCGATGGTTTGGGAACCTTTTTGCTAGAGATTGTATCTGGTTATCAACTTAAATTTGTAGAGTCTAGTGGTAACTATGGGCTTTACCAAGGAGAACAAAGCCCAACATCATTTTTAAAATGCAGTGAATAATTTTGCAATTTATAGTGCAGTATATTAATTAAATACTATTGCCATAATTTAGAATTATTTATAATACATATAACCCTTTTTCAATCGTTTCTTCACCTAGTTTAATTTCGATATAAAACGGAACTTGTGATTCAATCATAAAACTAGAACGCAGGGTTTTTTTGCCTGTCTTTTTTTCATCTATCATTTCTCCTGATGCTTCATAAAAAACCAAAATTTTCAGATTTTCCGGTAATTTATCCTCAGCATTTGTGGTAGATACTTGTAAAGTTATACTATATAAACCGTCAACTTTAGTTTCTTCTATCTCTTCTTTTTTAATTTTTAGAAGTAGCGGTGTATTGATTTCACTTATATTAATAATTTTACCGATTTCGTTTTCCTCATTATCCCGACTTCTGGTTTGAAATAATAAACTCTGCTGTTTTTGAGTATTTTTTTTATTTATGAATTTTCCTGGAATATCCCAACCTACTGGAAAATTGCGTCTATCAAACTTACCAGATAAAGAAATTATGTTATTCCGTTGATTATCTCTACTTTCATCTGTATCCAACATTTGAATACTTTGAATAGGAAAACCATTTAATTCTGTGAGTGTTTTTGCTTGAATAAGATTTACAATTCTTTCTATATCCGCTTGCGAACCTTCTATAAATAACTTGATACTACCTGATTTGATATCAATAATTGTAATGGTATCTCCTGAATATTCCCTTAAAATAGTTTGCAGAAGCTTCACATTATCCACACAATTAATATCACCTTCTAAAGTAATAATTGCTTTTTTTGTTTGATTCTGAATATCTATAACAGTTATTTGACGGTGAAGTGTTTGCATTATTCCTTCCTCGTGATTAGTTGCAGAAGTACAGCAATATTTTATTGTTGATGTCACAACAGATTCTTTTTCTTTTGTTGCTACAAAATCTTGCCAATTCAAGTTTAAAGCTGCACATATTGTTTTAAAGGAATCAATTTGAATAGATTGACCCTGAAAAAATTTGGTAACTGTACTTCGAGATATCAATGTAAACTTAGCAAAATTAGATTTTGATTCAAATCCCAGTCTAATCAAAGATGATTCTGCCTGTTTGATCAATTCAGGAGCAGCAGCAACAGTAATTCTTTTTTTGATCATACTGAGAGACTATCGTATAGATGTATTTAATTATTTAATCACAATTAAGTATATGGCAATCATACAATAATTATTACTCAGACAGGAGTTTAGGTATCGGTAGAACGACTTAAAAAAAAACAAACTATGTAAAGTAATGTAATGTAAAAAAATTGCATTTAGTTCGTAGTAAGGACTTAAGTCCTACGTTCGCGTAGCGTGTCATAGACAGAGGCTGCGCTTTCGTGGAGCGTCCCGCAGGGAAGAGGGTTTCCCCCATGTTGGCGTTAGCCTTCCCGCAGGGTGCAACTGCCGTGCATGGTTTCCCGTCATAAGCAAAGTGGCGAAGCCGGAGGGGGTTCCCCCCGTTGTAGCAAGTGGCGTGTGTAGGAGAGAAAAATTATTGACTATTGACTACCCCAACCAGCAATTTAGAATACTTGTATAGTATCCTGTTTAGGAAAACGTATTGTTAGAAATACACCATTTAGAATACGTTTTTTCATCATTGACCAATTGCACAAAAACTTGCTATTTTTTGCTAGTGTCATTAGCTATGATTTTTGTTGGTAAATTTGTGTCAATAGTTTTAGGTAAATGTTATTCTAGAGTACCAAATTTAGCTGCAAAAATTGAATTTTGATGATATTTTGGGTAAAACATCTGCAAAAACACCCAATAAAGTCATCTAAGTTGCAGAAAATTTGAGCGCAGTTTGGCAAACTGAAATCTATCTGCAAAATCAGATTGTCTGACTCAGAACTTACGCGCTCAAACCCTCAACCCTTGATTCCCCCGTCTCTCTGTTGTTAATGGGGAACATCAAAATCTACCTTGTATCAGGGTTGAGGAATTTTTTGCATCAAAGTGTTATTAAGCTCAGGTTGCTACCAAAAATAATATCTGAGGGAGATAGATATTTAACATTATCAAATTTGCATCTCACCCTCCTAAGCTGCTTGTCAGCCAGCTGTGGAGCACTCTCAATAATCGTAGAGTGGACAATGCCAACGATGTAAAAATCAGGGCTTGAGGAAATTTTCAGCATTGCCCACCTGGCTTTGATTGCAATAAAAAAACTGGTGCAAGATGTAAAAATTCTTTTGTATTTATTTCACTTGCTTTTTTATTTTCATCAGCACAATTTCAGATAAACAGGCAAAAAACCATGTCAAGGGTGAGTGAGCAGCCAAGGTCAAGAGAGCAGCCACTGGAGCTAGAACAACCTAAGATTTGGTGGGGTCTTGCTGTCGCGTTACCAGTAGCAGTTGCGGCTGGGTTACTAGCTACAGCAAAATTCGAGCAAATCAGAAATAACCCAGCTGTCCCCATCAAACCTGTTGCTAGCAGTATTAGTGCTTTGGGACGTTTAGAACCACAAGGAGAAGTCATTAGACTTTCAGCTCCTATGGGGGGATTACAATCAGCGTCACGAGTGAAGCAACTATTTGTGAAAGAGGGAGAACGCGTCAGGAAAGGTCAAGTGATTGCCATTTTAGATAACCACGATACCCAACTAGCTGCTGTGGAGGAAGCAAAAGCAAAACTCCAAGAAGCCCGTGCTAGTTTGGCGCAAGTCAGAGTAGGTTCACCAAGAGATATTCAAGCTCAAACAGCAGTTATTGCTCGCTTGCAAGCGCAATTACGTGGAGAAAGTGATGCTCAACAAGCGATGATTACGCGCATAGCGGCTCAATTAAGTGCAGAAAAAATTTCTCAACAAGCAACAGTCAATCGCTTAGAAGCTGAACTCAGAGGACAACAAGATAGTTTAAGGGCAACACTTGACAGAATCAAAGCCGAGCAACGTAATGCTCAGGTTGATGCTGGACGCTATGATTTTCTCTATGGACAAGGTGCAATTTCGCAGCAAGAGCGAGATAGAAGGCGACTAAGTGCGATTACAGCTAATCAGCAGGTAATTGAAACTCAAGCCACCCTCCGGCAAGCGGTAGCGATGTTAAGACAGCAAATAGCTGAGGCCAGAGCTAACCAAGTCAAAACTTTAGCCAGCTTACAACAGCAGTTAGTAGAAGCTAGAGTTAACCGTGATAAAACCATAGCCACCTTGCAAAGACAAATCGAAGAAGAAAGAGCCAGACTCAAAAGACTGGTAGAAGTTAGTCCTACTGATGTGCAGATGGCGCAAGCTCAAGTGAGTAATGCGATCGCTAACGTTAGAAGAGCCGAAGCCGAACTAAAATTAAGCTATGTCCAAGCACCATCAGCTGGCGAAATTCTCAAAGTTCATACCAAATCAGGCGAAGCTATCAGTTCTCAAGGCATTGCTGAAATGGGTGAAACTGAGCAAATGATAGTGATTGCAGAAGTCCCTGAAGACAGCATTGGGAGAGTGCGTTTAGGTCAAAATGTCAGTGTCACCAGTGACAACGGCGCTTTTAGCGGTGAGTTAAGGGGAACTGTCACCGAAGTTGGTAGAAAAATCGGTAAAAAAGACGTGCTAAATACAGACCCCGCAGCTGATGTTGATGCCAGAGTCGTTGAAGTACAAATCGCCTTGTCACCAGAAGATAGTCAAAAAGTTTCTGGTTTAACCTACGCCAAAGTCTTGGTCGAAATTAATAACCAATAAAGCGAGGGAACAGTGAAGAGTAACTAATAACTCTTTCACTAATGACTAATAACTAATGACTATTGACTAATGACTAAGTAAGTCGGTGGGAAAAAACACAACTATGTTAAGAAAAATAAACTAGGCTCAAACCCTCTTCCCTCCTGCCTCCTGCCTCCTGCCTCCTGCCTTGCCATAGCGATAATTTTTAACACTGAGCTACTTAATGAATGAATTACTAACAACAATCACCCGAAAAAAAATCCCTCTTGCCTGGCTACAATTAACACGAGAAAAAACTCGTTTAGCTGTAGCTTTAGCAGGAATTGCTTTTGCTGATATCCTGATGTTTATGCAGCTTGGTTTCCGGGATGCTCTCTACTATAGTAATGTCCGGTTACATAGCAGCTTACAGGGTGATATTGTCTTACTTAACCGTCAATCTAATGCTGTATTGGCAATGAAAGGCTTTTCACAACGACGGTTGTACAAAGCTTTAGAATTACCATCAGTACAATCTGTACATCCTATCTATTTAGATTACTCGGTTTGGAAAAATCCTGATACTGGTAAAACTAGAAGCATTCTGGTATTTGGCATTAACCCAGAAACAAACGTCTTCAATTTGCCCGGAGTGCAAGAAAATTTAGATAAGCTCAAACTTCCAGATACGGTGCTATTTGACCGTTCTTCCCGACAGGAATATGGCCCTATTGCTAAATATTTTGAGCAAGGGAAAGATGTCACAGCCGAAGTACGTAGGCGACGGGTGAGGGTTGGCGGGCTATTTACTTTGGGTGCCTCCTTTGGAGCAGATGGTAATTTAATTACCAGCGATGTTAACTTTCTGAGGCTATTTCTGAATCGGCAAAAAGGATTAATTGATATTGGTTTAATTAGATTAAAACCAGGATATAATGCCAATACTGTTGCTCAAGAGTTACGGAACTATTTACCCCAAGATATTAATGTTTTAACTAAACAGGAATTTATTGATTTTGAGCGTAATTATTGGGCAAGTAGTACAGCAATTGGTTTTATTTTCACTTTAGGTACAATCATGGGTTTTATTGTTGGTACCGTGATTGTTTATCAAATTCTCTACACAGAAGTTGCTGATCATTTATCTGAATATGCCACTTTGAAAGCCATAGGATACACCCATAAATATCTGTTATCAGTTATTCTACAAGAAGCGTTAATATTAGCTTTTCTAGGTTATATTCCCGGATGGGCTTTTTCACTGTTAATGTATCAAACTGCTAGAGATGCTACACTGCTACCTGTTTTTATGAGCTTTGAACGTGCTATTACAGTGTTGATTTTAACATTTATTATGTGCGTTGTTTCTGGCACAATTGCTGTGAGAAAATTACGTTCTGCTGACCCAGCAGATATTTTTTAATGTCTTGAAAACAGAGGAAATAAATTATAAATTGAATATTAATCAATAATTGAATTTGATTGAGAGAATTTATAATTTAGTAATAATAAACTTTCATTCCTTCACTGCACCACAGTTCCGTCTCGGAACTAATCACTCCTAGCAAACTAATTAATCATGAGACAAGAACCTGTAATTGCCATTAGTAATCTCAATCATTACTATGGCAGAGGCGCACTCAGAAGGCAGATTTTATTTGACATTAACCTAGAAATTTATCCAGGGGAAATTGTGATTATGACGGGGCCTTCAGGTTCAGGTAAAACCACATTACTGAGTTTGATTGGTGGTTTACGCTCTGTGCAAGAGGGTAGTCTAAAATTTTTAGGCGTAGAATTATTTGGTGCAAGTCAAAGTCAGCTGGTACAAATTCGGCGCAGCATTGGCTATATTTTTCAGGCTCACAACTTGCTAGGGTTTTTAACAGCTAGACAAAATGTGCAAATGGCGGTGGAATTAAACGATTATGTTTCCCAACAGGACGCGATCGCTAACGCCGAAGCTATGCTCAAAGCTGTAGGATTAGAAAACCGGGTTGATTACTATCCAGATAATATGTCTGGTGGACAAAAACAAAGAATTGCGATCGCTCGCGCCCTAGTCAACAATCCCCCACTGGTGCTAGCCGACGAACCAACAGCCGCCTTAGATAAACAATCAGGACGGGATGTGGTAGAAATCATGCAGCGTCTAGCCAAAGATCAGGGAACATCCATTTTGCTAGTAACACACGACAACCGGATTCTAGACATAGCTGATCGCATCGTCGAAATGGAAGATGGACTTCTTGCCCGTGATTCCCAAAGTGTAGTGATCAGTTACGATTCGGGAGCATGGAGCGAAAAACCATAAATCAGGGAGTGGGGAGTGGGGAGTGGGGATGTGAATTAGATTTGGTATGGCTACACCCTGAAAGCAAAGTTACCTACCTGATTGTTTGACTCCAGACTCCTTCTGTGGTGTTGATGAATTTTGTTGGCGTTGGGTGCGAAAAGTCACATTTACACCATCATTGGATTGCTCCAACACCAGTAATGGTGTTGGTTTTGCTTTTTGATCCCAGTGCATATGAGCAATTCTTCCTTGAATGGTTGGTTGCCAATTACTCTCTTCGTCTACTGGACTAAGATAGGTTTCAACACAGTCAATAATTTGGCTAATAGTGGTAGAAGTGGCTTGTGTCGGTAACTTCATTAACCGAATTTGAATGCGAAACAGCACTCGTTTAGCTATGTTTGGCGGAGTACCTGATTCATATTCAACATCAAAAATTTCATCTACCTGTCTTCCCGCACTATTGGCAATTCCCACTGTTCCCTGCTGTGACTGATTGGGGCGTAAAGCTTGGGAAATTTTATCTTTAACTCTGATTTTAATTTGATTAACGATCGCAAAATGAAACACATCCTCAGACATCCGCATCCGTAGATAATCTAGGTTAAAGTCCCGCGAATTCACCAAATCGGGATTAGTTTCCATCTTGCGAATTGTTTCTAGTGCTAGTTTAAATTTTTTCTCTAATTCTTTAGCGCGGAATTGTTCAAATTTGATTTTTTTCTCCAGTTTAGTGACTTGGAGCTTACCAAAAATCATCAAAGCAACCAATGCTACAAATAAGCCTCCAGAAGTCATCATTAAAACTGGTGGAATTTGAGTATCATTGGCTGACGCTTGCTGTGTCACCTTTTTCGTTTTTGAGGTTTGGGTTTGGGCAAAGAATATTGGAGTTAGCATAGGTAGTCAACAAAAACACTGGACTAATTATTTTTAGGATGCCCAGATTTAGGCTGTCACCTTACTGTATGATTGGTATTTTTTACAGCTTTTGACAAGCCGCATATGTACATAAACCCAAATGATGCTATTGGGCATCCTCAAAGTCTCAGACCACTAGCAAAAGATAGCTCTGCCGCCTTGGGTAATATTCGCCTGATCGCCACAGATATGGATGGTACACTGACACGTCAGGGAAAATTTTCTACAGGGTTACTCCAAGCTTTAGAAGATTTACAAGCAGCTGGGATTAAAGTCATCATTGTTACCGGACGTTCTGCTGGTTGGATGAACGGACTCAATAGCCTGATGCCCGTTGCAGGTGCAATAGCAGAAAATGGTGGTTTATTCTATCCCTCTGGAAGTGAACAAACTTTAGTATTAACACCAATTCCGGATTTCCCAGCCCATCGTCAGCACTTAGCCTTAGCTTTTGAGCAATTAAAACGCAAATTTCCCCAAATCCAAGAATCAGCCGATAATCGTTTTCGCATCACCGATTGGACATTTGATGTAGCTTCCTTGAGTCTGGATGAACTGCAAATGATGGGTAATCTTTGTCAACAAATGGGCTGGGGATTTACTTACAGTAACGTTCAGTGTCACATTAAACCCCAAGGACAAGAAAAAGCCATTGGTTTATTAAAAGTTTTACAAGAATACTTTCCAGAATATGCACTAGAACAAATTGTGACTGTTGGTGATAGTCCCAATGATCAAAGTTTATTTAATCAGCGTGATTTTCCGATTTCTGTAGGCGTGGCAAATGTCGTGAAATATGCTAATCAATTACAACATCAGCCTACTTACATTACCTCTGCGGCTGAGGGAGAAGGATTTTGTGAGTTGTCTAGATATATTTTAACAAATTTCGCGTAATTCCCCTTCCGGGAGCGTTGCAGCCAGGGGTAGTTCATAAGGCAGAAGTTAGGAAGTAGGGGAGACAGGGGAGACAAACTAATGACTATTACCCAATCCCCAATCCCCAACCTCGACATCTGTCATGAGTGAAGGTTGCCATTTATGTCTTTTGCAAGGTTAATCTCCGCAGTTAATTTCTTAAATTTTGTTAAGCAGGTGTTAGTAATCACTCTGGCAACTGCTCAACAGTAATCGGAGAAAAGTTATGACTTACACTACCAACGAACAAGCAAGACAATCAGTAGAACAATTCCGTCGCTTTGATGCTGATACACAGTTAGGCTTGTTGTGGTATGGCTATTTAGACATCAAAGATTCCTTAAGCCCAACAACGAACCAGTCATCTGTAACCAGTCCTGCAAATGCTTTTTTTGATCAAGTGCAAGCATTGCCCCAAGAACAACAACTGCAAGCACAACGTGATATCGTTGCTTGTGCAGATACCGAGATTAGTCATGCCTATAGAGCTTTGAGTTCTAGTGCCAAGCTAGAGTTATGGCTGAAGCTGGCACAAGGGATGGAAAACGGCACGATTATTGGTGTTCCTGATGACTATGAATTGCCATCTCAAACAGACAACTTTGTTAATACAGTGAAGGGATGGGATTTTAACCAACGGGTTGACTTTTTACGTAGTGCGGTAGATGAGATGGGCGCTAAGTAAATAGTGTAATCGGTGAGCCAATTTGTAGTGTGAGACAGTGTAGTATTGGTGGTTCCCCAAAAGAGGAGCTACCGAAAATAGCGGCGTTTTAGAAAAGGCGTTCTCCTAGGGTAGCGATCGCATATACTTTGTGATTGCTTCTCTTTTTTAGATTACCGAAATGCCGATGTAATGTATAGAGATGTTTCACAAATGTGTCTGCTTGATTTACTTAGTCAAAACCCCTCTAAAATAAAAAGACAATTCTCTGCGAATTAATTACTAAACTTGCTTGTATCGGGGGGTACTAATGAGCCGTCCAATCATTCTTGGTATTGTTGGTGATAGTGCTGCTGGCAAAACCACACTGACTAGAGGAATTGCTCAGGTACTTGGCCCAGAAAATGTCACGCTTATCTGTACAGATGACTATCACCGTTACGATCGCAAGCAACGTGCAGAAATTGGGATCACAGCTCTCCACCCCGATTGTAACTATTTAGATATTATGCAGCAGCACCTATCGCTGCTACGTACAGGACAGTCAATTCTCAAACCAGTTTATAGCCACAAAACTGGAACTTTTGAGCCACCACAGTACATTAAACCGAATAAATTTGTGATTATCGAAGGCTTGCTGGGTTATTCTACTCGCGCTGCCCGTGAATGTTACGATGTCAGAGTTTACCTTGCTCCTCCGGAAGAGTTGCGTGCCAAGTGGAAGGTGAAACGGGATACTCAAAAACGTGGCTATACTCCAGAACAAGTATTAGCAGAATTAGAAAAACGAGAACCAGATTCAGAACAGTTTATTCGTCCCCAAAGACAATGGTCTGATATAGTGGTGAGTTTCTATCCCCCTGATGGCGCAGATGATGAAACCAACGGACACCTCAACGTGCGTTTGGTATTACGTCCTACCATTCCCCACCCAGATTTTACACCGATTATCAATGTAACAAATGGTGATTCTGGGTCAGCGATTCGCCTAGGATTAGATCGGGATATGAGTAAACCCGTTGATGTGTTAGAAGTTGACGGTCATGCTACCTTAGAACAGGTGAACAAGCTAGAACATATTATCTGTTCTGATATGCCTCACTTAAGAGCGGTATGCGATCGCGATAGCAACCCAGAAATTGGTAAAGTCGCCGGCACAACTGGGGAAACACTGCAAAGTCACCCCTTGGCACTGACACAATTAATTATTACTTACCATATGCTCAAGGCAACGCAGATGTATCAGTAGGGCTTGAGCAGTAGGGGTTTTGCATTGCTAAACCGATTAGCGGTGAAACAATTTGGTGTGAGTATCAAGAATCTGATTACTTTGCCTATGCGAGAAATTGGTTTACCTGCTAAACGTCCTCCTTATTTAATGCCTTGTCTTGATATTGCTATGTCTCCTTCCCAATGTAATGCCCTACATTAGCAATGTATCCCTCTGCATTAACAATGTATCGCCATACATTAGCAATGTATCTCTTTGCACTAACAATGTATCGCCATACATTAGCAATGTATCTCTCTGCACTAACAATGTATCGCCATACATTAGCAATGTATCTCTTTGCACTAACAATGTATCGCCATACATTAGACATCTCCAAAAAAGAATGTAGAGACGTTCCATGGAACGTCTCTACAAGGTTTCTGGAAAACGCATATTTAATTTCTGGAGATGTCTATTAGCAATGTATCTCTGTGCATTAACAATGTATCGCCATACATGAGCATGAATCAATTCAAAATTTAAAATACCCTACGGGTTTGCGTAGCGTTCTCGTTCGCGGAGCGTCCTGAAGGAAAGAGTAGGCAAGCCTACAAAATTCAAAATAACAAAAACTTAGGGATTACAATACATACATTGGGCTGGATCAGCAAACTCTCTACCATGAGGAAATAGTTTTTCTTGACTAAAATCACATTTTTTACATTGATAAACCACTTTATAGGTTAACGTAGTGGGCATATGACACATTTCACAGAGTAATCCCTGAATTCTTTCCGTAATTTCAAACCCTGGTGTATGGCATCTTGGACAACAACTGCTGATTTTATCTATTAAATTAAGGGTAGCTTTTTCTATATTTTTCATCCGCGTCGGGTTGTACAGCGCCCGCATATCTGTTTCTAGCTGCACTTGGCCATCTGGAGAGTTTTCTAAAGCAAATTTCACAGATTCTACTAACTTTTGTTCTGTGGTAATACCTTTGATAATTTCTACGCCTTGGTGTGCTGATTTCCCACACCAAACGACTAAGCCATGTTCAGGGAATCCGACTTTATGAGCAAATTCATAAGCCTCATCTAAATTTGCCACCACTTGATGATTAAAGTTGGTTTCTGTAGAAAATTCTTCACCAATAATTTCGATATCGTTGACTTTATCTAATAAAATGACTATTTCCCGATTAGCTTGAATATAGGGAACTAACGGATGTGGTGCAAAATTACCTTCGCTAGCGATCGCTAAACCTGTACCTGTGATTTCTAAAGCTTTTTCTGCTTTTAACCTAGCAGCAGCAATTTGTGTGCCTGGGCGTTTTACTTCTCTGGTAAATGTGCCGAATACATCTGTATTAAAATTTTGGGGGACTACAACTTTAATCCCTAATTCTTGTTCTAACACAGGAGCAATTACCTTTTCTTTGTGGTGCATTGTGGCGATGACAGCCGCGCGATCGCGAAATAATTCCTGATATGTCATGATCACCTCACTTCCTTTGCTTATCCCAAAATACAGCACTTTTGAAGTAAGTGAGGTACATCATGAGTATTAACCCAACCGGATTGCATCGGTTGTGGCAATGTGGATATAGGTACAGACACATATCTGAAATTGTAGGAAATAAGTATAGATGAGTAATCAACTTCAAGACTATAATCCTAGCGGCGTAGGTGAAATCAATGGCAATCTCTTAGGTTTGCCCTGCGATTACGAGTCTGCAAACTTGATTGTCTTTGCTGTCCCTTGGGAAGTCACAGTTTCCTATGGTGCAGGTACAGCCAACGGCCCGCAACGTATTCTTGATGCTTCCATTCAACTGGATTTATTCGACTTTGACAATCATGATGGTTGGAAACAAGGAATTTTTCTAGTAGAAATTCCCCAAGATATTTTAGAAAAAAACAACTACTATCGTGACTTAGCAGCCCAAATTATTGAACGACTGGCACAAGGTAAAGCATTAACCGATACACCAGATTTAACTCCTGTTTTGACAGAAATTAATCAAGCTTCTCAACAAGTAAATCAATGGCTATTTACCCAAAGTCAGGCAGCAATGAACAAGGGTAAACGAGTAGCAGTGATTGGTGGTGATCACAGTTCACCATTGGGTTATTTTCAAGCATTAGCTGCAAAATACCCCAACTTTGGCATTCTGCACATTGACGCACACGCAGATTTAAGAGATGCCTATGAGGGATTTGAATTTTCCCATGCGTCTATCATGTTTAATGCGATGAAGATACCGCAAATTAGCAAATTAGTGCAGGTAGGTTTGCGGGATATTTGTCATGATGAAGTGGAAATCATTGACCAATCAAATCATCGCATTGTGGCATATTATGACCCAGCTATTAAACAAAAGCTGTATTCAGGAACAACCTGGATAGAGTTATGCCAAGAAATGATCAGCCATTTACCCGAATATGTTCACATTAGCTTTGATGTGGATGGTTTAGATCCCAAACTGTGTCCAAATACGGGTACTCCTGTTCCTGGGGGATTGGAATTAGAGCAAAGTTTTTGTCTATTTCGAGAATTGGTGAATAGTGGTAGAAAAATCATTGGTTTTGATGTCTGCGAAGTTGGTGACGCTGAGTGGGATGGTAATGTCGGTGCGCGAATTGTTTACAAACTGGCGAATTTTCTAGATTTGTCCCAACGTGAGTAGTGGGGAGATGAGGAGATGAGGGGGATGAGGGAGATGAGGAGATGAAGGAAGATAAGGTAGACAAGGTAGAATTTTTACCCAGTCCCCAGTCCCCAGTCCCCAATCCCCAATCCCCAATCCCTAACCCTGAGAACGGATAATCAAAGCTAGTTTCCGTGCATCAAGGACTGTAATCATGCCATCACCATCTAAATCGCGTGCATCAGTTTGAGTACCAAACAGCGTTGCTACACCAAGGCTATCATCGAGAATTGCACCGGTGACGTTACCAATATTGAGGGAGAAATCCTTGTTGGTTGGCTGTGGTGCAGTGGCTGGTTGATTACGTGCTGCTAATAACAAATTCATATCAGCTTGATCTATCTTGCCATCACGGTTAATGTCTCCGGCTTTCGGTTGATTCAACATTACCTTAATTGTCTGGATTGTTTCTCCGGCGGCAAAGGTGAGATTACCAGTGCTAGCAGTATAATCTACGCCTGCTTTGGCTGTGCCATCGCTAGTGTTGAAGTTGAAGGAGACTGGTTGATTGCTGGGTGCTGATAATCTGACAGTAAATAAGGCAAAGGTATTGTTTTGCTCATCTGTGTTAACGGTGACATCATCAACTGTGAGTTTAGGAAGTTGAGTATTCACAATTACCTGTAAAGTATCTTGAGTTCTACCACCATCTTTGTCAGTAACAGTTAGGGTGACTGTATAGCTACCATCACGTTCATAGCGATGGCTGGGGTTAAGTGTACCTGTGGCTGTATTACCATCCCCAAAGTCCCATTCAATTGTATGGGTATCTAGGATACCAGGGTCGGTGAATTGACCTGCAAAACTGACTAATGAACCTTGAGTAACTGTTTGATCTGCCCCTGCATTGACTATAGGTGCAATGTTGGCAACTGTCACAGTAAAGGTTTGAGTCGTAGTTGCACCATAAGCATCAGTGACGGTTAGGGTAACGATATACTCACCATTGTCTGCAAAGGTATGTTGTACAGTTTGACCCGTGACAGTTTGATTATTATCGCCAAAACTCCATCTGTAGGTGAGAGTGTCGTTACCTGGGTCGGTTGCAATGACGCTAAAGATACCAGTGTCACCTTCATTGAGGTTGGTGTCGCCAGTAATCTCAGTGATGACTGGGGATAAGTTATTTACCTCAATGCTGACAGTGGCGACATTTGAGATTGCACCTTGGTTATCTTTGACGGTGTAGGTAAAGCTATCATCGCCAGCAAAACCTGTGTTGGGGGTGTAGGTAACGGTGCCGTCATCGTTGACTATGACTGTACCGTTGCTGGGAGAAGAGGCGATCGCTACACTACTGCTATCCAAAGTACCATCGCTATCAGTGTCGTTGTCTAAGACAGGGATATTTATAGATGTACCTTGATTGACGGCGATGCTGTCATTGCTAGCAACTGGTGCAATGTTATTGCTGGGGTTAACCGTGATGCTGACAGTGGCGAAATTCGAGATTGCACCTTGGTTATCTTTGACGGTGTAGGTAAAGCTATCATCGCCAGCAAAACCTGTGTTGGGGGTGTAGGTAACGGTGCCGTCATCGTTGACTATGACTGTACCGTTGCTGGGTTGTGAGGCGATCGCTACACTACCCATATCCAAACTACCATCACTATCGCTGTCGTTATCTAAAACAGGGATATTTATAGATGTACCTTGATTGACGGCGATGGTGTCATTGCTAGCAACTGGTGCATCATTGACTGGGTTGACTGTGACTGTCACTGTTGCTGGGTTAGAAATTGCACCAGCATTATCTGTGACGGTGTAGGTGAAACTGTCACTGCCGTTAAAATCGGCGTTGGGTGTGTAAGTGATTGTGCCGTCTGGGTTGACTTGGATGATTCCATTTTGGGCATCATCTACGATCGCTATAGTTGTTGTATCTAAAGTGCCATCACTGTCACTATCGTTAGCTAGGACGGGAATGGTTACTGCTGAGTCTTCATTGGTGGTTACTTGGTCATTGACGGCTACGGGTGGTAGGTTGCCACCAGTAATAAAGGCTACGTTGTCAATGGTAACTTTGGCATCGCGATCGCCAAAACCTAACAGGTCAAAGTATAAGGTGGCGGGGGTAGAACCATTCACAGCGAAACTGCTGAGGTTGATATTAACTGTGAGTGGTGTGTTGAGAGAGATGACACTACCAGATGCACCTACGCCACTAATTTGCACAAAGTTGGCGTTGTAGTAAATCTTGCCTTGGTTCTGCCCAAAAGGTTGGATATTCAGCAGTGCATCGGTGTTGCTGAGGTCATTGAGTTTGATGAGTGCAGTCTTACTGGTGGGGTTGAGTAAAGCCACCTCGAAAGCATCAGCCGGATTGTTAGCTGTTTGCTCCAGGTTGACATTGAGTAACTGGAATTGCAGAGTTTGTGAGCCTTGGGGGATGGTGAAGGTTTGGGCAAAGCGAGATTGCTGGAATGCCGATTCTTCTAGGACACCTTGACCGTTGACTACACTAGCTGCGCCTTGGGTTGTCCAGCCGAAACCGTTGCCATTGGCGATCGCAAAGTCACCGTTGATGATAGTATTGGCGATCGCAGAGTTAGCAGTAGTTGTAGTTTGGGTATTAACAGCTACAACCTGCGGTAAATCCAGTTGTTGTTCAACGGGTATGGGTGACTCAGATACAGAAGTCACAGGTAACTGAGTCAAATTTGTAACAGTGGGCAGGACATTAGCTACAGGCTGAGAACCACGTACACTTTGAATTACCTTAATATCCAGTTCACCAGGAAGACGACGCACGCCAGGAGCCAAGTAAGCATTCATTAATTGCTCTGGGTGTGCGGTGTCGCTGATATGATTGCCATCAGCAGAGAGTGTAACTTTTGTGCCGTCGGCTGTGGTAAATACAGGAGAACCGTTTTCTGTAGTGAGGAATTGCTGGAAGCGGTTGTTATTTGCGTCAAAGCCGAAGATATGGCCTAGTTCATGCAACAAAACTGTGTAGAGGTCATATTTACCATAGGCAGCAGAACCTGCAAGTGCCTGGGTGACATTACTACCCAACTGTCTACTAAATTCGACTCCTGCATAGGGTTTGGTATCTACAAACCAGCCAACTCCCGCAGCATCATTGTCTAACAATATTGTGCCTGATGTTACCCATCTCAATTGATTGACTTGCTTAATCTCAGCCTGTCCAATCGAGTTTTCAGGTAGTTCTTGGACTTTAACTGTTAATTGCAATGGACTAATAAAATCAATAATTTTTGTCCAGGTATCAATGGCTGCAATTAGTGTAGAGGAATCCAGATTAAGAATACTAGCTTCTACTCCAAGTACACTTCCCTTTTGATCAGCAATCATCCTTCGTCCCATTGCAATTTCTTCTGGAGATAGATTGCTACCAACTATTCTGATAGGTAAGTTATTTCCAGATTCTGGAACCAATCTATACCAGAACCTGCCATCTGGAAACTGTAATCTTTCAACAGCCGTTCCAGGGAGAGCTTCAAAATCAATGTATTGTCCACCAACTCCTGGTTGTCCTGCTTCCCAAGCGTAGACTCCTTCACCATAGTGAGCCTTTGCACCTGTTGATAGGCGCATACCTTCCTTTTCGATTCTTGCATAAGATGCCATAGGCATATCTGAGGTGAGGCGATGGCGAAACTGTCGCGGAGCAGTCAAAAATTCCGCTACTCTATCAACCTTCATGTTTTGAAGATTACTTTGGGTTTCAATAAGTCTCACTAAAGATGGGTCTAGAGGCTCTGGAATATTTGCTAGTGTTGTGGGGCTAGAAGTCTGATTAATAGGAGTAGATATTCTTGATTGATTGGGAAGGTTAGGTTTATCGGTAACTTTTAATACTGTACGACTTTCAACTCCTTCAAAAATCTGGGATGCTGCTATCTTTTCACCTACTGTTGTTGTTTTCCTACCTATTTGTTCAGCTACTTGACTAACTGCTTGGGTGGCTGTACGAGTGATAGGAGCTACTTTTTTAGCGATCGCTGTCGCTAACTTAGGCGCACCAATAATGGTTGTAGCAATATCCACAACATCTAATGCCGCTCCTAAATAATCCCAGAAGGTTGCCGCTTCACCTGCGGGGGTGTCGAGTTTACCCCATAATGTACCCGTACCCTTGCCTACATCACCGAATAACCAGAGTGCAATTCTGGCAGGCCCCGTGGCAATGTCTACAGCAAACGCCCCAAAAGCTTCTAATGTTCCGGCATTCCCAGATAAGGCTACACTATTTGACCAGCCATCTAATACAGAGATCAATTGCTCGCCTACAGTCCCTTCTCGTTTTTCTTTCTCACGCTGTTGTTCTTGCCAAGTGGCAACTAATTCTCTGTGGTTGTATTCATCGATTTTTCTTTGATAATCCAATTTCTGTTGTTCGCGCCAGTGATCGTAAAGTAACCGTCTGCCTGGGTTAGATTCTGTGTTGAAATCTTGCATAAACCAAGGCTTGGTATTGGCTTCTACTGAGCTATATCCGGTTAAATCAACGTAGCGCAGAGGGTTGGCATAGGCGTATAAGTAACGGTGTAAACTCGGTGGTGTGTTGATATCACCTAAATATGGGTCTTGGCTAATAAATAAGCCGGTGTCTGCGTCGTAGTAACGCGCCCCGAAGTAATGTAAATCTGTTTCACTGTCAAAATAGTGACCTGTGTATTGTTTCCGGTTCACCGACTGACCTACTTGAGTGCGGATGTTGCCCCAAGCGTCATACTGATAGCTAATTTGCAGGTTGCCCGACTCATTAGTGAGGTTGGCTGTGCTGCCTAAGCCATCGTAGTGGTAAAACTGGCTTTGACGATCGCTAGCATTGGTGCTACCGGGAACAGTTACATCTGTCAAGGAGAGCAGCGCATAGCCGTAGTTGTATTTAACTGTGGTGTTGCGGTTGCTGTCGTACTCAACTAATGTGGCATTTTGGTCGTAGAGATAGCGGGTTTCTCCTGTGGCTGTTTTCTTCTTCACCCGTAGGCGATCGCTGTTGTAATCAAAGGTGACAAAACCACCATTTAAGTTAGGAGTACGCAGCAATTCGTCGCGGATACCGTATTCATAGGTCAAACTCGAACTGGGATTGAGAATTACTGTAATCGGGTTGCCATTGCTATCAAAGGTTGTGGCGACTGTACCAACTGTTTTAGAAATGCGGTTGCCGTTGTCATCGTAGTCAAAGGCAACGCTTTGAGCAGCATTGGTACTATTGGTTATGCTCCGCAGACGATTGATCCGGTCATACGTGTATGTTTGCGTAACTGTAGCATTAGTTGCTAAATCCTGGGTAGTTTCTGTGAGACGGCTACCGTTCTTAGCATAGGTGTAGCCAACCTTGCTCTTACTGCCATAGGTTACTTCTACTAAGCGGTTGAGACGGTCATAGGTGTAAGTTGTTACTTCTGACTGTCCAGCGTTGATATCACGCTGGGTTTCTACTTGGCGAATCCGGTTACTGTTATCGTCGTAGGTGTACTCGTACTGGGAAAGTATGCCCGACACATTGCCGACTGTGCCAGTATGGTTAACGAAACGGGTGAGGCGGTCGGCTTTGTCATAGGCATTGGCGAAACTGTAATCAGCGATCGCGCCATTGGGATAAATAATTGCCTTGAGTAAGCTGTCGGGATGGTACTGATAAACAGTTGTGCCATCTTCCGTAATGGCTGCAATTAAACGGTTACGTTGGTCATAGTTGTAGCGGGTAATGATGCCGTCAGGATCAATGATTTGTGTGCGGTTGCCTTGTTTGTCGTACTGATACTGAATCGTTTTGTTGTCGTAATTAGTCGAACTTTGCAGACGATCTAATTTGTCATAGACATAGTTGTAAGTTTCCGTAATATTTGTGCCACCAACCCGTTTCACCTCTGTCTTTGTAATCGGATTGTTATTGGCATCATACTCGTAAGTCAATGACTGCATCTGGTAGTCCAGATTCGGGTTGAGATGATTGCTGTAGATAACACTACGGAGGCGATCGCGGTAATCGTAGATGCTCTCAACGCGTTGACTGTTGGCATCAATGGTCAGAACTTGGTTGTTGTTCGGGTCATAACCATACTGCCAGTGTAGTGCTGTAGCCTGATTGCCACCTGGGTTAAAGTTAGTGCCACGGGGGTTGTTACCGCGCACCGTATTAGTATCGATTGTGCCGGGTACATAGTGCTGGTAGAAATCTGTCAGGCGGTTAAGAGCATCATACTTATAGGTGACGAGATTGCCATTGGCATCCTGTTGAGCAATCTTGTTGCGGTTGCCGTCGTAGAAATAATAGGTAATGCCGCCAATACCACCGCGTTGTTCATCAACTGACAACAGGGTATTGAGTTCATCGTAGCGGTAGAAGGTGGTATAATCTTGACCCAATGGTTCAGTAATGCTACGAACGTTATCATTACCATCAAAAGTATAGGTAGTTGTTTCACCTTCAGCATTGGTTTGGCGAATCCGGCGATAGCGAGAATCGTAAGTGTACTGTACGTCAAAGCTGCCACCATGCTCACGGGCATCTTTCACGGTCAGTAAATTATTTACTCGGTCGTAGGTGTAAGTTGTTACTGCTGCTACTGGAGAATTGAAGCCTTCCGTCATACGAGTCATTCGGTCTGCACCGTCATACTCGTAGGTGGTGATATTACCCTGAGCATCAATTGACCTAACTTTGTTGTTGTTGCCGTCGTAGGCATGGGTTGCTAGAACAACAGTATTTGTGTTGTAGCGGTCTAAAAGGTCGGGATGCTGGCGACTTAATTCAACTAAACGTCCTCTGGAATCATTTTGGTTAATGGTTGTAATACCGCGACGGTCGATGTTAAGTATGCGATTCTTCTCATCTTCATAAACCGTTGTTACTCGTGTTTGGAATACGCCTTGGTTGTCATATTCATCAATGCGAGTTGGACGGTTAATTGCATCGTAGAAGTATTCCGTCACATGACCTTTTTTATCAGTTTGGCGACGCAGATTCATACCATCGTAGGCATAGGTGACGGTAAATCCGAGAGGATCAACTAACTTACTGGGGCGACCTAGTGCGTCAAAGAATTTCTCAGTCCGGTTGCCATTGGCATCAATTTCTACAACCTTGTTTTGTGGATCATTGTATTCATATTTTGCCAGGGCTAACCATTCGCCACCATTGCTAATAGTTTCGCGGACATTTTGCTGAAGGACACGATTGAGGTTGTCGTATTCCGAGGTAAATGTGATGCCGCGCTGATCAACATATTTAATCAGGTTATTATTTTGATCGTAAACAAAGGTTTCCGTCAAACCTAACAAATATGCGGCTTGAATCCGGCGGTTGAGTCCATCGTAGGTGTAGGTAACATCAACATCACGCGCTGTATTATTACCTTGCTCATCATAGCCTTGGGGGTCTTTGATTGTGACGACATTGCCGTTGGCATCGTAGGTATATTCAGTGATTAAGTTAAGTCCGCCAAAATCTAGTACCTGACGGTAGAGGCGATTAAGTCCGTCGTTGAGAATTTCGGTTTTAAAACCACGGGGATTAGTCACAACCAGACGATTATTCTTGTCATCGTAGAGATAACTGGTTGTATAGGTGACAGTGGGGGTATTAGGATTGCTGGGGTCGCCTAAGTAAACAAGTTCTTGCACCGTAGTAGGGCGATTTAAACCATCAGCAATGGTTTTACCATCGTCAATCGTGACAATATGGGTAACAACATCGTTACTCTTACGGATAGTTTGGACAATGTTGCTGTTGGCATCGTAGCGATATTCGATGCTGTTGTTATCTGCGTCGGTAGTGCTGAGGAGACGGTAAATCTGATCGTAGGTAAAGGTAGTGGCGTTACCATTAGCATCAGTTTGCCGCAGAATATTACCCACGCGGTCGTATTGAATATCAACTGTGGCTTTGCCTGTACCGAATTGGTTATCGGTAAAGGGTAACTCAGTCGTCACCACACGATACAGACGATCATAACGGAAGTCAGTGCGATCGCCGTTCAGATTGACCTCAAATAATCTGTTATTAAGTAGGTCATAGCCGTAGGAGGCAATCACGCTGTTAATACCTACACCTGTGCCTGATGGCCTGCCAAGAATGCGGATATTTTGCAGGCGATTGAGCGCGTCATAAGTGTACTGACGCACGACACCACGGGGGTCTGTTTGCAAGACCATATTACCGACGGCATCGTAACGATACTCAATAGTTAAATTTTGCTTAGAACCGTCTGCTTGTAGAATGTCTAATTCAGTTTGACGGATACGGCGGTTGAGGGCATCGTATGCGTATTCTGTCACCTGACCTAAACCGTCAATGACTTGCCGCAGTTGACCTTGTGGTAAATATTCATACTGTTCTATCTGGGAGGTTAAGCCGTAGAGAGTATCAATTTGCCGTTTTTCTATTTGCCGATCTAGGGAATCGTAATCATACTCTACCTTCCGTCCAGAGGTATCAGTAATGGACTTTAAGCGACTGCGATCGTCAAATACCCTTGTGACCTGATTGCCTTGAGCATCTTCAATGACAATAGGATTGCCATACTGGTCGTAACGTAAATATTTTGTCACTCGGCCGCGTGGGTCGGTAACACTAATCAAGTCACCTGCACCATAGACACCGTTATAAACTCGACCGCGTTCAGCGTATTGATATTG